>NZ_SPMY01000059.1 GCF_012939955.1 Candidatus Accumulibacter phosphatis
GTTTCAATGTTCACGCAAGTTGATGGCGTTAATGTGAAAGTCGCGCAAGCGACTCACGAAACTCCCTTCTCCCTTGCGGGAGAAGGGGCAGGGGGAAGAGGGAAACGGTCATGACTTTCATGATTTGGGGTGTCTCCACGTGTCATGACCGTTAATGTGAAAGTCGCGCAAGTGACTCACGAAACTCCCTTCTCCCTTGCGGGAGAAGGGGCAGGGGAAGAGGGGTTTTTGATCGGGTGCATAGGCACCTCTAGCAAGTTCTATATGATTCTATCTAAAACAAGATAGACATATATAGACATTGTTAGATATGCCTGGAGCCATCATCCGGCAGCAAACATCAAACCTTCACTAGCTTCATCACCTCGTCCCCCAGGTGGTTGATCACCTTGACGGCGATGCGCCCGGACTTCGGCTTGTCGAACGGCCGCGAGGTGTCGCTGTTGAGGGTTGCTGTGCTACTCTGCGCAGCACCCCGCCATAAATCGAGATTTCATGGTCCGTTGCCACCTCGTCGAACTGATGCGCCGCGACCAGCTGAAAACGACCGAGTTGGCGCGGCTGGCGCACGTCAATCGCAGCACGGTGGCCGCCTTGACGCGCGATCGGGCGACCCGGGTCGATCTCGCCGCGCTGGAGCGAATCTGCACGGCCCTCGGCTGCGGGCTCGGTGATTTGCTGGAAATCGTTCCGGACGAGCCTCGGCAAAACGACAACCCGCCCCGACTGCGAGGGTGACCTGAATGCCCATGAGCATCAGTCGCTGGCAGGCCGTCGCCCAGTCGCAGTTCGCCTGGGAGCGCGAGGCACTGGACTGGCTGCGCAAGCAGCTACCCGATCGCGAACCCTGGCACGCCTGGACCAACTTTGAATTCATTGACGAGGAGGGCAAGGTCAACGAGGTTGACGCGCTGATCCTCACCCCGGCGGGTCTCTTCCTCATCGAGATCAAGAGCCGGCCCGGCGTCGTCACGGGCGACGCGCACACCTGGCTGTGGGTCACCGACGGTCGTGAACGGGCCTGCGACAACCCGCTGATCCTCGCCAACCGCAAGGCGAAGCGACTGGCCAGCCTGTTGCGGCGGCAGTCATCGGTATTCAAGGCGAAGCTGCGCTTGCCCTTCGTCGAGCCGCTGATCTTCCTGTCGGCTACCAGCCTTGACTGCAAACTCGGTGGCACGGCCCGCTCGGGCACCTATCTCCGCGGTCAGCCGGACAGCGAGTCCGATACCGGGATCATCGACGCGCTACAAAACGGAACCGCCAGTGCCCGCGCGATGCAGCTCGGCCGCGTTGATCATCAACACGCCCGGGTGCTCGCCCGGGCCATGGCAGAGGCCGGCATCAGGCCTTCGAACAAGCATCGCAAGGTGGCCGATTACCAGCTCGGCGCGCTGTTGTCGGAAGGAGGCGCCTACCAGGACTGGGAAGGCACGCACACCGCGATGGAGGCCGTGCGCCGGCGTATTCGCATCTACACGGTCGCCGCCGCCGCCACCGCCGATGCGCGCAAGTCGCTGGTTCGCCAGGCGCAGCGCGAGTTCCAGATTCTCGAAGGCATCGATCACCCGGGCATCGTCAAGGTCAAGGACTACCAGGACACTGAACTCGGCCCGGCGCTCATCTTCGATCACGACCCCAAGGCAATCCGGCTCGACTTCCTGCTGCGCGAAGGGGGGCAACAGCGAGGCCAACAACTCAACGTAGACCAGCGCCTGCAGATCGTCCGTGACCTGGCCGAGACACTCAAGCATGCCCACCAGAAGCGCCTCTACCACCGCGCCCTGTGCCCGCAGAGCATCCTGGTTCAGGATGTCGCCGGCGCAACGCCACGGCCGCGCATCATGAACTGGCAGACGGGCACACGCGAGGGCACGCAAGGCACCGACAGCGTCGATCCGGCGCGGCGCACCGTCGGCGGCACCATGCACGTCGAGGAGTATGTCGAGGACCCCGGCCTGGTCTATCTGGCTCCTGAAACCTCGCAGTCCGAGGCGCAGCACGGCCCCAGCCTGGACGTCTTCAGCCTCGGTGCGATCAGCTATCACGTCTTCTCCGGCCGGCCGCCGGCCAGCTCGGTGCTCGATCTCGCCGAAAAGTTGCGCATCGGCCAGGGCCTGCGCCTGTCGGACGTGCTCGACGGTTGCGGCAAGCAGCTGCAGGACCTCATCCAGTACAGCACCCATCCCGACGTGATGGGCCGCTACGGCAGCATCGACGAATTCCTGCAGGACCTCGACAAGGTCGTCGATGAACTGACCACCCCGGAGCCCGAGGCCACCGTCGATCCGGCCGATGCCAAACCCGAGGAGCGCATCGAAGGCGGCTTCACGGTTATCCGCAAAATGGGCCGGGGCTCGTCGGCCGACGTGCTGCTGGTCCGCGAGGACGCCAGAAGCGAAGAGCTGATCCTCAAGGTCGCCCTCGATGCCAGCCTCAATGACCGTCTCGGCGCCGAGGGCGAAGCGCTCGCCAAGCTTCGTCATCCGAACATCGTCGAGTGGCAGCGCACGCTTACCGTCAATGGTCGGACGGCACTGCTGATGCACCAGGCCGGCGAAAAGACCTTGGCATTCGGCATCCGCGAAGAAGCCCGCCCGTCGCTCGACCTGCTGCAACGTTTCGGTGAACAGCTGATTCAGGCGGTCGACTACCTCGACCAGCAAGGCGTCCCCCACCGCGACATCAAGCCCGACAACATCGGCATGTCGCAGGCCGGCTCCCGCGGCAAGCTGCAACTGGTGCTGTTCGATTTCTCGCTTACCAGCAGCTCGGCCGAGAACATCGCCGCCGGCACCCACCCCTACCTCGACCCCTTCCTCTCGCTGCGCAAACCGGCGCGCTGGGACCTGCAGGCGGAGCGCTTTGCGCTCGCCGTCACCCTGCACGAAATGCTCACCGGTGTGCTGCCGCGCTGGGGCGATGGCAAGACACAGCCGTCGATGCTCGATTGCGAAGCGACGCTGGCCAGCGAGCGTTTCGACCCCTTGTTGCGCGACGCTTTCACCACCTTCTTCGCCAAGGCGCTGAACCGCAATCCGCAGAAGCGCTTCGACAACGCCGAAGCGATGCTGCGCGACTGGCGCCACATTTTCGAGGCGGGCGCGTCGGCAAGCCAGCAGTCGGCTGACCTCTTCGACGCCGTCGCGCGCCTGGCCACCGCCAGCACCAACATGGCCGAACTGGGCTATAGCGTCGAAGCGCAGAACGTGCTCGAAGCGATGGCCATCCACAATGCGCGCGAGTTGCTGGCCGTCGATCGCGTCCGCTTCCGCTATCTGCGCGGCGTCGGCGATCGCATCCGCAAGGAAATCCGCCTCAAGGCCAAAGCCCTGGCGGCCATCCGGCCGGACCTCGTGCAAGGCCGCCCAACGCTGCACGAGGTCGACGACGATACGGCCGCGGCCGGCGCCATCAGCGTCAACGAGCTGGCCGCGCAGTTGCTGCCACGCCGCCCGGCCGGCGACGATCGTGTCGAAGAAGCCGCACTGGCCATCTACCTCGGGCTGGAAGAGGCCGAAGCTTCGACCCCATGCACGCCAGCGCCCCTGTGGACGCCGCTGGGCGTTGCCGCCAAAGCGCTGGCTATCGACCGCAACGAGCTTTCCGCCGCCTTGCTGAAAGCCCGCGAGCGCTGGCTGAAAACGCCGCAGCTCACCGAACTGCGCAACCACTTCGAAAGCCTGCTTTCCACCCAGGGCGGGGTGATGACGGTACCCGAGCTGGCGTCGGCGCTGCTCGCCATGCGCGGCTGCGCCTCGCAGGACGACGCCGAGCGGATGCGCCTGGCGACCGCCGTCGTTCGCGCCTGCTGCGAAGCCGAAGCCCACCTGGAGCGCCTGCGTTTTCAGGAATTCGAGCACCGCCCCCTGCCGCTGATCGCAATTTCCGCACAGATCGCCGAATACGCCCGCCGGCTCGGCGCGTCGGCAGACGCCTGTTCGCAAGCCGAACCCTTGCTGACGCCGCAGCGAGCCCTCGAAACCCTGCAGTCGGTGCCCGCGCCGGAGGCCAATCCGGCGCTTTCCGCGCAGCGCCTGTTGCGCCTGGCCACCGCCGCAGCGCTGCGCGCGGCGCTGTCCAGCCGGCAGGAAATCTATCCGCGCGGCATGGCCGCTTCTCTGGCCTTGCGCCAGTCGCTCGGTGCGCTGATGGGGGTGCGTTTTCTCAAGCCGAAGGACGTGCAGGATCGCGTCGCCGGCCGTTACCCGGAAGCACAGCCGCTGCCGCGCCGCCCACTCCTCGACACGCTGCTGGCCGACGTCGGCGCGCTGCTGGTGTGGAGCGACGACGCCCCGGCCGGTCCGGGCTACCTGCCCTCGACGCAAGGTCTCGGCCCGTCGGCGGGCAGCACCACGCAATACTCCCGCGCCACCACGGCCATGGAGCGCGGCTTGCCGGCAGCGGATACTGGCGCCAACGAGACCTCCGCCGCTGCCATCGAGGCAGAGAAGCTGGAAGAACGCCTCGCCCATGCGCAAAAGGCGGGTGGTTTTCTCGTGCTCACCGTCGAGCCGCGGCTGGCGCACCCTGTCGAAACCGAATTGCTGCGCCGTTTCGGCCGTCAGCGGGTGAGCTTCGAGACCCTCATGCTCAAGGCCCTGCGCGAGCAGGCCGCAGCCTTGAAGGTCAACTGGAATGTCGTGCTGATGGCCGACGCCGCCACCCCCGCCCCCAACAGCAGCGACTGGAGCCGCCTGATGCGCCTGGTGCACAAGGCATTGCCGCAGGTGAAGCAGGCGCTCCTCGAAGCGACGGCGCCGGTGCTGCTGGTCAACTCGGGCCTGATTGCCCGCTACGGCCTGATGTCGCTGATCGACGACCTGCGCGACGAAGTCGGCCGGCCGGGCAAGCTCGCCAGCCTGTGGATGCTGCTGCCGATGGCGGCCACCGGCCTGCCGACCATCGACGATGTCCCCGTACCGGTCATCACTTCCAGCCAGTGGGCGAATGTTCCCGTCGCCTGGGCCAGGAACCTGCATCGCGCACCCGCCGCCGCCGCCGCGGCTTGAACGCAGAAATTGCGCACGAATTGAAGTCCTCCGATGATCGATGCCAAAATCCTGCTCGCTGACCTGACCCGCCTGCTCAAGCGCCTCGAAGACGACCTGCGCGAACGCGTGCTCAACCCCGCCAGCGAAGTGCCGGAGTTGCGCATCCAGCTTCAGGCCGAGTGGCAGGCGGCGCGTGACGCCGGGCGCACGGCCGAGACTTTCGAATCCTGGGCCGGGCAGGTCATCACCCAGGCCGGTGTGCACTGGCTGCTGAGCTGCGTGTTTTTGCGTTTCATCGAAGACAACGGGCTGGTGGAGCGGCCGTGGATCAGCGGCACGCCGCAGTCGGGCCGGCTGGCCCTGGCACGCGACCGGCATGAGGCCTACTTTCGCGAACATCCGCACCAGAACGATCGCGACTATCTGATCGCGTGTTTCCAAGAGGCCGGCGCCTTGCCGGGCCTGCACACTTTCTTCGACGGCGCCCACAACCCGGTTTTTCGCCTCGGCATCAGCGGCGATGCGGCGATGGCGGTGATGCAGTTCTGGCAGGAGGTTGCCGCCGATTCCGGGGCGCTGATTCGCGACTTCACCGATCCCACCTGGAACACCCGCTTTCTTGGCGATCTGTACCAGGATCTGAGCGAGGCCGCGCGCAAGCGTTATGCGCTGCTGCAGACGCCCGAGTTCGTCGAGGAGTTCATCCTCGACCGGACGCTCACCCCGGCGATCAACGAGTTCGGCTATCGCCAGGTGCGCATGATCGATCCCACCTGCGGCTCGGGGCACTTCCTGCTGGGCGGCTTCCATCGCCTGGTCGAGGAATGGGCAAGCAAGGAGCCCGGCCGCAATCGTCGCGACGTGGCCCAGAAAGCGCTGGATGCGGTGGCCGGCGTTGACCTGAATCCGTTCGCCGTCGCCATCGCGCGTTTCCGCCTGCTGTTGGCCGCATTGCAGGCCAGCGACGTGCAGCGAATCGCCGCGGCGCCGGATTTCAGGATTCATGTCGCCATCGGCGACAGCCTGCTGCACGGCACGCGCTTTGGACTGACTGCCACGGACGACATGTTCCAGGGCGCCGAGCATTTTGCCGATACCGGCCTGGCGCATGCCTACGCCAGCGAAGACCTGGCTGAAGTGCAGGAGATTCTCGGCCGGCAATACCACGCGGTGGTCGGCAACCCGCCGTACATCGTCGTGCGCGACGCAGCGCTGAACGCCACCTATCGCAATCACTACGCCAGCTGCCATATGAAGTATTCGCTGGGCGCGCCGTTCACCGAGCGTTTCTTCGAATTGGCAGTCACTGGCCGCGATACACGGCCGGCCGGCTACGTCGGCCTGATCACCACCAACTCATTCATGAAGCGCGAGTTCGGCAGCAAGCTGATCGAGCAGGTACTGCCGCGTCTGGACTTAACGCATGTGGTCGACACCTCGGGCGCCTACATCCCGGGGCACGGCACGCCGACAGTCATCCTGTTCGGCCGGCACCGGGCGCCAGTGGGCGAAGCCGTGCGCACGGTGATGGGAATCAAGGGCGAGCCCAGCACGCCGGATGATCCGGCACAAGGGCTGGTGTGGTCGGCGGTCGTCGCGCAAATCGATCGGGCGGGGTCGGAGAGTGAGTTTGTTAGCGTGGTGGACACACAGCGGGCGATGTTCGCGAAGCATCCGTGGAGCATAGGAGGCGGCGGTGCCGCGGGCCTCAAGGAATCGCTTGAGTTGAATCGTCCGGCGCTGGCCACGATCGCCCGGGAGGTCGGCATCACTGCCGTCAACGGCGAGGACGAACTTTTCTTGCTACAGGGCGCCACGCACATCGCGAGGGCGGGGATCGAACACGTTCGCCCGATGGTCACCGGCGACGTGGTTCGTGACTGGTCAGCGGCCTTCACGCCAGCGGTCTGGCTCTACGACGATGAGTTCAACTTGCTTGACCTTGAGAGCCTGCCGCGGACCGCTCGCTACTTCTGGCCCGCTTACAGTGTGGTTTCGAGACGCAAGCGCTTCGGTACGCCGATGGTCGAGCGCGGACTGACTTGGTACGAGTATCAGGAACTGTACGTCAACAAGCTCCGATCACCGCTGACCATCACCTTCGCCGAAATCGCCACCCACAACCACTTCGTTCTCGACCGCGGCGGCAAGGTCTTCAACCGGACAGCGCCGGTCATCAAGCTGCCCACCGGCGCTAGCGAGGACGAGCACCTGGGGCTGCTCGGGCTGCTCAACTCGTCGGTGGCGTGTTTCTGGCTGAAGCAGGTTTGCCAGGACAAAGCAGGAAGCGGCATCGGCCGCGGTGTCCAGAACGAGGCATGGGAGGCTCGCTACGCGTTCAATGCCAGCAACGTGGCCGAGTTCCCGCTGACCGACCAGCGTGCACTGGACCTCGCCCAAACCCTCGACCACCTCGCCCAGGAACTTGCCGCCAGCAGCCCGGCGGCGCTACTCGCGTCGTCCTGCCCCGACCAGGAACCCGCCGGGCCGTCTCGCCGCCGCGCGCCGCCGCCGCAACTTGCCGGCAAGGTCAGGGAGCTTGGCGATGTCATGTGTTCCGCTTCTCCCGCCGAGTGGGGAATCGAGGAATGATCGTACTCGACTTGAGTTTCGACGAATGGCTCGAACAAGTGGAGCAGGCCGGAATTGTTCGCTTTCTGCCAGTCACCCACCGAATTGGCGCAGCAGCGGTCGCACTGCCAGAGCATCACAAGGGTCCGCAGGATCGGCTGATTATCGCGACAGCCTTGCATTTCAAGGCGAAATTGCTCAGTTTTGACGGCCAGTTTCCGCTTTATCGGGAACTGAATGGCGTGTTACTGCCGAACAATGTCTGAGGCGCCATGACCCTGCACACCCGCGAGAGTCTCGACACCGCCCGCGCCCGTGCTGCAGGCCTTCGCCGCCAGATGGTCGCCGCGCAGGAAGAACTCGACTGGCGTTGCTACCGGCTCTACGGCCTGCTGCCGGCCGGCGGCGATGCCTCGGCCTACGAGCACCCGACGCCGCCCGAGGTGGCACTCGGCGAGCGCGCCTTCGAAATCGTGCTGGCCCGCCGCATCGCTGCCGGCACCGAGACCACGACCTGGTTCGAGCGCCACGGCTCGATACCCGTCACCGAGATCCCGGTCCGCTGGCCCGAGGGCTACCGCCAGGTCGTACAGCGGCGCATCGACCTGATCGGGAACGACCGCAACATCGGCCTGATCGAGCGCCCGGAGTACAAACGCCGCTGGAACACGCCGGCGTGGGATTCGCTGCAGCAGGCCGCGCTGCGCGACTGGCTGCTGGCCCGCCTGGAGTCTCCTCGCTATTGGCCGCGCCTGGACGGCAGCGGCAGCGACGCCACTCCGCAGCTGCTGTCCACCAGCCGGCTCGCCGACGCCGCCGGGCGCGATGCCGAGTTCATGCAGCTCGCCGCGCTGTACGCCGGCCATGCCGACTTCGACGTCAATCAGCTCGTCGCCAGACTCGTCGCCGCCGAGTCGGTCCCCTTCCTACCTGTGCTGCGTTACACCGACACCGGCCTGCGCAAGCGGGCCCAGTGGGAAGACACCTGGGCCCTGCAGCGCCGCGAAGATGCAGGCGAAGATTTGATCCGCAGCGTCGGCAAGATCCCGGTGCCGCCCAAGTACCAGAGCAGGGACTTCCTGAAGACCGACTTCTGGCGCCTGCGCGGCGGCCTGGACGTGCCCAAGGAGCGCTGGATCAGCTACCCCGGCTGCGAACGTGGCGCCGACGGCAGCCTGCTCATCGCCTGGGCCGGCTGGGACCATCTGCAGCAGGCCACGGCCCTGGCCACGTACTTCATCGACATGAAGGAAAACGAAGGCTGGAGTCGTGAGCGCTTGCAGCCCTTGCTCGCCGGCCTGCTCGAACTCACACCCTGGATCACGCAATGGCACAATGACATGAATCCCGATTTCGGCGCACGCATGGGCAACTATTACGTCGCCTTCGTCACCGACGAGGCGCGCGCGCTGCAATTCACGCTTAATGACCTGCGCGCCTGGAAGCCGGCGGCTACGGCGGCCAGGCGCGGGCGAAATTGAAGAAGGAGTTGTTCAATGCAAGCCATAGAACTTGAAACCACGATTTCGGTCCAGGGCAGCATCTTGCTGCCTCCCGATTGCCAGGCCTTCTACGGCCGTCATGCGCGGATGATATTGCTTTTGGATGATGAAACGCCGACCCCCGCGCCGCAAACCCAGCGCACTGAGCGTCAGGCAGCCATGCGTCAGGCGCTGGACGCCGTTGCGCAGGCCGGAATGTTTGCCCATATCGACGACGCCGCCGACTGGCAGCGGGAGCAACGCGCCGAGCCCACACAACCGGGGCGCGAGGACTGAGCCATGTGGCTGGCTGACAGCAATATCCTGATTCGCGCCGTAGCACGACCGGGTCATCCACTACAGGACTGGCTACTGAATAATCTGCCCGCAATTTCGGTCGTTACGCGTATCGAAACGCTTGGCTATCATCGCCTTGGTGTCGACGAGGAAAAGTTGCTGCAAGCCTTGTTGGGTGCATTCGACGAGTATCAGATCGGGCCGCAAACCGTCAGTCTCGCCATTAGTCTGCGACGGCAGCGGAAAATGACGCTCGGCGATGCCCTGGTCGCCGCGACCTGTCTCGAACACGGGCTGCACTTGGCGACACGGAACGTCAGAGATTTCGACTGGATTCCCGGCCTTCGCGTCGATTCACTGAGCGAAATTCCACTTTGATGCCACCTGCGAAGTCGCCTTCCGCCAAGCTTGGCGGCCTCTGGCCCGTGCCTGGTTCCGGATCTGCCGCGTTGGGAGAAAGAGAATAAATGCCCCTGATCAGAGAACTGATCGCCATCCCGGAGCAGGTGCACCAGGGCGACTTCGTCCTGAAGCTGGCCGAGGGCGTGGCACATGCCGAAGCGACGCTGCGCGACTACGTCGTGACCCCGCAGCTCAACGCCTGCTTCAATGACGCGCTGAACTTCATCAAGCAGTCGGTGCAGGGGGGCAGCAGCAAGGCGGCGTACCTGCATGGCAGCTTCGGCTCCGGCAAGAGCCACTTCATGGCCGTGCTCAACCTGCTGCTCGACAACAACGTGTTGGCCCGCTCGCTGCCCGAGCTGGCCAACGTCGTCGCCCAGCACAATGACTGGACGCAGACTCGCAAGTTCCTGCTCGTGCCGTATCACATGATCGGCGCGCGCAGCATGGAGTCGGCGATCCTCGGCGGCTACGCCGAGTTCGTGCGCCAGCGGCATCCCGACGCGCCCATTCCGGGTTTTTATCTGTCGGAGCGCCTGTTCGAGGATGCGCTGCGCATGCGTGGCCGTCTCGGTGACGAGGCCTTCTTCCGTGATCTGAACGCAGGGTCGGACGCCGGCAACGGCGGCGACAGCGGCTGGGGTGAGCTGAGTGGCGGCTGGGATGCCACGAGCTTCGAAGCCGCGATGCTCGAGCCACCGAGTGGCGACGACCGCGTGCGCCTGGTCGGCGACCTGATCAGCTGCTACTTCACGGCCATTGCCGACGTTGCCGAGAGCCGCGGCGAAGCCTTCGTGCCGCTCGACGACGGCCTCAGCATCATGAGTCGCCATGCCAGGGCGCTTGGCTACGATGCGGTGATCCTGTTCCTCGATGAACTGATCCTCTGGCTGGCCAGCCGGGCGGCCGATGTCAGCTTCGTCAGTAGCGAGGGCACCAAGCTGGTCAAGCTGGTCGAAGCCGGCAACGCCGATCGGCCGATTCCACTGGTCAGCTTTGTCGCGCGGCAACGCGATCTGCGCGAACTGGTCGGCGAGAACCTCGCCGGCTCGCTGCAACTGCAGTTCAGCGACGTGCTGCGCCACTGGGAGGCGCGCTTCCATCGCATTACGCTCGAAGACCGCAACCTGCCGGCGATTGCCGAGAAGCGGCTGCTCAAACCCTTGTCCGAAGCGGCCCGGCAGACTCTGGGCAATGCCTTCGACGAATTCCAGAAAGTCAGGCCCGAGGTCTGGAATACCTTGCTGACCGAGACCGCGGACAAGGAGATGTTCCGCAAGGTCTACCCCTTCAGCCCGGCACTGGTGCAGACCCTGATTGCCGTATCGGAGGCCTTGCAGCGTGAGCGCACGGCCTTGAAGCTGATGCTGCAACTGCTGGTCGATCGGCGCGATGACCTGGAACTGGGCCAGATCATCCCGGTTGGCGACCTGTTCGATGTGATCGCCGATGGCGACGAGCCGTTCTCGGAAGCGATGCGCATCCATTTCGACAACGCCAAGCGGCTCTACAAACAGAAGCTCTTGCCGCATCTGGAACGGCAGCATGGCGTGACCTGGGAAAACATTCGTATCGGCGACGCCGACCCGGCCAGGGCCCGAGTGCTGCGCAACGACGCGCGGCTGATCAAGACGCTGCTGCTGAGCGCCCTCGTTCCCGAAGTCGATTCCTTGAAAGCCCTGACGGCGCAGCGTCTGGCCGCACTGAACCACGGCACGATCCGCTCGCCCATTCCCGGCCGGGAAACCCAGGACGTGCTGCGCAAGTGCAAGGAGTGGGCGGCCGACATCGGCGAAATCAAGGTCACCGACGATACCAACTCGCTGATCTCGATCCAGGTCACCGGCGTCGACATCGAGCCCATCGTGCGCGGGCCTGCGGCCTCCAGCGATAACCCGGGCAACCGTCGGCGCCGCGTACGCGAGATGCTGTTCGAGCAACTCGGCGTGACCGACAGCAACGACCTGTTCGCCACCTACACGGTGCTCTGGCGCGGGACCAGGCGCGAGGTGGAAGTGCTGTTCGAGAACGTCCGCGAGCTGTCGGACGACAAGCTGCGTGGGCGCCCGGGTAGCTGGACGGTGATCATCGACTTCCCGTTCGACGACTCGACGTTCACCCCGGCAGACGACCTGGCTCGTCTCGGGAAGTATCGCGGCGACGACACGCAGACGCTGGTGTGGTTGCCGTCTTTCTTCAGCGCCAAGGCGCAGCATGACCTGGGCCGCCTGGTGGTATTGGACTACATCCTGACCGGGGAGCGCTTCAACGAGCTGGCTGCCCACCTGGCGCTGGTCGATCGCGCACCGGCGCAGGCCCTGCTGCGCAACCAGCGTGACCAGTTGCAGCAGCGCGTTCGGCAGTATCTCGAGGTCGCCTACGGCATTGCCGGCGACTCGCGCGATGCGGTGGTGAATCCGCTGGCGCCCGAAGATCAGTTTCGCTCGCTCGACCAGACGCTGACGCCGCTGCCGCCGGTGGGGGCGAACCTCAAATCGGCCTTCGAAGCTCTGCTCGACCAGCTCTTCAGACACCAGTACCCGGCGCATCCGGTCTTCGATGCCGAAGTGAAACCGGCCGCCGTAAAGAAAGTGTGGCCGGAACTGGAGCGTGCCATCGCGACCGCCGACGGGCGCGCGCCGGTCGGCGACCGCGTGCTGCGGCAACTGATTCGCTCGATCGCCGACCCGGTGCAGTTGGGCAAGACCGGTGAGACGCATTTTGTGCTGGGCAACCACTGGCGCTCGCACTTCCTCCGCGAGCAGGCCAAGGAGAGCGCCACAATCACGGTGGGTAATCTGCGCAGGTGGCTGGACCAGCCGCTGGCGATGGGCTTGCCGAGCGAAGCGCAGAACCTGATCATCCTCAGCTTCGCCGGGCAGACCAACCGCAGCTTCGTGCGCGGCAAGGTCCCCTACACGCCGGGCATCGATCAGATGCCGGACGACCTGGAACTGCGTGAGCAGACGCTGCCCGACCCGGGCGACTGGGAAACCGCCTGCAAGCGTGCCGCCGCGCTGTTCGGCCTGACCATCCCGACATCGCGCAACGCGGGCAACGTCGCCAGGCTGGCCGAAGAAATGCAGGCCAGGGCACGTGAAGCACGGGAGTCGATCGGCAGCCTGGTCAAGACGCTGACCGAGAAGTCCGCCTTGTTCCCGGCCGCTGGCGACAACCATCGCCTGCAGACGGCACGTTCCGCGCTGGCCTTGCTTGCCGGCCTGTTGAATGCCGAAAGCGCGGCAGTGGTTACGACTGTTGCCGGTGCAACGATCGAGACCTCAGAGGTCGCCATGTGCCGGACCCTGGCCAGGCACGTGAACTGGATGAAGCGGTGCGCACCGGAGCGTGGGACATCTTCGAGGCGATGAAGACGCTCAGCGACGAGCGGCAAACCGCGGCGCGGGCGATTGTCGCCAAGGTGTGCGAGACACTGGCGGCCGACGAGCATGCGATTGGCTTGAAGGTGGCGCTCGACGAGCAGCGTGGCAAGGCCGTGCGCTTGCTGACCGTGACGCCGCAGCCACCACAGCCGCCACAGCCACCGCCTCCACCTCCACCGCCGCCGCCGCCGCCGCCGTTCGTGCCGGCGGTGATCGTGCAGGAATCCGCAGCGGCTGACCTTGAAAGCACGCAGGCGCGGGCCCTGCTCGACGATCTGCACGCCAAACTCGACAAGGACACCGACCTGCGCCTGTCGATTTCGTGGCGGCTCGAACGGCCGGGGAGCAGCGAGTGACCGGACCAGCAGGACCGCTGACCTTGCCGCAGATCGAGGCGCAGGCGCTCGCGGTGCTGGAGCGTGCGAGCGATGCAAAAGTCATCGCCATCCAGACCAGGACGAAGGCGGTATGGCCGGACGCCATCAAGCTGTCGGGCCGGCCGTTCCGGCTGCGCTGGTGCGAAAGTCCGTTGATGGCCCGCGAAGCGCTGTCCGCGCTGGAAGAGGGGGCCGACGAGCAGGCCGGGGCCGGGCTCATCGTGCTGACGCCGCTGTCCGCACGCGATCTGGGCGGCGACGTCGTCGCGCGACTGGCCCGCGCGCAGGTCTTTCAGCCCGACGCCTGGGGCATGGTGCAGCAGCTTTTCAAGGCGCGCGAGATCGACGCGCGACTCGGCCGTTTCCGGTGGATGGCGCAACTGCTCGTTGAGCGCTCCAGCATGGGTGCATACCCGCCCGTGCCCAACGGTTTCCTCGATATGGACACGGCGTGGCGTCATGTCCTTGGCCGCTGTTTGACTCTGCAGGCAGCGCAGCCGGATGCGGCAATGCTTTTGAACTGGTCTCTGGGCGCCGACTCGGCCGGGTATTTCGAAGCTCTGCCCGCTCAGGCCAAGGCGCCGATCGCCGCCTGGTTTGGCGATTCGGCCGGAGCGGTAGGCACGCTGGTCATGGGTTGCGTAATGGCTGGCAACACGCAGGATGCCGTCCCGCTCGGACTGGTGTGCGGCGTGCTGTTGTCCGCTCAGGGCGAAGGCGTGCATGAGCTTGCCGCCGCCGCGATTCGTCTCGAGCGCTTCATGGGGGACAAGCGCATCGGCATTGCCGAGGGGCGCGCGTGGGCGAACGACGCGGCAAGGTGCCTGAAGGCCTTGACGCCGGCCTTGCGTCACGAGGTGATCGAACGCGCCGAGTGGCTGTTGCGCGAGCTGCATGTTGATGCCTACGCGCATCTGAGCGATGTGCTTCCACTCGGCCTGGAGCAGCGGCTTGCGCTACTCGCGGATGCGCTCAAGGCCTTCATCGCCGGGCCGGCGACGGCACAACTTCAGGTCATCGAAGGCGCGGCCGATTCGGTAACACGCCATGCCCATGCCGATCCGACAAGCACACGCATGCTGCGCGTGAACATGGCCGTTCGCCTGTGTCGATGGATGATGGCCGAGCGGCCAGACAGCAAAGGTTCGAGCGGGCGTCAGGCAAGCGGCTTCGCCGAGCTCGCGCAAGGCTATGCCCACCAAGGCGCCTTCGTCGATTGGGCACGTTTCAAACTGCTCGGCGGCGACGAGCTGCCGGGCCTTTCTTCAGCCTTTGTTGCCTTGCGCGACGCGGCACGCACAAGAGCCGAGGCCTTCAATCAAAGCTTTGCCAAAGCCCTGCAGGTCTGGAATCGCGAGCCCCGGGCAGAGCCCGCATGCATGCCGGTGGAAGCGATCGTCGAACGCTTCCTCGCCCCGCTGGCAAAGCAAACTCCGGTGCTGTTGCTGGTAGCGGACGGACTGAGTTACCCCATCTTTCGGGAGCTTTTCGAGGACCTTGAGACCCGGGGCTGGGACGAGCAGGTCACGTGCGCGCCGATGACACTGGCGGTCGCTATCGCCGCCTTACCGACGATTACCGAAGTGAGCCGGAGCAGCCTGTTGTCGGGTCGCCTGGTGGTCGGTGCAGCAGCGCAGGAGAAGAGCGCGTTCGCGACGCATCCTGCCCTCGTCGGCGCGTCGCGCGCCGGAAGCAGGCCGGTGCTGTTCCACAAGGGCGATCTCTCGGACGCCGAAGGCTTGTCGTCGACGGTTCGCGATGCGATCGCCTCGACACAGCAGCAGGTGGTGGCCGTCGTCTACAACGCCGTCGACGACCACCTGAGCGGCTCGAACCAGATCCAGGTGCGCTGGACGATCGACGATCTGCGGCTGCTTGGGCCCTTGTTGGGCGAAGCACGTCGGGCGCGGCGGGTGGTGGTGGTCACCGCCGACCATGGCCATGTGATCGACGCTGGCACGGTGCAGCGTGGCCAGGGGGAGGGCGATCGCTGGCGGCTGCCGTCGGGTACGCCGGACGAAAGCGAGCTGCTCTTCGAAGGTGGTCGCCTGAAGACGCCATCCGGCAGCGCGGTGCTCTGCACGTGGTCGGAAGGCGTCCGCCACGGAGCCAAAAAGAACGGCTATCACGGCGGGGTATCGGCACAGGAAGTCGTCGTGCCGCTGAGCGTGTTCACACCACGCAACATGGTGCTCAAGGGCTGGCAGGTCGCGGCTGCGCCACAACCGGATTGGTGGGCGCCGCTGGAGGCCGCATTGCCGACAGGAGGCCCTGAAACGCCGGCGCTCGCAAAGAAGCCGCCCAAAGCGAAACCGCTGGCGGCGCCGACACCGCAGATCGACCTGTTCGCTGGGACGCTGCTTGCGGCGTCACCCGACACCGCAGTGAACTGGATCGACGCTCTGCAGGCGTCGCCCGCCTACACAGCGCAGAAAGCATTGGCGGCGCGCGTGGCACCGAGCGATGCCGACGTGCGCTCCTTGCTGGAAGCATTGGCGGCTCGTGGCGGAAAGCTTTCCAAAGCAGCGCTCGCACAGCGCCTCGGCATGCCCGCGATGCGCATCAGCGGCTTTGTCAATGCCGCCAGGCGCGTGCTCAACCTTGATCAAGCCGCGGTACTGGTACTCGACGAAACGGCGGCTACGGTGGAGCTGAACCGGGAATTGTTGGGGCGGCAGTTTCGGGTGGCGGTGCGATGAGGGGCGGAGTGCGGCGGAAACTGCCGGTGCTTCGAACTGCAGACGGGGCAGGGCTTCCGAAAGCGTTGACGGTGTACCGTCGTCGCGGGTCGCCGCCTGTTGATTTGATTTACAGCACCCATTGTCGTTGTTAGCATTTACCGCATGCCAGCCGTCCTGATCCTCGCTGACCGCTACCCGCAAGGGCGACCACTTCCACCGTGGCGAAGCGGACGCGTCTTACCTCTTCACCTCGCTGGAACAACTCCTGGCGGACTTCTGGACCGCCGTCGATGACTGGAGAAAGTGACATGACCAACACCCGTCGATGACTGGAGAAAGTGACATGACCAACACCGTAACCATCGGCGTTGCGTCGCGGGCAGAGATCAATGCTCGCTTCACGCGCGCAATGACCACCGGCGAGCGCGCCACGCCTTTTATCGGCTTTGTCGATGAGCGGGCGCTATGGCGCACGCTGACGCCGCTGCGTTGGGACATCCTCAAGCTGATGACCGGTGCGGGCCCGCTGCCATTGCGGGAAATCGCACGGCGCGTGGCGCGCGACGTGCGCGGTGTGCATACAGACGTGCATTCATTGCTGGCAGCGGGGCTGGTCGAGCGAGACGAAGCAGGGTTTCGTTTTCCTTACGATGCGGTGCATGTAGATTTCATTCTGACGGCGGCGTAGTTTTCGAGGACGCCAACGCTTGCGGCAAGAAACGAAAGATCTTGCGCTTGGTGCCCTCCCGGGCAGAAGGAGACGGTAAAGAACTCTGCCGCAAGCAGTCCTTGAAGCGGCCTGGATGTATGCTATCGATCTAGCCAGCGAAATGCCGCTATGCACGATTTTTAGCGCTGGATGGAAGCACCAAACATCGGGGGCAAAGCCTGCTGCGGCAAGGCTTCCAGCATCCCAAGCAACGCCGGGTTAGGGAACCGGCGCCGGAGTTGGGCAGCAAATTCGCTCGGCGTCACGACAAAGAACGTGACTCCTCAGCAGCAAGGTGAGACCGGCCTCCCACTACCCAGCGCATCCCAAGGAGAATCACGAATGCCAACAACAGGTACCGTACAACTGCATCGCGTTTTCAGAGCACCGCCGGAGCGCGTCTATCGAGCCTTCCTTGAGGCAGATGCAATGGCAAAGTGGATCCCGCCATACGGGTTCACTTGCACAGTCCACCACATGGATGCCAGGGTCGGCGGAAGCTTCAAGATGTCTTTTACAAACTTCAATACAGGGAACGCTCACTCCTTCGGCGGTGAGTACCTTGAACTCGTGCCGCACGAACGCCTTCGCTACACGGACAGATTCGACGACCCGAACATGCCCGGGGAACTTCAGGTTACGGTGACTCTCACCAAGGTTTCCTGCGGCACCGAGCTGCACATAGTCCAGGAAGGTATCCCCGAGGTCATTCCTGTAGAGATGTGCTACCTCGGCTGGCAGGAGTCCCTCGCGCAGCTGGCGACGCTCGTCGAGCCAGAGATCCCCGGCTAACGGTCATGACATGTCGAGATACCCCGGATCATGAAAGTCATAACCGTTTCCCCCTCTCACTTGCAGTGCGCATTCCGGCTTGCACGCCGTAATCGTTCGCCGGGCAGGGAGCATGCTCCCTGAATTCCCCGCCTCACCCCTGACCCTTCTCCCGCGAGGGAGAAGGGAGTTTCGTGAGTCGCTTGCGCGACTTTCACATTAACAAGGTGCCGCCCAACCCTTCGTTCCAACGGACTGCCTTCGGCCGCCGTTGAACGAAAACCGTGAGCATCCGCTTTCCGCGTCGGACTACTTCTGCGCAGGGTCGGACGCGGTCGTTTTCAAGCCAAGAACAAATCAGTTCAGCAGAACTCGTCCGAACCCCTGGTCGAGTTTGCATCGTGATCGGCAGCGGCTTTCCGTTGTTTCGGCGAGTCGCTGCCGGGTGAAGTAGGCAATGAGGGTACATAAGTGATTAGTCCGCAACGCCGAGCCGAAGTCATCGAGGCCTTGAGACGCGGCACGGTTCCTAAGGCTGGCCTCGATGCGCTGGCCGTGGGCTATGGCCGCCTGCAGGGAACACTCGATGAAGAGTTGGACGCCGTGGCGACCGGGCGCGGAGCTTTCAAGGCCATCCGCGGCGAATACGGCTCGGGCAAGACTTTTTTTTGGCCGTTGGCTGCAGGAACGAGCCCGGGCGCGTGGTCTCGCGACCAGCGAGGTGCAGATCTCGGAAACGGAGACGCCGCTGCATCGCCTGGAAACGGTGTACCGCCGCTTGGTCGAACGCATTGCCACGGCGGACAGCGGCGAAGGTGCGTTCCGCGGCATCGTCGATGGCTGGTTCTATGCGTTGGAGCGCGACGTGCTGGAAGACAGCAGCCTCGACCCGACGGACGAAGTGAGCTTGCTCGCCAGGACCGAGGCACTGATGGAAGCGAGATTGGCCGGCGTGAGCAGGGTAGCACCGGCTTTTTCAGCCACGCTTCGCGCCTACCGCCGCGCGCTGCAGGCCGGCGACAAGGCCACGGCCGATGGGCTGATGGCCTGGCTCAGCGGCCAGCCCAACGTCGCGGCATCGATTCGGCGCTCGGCTGGTGTGAAGGGCGATATCGATCACTTCGGCGCGACCAACTTCCTGTCCGGCTTGCTGACCATGCTGCGCGACTCGGGCTATGGCGGCCTGCTGCTGGTATTGGACGAAGTCGAGACCCTGCAACGCATGCGCGCCGATACCCGCGAGCGGGGCTTGAATGCCTTGCGCCAGTGGATCGACGAGATCGACGCCGGTCGTTTTCCGGGGCTATATCTCCTGATCACCGGCACTCAGGCCTTCTATGAGGGGGCTCAAGGCATTCAGCGCCTCGCTCCGCTGGCACAACGACTGCACGTCGATTTCGGTACCGACTCGCGCTTCGACAACCCGCGCGCAGTGCAGGTGCGCCTGCCAGCTTTCGGTCACGATTCGCTGCTCGAAGTGGGACACAAGGTGCGCGACATCTATGCCGAAGGTGCCGTTGCCGGCAATCGGGTGCATGCTCTGGTCGACGACGCTTACGTCGAGTCCCTGGCCAAGGCCGTCACCGGGAACCTGGGCGGCAGGGTCGGCGTGTCTCCGCGGTTGTTCCTGAAGAAGCTGGTTGCCGACGTGATGGATCGCGTCGATCAGTTCGAGGACTTCGACCCCCGCAAGCACTATGCGCTGACAATTTCGGAGAGCGAAATGACCGCGCAGGAACGTGCATCCGTGGGCGTCAGCTCGGTCGATGACATCGAGTTGTAAGCAGCTGGACGCTCTGGGCGCTCCGGGCGGCAATCAGTGAGCGTGGAGGCCTTTGAGCGCCTGCACGGCGCGTTGCAGTACCACATCGTCAACTCGATGCGCTGGGCCGGCCTGCGCTCGACGCAGGCCGAGGCGGTAGCACCGATCCTCGAAGGCAAGCATTGCCTGATCCTCGCACCGACGGCAGGGGGCAAGACCGAGGCGGCAGTCCTTCCCGTCCTGTCGTGCATGGCGACCGAGGAGTGGCCGGGGCCGAGCGTTCTGTACGTGTGCCCGATCAAGGCGCTCCTCAATAACCTGGAGTCACGATTGTCCGGCTATGCCGGCTTCGTCGGCAGGACGGTGCAGGTGTGGCACGGGGACGTCGGGCAAGCGACCAAAGCACGGGCCAGGCGCTCGGCGCCGGATATCCTGCTGACCACACCGGAGTCCCTCGAAGGGATGCTGATTTCGACGAAGCTGGATCGAGCGTCATGGTTTGGCGGTGTCCGCGTCGTGATCGTTGATGAATTGCATGCCTTTGCCGGTGACGACCGCGGCTGGCACCTGCGCGCAGTAATCAAGCGGATCGAGGCTTACGCCAGGCAGCCGATGCAGAGGATCGGCCTGTCGGCGACGGTGGGCAACCCGGATGAACTGCTGGACTGGTTTGCCGGAGCAGGTGAGCGCCAGGTCGTTGGCTCTTCGTCGCTCAGTACGGACGCCGATGTCAGCATCGATCATGTCGGCTCGATGGCCAATGCGGCGACGGTGATCTCACGGCTGCACCGTGGCTCGAAACGTCTGGTTTTCTGTGACAGCCGCGCCAGGGTGGAAGAACTGGGGGTGGCGCTGCGTCGCCTGAACACGCGCACCTTCGTCTCGCATTCGTCCTTGAGTGCGTCCGAGCGGAAGCTTGCCGAAACCGCTTTCGCCGAAGAGCAGGACTGCGTGATCGTCGCCACCAGCACGCTGGAGTTGGGGATCGATGTCGGTGACCTGGACTACGTGATTCAGATCGACTCCCCGGGCACGGTTTCCTCGTTCCTGCAGCGGATGGGGCGCAGCGGCCGGCGCACCGGCAGCCGCCGCAACACCCTGTTCCTGACAACCACTGACGAGGCCTTCCTGCTGGCTTGTGCGATCACCACGCTGTGGCGCGAGAGGTATGTCGAGCACATCAAACCGCCGCCGCTACCGTGGCACATGGTGGCGCAGCAGATGATGGCGCTGGTGCTCGAATACCCCGGCCTAGCTGCGCACGAAGTGGTCGGCGTGGCGCGAACTCAGTTCCCCGAACTCGATCGGGAAACGGTCGCGACGGTGTTTGATTTCATGGCGGCCAAAGGCGTCCTGTTCGTCAGTAGCGGTCTCGCGTCGATGGGGCCTGAAGGCGAGAAGCTGTTCGGGCGCGCTCATTTCCTTGACCTGCTGTCGGCGTTTGCGAGCCCGATGACGCTAGCGGCACGCCACGGTTCCAGCGAGCTGGGTCATGTCGATCCGCTGGCGGTTCAGCAGCACGGCCCGACGGTCCTCCTGCTTGGCGGCCGAAGCTGGAAAGTGATTTCAGTTGAGTGGTCCAGGCGCACGGTGTGGGTGGAGCCGAGCGACGAGAAGGGCAAATCGCGCTGGCTCGGGACGTCGCGCTGCCTGGGTTTCGAGGTCTGTCAGGCCATGCGCCGGGTGTTGTTGAAAGAAGGCGATGCCGAGTTGGGCCTGTCGAAGCGGGGCATTCGGCAACTCGATGAAGTCCGTGACCTGATTTCCGCGCCCGAGCGCCAGGGATCGCTCCTGCTGGAGCAGCTGCCGTCCGGACGGCAGCGTTGGTGGACATTTGCCGGGGGTGCCGTCAATAGGGCATTGGCGCTGAGACTCGCTGAGCTTGGAAGCATACGGGTGGATGATCTGTGGCTGGAGACAGGCATGGGGGTCCCGGTAATGAAGCTCAGGCAGGGTCGAATTGAGCCTGTGGCAGTAGCAGCGTTTGGCGCCAGCCTGGCGGTGCGCGCCCAGTTGAAGTTCGCTGCTTGTCTTCCCTCTGACCTGGTGGCCGCAGTTGTTCTAGGTCGCTCGCTCGATGAAGCGAATCTGCAGCGACTCGTGTCCGGAGAACTCGGTGGCGTGGGTAACGGTCATGACAGTCGAGATACCCCGGATGATGAAAGTCATGACCGTCCCCCTCTTCCCCTGACCCTTCTCCCGCGAGGGAGAAGGGAGTTTCGTGAGTCGCTTGCGCGCCTTTTCATTAAGGGCGCTAGCGTGGGGCTTTCACCAGCATGATCAGGAGAATGGCCATGACCGCGGCCGCCCCTGCCGCAGGCGAGTCCGAGGTTAGCTGTGCGAGAGGGCCTCAGCGACCTTCGCCCGCTCCAGTTTGTGGAAACCCATGGCGAGGTTGGCCGGGTTGATCTGCAAGTCGAACGCCGTCGTTTTCACAGCCTTCTGTTCGTCGCCGGTCAGGCGCGCCAGGCGGTCGGTGAACGTATCTGCGATGCGGAATTCCATGTCTGCTTTCTTGCCTCGGTTACAGTCCGGCCGTCAGGTCGACGAGGCTCTGTGGCAATACGTCGCGCTCCTGCAATGCCGCCCTGACGCTCTCGCCAATGTCGGGGGCGATGGCCACATACTCGCTGGACCACCCTTTGAACTTCGGATGCACGGCAAGGAAGCGGTCGGCGCTCTTCTTCAGCGCATCTGCCGAGCCAATCAGACGTTCGGGGTTGCGCTTGCAGGTGCCGAAGCGAATTCGTTGTTCGTCTTCGTTCACCGCCACGAGGTCGATTTCGACGTCGGAGCGATCCCAATAACCACGGATGCGCTCGCTGAGCGCGAAGTCGCCAATACCCAGGCGGCTGCGCTCCTCGTATAGCTGGCCCGCGAGGTCTTCCAGCGCGTAGCCCTCGACGTCGGTTAGACGCCCATCGGCCTGGTCGATCAGGACGTCGATAGGCCAAAAAAGCGACCGCCGAAACAGGTCGCTGCAAGGCCGACAGCCAGGCGCGCAGGAAGTTGTCGCGGATGTAGTAGCGGCCGCTGCGTGCCCGCGCCGGCGAGAAGATCGGCAGGCGCCGCTCGATCATGCGGTAGCGTTCGCTGAGGACTTTCAGATAGCCCCCGACCTGGCGTACCTCGCCGGGACCGGAAAGCTCGACCATCGTCGCTTCGATGTCGGCGTTGGTGCAGCCCGGATGTCTGGCCAGGTACTGCAACACCATGTCGTAGCGTCCGCGCAGTTCGCGCAGAAACCAGTTGTCCGCTTCGTTGCGCAAGGGCGAGGAACTGGAGAAAAAGAGGCTGCGCAGCAAGGGTCGGCGCTCCGCGTTCAGCACCCCCTGCTCGTAGGCGTCGCGATAAAACTTGGGTACACCCTCGAACAGATTCCAGAGAAACAGCAGCCGTGAAGGGTCGTCGTTGGCGTGGACGCGCAGGATCTCCAGCACCGAGGCGATGTCGAGATGCCCCAACTCGATGGTATCGGTGCTGCGGTTGAACAGCGGAGCGTCCCGGTCCTCGAGCACGGCGGTCATTTCGGCGTGCAGCGAGCCGAGCACGATCAGGCCGCCGACGACCTCCGCCGCACGCGCAGCAAGGCGATCGACTTCCGCTTGCAGCAGCGAACAGAAGTCGGCCAATTGTTTGCGGTGGAAATATTGGAACTCATCGAGCGCCACCACGTAACCGGCGCTGGCCAGCCGCCCGATCAGTTGTGCCAGTTCACCGAGGCTGGAAACCCGCGCGTCGATACCGAACGTCTCCAGATAGCCGTTGCAGGCGGCTACGACACCTGCAGGGTCGGAATCCGGGATTTGAATGTAGAGCGTTCTGTCGATAGCGGCTGCGCGGAGCGCCTCCTGGATCAGCGCGGTCTTGCCGATACGCCGTCGTCCGGAAATCTGCAGGAAGAACCACCGCCGCCGCTCGAGAATGCGCTGCATCTGTTGCAGCTCGGAGCGGCGGCCATAGAACGACCATGGAGCCATGTCAGTCATGTCGAATGCGTTGCGGGCCTTAATATAAAAGTTTTTACCTTAACCGGAAAATCGCAGCAAGCTTTTGAATAATAGATATAAATAGCTGCCAACGAGAGGTCGATAGGGCATGGAGGCAAAGCTAGACCCTGAACACCTTCATCACTTCGTCCCCCAGATGATTGATCACCTTCACCGCGATCCGCCCGGATTTCGGCTTCTCGAACGGGCGCGAGGTATTGCTGTTCAAGGTCGCCCAGGCCTCCGGGTCGATCTCGGCCTTGAGGGTTGTCTTCAGGGACTTGTAGGGGTCGTTGGCGCCGAGGAAGTAGGCGTGGCGGACGAAGAAGCTTTCTTCGTTGTAGTCGGTGTCGATGAACCAGCAGGCGATGCCGTCGGCGCCATCGCTGACCACTTCGCCGGTTTGCGGCTTGAAGACGTCGACGCCGTTTATTTTCAGTCGCAGCTTGCCGTCGGGCGAATTTTCATCGTCTCGGAGCAGGGTGATGTCCGGCTCGCCGAAAATCACGAAAAGGTTGCCCTGGCCGGTGTTCTTGAGGTCCTCGGCCATGTGCAGGTCGGCGTTCATGCGCGCCTTGAGTACCGGGATACGGCCGAGCTTGCTGAAGTCGGTGGCGTGCGCCTCGTAGTTGAAGGCGCAGGCGATCAGCACGTCGAAGCCGCCATCGCCGGCTTCGCGCGCGGCGGCGACGAGGTCGGCGCGCTGGACGGTGCCGAACTCGGGGCCGATGAAGATCGCCGCGCGCTTGTCGCTGCCGGTTTCGGCGCTGCCTTCCAGGTAGCGGCCTTCGGCGCAGACCAGATCGCCGGGCCAGGGGGTGAGGGCGGTGAAGCTGATCCGCCCCTCCTTGTGCGCCTGCTGCACGCCGGCCGTCTTGAGGTTTTCGAGGACCATCTGCGGGAAGGACTGTTTCGCCGCGTAGTCGGCGCGGTCTTCGTTCAGGATGTCGATCAGTTCGTCGTCCTCATCGACGCCGAGCACGCGGTGCGGGCTGAGGCTTTCGACGGTAAAAGGGCCGGCGACGCGGACCGTTTTCCTGTCCTCGTAGGGCTTGTCGTAGAGGGTCTCGAATTCGGCCCTGGCGGCGATCGAAGCGTCGATTTCCTGCTGCCGCGCGATGCGCGCCTGCCACCAGTCGCCGTGCAGCTTCTTGGTCGCGTCCGGCCACCTGGCGTCGGCGTCGCGCGGCAGCTCCCACTCGTGCCAGGATTTCTGCAGCGCCGCGTTCAGCGCCTCGCGCAAGGGCTCCAGCTTCGCCTGCCACTGCTCCCAGATGACGTCGATCTCGGCGTTGTTGGCGATCGACTTGAGCGTGATGTGCGGCACACGCTCATAGACGAAGCCGTGGCGGATGTCGCCGTGCACCGGTTGAGAACTCGGCGCGGAACGGGTGACCTCGGCTTCCTTGATCTGGCCGGCACGCGAATCGGCGAGCAGGTAGAACGGATAGCGCGCGCCCATGATGCGGGCGCGGGCCAGAGCCAGCGCGACGCGCGAGGTGTCGATGGTGATCCAGCGGCGGCCCCATTGTTCGGCGACGGTGGCAGTGGTGCCGGAACCGCAGGTTGGGTCGAGAACGAGGTCGCCGGGGTCGGTGGCCATGAGGAGGCAGCGTTCGACCACTTTCGCGTTTGTTTGGACTACATAAAGCTTGTCCGACGCGAACCCGGCAGTGACGGTGTCATCCCATGAATTGTTCAGTGGATAGACTGGAAAATCTTCAATGTAGCGAATGTAGCTAAGCGTGTTTCCTGCCAGTCCAAGGCGCCGCGCGATATGGAGCCGTTGCATACCAGTAGAGGTTGTCTTCCAACCGCTCTTTCCAACGGGAATCGTTCGGCCCTCGAACCGGACCTCGAAGTACTGCGGGCCTCCTGAGCTTTGGCTTGTTAGGTTGTCGAAGCGGAAGAGTCGCGCGCCGTCAGGAGTATTCACTCTCTCGTGATCGTTGGCTCTCCGCCTGTCGGTGCGATCGCCGAAGTCGAGTTTGTTGTAAGCCGCTGCACCACCGGAGAGATCGCCTTTTGACCTATACGCCTGCCGATACTTAATCAAGGTCCCGTTTTTCCCAAACCAAAGTATGAAGTTGTTCACGGAAGCAAGGGTGTCGGTGCCGCCTGAAGGCGAACCTGCCCCGCCGGTCGTCTTGAAGTTGATTTGGCTTATGAAGTTCTGATCACCAAAGACCTCATCCATCACCGCCCGAACCCGGTGCACATTTTCGTCGCCAATCTGCACATAGATCGACCCCGATTCGGTCAGCAGATCTCGCGCAACAGTCAGCCGATCCCGCAGATAGGTCAGGTAGCTGTGTATCCCATCCCGCCACGTATCCCGAAACGCCTTGACCTGCTCCGGCTCACGCGTGATGTGGTCGGCCTTGCCGTCCTTGACGTCGCGGCTGGTGGTGCTCCACTGGAAGTTGCTGTTGAACTTGATGCCGTAGGGCGGATCGAGGTAGATGCACTGCACCTTGCCGCGTAGACCCTCGCGCTCGGCCAGGCTGGCCATGACCTGCAGCGAGTCGCCGAGGATCATGCGGTTGGTCCAGTTCTGGTCGTGCTGGTAGAACTCGGTCTTGTCGGTTCCAGTCGGGATGCCGTTGAAGTCGGCGAAGAGATCAGGCGTCGTCTGCCCGGCCTCGTGTGCTCGCTCCCTGGTGCTGCGCAGCAGATCGTCGATCAGCACCTTGGGCTGCACCTTCTCCTGGATGTACAGCGGCGGGGCGTGGACGACGAGGTCGCTCCAGTCCTGCTGGTCCTTGCCACGCCAGACGAACTGCGGATCGAGGTCGCGATTTCGGTTGGATTTTTCGTCGCTGTCGCCAGCGACGGTGCGCGGGTAGCGCACCTGCTTCGGCTGCTGCTGTTCCGCGTCGAGCACGGACTGGTATTCCGCCGTCGGGATGTTCTTGCGCTTCGCCTCGTCGTGCTTGAGCGCTTCGACGGTTTTGGTGCTTGAGTTCGTGGCCATGTCTATTGCTTCCCTGTCGCCGCTTGCGCTGCGGCGGACTCGATCATCTTGTTGAACGCGCCTTCTACCTTGGCGGCAAAGTCGGCCTCGATCTGGTACACCTCGGTGAACTCGGCAAAGGCCCAGCGTCCGTAGCTGCCGAGGTGGTTCACGCCGGGGACCCAGTAGCTGTCCATGGTCGATTTCTTCTCGACCGCGTCCTCGCGACGGTAGCCCTTGATCTCGACGACGAGATGCAGCAGGTCGTCGTCACCATGGCCGTCGTCGACCAGTACGATGAAGTCGGGCAGATACTTGCGCATCGCCGACCCGAAACGATACGGCACTTCGAGGCCGAGATTATGGTTCTTGACGTAGGCGCGAACCTTGGCGTGCGCTTCCGCTACGCGGCAGAATTCCCCTTCCCAGTCGCTGTCGAGAACGACCCAGTTGATGTGGCAAGACCGTGAGCTGCTTTCCCAGCGGTCGGTCTTCGAGGTGTTGAAGCGGACGTGCATGGTCGAGCCGGTCGGGTTGTAGGCATCGAGCAGGGCCTTGATCGGGCGCTGGCCGATGAACTGGCGGGTAATCGCGGCGGTGATCTTGTTGCACGCCATGTCGGCGAGTTCCTGGTACATCAGCAGGGCGGGATAGGTGCCGCCCTTGCAGACCAGGTAGCTGTCCAGCCACTGTCGGGTGATCCGCTTGAGCTGGCCGAACAGGTGCAGTTTCGGCTCCTCGCCGGGGTCGCGCCACTTGCTGTAGAGAAGCCGCCTGGTCAGCTCGAAGATCAGCGTCGACGTGCGCACATCGCCAAGATGCTGGAGGCTCATGTCGACGCCTTCGCCGATGATGCCGGAGTTGCGGGTGATCGACGGACCGACGAGGTCAGGGCTCAGCGTCAGGAAGGACTCGTCGTTGAAGGTAGCGCTCAGTCGTTCCTGCGGTAACTCGACGCGATAGCCATCGACGCGGGGAAAACGGATTTCGAGGNCGTCGCGCTCGGGGCGCATCGCCTTGACCTGTACGGTTTGCCGTGGCGGCTGTGGTGGCGCGATGACCGGCTTGGCGGTGAAGTCGAAGGGGATGCCGAAAACATCGGCGTACTCGACGTTGAACAGCCCTTCCTCGTTGAGCTCGTAGGATTGTCGGCGCAGCGCGCGACCGATCACCTGCTCGCAGAGAAGCTGTGTGCCAAAGGCACGAATGCCGAGGACATGGGTGACGGTGTTGGCGTCCCAGCCCTCGGTGAGCATGGACACCGAGACCACGCAGCGGATTGCGCCGCCAAGTTGTCCCGGCTTGCCGACGGTGTTCATCACCTCGCGCAGCAGTTCCTGGTCGCTGATGTTGTCGCCGGCGCGGGCATCGCCCGAGCGCTCGACGATCTCACGGCGAAAACGCTCGATCTCGTCGGCGGCCATGCCGCGGAAACTGGCGTCGAGTGCGTCGCCCGCTTCGAGCTGCTCGCTGTCGATGAGCAGGGTATTCGGGCGTGCGAGAGGATTGCCGGTGCTGTCGTCGAAATTGCGGAACAGGGGCAGGCGGCCGTTCTCGAGAGCGCTGCTGCCGTCCTCGTGCTGGCGGTGGAAACCGGAGACGTAATCGTAGACCAGCTTGGAAATCGCCGTGTTCTGGCAGACGATGATGAAGCAGGGCGGAACCTTGATGCCACGCTCGTCCCAAAGCCCGAAGGTTTTTTCGTAATGACCGTAGAGCGCTTGCAAGGCGGTCTGCAGGCGCGTCGGCAGCTTCAGTGGGTCGAGCTGCCCACCCTGGCCGCGGCCTTTCTTCGGCATTTCTTTGCCGATGTTCTCCCAGAGGTTGCGGAAGACCGGCATTTCGTCGCCGGGGATGTTCTCGGCGACCGGCACGCGTGGCAGTTTGACGATGCCGCATTCGATGGCGTCCATCAGCGAGAAGTCGCTCATCGTCCATGGGAACAGCGTGCCTTCGACGTAACCCGAGCCGCGCAGGAAGAACGGCGTCGCCGAGAGGTCGATGACCCGTGCTGCACCAAGCTTGCGCTTGACGGCCTCGATACCGGAAATCCACAGGCGGGCGGCTTCGTTGTTCTTCTCGGCTTCCTTGCGCTCGTCGCCCTTCAGTTCTTCATCATCAGCGTCTTTCGCTTTCTCGCGGTAGCAGTGGTGCGCTTCGTCGTTGATCACCAGAATGTTCTTCATGCCCATCAACTCGGGCATCACCCGTTGCAGCATCTGGCCTTCGCTTTCGAGCGTCTGCAGTTCTTCGCCGCCGCGGCCCTGCAGTAGCTGGCGTCCGCCCTTGGCCAGCTGGAGGCGCTCGCGCAGCTTGAAGGCGTGGTAGTTGGTGATGACGATCCTGGCGCGGCCCATGTCGTCGAGCATGTCGCCTGGCAACAGCTCGCGGTCCTTGTAGTAGCTGTCGGGGTCATTGGGCTGCAGAACGCGCAGACGGTCCTTGATGGTCAGGCCGGGCGCGCAAATCAGAAAGCCGCGCGTGAAGTTCCTGCTGGCGGGGCGGCGCACGGCATTGATCGTCTGCCAGGCGATGAGCATGGCCATCACCGTCGTCTTGCCGGCGCCGGTGGCGAGCTTCAGTGCCAGGCGCAGCAACTCCGGATTGGCGTCCTGGTTGGCCGCCGCGAGATGTTCGAGGATGCCCTTGCCTTGCTTGCTCAGCGGCGCAACTTCGCTGAGCCAGATCGCCGTCTCCGCGGCCTCGACCTGGCAGAAGAATGGCCGAATGCTACTGAAAGTGTGGTGACGCCAATGCTGCAGCAGGCGCGCGGTCTCCGGCGTCACCTGCCACTGGCCGGGATTGGGCAAGGCGCGCCAGGAATCGACATGCCCGCGCACCTGATTGATGATCGAAGTGGGGTCGTACTGTTGCTGCTTGGTTGACAGTCCCTGGCTGTCTTCGAAGACAAACGCTTCCTGCTTTCCCTTGGCGGCGCTCTTGCGCTTCCTGGGCTGGGGAATCGGCGTAATGAACTGCGCCCGCCTGCGTGTTTCGAGAACCTGCTCGGTCGGTTGCCCGTCTTCGTTCAGTTCCCAATGTCTTGCGGGGCACGCGTAGGGCGAGTTGAGAATCGGGTGGTCGAAGAAGGGGTTGGACATGGTCGCTATCGGTTGTCCTGGCCACTGGCCAGACGGTTTTGTTCTGCCGCATCAATGATCTGTGGGCGCGCGTCAAAAAAAGTCCCGATAGGCGCAGCCCTCACTGCAGGTAATGCAGGAAAATCTCCCGGCCGGAGGTGGCTGACCATGGCGATGGAGCACCTTCTCACCTGGCTGCGCTACGTCCTCGACCGTAGGCGAATGTACAGTAACATCCGGCATAATCCAAAAGCAAAAGAAAGCCAAACTCGTCTCGGATGAAGGTTCTCGGCGCCACTAACGATCATGACAGTCGAGATACCCCGGATGATGATAGTCATGCCCGTCCGCCGCTCACTTGCAGTGCGCATTCCGGCTTGCACGCCGGAATCGTTCGCCGGGCAGCGAGCATGCTCCCTGAATTCCCCGCTTCACCCCCGGCCCTTCTCCCGCAGGGGGGGAAGGGAGGTTCGTGAGTCGCATACGCGACTTTCACATCAAGAACTGGCTCGATCAGGGGCTGAATTCAGGCTATCTGTGCGGCCCGAGCGCCCAGGCTTTTCACCCCCCGTGACGGTGAACCTGGGTCGATGCTGCTCGTTTGGGGATCTCTTGCAGGGCGGGCGACTGCCCGGCGGCGGCGTGGCGTGAACTTGGGCGGGGGGGCGACCTCCGTGGGGCTCGCGTTGGCGCCGACTGATCCTCGCTGTAGGAGTCACGCTGACCGGGAAATCCAAGACCAGAAGGCCAATCTTTGGCTGTGACCGCGAGCACAGGCGCGCGGCGTCCCGCCGAGCACGAACAAATGGCGCGGCGCGACTCGCGGCAGCGGCGACAACGCGTAGGCCGACACTCGCCTGCGCCGGTGCGCCGATTATCCTTCGCTGCGTGGCGTCGGAACCTTGTGCGCAGAGGGTCTTGACGACGCTCGGTGAACCGGCCTTTAATTCCATTGCCTGCAAAATGTCTTTGCACGCACGACCATTAAGGAGACGGCCATGGGCAGCAATCGCATCGACGCCAGCTTCACTTCCGAGCAACGCGAAAAGGCCAAAGCCGCGCTGGCCAGCCTTGCCGAATCCTTGCCTTTCCTGATTGACCTCGGTACTGACGAGCGGATGACGATGCTCAAGTTCGGCGAGAAGAATCGCTCCTTCGTGGTCAAGGCCCTGGCCATTGCCGAAGCGCAACCGGAAATACTCCCGAGCAGCTTCCCGCTCGGGGAATTTCGCAGTGATGTCGCGCTGGTCGAGAGCCTTTATCCGCTTCGCCACGCCATCGAGACCCTGTCGCGCCAAGTGGACGACACCTATTTCGCTGCCGGGAGCGAGGCCTACGCCGCCGCCCTGCGGGTTTATCAATACGCCAAGGTGCACAACCTTGTTTCCGGTGCGCTGGAGGAAGCGATTGGCGACCTCGGCCAGCGTTTTGCCCGCAAAGCCCGCCCTGGCACGCCGGACGCCTGAGTCGGTAATTCCAACGATTCCGGCGATTCCAACGATTAACGATTCCAACGATTCCAACGATTCCGCGCACCGCCAGGCGGCCGCTCGGCCGCTCGGCCTGCGGTCGCCGCTCGCCGGGGGGGCGGGTGCCGCGGCGAAGGGTCTCCCGCTGAGCGGGGAATGTCGCCTGCTCGAACTCCTTCCATGGACGACCGCCGCGCGAGAATCAGCCTTCGATCTTGAAATATCGCGCTTGAATCCTGGCGATAGAAGCCTGGGTGAAAAAGATCCACGCGTCGGCAAAAATAATCCAGGTTTTCATGGTCGCCATCGGCGCATCGATGGCGACGATAGAACGATCGATGATGCGCATCGATCCCTATCGATGTCGCGCACTGGCCGTTCGCTGCCGGCGATGCAAGGATGGTTGCGGAAAGATGAGTCTTGGAGCAAAAAGTATCCGCCCTGGGTCGCCACGGATGAAGCATGGATCAAAAAAGATCGAAGCGTGATCCGCGCTCATGCAACTGTCGATCAATCCGCTACAAACTTCGCCGGCGACGCCCGGCGCTTCTATCAAAAAGAAGCAGCAATCGCTGTTGCGCAGCGATTGTTTCATCACGGCGATGAAACGATCGGCGCCGACGCTGAACGGCTCGATTGACGGCGCCCAGCCGTCGGTCAACAGCATTCAAATGAACACCGCCCGGCCCGGCGGCAGGCAGTCCCGCCGGGTCGATCGAAAGCCGCCCCTTGGATGCGCCGTTTGAACGCCGAACGAGGTATTCCAACAGTGTGCTCGCCCCTGCGGCTGCCGAGCAGCAGCAGGATCGCAGATGCGTGCGCACGGCAGCTTGAGGCTTCGCCAAGCGACCGTAGCCGTAGCAGACGTCCTCAGGCGGGCATGGGTCGCTTTCTGCCTTAGCTTCACATGAAGAGCAGGGCAGAGAAACCACTGCCAGTGGTCAACAGGCGCAGGGCGACGTCGGTCGGCAGTCGGCTACCAACGGACGTTGCGCCTGAAAAAACAGCCGGCGCGAACGCCAGGTAACTGATCTCGAACCAGCCATCCGGTTGCCTTCGGACTCGGGCAGATCCTCGCCCAGAGCGGTCATTGACGGCACACTATGCGGCCGGCCGGTATGGATCCTTTACCGGCCATCCGGTGGCCAAGCACGCCGAACGGCGGCTTCGATCGTTTCGCTACGCCCGGTTCCGACCCATTGCCGCCGCTCGCCACGGCACAGACTCAACGGCAGGTTTAAGAGCTGACCTGCCGCTCGTCAACCAACTTTGTGCTGCTGTTGGTCGGTTTGCGGAACGAACGCGTTGCGGGACCCAGAAAAATACATGGTACCCAGTTCGGGATTTTCAGTACTAGACCGCAAGTTTTTTTTTGTTGTCACGCAGTTAGACTTAAGAGCGTATGACGATGAGCGCGATAGTTAAAACTCAAATCAGACGACCGCAGGAATTTTTGTCGAGCTTCTCGGTTGCTTCACCCGCTGCAAAAACCCCAATGGCAGGACTTCCTGGAGATTCGTCTTCATCTACACCACATAATCGAGCGTTCCGCGTAATCGGCGATTGCAGACGTCCGACAGCTGGGCCAAGAGATAGTACAAAGGGCGCGCAACCGTGTCCCCGAATACCCGAAGTTTGGCCTGTTAGTTGATCACTGTTGCTGACCAGCGCTTGCGCGCACCCTTATCCGCCGTATTGTGGCCGGCGGGCCAGCCCGCAGCTTGCCCCCCCCCGTAACTCAATCCGTCAGCTGCGTAGCAGCGCTCAAGCCGGCGCGCTGCGCTTGTGCCTTCATCGCCAGTGCTGCAGTGGGATTGCTCGCCTTGAGACGCGCGTAAGAGCCTGCAGCAGCGGCGGCGTTGCCTTCCAGCAGGTAGCTCATGGTCAGAATGCTCAGGCCGCCCGGCTGATCGGGCAGGCGAGCGAGTACGACGCTCGCCTGCTCACGCGCTTTCGCCGACAGGCGCGCACCGAGGTAGCTCTGGGCGAGATAGAGTCGCCCATCGAGGGCGTCGGGCTTGAGGGCGATGGCTTTTTCCAGCGCTTCGATGGCGCGCGCGAGATTGCCGCTGCGCAGTTGCACCTGGCCAAGATTGATCCAGCCGTTGACCAGCTCGGGCGCGAGGCGCACCGTCGTCTCCAGCGCGTCCCTTGCTTCGGGCAGTCGCCCCAGGCGCATCAGGGCATAGCCCTTGCTACTCCAGGCCTCGGGGCTGCTCGGCTGGGCAGCGATGGCGAGCTCGATGTAAGGCAGCGCCGCGGTGACGTCGCCCGATTCGCCGAGCACCTTAGCCATCGACAGCGGCAGTCGTGGCGGCTGCGGCTTCGCCGCCTCGGCACGGCGCAGCACGCTCAGGCCATCGGCCAGCCGGCCGACCGCGGCCAGGCTTTCACCGAGCGAAACGAGATCGTCGGGGGTCGCTTGCTGCAGCGCGTCCAACTGGCTGAAAGCCGCCACCGCATCCGGGTAGTTCTTTGCGTTCAGGCTGATCGCGCCGAAGATGCGCCAGACGTTGGCGTTCAGCGGCGCTTCGCTGGTTGCTTGCCGAATGTCTTCGAGTGCCGCCGCCTGCTGGCCAAGTGTGCTACGTACGCTGGCCCGATTGGCGCGCGCCTCTGCGTTTTTCGGTGCCCGGCGCAGTGCCTCATCGTAGGCCTGCTCGGCTTCGGCCAGGCGGTTGAGGTGGGTCAGGGCCGTGCCCAGCCCATTCCAGGCGCCCGGGGCGTCCGGCGCTTCCGGCGCCAGCTGTAGCGCCTTGCGGAAAGCGTCCTGTGCCGGCCCGTAGCGCTTGCGCTCAAGCTCGCTGAAGCCGATCGTCCGCCAGGTTGCCGCCTCGGAGTTGGCGTTGGCAGGGGCGTCGCCAGCGTCGGCAGCGCCTGTTCGCGGTGCCGAAACGCCCCGCCTGGCGTCTTCGCTCTTACCTTGTTTGGCCAGCGCCTGCGCTAGCTGCTGGCGGATTTCGTCATTCTGCTGGTCGAGACGCAGCGCGATGCGGTAGGCATGCGCGGCGTCGGCATGTTGACCGAGCGCGTCTTCGATCGCGCCGAGCCGGCTCCAGGCACTTGGCTCGCCGGCCGCGAAGCGGGTCGCCGCCTGTGCTTCAACACGCGCTTCGCCGAAGCGCCTGGCAGCGAACAGCCAGTCCGCACGGATACGCCGCGGCGTCGCATTGCTCGGCCGCAGCTCAATGGCACGGACAAGAGCCGCTTCGGCAGCGTCGTGATCGCCACGCGCCTTGGCCAGCACGGCTTTCTGCGTCCAGCCGGTGGAGGAGTACGGGTCGAGGCGGAGCGACTCTTCGGCGGCTGCTGCGGCTTCCTGGTGGCGGCCGGATTGGTCCAGTGCCTGGGCGAGATAGATATAGGCGAGGGCAGAAGTCGGTTGCGCTTGCAGCCAACGGCGGGCGTGCGCGGCCAACGCCGGCCAGTCGGATTTGCTGACCAGGGCCGTGGCTTCGTCGCGCCAACGTGGCTCGGGCGATGGGATCGCTGGCGCCGCCGGTGGCGGCTGGCCCTGCGCCGACAAGCGATCGACACCATCGGCCGAGAGCACCAGATTGAGGTTCTGGCCGGTGCCGAGGATGGCGGTGGTGAAGCCGATCAACCGACCCTGGCCGTCGAAGAGGCCGCCGCCACTCGAACCGGGCGAGATCGCTGCGCTGGTGAGCAGAGTCTTGTCGCCGTCGTGCTTGCCGACCAGCAAGCCGCTGCTCGCCGCGAGACCGAAACCAAGCGGATTGCCGACTGCCAGCACGCGCTCGCCGACCTGCAGCGAGTCGCTGCTGCGCAGAGCGACGGGCTTGGCCTTAAGCCCGTCGACGGTGAGCAGGCAGACGTCGCGCTGGCCGTCGACCCGTGTCCAACGGCCGACCAGTGCCTGCGTGCCGGCTTCGATGCGAATTTGCATCGCGTCGCGGACGACGTGGCAATTGGTCGCCACCTGTTCCGGGCCGACGACGACGCCGCTGCCTTGAGCCAATTCGCCGCCCTGATCGTCGACGGCGCGCACGCTGACCACAGCCGGCGAGACCATGGCGAAGAGTTGCTCCGGCGACAGATCCGCAGCCGTGGCGGTACTGAACAGGCTGGCGCAGGCGGTAGCGATTAGCGCCGCCGAGGATACTCTTCCCGGAATCATTGCGCCCCCTCCTCATAGGTGACGATCAGCGTGCGATAGGTATCGCGGGCGTATTCGGGGTCGACCGCGCGCAACTGTTCGTAGGCACGGCGGGCGGCGCTTTGCTGCCCGTCGGCGTGGCAGACTTCGGCCAGCGCCGCCCACACCTTGGCCTGTTTTGGATCGAGTTCCAGCGACTTCTCAAGCGCCGTAATGGCTGCTTTGCGCTGGTCCAGAACCGCCAGCGCGAAGCCCTGTTGCCGCCAGGCGGCGGGGTCGGCAGGATGCGCCGCAGTCAGCTCGCGAGCGATCGCCAGCGCCTCGTTCGCCCGGCCACCATCCTTCAGCTCGACCGCCAGCCAGAACTTGGCGGCGTCGCTCTCTGGTGCGACTTTCAAGGCCTGGCGAGAGGCCTCTATGGCCTCAGGGTGGCGGTCCAGTTCGGCCAGAGCGATGGCCAGCGCGATCCACGCTTGCGCCTCGCCCGGCGGCGCTTTGGCGATGCTTCGGCGCAAGGCGGCAACGCCGTCCACCGGCCGGCCCAGTTGGCGTAGCGTCAGTCCTTGCAGGTAGTTGGCGGTGGCAGTGTCGACTTCGCTTGCCGGCAAGCCGGCGAGGCTGATGAAGGCCCGCTCGGGCTTGTTGGCCTGCAAGTACAGGCCGATCAGTTGGTAACGGAAATCGGTGTTGGCAGGGTCGAGACCTGAGAGCCGGCTCCATATCGCCGCCGCCGTCGCGTGATCACCGCGCTGCTGGGCGAGTTCGGCCAGATTGACGTAGGCGCGGATCAACCACGGGTCGAGCTGGGTGGCTTGGCGATACGCCGCTTCCGCATCGCCGGCACGCCGTGCGGCCTGCAGAATACGGCCGTAGAGGAACCAGATCGACGCATCCTGGCGGTCGCGCGCCAGTAGTTTCTCGACCTCGGCCAGGGCGTCGTCGAAACGACCCTCTTTGAGCAGCGCTGCGCCAAGGCCGATGCCACCCTGATTCGAGCCGCGATCGAGCCCCTGCAACCTGCGCCAGGCGCGCTCTTCCTGCGCCACGTCACCAACTTCTCCGGCGGCTAGCGCTGCATAGCGCCAGGCCTGCGGCGACGCCGGCGCCTGACTGGCCCAGCGTCTGGCCAACTTGTCGAGCTCCGCCCAGCGCCGCTCGCTGACCAGCTTGCTGGCCTCGGCGTCGAAGCGATTCGCGTCGCCCTGGGTCGCGGCGCGAGTCTCGATTTCGGCGATCCATGCCGCCGGCGCAGCGAAGTTGACGTTCTGACCGCTGCGCTGCCGGTAGTCGACAATCCCCAGCAGTTTCCCCTCGCTGTCGAGCAAGGCGCCGCCCTGCGCACCGGGCGAGATGGGTGCCGAAAACTGGATGTAGTCGCCGCTGGGGAAGGCCCGCAAGCCGCTGACCAGGCCATCGGAGATGCCGACACCGTAGCCGAGTGCATTGGCCACGGCAAAGACGCGCAGGCCCGGCTGCGCAGCCGTCTGGCGAAGCGCCAGGGCCGGCAGCGCGTGACTGGCAACCGGCGTCGACAGAATGCACAGATTGCGCTCCGCGTCCTGTGCCTCCAGGCGCGCCGCAAAGCGCCCCGACGGCAGGCTGATCTGCAACGATCCGGCTTCCGCGAGTCCATCGCAAACACTGACGAAGCGATCAGGCACCACCAGCAACGCGCTGCGCAGATCGCTCTGGCTACCGTCCGCGCTACGTAGCTCCAGCGTGCCGATCGCCGGTGCAGCGAGCGCATAGACCTCGGCGGGCGACAGCTCCGCCGCCACAGTCGGCGGGCTGGCGAGAGCGATGCAGCCGCAGCCGGAGAGCACGGCAAAGAGAATTTTCATTGGCGACCTCGGGGTTGGGCGGCTGAGAAGCTGTCGGCGAAAGGGCAAGCAGAGCGGGCAAGCGCCCTATCGGCATGCTCGGAGTCGGGCGTGGTTTTTTTTTTGGTGAACTTCGGGGACGCAAGGATTGTACACACGCTTTACTTGCCGACGATCAAGAACTCGAAAACGGGCAAACCAGCGACAAAAGTTTATTTTCCAGCTATCGCTGCAAGTGACTCGCCTACCAATATAATCGGGGTTTAGGTCGTTTCCTGTGGAACGGGCAAGAACGGGGCGAAGGGCGAGGTGGGCAAATGAGTGAGCTTCCCAGCGATAAGGTAGGCCATGGCGATGAAGTTTTCGACGCGGCGATAGCCGCGCGCCCGTGCGCGCGCCTCCTGGAGCGATCGATTCATCGCTTCGACGCGGCCGTTGTGTTTGCCGGCGTTAAAACCGTTGAGTACGCCAGGAAGATGCTTGCTGATCGTCCTGCCGAGGCGCTTGAATGGTTCGAGTCGGCAGCGGCTGGCCCAGCTGAGCCAGCGCTTGAGCAGGGGCGTGGCCTCGTCAGGTGTCGTGGCGGTGGCGTAGATGGAGCGCAGCGCCTGCTTGATCCGCCAGGCCCGTGCGGTCTTGAGGTTCGAGCGCTGCAACCAGTGCATGGTCTCGGTTTGTTTGACGGTCCAG
>NZ_SPMY01000006.1 GCF_012939955.1 Candidatus Accumulibacter phosphatis
GGCAGGGGGAAGAGGGAAACGGTCATGACTTTCATGATTTGGGGTGTCTCCACGTGTCATGACCGTTAATGTGAAAGTCGCGCAAGCGACTCACGAAACTCCCTTCTCCCCTCGCGGGAGAAGGGGCGGGGGTGAGGCGGGGAATTCAGGGAGCATGCTCCCTGCCCGTCGAACGATTCCGGCGTGCAAGCCGGAATGCGCACTGCAAGTGAGAGGGGGGACGGTCATGAATTTCATCATCCGGGGTATCTCGACTGACATGATCGTTAGCGTTGGTTGGTCGTGGGCAGCATTGTGCTGCAAAAGAGAAATTCGCCCAATGGTCGTGTGCATGCCCTGGCGAAGTGCCGGTGGTGAATGGCACTGATCACGATCGGCCGCACATCATCACGAGACGTTCCTTCAGTTTCGACCAGCGCTGTTGCACCTGCTTGCCCTTGACCGCCATGGCCAGCGCTCTTTTCTGCCCGACCAGCACGACCAGCGCCTTGCCGCGGGTGATACCGGTGTAGATCAGCTTGCGCTTGAGCATCATGTAGTGCTGGGTGGAGACGGGAATGACCACCACCGGGTACTCGGAACCCTGTGACTTGTGTATCGTCGTCGCGTAATAGAGGACCAGTTCGTCGAGTTCGCCAAACGGATAGTTGATCTCCCGGCCATCGAAAGCCACCGTAAGCTCCTTTTCGTCGGCACCGAGGGCAGTGATGAAACCGATATCGCCGTTGAAGACGTCGCGATCATAGTTGTTCTCGATCTGCATGACCTTGTCGCCGACGCTGAAGCGGTTGCCGAACTTGTCGATGCTGTCTTTGCCGGGCGGGTTGAGCACCGCCTGCAGGGCCTGGTTGATGCTACGGGCGCCGGTGATGCCCCGGTTCATCGGGCATAACACCTGAATGTCGCGTAGCGGATCAATCTTGAACCTGCCGGGCAGGCGAGTCTGTACCAGATCGACGACAGTCTGCGCGATGGCTTCCGGTTCCTCGGCGGCGACGAGGTAGAAATCCGAGGCTTCGCCTTTCGCGGGCAGGCTGGGAAAGACGCCCTGGTTGATCTGGTGGGCACTGCGAACGATGCGCGAGGCTGCTGCCTGGCGGAAGACTTCAGTGAGCCGGACGACCGGAACCGCGCCCGAGTCGATGACGTCGCCGAGGAACTGCCCCGGGCCGACCGCAGGCAGTTGATCGACGTCGCCCACCAGAATCAGCGTGCTGCTGGTGGCGACAGCGCTGAGTAACTGGTTTGCCAGCGGCACGTCGATCATCGAGCATTCGTCAGCCACCAGGAGATCGCATGCGAGGGGGTTGTCGGCGTTGCGTTTGAACTGGCCGTTGAGCGGATTGATCTCCAGCAAGCGATGGATGGTCTTCGCTTCCAGTCCGGTCGATTCGCCGAGACGCTTGGCGGCGCGTCCGGTGGGTGCGCAGAGCAGGGGCTTGACGCCCTTGGCGGCCATGATCGTCAGAATCGAATTCACCAGGGTGGTCTTGCCCACCCCGGGCCCGCCAGTGATGACCAGCAGTTTGCACGACAGAGCCAGACGGACTGCCTGCTTCTGGCTGTCGGCCAGTTGCATGGCCAGTTTCTGCTCCACCCAGGGAATCGCCTTGTCGCCCGCGAAGGTCGGCAGGGTCGTGACTTCGCTCTTGAGCCGCTGAATCTGAGCGGCTATCGACTGCTCGGCGTAGTACAGCGGTGCCAGAAACACACAGGCTTGTCCTTCGACGGTGTCGGGTAGCAGGGCCTTGTTGGCGATCTCCTGGGCAATGGCCGCCTCGATGATCGCTGCCGGGATGTCGAGCAACTTCACCGCCAGGGGCACCAGTTCGGCATACGGCAAGCCGCAGTGGCCGTGCCGCGAAGCTTCGCTGAGTGCATAGGAAATGCCGGCCTGGGCACGCAGTGGAGAATCCTTGGCGATGCCGACTTTCCGGGCAATCGTGTCGGCCGACAGGAAGCCGATACCGCGGATGTCCTGGGCCAGGCGGTAGGGATTTTCCTTGACGATGGCGATGGCTGCCTGGCCATAGGTCTTGAAGATGCGCACCGCACGCGAGGTCGATACCCCATGCGCGTGCAGGAAGACCATGATCGCGCGAATGACCTTCTGGTCGGCCCAGCCGGAGGTGATCTTTCTGGCGCGAATATCGCCAATGCCGGGAATTTCACGCAGGCGCTGTGGCGAGTGCTCGACGACATCGAACACCGCCGCGCCGAAGGCCGTCACCAGTTTTCCGGCATAGACCGGGCCAATGCCTTTGACCATGCCTGACGCGAGGTAGCGCTCGATGCCCGTCAGCGTCGTGGGCGGCGAGATCTTGACGAACAGCGCGCGAAACTGACGACCGTGCTCGCGGTCGGTGACCCAGTGCCCGGAAGCCGCTGCGTACTCGCCGGGTGAAACGACCGGCGTGTGGCCGATCAGGGTGATCAGCTCGCGCTCGCCCTTCACTTTCAGGCGCAGGACGCAGAAACCGTTCTGCTCGTTGTGAAAGGTGACGCGTTCAACCAGGCCGGCAAGGCGTTCGAGTTCGGAGGAGGGGGATATGGTGGCGTAGTCGGACATGGCGAATTGGCGGAGTGCAGGCCGTGCGCTGAGGCGACTACACGCTGTTCTCAGCCCATGGCTGGTCGCCGATGCTCCGAGTTTAGGCGATGGCCAGCGGTCGGGCCATGCCTGCTAGCCAAATATGGTCTGCATTTGCTGAGCGTCGCGGTCGATTTCCGGCAGGAGGTCGGCGAAGCGCTTGCGAAAGGCCTCTGCTTCGTCGGCATTCGGGTTGACGTCCTGAGCTAGCCATTCAAAATCCGTGCCGGCCAGGATGCTGCCAATATAAACGACGTCTGCGAGTGTCCGTATCGGGTCTGGTGCTGGTCGCAGCTGATCGTGATCGATTGTCGCGTCGACGATTTCCTCAGGCATGCCGAGGGCGCCGAGCAGCGAGACGCCGATGCTTTCATGCCATTGCATGATCAGGAACCTCATGCTGTCGGGGCGGGCGCACAGCTCCGGGTATTGAGCAGCGCGGTAGAGCATGTAGAAAGCCCCGAGGTCGTGGACCAGGCCGGCCAGCAGGGCTGCGTCCTGATTGATCCGCGTGTGGGCGCGGGCAAGAACGCGCGTTGCCGCCGCGCTTTTCAGCGAGTGCGTCCAGAGGGCGACGGTGAGGTCGTTGAAGATCGCGACATCCCTGGAGCGCACGAGCTGGCGCATGGCGATGGCCAGCGCCGTGGTGCGTACCAGATTGAGGCCCAGGCGGGTGATCGCTGCCTTGAGATCCTGCGCCGGCGCGCCACCCGCCTGATAGAGAGCGGAATTGGCCAGCTGCAGCAGTTTGGCGGCGATCAGGGGTTCCAGGCTGACGATGCTGCTGATGCGTGCAAGCGGCAGGTCGGGATTCTGCAGTTCCCGGCGCAGGCGCAAAGCGGCGTCGAAGCTGGTAGGAAAGACGACATCCCCTTTTCCCAGTTCGTCGGCGATGTCCTTGATCATCTGGAAGCGCTGCGCGCTTAGTGCTTGTCCATGCTTGTCGGCATTTGGGTCTTGCTTTGGATTCATGACGGGTGCGGGCCTTTCTTGTCTGGTGCAGCGTTGCGGACTCGGTCACCAGTCATTGAAGGTGCCGAAGGCGATCGATTGCAGGCGCCGACGGAAGCGTGTGCCGATCCGCGGGTCGGACGATAGTTCCAGAATTCGCGCTTGCGCGATGTTGTCGGGAAAGTGCTCAAGGGTGTCAATGATCCGGCGCAGGTAGCCGCGTGTGGCGTTCGAGCCTTTGACGCGAAGCAGTTCCGATGCGAGCGCATCGACCGTTGCCGCCGTGGGAAACGCGGTGAGCGCTTCTGCGATTGCCGTCAGGCGCGCGTAGTTGTCGGAATTCTGCCTGAGCAGACCGAGCAGAAACACGCCCGCTTCGACCCGCCCCCCATGACACAGCGAATTGAGCAGCTTGCAGCCGTCCCTGAACAGGTCTTCGTTCGCCGAGAGCGATTGCTGGAAAATGCTGCCAATCGGGACACGTGAGAGGTCCAGGCTGTCCTCGTTCAGCCACGACGGCAGGCCGGTGGTAAATTGGGGATTCCTGGGAAAGGGAAGGAGCGAACGGCGGCTTATTGAAAAGCGCAGGCACCCGGACCATCCGGGTGGCCGCAACTGCCACAGGAGCTGGGCATGGCATGGGCACGCGATGCCGAGTTGCCTGGCGCGGCAAAAGCCGACAGCTTCTTGCGCAACTCGCTGCTGTGGCAGTCCGGGCACTCCGGCGCAGGTGATGACTGACGGACCAGCTTCTCGAACTCCTTGCCGCAGGCGGAGCACGCGTATTCGTAGATGGGCATGATGTCGATACTCCCGATGATTTCGCGATGATGCCTGAAAATCGGCTTGTCCGCAGAAAGCGTGCTCAAGCAGCAGTAATTCGCAGTCAGTTGAAGCCAGCCATCACCGTAATCCTCACCGGGCGTTCGCGGTGCCATGGCGACCAACGCCAGGGCGGTCATCAAGATTTCCTGCATTTTTCGTGGAGTGAATGGAGGCAGGGGCAAAGCTTCCGTAGAATGGGAAAAAAAATGATCAGGGAAGCGCCGTGGCCACTACTCGCAAGAATTCATCCTCGACCTTGTTCACATTGAATGTCGAACTCGTCGATACGACGCCTCTCATCTGGCGCCAGATCGTGATCAACGGAGACGCGAGCTTCGCCATGCTGCACCACGTCATTCAGGCCGCGATGGGCTGGCAGGATGTCCATTTGCACGAGTTCCGGGTCGGCAACATGAGAATCGGTGTTCCGGATGCGGAGTACGATGAGCCCGACCAGCCGGTTGCCGTCGAAAAGCGCATCCGACTCGACCGTCGCCTGGCGATGGGCAGCAGCTTCACTTACCTCTACGACTTTGGCGACAGCTGGGAACATCGCATCAGCGTCGAGCAGGTTCGCGCCCGCGATGATCGCTACAACGACGGACCCGTCGCCGGGGTCGAGGCGGGCGAGCGCGCATGTCCGCCCGAGGATGCCGGTGGCGTTGGCCGCTACCAGGAGTTCGTGGAGAGCTTCGAGAGCGATCCTTACGGAGAAGAGACCGAACAGATGCGCACCTGGGCGGGGCTGGACTTCGATCCCGCACGCTTCGATCGGCCCGCAGCGAACGCGGCGATCAGCCGCATGCTCTCTAACGGCTGGATCAAGTAAGCTGACGTTGGCGTTGGCGGCCGCGCCGCAGCGACGGATGACGAGAGGCGGTCGGTAAGCTATTGCTCGCCGTCGGACCGGGCGCACCAGTCGATGCGGCGCTCGGGACAGAGGGCGCCGGCGAGCGCGGTGACCTATGCCCGTCGCGGCGGCTGGAACTACCTGCGGAAGCTGGCTTGGACTTCGCCATGACGCGGGCACGTCGTTAGATGGTCGTTGACCATGCCCGTCGACTGCATGAACGCGTAGCAAATCGTTGCGCCGACGAACTTGAACCCGGCTCGACCCAAGGCCTTGCTCATGGCCTCCGAGCGTGTGCTCTTGGCGGGTACCTCGGCCATTGTCGTCCATTGATTCTGAATCGGGGTGTCATCAACGAAATGCCATAGAAAATTGCTGAACGACTGTCCGTCGCCGGTGAGTAGAAGGTAGGCTTTGGCGTTCTGGATGGTTGCGGCTACCTTGGCGCGATTTCGAACGATCCCCGCATCGGCCAACAATGCGGCAACTTTTCGGTCGTCATACTCGGCTATCCGCGCCGGATCAAAACCATCGAAGGCACGGCGATAGTTTTCTCGTTTTTTGAGGATCGTCGCCCAGGACAAACCGGCCTGCGCTCCTTCCAGGATCAGCAGTTCAAACAGGGATCGATCATCGTAGAGCGGCACGCCCCATTCCGAATCATGGTAGTCACGGTAAAGGTCGAAACCTTCGCACCACGGACAAGCTTGCATCGCGATCAACTCGGCGCCCAAAGGCTCAGTGTACTGCCAAGAGGGCGGGGAGTGCCCGTGGCTGCTTCCTGGCCTGCCAGGGCGATTCATACCTCAGCCACCTGCCTGGGGTTGCTTCTTGCGACAGACTCAAGCCAGCCGTTCGATCTTGAGGCTGGCCGTCTCGATGTGCTGCTCCAGCGCGGTGATGCAGGGTCCAAATCGGTTACTTAACCCACGACCCCGGCGAGGAACGCGCGCGCCAGTGCTTCTGCCCGTCGCCAGGTTTCGTTGGCCACACTGGCGTGAATGCTTGCTTCGGAGAGGGTGTCAGGAAGCCGGCCACCACTTCGGGGTGCGAAAGTCATGGGCGTCATGTCGTAGGCTGGCGCAATGTCATACGGCCGACCATCGTCGGAGACGAATGACAAGTTCCCGTTGTGCATATCGGAGTTGCCGATGAGGGTGCCAAAGGCCCACAGGAGATCTGCCCCGTCGGCTGCTTGCGGACGAATTAGGCCGTCAACGGCAAGGTGGCGCGCTATGGCAGGCCAGCCACCTGTTCCTGCCCCGACGAATTCGGCATTCAGCACGGCCAAAGAGATCAGCGCACGCCGGCCCAGCTTGCCGGTGCGATCAAAACGTTCGACCTCGAGGAAGCGCTGAGCGCCGTGGTCCAATATCTGCGTCTTGGCAGCAGGAACGCCAGCTTCGCGCAGCGTGTTCAGCGCGAGGTGTTCGGCCATCAGCAGATCACGCCAGCGCTCGCTTACGGGCCCTTCCTCGATCTCGCTGAACTTCACGATAAGGTGCCGAGGGCCATCTGGCGTCATGGCTCTGGTGGTGAACTTCGGCTGTTCGCCCCCGCTGACGATCCAGGTAGCTCACCGCGCGCGGCCTCTAGTCCGAACGCAACGCCTTCGTGAAGGGTGCCAAACGTGCCAGCGCACAGGCGGGACTGGTGGCCCTGCAGAACTGGGTCAAACGCCACAAGCTCAGCATGTTCGTCACGCTCACTCTGGAGGAGGCGGTCATTGTCTGCGCCATCGACGAAGAGGCCAAAGCCCAAGATAGCTTGCTCGACGGCTGCTACCTCCTGGAAACCAACGTCCCGGTCGACTTGATGGATGCGAAGACCGTGGATGAGCGCTATCGCGATCTGCAAAAAGTCGAACGTAACTTCCGCACCGTGAAAACCGCGGCTTGTATCGGCGTCGCTCGGCCGGTAGATTAACGTAGTTCCGTGTGCGGTGAATACGGTTACCGGTCTCGAGGTCGCGCGTCTCGGCCTGGACGGTGGGAAAGATCACCGGGATGTCGGTGCTGGCGGGGTTGCTGTGCAACTGCTCATGGACGCTGTAAGCATCCAAGCCGGGCATCATCCCGTCGAGCAACATCAGGTCCGGTCGTGGCTCGACAGTCGCAGCACGCAATGCGCGCTCTCCGGAATTTTCGGCGCGTACCTGATAGTCCGCCTGGTCTTTGATTATCTGCGGATGACCAGAAACTCGGTCGGAAACGCCCAAGCGTGGGGCGGTGCGGAGAACAAATTTAGCGTGAGGTTGGCGGTTGACGGCCGTGCATTCGGGCGTATATATTGCTGTTCTCGGGAGGGTGTTTCTGGCCTCTCGCCACCGCTGCAAGCAGCCTCAGAAATATCTTCTTCCTCTCGTTCGGCTTACATGAACACACCACCATTAGTGGCATGTGAGCAGAGTCCAGGAATTCGCATCTTTACTTTTCGAGCGTGTAGACATGTCACCAGATTGCTATCCGCAGGCTGGTCGTGGCTATTCCAATAGCTGGGCGCATGTTGACGATGAGCTTGGTCGGCTCGACTTGCGCATCCGCATTGCCGTGCTCCGGCGCCAAGGCGAGGAGCGTGCGCATTCGTCGTATAGCGAACTACAGTCGGGAACTGTCCCAGATTCGGTAGCGTATTTTCCGGCGCAAGGCAGCGACGCCGTCATGGAGAAAGCACTGCTTGACGCGCTCGTCGCGCGCGGTCGGGACATCGAACAGAAGCGTCGCGCGAGTCAGGCTGCGGGAACTCACTTGGCCCTGCCACGTTTGGCAGACATCTTTCGGCTCAGCACATTCGAGGAGCAGTGCCTGCTGACATGTTTTGCCATCGAGATCGACGCAAGATACGAAAAGCACTACGCTTTCCTGCAGAATGACGTGGCTCGGAAGCACCCAAGCGCGGCGCTGCTTCTGGATTTGCTTTGTCCCAACCAGGGCGAAAGACAGGCTGCCCGCAGGGCATTTTCCGTTCAATCACCGTTATTCGAGTACAGGCTTCTCCAGGTGGCCGACGCGAGGGGCGACGCCGTGTCGCCGTCTCTCTCGCGTGCGCTCTACATCGATCAAAGAATCGCCAATTATCTTCTTGGCATCACGTCGATCGACGATCGGCTTTTGCCTGTCGCCAGGCTGATCACCAACGACCCACGGCTGGCCTCGCTACCCGTGTCCTTGGCGAAACTAGCCGACAGGATGAAGGCGTTCGTCCGCCATCACCTGGCCTCCAGCGAAGCGCCGAAGGGCCTCGCGTTTCATCTTTACGGCGCGGACGTAGCCGCGCAGCGCGCCGCCGTCGAAAGCATTTGCCGCGATCTTGCGCTTTTGGTGGTGTTCGTCGATATCGAGAAAGCGATGGCGGCGGGGCCGACTTCAAGCGAACTGCCCTGGCTGATCGGACGCGAGGCTGTTCTGCTGCCGGCGGCCATCTGCATTGAAAGCACAGACTCTTGGCTTGATGATGCCAAGAGCTTCGCGCAGCGCGAAGCGTGGTTCACCGCCATCCGTGGCTTCTCGCAACTCACGTTCTTGTTGGGAAGATCCTTATGGTCTCCCGGCAAGCTGAGTGAGGGACTGATCTATATCGAGATCGCTTTCCCGACACCCGCTGTTGAAGTCCGCAGATCTCTTTGGGAAGACCACCTCGCGGCGCGCCAAGTCCATGCCACCATAGACCCTGGCGTACTGGCGAGCCGCTTTAGATTCAACGCCGAGCAAATACGAAATGCTCTCGATGCGGCCGAAACGATTGCCTACTGGCGTGACCCCGCGCGACAAACCGTCACCGCGGAGGATATCTCCGAGGCCTGTCGTGCGCAGGTCTCGCTGAAGGTCTCAGGCCTAGCCGTGAAGACCGCGCCGGTGCACAAATGGGACAATCTGGTCCTGCCGCCAGATCACCTGCGGCTGCTGCGGGAGCTGTGCAATCAGGCCCGGCACAGGCACATCGTCTACGGTGACTGGGGATTCGAGCGCCGGCTGTCCCTCGGCAAAGGCCTGAACGCCCTCTTCACAGGGCCTCCCGGTACCGGCAAGACAATGGCAGCCGAAGTCATCGGCGCCGAGCTCCAAGTTGATATGTACAAGATAGATCTGTCGCAGGCGGTGAGCAAATATATTGGCGAAACGGAGAAAAACCTGGACCAGATGTTCCGGGAAGCCGAGTCGGGCAACGCCATCTTGTTTTTCGACGAGGCAGACGCGCTTTTCGGCAAACGTTCGGAAGTCAAGGATGCCCATGACCGGTATGCCAATATCGAAACCGGCTACCTCCTGCAGAGGATGGAGCAGCATGAGGGCATCGTGATCCTGGCGACCAATCTTCGCAATAATCTCGATGAAGCTTTCTGTCGCCGCATGCACTTCGTCGTTGAGTTTCCGTTTCCGGACGAGGAGCACCGAACCAGGCTATGGGAGGGGCTTTTCCCTGCCGACGTGCCCAGGGATGAGGAGATCGACTTCCGGTTCCTGGCGAAGCAGTTTAAGGTGCCGGGCGGGAACATCAGGAACATCGGACTATGTGCGGCGTTCCTTGCAGCCGCGGAAGGCACGGGTCTGACGATGCCGCATCTCATTATGGCCACCAGGCGCGAGTACAAGAAGCTGGGCTGGCCGTGCACCGCGAACGACTTCGGTGCCTACCACCACCTGATCAAGGCTCTCGATGGCTGAACAAATCGGAACAATCATCTCCTCGGCAGGCAAAACGATGATCGATCTGCTCAAGAGTCAGGCCGGGTTCGCTGACGGCGACATCGTCATGAAGTCGCCGGTGGACGCCGCCACGTCGGCCAAGGTTGCCCTGTTCCTGTTCCAGGTCCAGCAGAATTCGTACCTGAGGAATGCGGAACAGCAAGAGGTTGGCGTGGACGGCCTGCGTCCGCCGCCGCTACCACTGGATCTTTTCTACCTGGTCACCGCATTGTCCCAGGATCCCGATACCGCCCTGGGCCACCTGGAGTCCGTGATGCGCGTGTTCTACGACCATCCAGTACTGAAACCGCCGTTGCTGCCGCCAACCATGGTCGATGCCGGCAACGAGGCCGTGCGGATCACGCCCCATCCGTTCTCGTTGGAGGACATGAACCGGCTATGGGCGATGTTCCCCAACAAGGCCTTCAGCCTGTCGGTGACCTACGTGGTATCGCCGGTACAGGTGCCGTCATCGAGGATCGCGCCCATCAGCCGTGTCGTGGAAAAAACTATCAGGGTTGGATCACGGTGAAAGTAACGAACAATCGCGCCACCGACGAAGAAAATTCACGGTGTGACCATCGCGACGTACGGCTGGGGTAAATCACCAACACATATCGCGCCAACTCAAGGAAGGATGTTCATCATGCCAGTCATCAAGAACAGGCTGTTTCAACCGACCGGCGCCCTGCTCCGCGACGGCAGGATGCTTCATTTCCAGCCACGAGAGGAGTGCGGTGTCTCGGCAACCGACCTCGATTCCCCACATGTCCAGAGTCTGATTGAGAGCGGGCAGTGGGCGTTGCGGGAGCGCGATGGGCAGGGAAGTGCGGCGGCCTCACCCGAGCCGACGGTCGAGTCGACGCTTCCCGCGCCATCGGAATCCGAACCTGCACAGGCGCCGGAATCGCCCCGCCCGAAGCGGCGGGCCGCTCAGCCCGGCGCTCGACACGAGGAGGAAACGGAATAAAGCCTGTCGTCGCATTGCAGTAACACCTAACCCGGGAAAAGGAGAGTTGCCATGCCAGAGTATCTTTCGCCAGGAGTCTATGTTGAGGAAGTTTCATCGGGAATCAAGCCGGTCGAAGGGGTGGGAACCTCGACCGGAGCATTCGTCGGCATCGCCCAGCGCGGACCAATCGGTAAGCCCCGGTTGATCACCAACTGGACACAATTTACCGCCACCTTCGGCGGCTTCGTTGAGAATGGGTATTTGGCTTATGCGGTCTACCAGTTCTTCAGCGAGGGCGGTACGCGTTGTTATGTGATCCGTGCGGCCAAGGGGAGCGCGACGACGCTCAAGAAGGCCGAGACCGCGGCTATGGGCAGCTTGGTCGTGCGCGCCAACTCGGAGGGCATCTGGGGCAACGCGTTGAGCGCCGTGGTGGCCGACGAGACCACGTTGCCGGGAGGTAGTGTGCGTATCGATTACTTCCAGCTGAGCATTGTTTATGATGGTGCCGTCGTCGAGGCCTTCGATAACGTCACGCTGGATGAAGCAAGGCCAGATCATGTTCTCAAGCGCGTGGACTCGAAGTGGGTGGAAATGGTCGACAACGGCGCTACCCGGCCACCCAACGGCACCACCCCTCTGGCCGGGGGCCTGGATGGCGACACGCTGCTGAGCTCCGATTGGGCTGGCGCCACCGGCTTCATCAACTCCTTCGATCCGGTGGACGACATCAACATCGTCGCCATTCCGGATGCCCTCGGCAATGCCACCGTCACGCAGAACGCCTATACCTATTGCTATAACCGCAAAGATTGTTTCTTTGTCGCGGACACACCCCAGAACCTGGATGCGCAAGGGGCCGCCGCCTTCAGGATGGTAACCGGAAACTTCAATTCCTCGTACGCAGCCATCTACTATCCCTGGATCTCCATTTCCGATCCGCTCACCGGCAAGAGCAAGCTCACTCCACCCTCAGGCGCCATCGCCGGCATCTACTCCCACACCGACGTGGCGCGCGGGGTCCACAAGGCCCCGGCCGGCATCGAGGTGGGGTATCTGAAATCGGCCATCGGGCTCGAGCGTGTGATCACCAAGGGTGAGCACGACACCCTCAATCCGATCGGCGTGAACGTCATTCGTTCCTTTCCTGGCGCCGGTAGCGTCGTCTGGGGCGCCCGCACCTTGTCTGCGGACTCGGAATGGAAGTACGTCAACGTGCGCCGACTGTTCCTGTTCCTCGAAGAAACGATCGACGAGGGCACCCAGTGGGTGGTATTCGAGCCGAATACACCGATGCTGTGGGGTAGGGTCAAACGCAATATCACGGCATTCTTGACCAACGTGTGGCGCGACGGGGCCCTATTCGGCACCAGCGCAGCGGAGGCCTTCTTCGTGAAAGTGGACGCCGAAAACAATCCACCCGAGGTGGTGGACGCCGGGCGTCTGATCATCGAGGTGGGTGTGGCGCCGGTCAAGCCGGCCGAGTTCGTCATCATCCGCATCAGCCAGAAGACTTTGGGCAAAGCCGGTTAACTTGATCGAGGAGGAACTTCAACATGGCACGCAAAGATCCCTATCGTAACTTCCGCTTTCGCGTCGAAATCGACGGCATTAACCAGGCCGCGTTCGCCGATGCCGTGATTCCGGACTCGACCACGGCGCCGATCGATTACCGCGAAGGCACCGACCCGGTGCATAACCGCAAGCTTTCGGGTCAGACCACTTACGGCAACGTCACTCTCAAATGGGGTCTGACCGATTCCATGGACCTCTACAACTGGCGTAAGCAGGTCATCGACAAAGGCGCGCAGGACAATCGAAAGAACCTGTCGCTGGTGCTGATCGACGAGGCCGGCGACGACAAGGCGCGCTGGAATATCATGGAGGCCTGGCCCACCAAGTACGATTCCAGTGACCTGTCCGCCAAGGGTGCCGAGGTGCTGATCGAGAGTCTGGATCTGGTTTGTGAGGAAGTCGTTCGGGTTCAGTAATTAATCAAGGCGCCTTTTCGGCGCCGACAAATCAGGCCACCGGTTTCTGCCGGTGGATTATGACTTGCATCGTGACCGGCAAGGAAGCGCGTTATGGCACTGCAGACCGAGTATGAATTCATCCTTCCCAAGGGTTATCTGGACCCGGATGGCAACCTGCACAAGGAAGGCGTGATGCGGCTGGCGACAGCCGGCGACGAGATTCTGCCAATGAAGGATGCGCGGGTGCAGCAGAATCCCGCGTACCTGACGATCATCCTTCTGTCGCGGGTGATCACTCGGCTGGGAGAAGTCAAGATGGTCAATACCCGGGTCATCGAGGGCCTGTTTGCGGAGGACCTCAGTTACCTCCAGGGCATCTACCGGCGCATCAACGAGCAGGGGTCGAATACCCTAACAACGGTGTGCCCCAAGTGCGACCATCAGTTCGTCGTAGAGGTGGAGCCGGGGGAATAACCGGCTACCCCCTCGGTGCACTATACGAGGAGGTAGCCTTCCTGGCTTATCACCTGCACTGGTCGTATGCGGAGATATTCGAATTAGAGCATCGGGACCGCCATCGCTGGTGTAATGAGGTCTCGGCCATCAACAAGAAGCTCAATGAGCAGTACGAGCGGAGGTAATCATGCCCGTTTCAGGCATCAATGCCACGATGACCATCGCCGGCCGTGCCCTTGGTGCGCGCCGGGATCCCTATGGCGCGTATAACTTCCTGGTCGAGATCGAGGGAATCATCGCCGGCGGATTCAGCGAGCTGTCGGGTCTGGATATGAGTACCGAGGTCGAGTCGATTCGCGAAGGCGGTGTAAACGACTACGTTCACAGGCTTCCCAAGTGGACCACCCAGAGCGACCTGGTGCTGAAGAAAGGCCAGACCGATCACGATCTGCTCTGGAATTGGTATGCAGATGTGGTGGCCGGCAAGGTCGAGCGCAAAAACGGCAGCATCTATCTGCTCGACTCCCAGGGTATTCCTGCGATGTGGTGGGATTTTTTCCAGGCCTTCCCTGTCAAGTGGTCCGGACCGACTCTCAACGCTGCATCTGGGCAGGTTGCCTTCGAGACTCTGACCCTGGCGCACCACGGCCTGACCAAGTCAGCGCTAAACCAGGCCCTGTCCGGCGTTCGTGGCGTTCTCGGCGTCGTCGGTTCGGTTGGTTTCTAGAATGCACGACTACTCTGCAAGAGGGGCATCAAAGGAAAGCAACATGACCCCAGATGACCCTCGGGACGATCGAACCGCCGCCACTTACGGGCACCCTGTACCCGTCATCCAGGCGACAGGCCCGGCAGTAGCAGCGACGTTTGCCGCACGTGTTTTCGGCAAGTATTTCGTTGCGCCGGTTATCCGGCGCGGACCGTCGTTGGTGCTGCGCATGCTGCAACCCGCTGGCATTGCCGGTGATGCCAGCACGGGAAAGAAAGGGCCAACCGCTTTGGACGGCGTAACCGAGGCGCCGGCGCGACCGGCTGTCCGGCTGGCGACCAGCCTCGATCGTCAGTTGGTGAGGCCATCGCACGGGGCCTCGGCGACGTGGACGCCGGGCTGGTCATGGCCACAGCCCGTGTTTATGGGACGTTTGCTGGTGCAACGCAATCCGCTGATTGTCGCCACGGCGCCGCTTGCGCCGGCTGCGATGACCGTTGTTGCACCATGCGCGCTGGGCGTCCCCCTGACGATGACCCGTCAAGCCACCGCAACGGCCATTGCACTGCCTGGCGCGGATCGCGCGAAGATCCCTGCCGATACTGCAACAACCCTCGCTGAACACGGGATGGTGGTTCGCCGCCCGACCACCAGCGCTGGCCTGAGTCCCGTCGCTGATCCTCGTCACGTCACAGCCACGGCCTTCCGATCCACTACTGCCGAGCGCATCCTGGCGTCATCCACAGCCACCGCGCATGAGGTGCCACCCAGTATGCACGATCCTGCCGCTGGTCGCGCGCCGACGCTAGCGGTACCCGTAGTCGCCCGTAGCGGCGCTCCGTCGTACGCGGCCTCGCGTCCTGCGTCTGGCCTGCTTCGGCAGGTTTCGATGGCGGGCGATCAGCGGCTCGTGCAACGCAAATTGCTCGCCCTGCCCAGGCTTGGTACGCCGGTCACCGCGGCTATTGGCGGATCGTTCGGTGGCCCGTCATTCGGCGTGAGGTCGTCTGCAGCAGCGCCGGAGCACAACTATCCAGCAGCGTCGGCGATCACCGCGACGCCAAGCAGCGATGGCACGCGGCAGTTGACCTCCACGCTGCCGCTGACGATATCTGCGGCTGGCCGCAGCGCCTTGCCGGCTGCGATGACCGTTGTTGCACCATGCGCGCTGGGCGTCCCCCTGACGATGACCCGTCAAGCCACCGCAACGGCCATTGCACTGCCTGGCGCGGATCGCGCGAAGGTCCCTGCCGATACTGCAACAACGCTCGCTGAACACGGGATGGTGGTTCGCCGCCCGACCACCAGCGCTGGCCTGAGTCCCGTCGCTGATCCTCGTCACGTCACCGCCACGGCCTTCCGATCCACTACTGCCGAGCGCATCCTGGCGTCATCCACAGCCACCGCGCATGAGGTGCCACCCAGTATGCACGATCATGCCGCTGGTCGCGCGCCGACGCTAGCGGTACCCGTAGTCGCCCGTAGCGGCGCTCCGTCGTACGCGGCCTCGCGTCCTGCTTCTGGCCTGCTTCGGCAGGTGTCGATGGCGGGCGATCAGCGGCTCGTGCAACGCAAATTGCTCGCCCTGCCCAGGCTTGGTACGCCGGTCACCGCGGCTATTGGCGGATCGTTCGGTGGCCCGTCATTCGGCGTGAGGTCATCTGCAGCAGCGCCGGAGCACAACTATCCAGCAGCGTCGGCGATCACCGCGACGCCAAGCAGCGATGGCACGCGGCAGTTGACCTCCACGCTGCCGCTGACGATATCTGCGGCTGGCCGCAGCGCCTTGCCGGATGCTCGGACCACTCCCGAGCGATGGCAGCCGGCTCGGGCGTTGATCATGCCCAGACAGATCCTTGACCGTCCGTTAGTGGCCGGGCTTGAGCGGCGTCATGACCTAGGTGATGTCCTGCAAGCGCCGGATATGACCGACCTGGTGGTCGATGTGCCGACGGCGGCGCAGCCAGCAGCCGGCACGCGCCCGATGGCCACCGAGCTTACCCTGCGGACCTCGTTTGCGGAAGAGAACCCGCTTCCGACGCTTGTGGCCGCGACCTTGGGCGCAGCCACACCAACTCCGACAGCACTTGCCACGCACCAGGACCTGAGCAGTAGCCAGGGGGGCAAGGTATCGTCGATGTCGATCGAGTTCCTCGCCGACCGCGTTTTCAGCATACTCGAGCGGCGCCTGGTGGTGGAACGGGAACGGAGAGGTATCCGATCATGAATCCCGGCGCAGATCACAAAGCGCAATTGCTGCCGCTCAACGCGAACGGAAAGCCGATAGCTGGTGCCGGAATTACGGTGCAGTTCAACCCGGCGACCTACTCGAACACCTGGAACATCACCTGGAACGAAGTCGGGCAAAGCCTGCAGTGGACGAAGACTACGGCAGGCGATCTCGTGCTCACGTTGAACTACGACAGCTACGAGGCACGTACCGATGTTCGCGAGAAGACAAAACACTTCAAGGAACGGCTTGACCCGGGCCAATCGAAAACGGGCCAGGCCGTGGGTTGCCTGTTCCAGTGGGGAAAGAGCACCTACAAGGGGGTCGTGGTGAGTCTCAAAGAAGACTTCTCTTTGTTTCTCGCTGACGGCACTCCGGTCAGATCGGTGCTGACGCTAACGCTCAAAGCGTGGCCGCAATCCAGTTGAGGGTGGCCACGGCGGCAAACGGAGAAATATCAGGATACCGGCAATGATCACATCGACGATGGTTTGGACAGTAAAGTCAGGGGACACGCTGCCAATGATTGCTGCGCAGGTCTACGGTGACCCGCGTCTGTGGCGGCCAATCGCTGACGCCAACGGCATCGCCGACCCCTTGCGATTTCCAGTTCAACAGGACTTTGGCCGCCTGTTGCTGGTACCTGCCCCGAGAGCATGAGCGCGCCCGTCACGCCGCTGGTCGGCATACCGCGATTCACGTTGTCGATAGCCAAGGTCGCAGCTGACCCGGCGCTGAAGGCCGACATCGGCTCGGTAGAGTTGTGCGAGGACCTCAACATGCCGGCGATGTTGAGTTTCTCGGTCAATCTCTGGGACGGGATGCGCATGCGCCTGAATGAAGCCTATCTCGACCAGTTTGCGCTGGGTACGCCGCTTGAAATGGCACTCGGCATCAATAGCGAGACCGCTGTATTTACCGGTGAGGTCACTGCCCTGGAGCCCGCGTTCGGCGGCATCGACGGCCCCGACAGCTTGCGGGTTCGGGCCTACAATCGCCTGCACCGGCTTCAGTTCGGGAACCGCCAGCGCACTTTTCAAAACAAGACATCCAGCGACATCGCCGCCGAGATCGGCAATGCGATTGGCTTGACCGCCGCGGCCGAGAGCACTACCGAAAAACATCCGCACGTCACGCAGAATAACGAAACCGACCTGGCGCTCCTGTTACGCCTGGCTTGGCCGCTCAACTATGAGGTGTCGGTTGAGGACAAGACACTCTATTTTCGCAAGCCCAAGCTGCAGGACGATCCCGTTATCAGCCTGACCTATCGCCGCGACCTGATCCAATTTACGCCACGCCAGCGGGTCATAGCCGACGGCGCCAAGGTCGAGGTGCGTGGCTGGGATGTAAAGACCAAGAAACTCATTCTGGGCAAAGCAGGGGCTGGCGACGAAACAGCGAAAATGGGTGGCAAGCAGACCGGTGCCGAATTGTCGGCTGCCGCCTTTACGTCGGCGACACGCACCATTCCGGGGCAGATCCTGGCCGACGCCGATGCGGCCGCCCAGATGGCGAAAGCCTGGTACAACCGCCAGCAAAGCAACTTCATCGAGGCGCAAGGGGAATGCGCGGGATCGCCCCTGATCCGCGCCGGCAAGACAATCGATATTGCCGGCGTCGGCAAGGCATTCAGCGGCCCCTATTACGTCGTATCGGCCCAACACACGATCGGGCCGACCGGCTATCGTACTCGCTTCGAAGTTACGAGGAATTCCGTATGAGTCTATGTCAGCAGCTTATCGGCGCCGCGAATGCTCCTGCAGGCAGCGGCGAACACGGCGGCCGAGATGTCACCGCTCCAGTATCCGGAGCAGGGGTCGCCATTGGCGTTGTCACCAACCTCAAGGACCCGGACAACCTCGGCCGCGTGCGGGTGAAATTTCCCTGGTTTTCCGAGGATGACGAGAGCGAATGGGCCAGGGTGGCGACGCTGATGGCCGGCAAGGAACGCGGCAGCGTGTTTCTGCCCGAGGTCGATGACGAAGTTTTAGTGGCCTTTGAGCACGGCGACATGCGCCGACCGTTCGTGATTGGTGCGCTATGGAACGGCGTCGACGTCCTGCCGCCGGAGTTCGCGAACGATGGCAAGAACAACGTCCGGCTTATCAAGTCGCGCAGCGGCCACATCATCAAGCTTGACGACACGGATGGCAGCGAAAAAATCGAGGTCATCGACAAGACCGGCAAGAACTCCGTGGTCATCGATAGCAAGGAAAACACGATCACCATCACCACCGACAAGGACCTCGTGCTGAACGCGCCGCAGGGCAAGATCAGCCTGATCGCCAAAGAGCTGGAATTGAAATCCAGCGCAGCGATCAAGGTGGAAGCCGGTTCGGAAATGAATATCAAGGCCAGTGCCACCATGAATTTGCAGGGCGCGACCGTCAACATCAACTAGGAGATGGTCATGGGACAAGCAGCGGCAAAAAAGGGCGACCAGGTGATGGCAACCGATATCCACATCGTGATGATCCCGGCCGGTCCTGCGCCGGTGCCCACGCCCTTGCCGCATCCCTTTGTCGGGATCATCGACGGCGCTCTCAGCGCCGATGTGAATATCATGGGGATGGCGGCGGCGACCGTAGATTCCACGGCCTCCAATACCCCGCCGCACATTCCCCAGGGCGGCCCATTCCAGAATCCGCCCGGCAACAAGGCCACGATCAAGGTCGGCAGCACCGCCGTGAAGATCAACGGCAAAATGGCGGCCCGCAACGGCGACATGGCGACGACCTGCAATGATCCTTCCGACCTGCCGGCCGGAACCGTACTTGCGGTTGGCACCGTGTTCATCGGGTAAGCGCGGCCATGGCGGAACGTGACTTTCTCGGGGTCGGTTGGCGATTCCCGATTGCGGTCGCTGCGGGACCCGACCGCATCACCCGTATTGCAGTGTCCGCCTACGAACAATCGATCGAGGAGTCGATCCGGATCGTGCTCGGCACTCCGCCGGGCGAGCGACTGATGCGCTCAGAGTTTGGCTGCGATCTGAATCGCCTGGCGTTCGCCCCGAACAATACCTCGACCGCCGGCCTGGCAATCTTTTTTGTCCGCGAGGCGCTCCAAAAGTGGGAGCCCAGGATTGAACTGCTCCTGGTGGACGCACAGGCGGATTCCGATTCCGATGCCACGCTGTTGATCAGCATCGACTACCGCGTCATCACAACGAACCGCGAACACAACCTCGTTTACCCCTATTACCTGGGGAGGGAATGACCTTGTCCGCGAGCCATCCGCCCATTGATCCGCGGCGCGCCAAGCATTTTCTGATCGAAATGATCCGGAGGATCCCGGATCGGTTCAAGGAGTGGAAGTCGGCGGCAGAGGTTAGTGGTGACGACGACCAGATCCTGAGTGTTGCCGATGACAAGAGCGACTTCGGCATGGCCCTGTTGAAGCTGGCCGCGCACATGGGGGAAACGCTCACCGGTCAGATCAACCGCGTGCCGGAAAAGAATTTCCTGGCGTTTCTGGATTTTCTGGGAATAGACCGAAAGCCACCCCAGCCGGCGCGCGCGCCGCTGACCTTTGTCTTGTCCGACAAGGCTCCGACCGACCGACTGGTGCCGAGAGGCACGCAGGTGGGTGCCGCCAAACGCGAGGATGTCGTCTTCGAGACGGAACTGGACCTGATCGTGACCCGCGCCACCTTGGCGGGAGCGTTCTCGGTGGACCTGCGCAAGGACCGCTACATCGAATTGAGCGGACTGCTTGCAGCTCCTGACGCCGCTGGCCTGGAAGTGTTTGGTGATGCGGGCGGGCCGTCTGCGTGGCAAGCGAACCCGCATGCGCTCTACATCGGGCACGACAGCTTGTACGCAAATGCCGACCGGGCGGGGGCGGGCTTGACCGTTGAATTCACTCTGGCAAAGGACGATCAGTTGCCGATCTTGCGCTGGGAGTATTCAACGGCTGCGGGTTGGCGGGAGCCGGAAGAGGTGACTACAGGCAATTCAGGATATTCCCTGAAGACACCGGGCATTGCCCCGGTGACGGTTGCCGGCCACGATGACGTCGGTGCCATGGTCAGCAGATCGAGCTATTGGCTCCGGGCGAAGACCAACGACGCCGTGCCAGTGCAGGTCAGCAGTATTGCCGTCGGCACGGTGATCGACGATCGGCTGGTACCCGCATACCTGGCCTTTTTCAACAATGTTCCTTTGGATATCAGCAAGGATTTCTTCCCGTTTGGCGAACGTCCCAAATTCAACGACACCCTCTATATCGCCAGTCTCCAGGCACTCAGCATCCCCCATGCCCTGATCACGCTGGACGTGGACCTGTCGCAAGCGCTTCCCCAACCGGTCGAGACGGTGAGTCTGGCCTGGGAGTACTGGGACGGTTCCATCTGGCGCATTGTCGGCACGACCACGCAGGGCGGTGCGCCCACCGCGGGTGACTTCGAATTTTCGGACACCAGCCAGGCCTTTACACAAGCTGGTGCCGTCACTTTCCGTTGCCCGCCGATCGTACCAACGTCGGTCAATGGCATCGACGACTACTGGATTCGCATCCGAATCATCGCGGGTGATTACGGTAGGGAAGCCGGGTACCAACAGACGGCCAATGCCGCTCTGCAGCAGGATTTGGCGGAAATCGAAACCGATTCCAAGAAGTACCAGAGCATCCTGGCCTTGCTGACAAAGAACGGACTGGTCGATACCTTCATGTACGTCGCCGCGACTTTCGCGGTCCCGTCGATCAAATCCATGGATCTCAGCTATAGCGTGACGAGCAGCGGGAAGGCGCACGCCCTTTTGACGGAAAACAGCTTCACCTATCGGGACGTGACCGCGCCCGGTCCGTTTCAACCGTTTTTCGGATGGAACGAAAACCGGCCCGCGCTCTACCTTGTATTCGACCCCGTCACCACCCCGACCGGCACCGCGCTGAGCATTTACCTACAGGTCGTGCAGCCGCTCTATGGATCTCGACAGCCGGCCCAGGCCATTGGGTCGGCAGGCGCAGCGATCGTCGTCTGGTGGTATTGGAACGGCACGGACTGGCAGCGGTTGCCGGCCGAAGACGAGACGACAAATCTCACCCGCAGCGGGCTCCTGCGCTTCATCTCGCCGGCGAATGCAAGGGAGCGATATCTGTTCGGCAGGAAGGGCTTGTGGATTCGCGCCAGCCTCGAGTCTGGCGGCTACGCTGCACCACCCCGACTGGGCGCAATCGCCTTGAACACGGTCTGGGCCAGCCACGGCGTAACCTTCAGGGACCACATCCTCGGCTCGAGCAATGGCGACCCCGATCAAAGGTTCCAGTTCGCCAAGACGCCGATACTGGCGGGCCAGATCATCGAGGTTCGCGAGCCCACGCCGCCGGGCGACGCGGACCAGCAGCGTATTGCGGCTGACGAAGGTCCGGACGCGGTTCGCACCGTTACCGATGCCGCTGGCAATGTCATCGAAGTCTGGGTGCGCTGGCATGCCGTGTCGGCAATGAGCCTATCGACACCTGCCGATCGCCATTATGTCGTGGACCACGTAACCGGCACCATTACCTTCGGCGACAGTGTGCACGGCCGGATTCCGCCGGCAGGCAAGGACAGCATTATGGTCAGGATCTACCGCGCGGGTGGCGGCGCCAAGGGCCAGTGTGCGCTGCGCACCTTGACCGAGTTGAAAACCACCATCCCTCTCGTCGACCAGGTCTTCAACCTCGAAGCGTCGCACGGCGGCGCGGATGCGGAAGCCATCGCCAATGTGGCGATCAGTGGTCCTTTGCGCATCAAGAGCCGGAATCGCGCCGTCACCGTCGAGGACTACGAATGGCTGGCGCGCGAGGCCGCGGGAGAGGTCGCGAAGTCCCGCTGCCTGGCACTGACCAGTGCAGATTCCCTGACCAAGGACAATCGTCAGGGCACTGCGCCGGGATGGATCACGGTGATCATCGTGCCGCACGGGGACGAGGACCAGCCGCTCCCGACCGAGAACCTGCTCCACACCGTCAAGGACTTCCTGACGGATCGAGCGCTGGCGACCCTGGGCAGCCGCATCGACGTGATCGGTCCGCGCTACGTTCCCATCGACGTCGCAGCAGAAGTGATCCCCCTGCGCATCGAGGAGGCGAAGGCGGTCGAGAAGCGGGTGTTCGACGAGTTGCGGGCGTTCCTGCATCCGCTGAGTGGTGGCCCGGATGGCGAAGGTTGGGAATTTGGTCGCGCCATATATTTATCTGAAGTTGGCGCTGTGGTGCAGGGAACCGAGGGCGTGGACCGGGTGCGCAATCTGAGCATCCGCAAATCCGGCAGTGATCGACCGCAGGAACGTATCGCAATGGCTAGCAACGATCTGGCTGCATCGGGACACCACACCATCGTGGCGACGGGAGCTTAGTCATGCCATTGCCGCTGCCAGATCTCGACACCCGCCGCTTCGACGATCTGGTCGGAGAAATGCGCGCCATGATTCCGTTGCTGGCGCCGGAGTGGACCAACCACAACCTTTCCGACCCCGGCATCACCCTGCTCGAGTTGTTGGCGTGGGTGAGCGAAGCGAACCTTTATCGCGCCAACCGCATACCCGCCAGGACCCTGGCCAACTTCATCTCGCTACTGCTCGGCGAGTCGTCCATCCAGAGTGAGGACTTCCGACAGGCAATGAGCGGTGTCACCACCCAGGATATCGAGCGCGCGGCAAGACAGGTGAGCGGCGAGGTCGACGAGGTGCATGTCCGCTACGCCGAGCGCGAGAACCGCGTATCGGTATTGATCGTATTGCGCGCCGGGGCGATGCAGGCCGCCGACATCGTCCGCGCAGCGCAGATGCGACTGCAGGGATTATGGGTGTCTGGACCGCGGCCGGTCGCGGAGTCTCTAGATGGCGCCAGACAGCGCGCCCTTCGCTTCTTCAACGATCCCTATCGAGCCATTACCACCGCAGACTTCGAGCGTGAGGCGATGTTGGCCAGCGCCGATGTCGGCCGCGTATCCATTGCCTCCTTTCCGGAGGCTGGCACGATCACGGTCGCGGTCGTTCCAGCCTCCGGCGCCGTCCCGGACGCAGCACTCCTGCGCACCGTCAAGGCACGACTTGACGATCGAAAGCTGGTCGGCACGCGCATCGTCGTGCGGCCACCGCGGTATACCGACATCACGCTGAAGGTCTCGCTTGTGACGCGACCCAATACCGTGAAAAGGGAGGTGGTCGACACGGTTACCGGCGCCATCTCGGGTTTTTTCAATCCGCTCGGCGGTGGCCGCGACCGCAGGGGCTGGCCATTCGGCAGGCCGGTGTCGGCCTACGAACTCTATTACCTGATCGAATCGCTGGCGGGAGTGGACCATGTCGAGGGTCTCGAAATCAACGAAGATCTGCAGGCTCGAGAGGTGCCGATCGACGATCTGCCAAGCTTGCGCAGTTTGACCATAACCCCGGTGAATTGATCATGACAACCAAAAACGCCGCCTTCAACTATGCATCGCTGCTGCCCGAGTTGTTGCAGCACGCTGACTCGGGTTCGGGTTCCGACGGCGATGCCGCACCCCCGGCGACGCGCCTGCTCAAGGTCATCGATCCGATGTTCACGGATTGGGAGTGTCTGCTCGACCAAATCCCCGACTACTTCGACCCCATGCGCGCACGCGAGGATTTTCTGCCGTGGCTGGCCAGCTGGACTGCACTGGTGCTGCGGGCGGACTGGTCGCCGGAGCAGAAGCGAACGGTGCTTGCAAAGATTATCCCGCTGTATCGCAAACGCGGCACCAAGGCCGGGCTGGAAGAGTACTTAAAGATCTACGTGGGCGATGGCGTGTCGATTTCCGACGAACACGACCCGATACAGGTTGGCACGATTTCGACAGTCGGCGTCGATACTGTTGTCGGCGGCATGCCGCCGCACCTGTTTCACGTCAATGTCGCGTTCACGACGCCGGATCCGGCCGAGTTGTCCCGGAAGACGGAATCGGTGCGGGCGGTGCTCGATATCGAAAAGCCGGCACACACTTCCTACAGCCTGAGCATTTCCGGTCCGACCTTTCAGATCGGCGTGCAGTCGACGGTTGGCATCGATACCCTTATTTAGCGTTGTTGAGGAGGCGAAACCATGGCAATCCAGCGGCTCAATTATTTCACTGGCCAGTTTCTGCGCGAGGATGATTTCAAGCTTGAGCAGGACTACCACCTGTCGATGCGCCGAAAGCACAACAAGAGCGCGCATACGCCGGGAATCGTCTATGGTCTGGAAGTGGTTGCGGGCGCCAGCCAGGTGATCGTCAAAGCCGGCATGGCAATCGACAACGACGGACGTGAGATCGTCCTGGAGACGGATGCCATGGTGGCCATCAATGCGACCCATGCCAATGCTTACGTCGTGATCGCTCTCGAGGAGAAGAAGACCGATAAAGCCGTTGATCCCGACCCGATCAAGCTGGAAACGCGCTGGACGGAGACTGCGCTGCCGGCGGTGGTCGTCGACCTGCCGGCCGGCGCAGTCGGCCTGGCACAGGTTGCGGCCGTCGCCGGGAACGGTGCGGTGACCCTGAAAAGCGACTATCGCCGCATCGACTCGGCGCCGGTCGTGGGAGGCGACCTGACCGTTGGGCGCGACCTTACCGTGAAGGGCAACCTGGAAGTCCACGGGCAGACGACGCTGATCGAGGCCGACCAGATGCGTGGCAACGTCGTTCTCGGGGATGACGACACGGACACCGTGACCGTCGCGGGGAGCATACTCACCGGTCACAGCAGCGGCCAACTGCGGATCGATTCTCCGGTCACCATGACCGGCAACCTCGCCGTCCAGGGCAACGTCGTACTCGGCGACGCCGATGCGGACACCGTGACCGTCGAAGGAAGCGTGGTCACCGGACATACGTCGGGGAAACTGAAGATCGGTTCGCCGGTCGACGTGGTCGGCGATATTGCGGTCAGCGGTAGCGTGGACGGCCGCGATGTGTCCGCCGACGGAAGCAAACTCGATGGCCACGTGGCGAGCACCAGCAATCCGCACCTCACCACCGCCGCGCAGGTCGATACCCAGGGCGGTGTCGATCGTCTCGTCACCCAGATCAACGCCGGGAGCGGCGTCATTGCTGCCGCGCGCCTCGATGGCGCCATTGCCCGCGAGACGCGGTTCAACATCGCCACCGGTCACGGCCACGACGGCGCCGACAGCAAGAAGATATCGCCGTCCGACCTGGCAGGTGTCAGTGGCGACGTCACTGCGACCAACCTGAATGTCTTGACTGCCGGTCCGACTTCCAACGCTGCCGCGCTCCACACCCACCCTTTCGCGCCGGCTGACCGCAGCGTCACCCTCGCCAAGCTGGACCCCATCACCCGCTCCCGGCTGCTGAGAGTGCCGCTACTGGCCCAGATTTTCAATCCGCCGATGGCCGTATCCTTGGCATACTTGCCCGGTGGGATGGCATTTGACGGAACCCATTTTTGGGTGGCCAATACTGTTAGTAATGAGAATGCGGTCCTCAAGATCGACCCGACGACCAATCTCGTAGTGACTATCGTGGCTGTCGATTCCACCCCCTTCGGGTTGGCGTTCGGCGGTGGCTATCTGTGGGTGGCCAACTGGGGCAGCAATTCCGTGAGCAAGATCGATGTCGCGACCAACAGCGTGGTCGCAAGGATATCCGTGGGGTCGCAACCGAACGCCCTGGCGGTGAGTGGCGCCTTTCTCTGGGTTGCGAATTACTTTGGTGATAGCGTCAGCAAGATCGATATGGCGAAGGAGGCCGTGGTAGCTAAGGTTGCGGTCGAGTCGAACCCTGCTGGCCTCGCGGTGGTCGGCAGCTTCCTGTGGGCCGCCAACAGTGGTAGCGATAGCGTCAGCAAGATCGATATGGCGACCAACACCGTGGTGGCGATCGTATCCGTTGGCAGCCAGCCCAGAGGCCTGGCTGCCGCGACCGGAACGTTTCTTTGGGTGGCGAATAACAACTCGGGTACGGTGAGCAAGGTCGATGTCGGCGCCAATATAGTGGTGGCTACCGTTCCAGTAGCGAGCAATTATCCATCTGCGCTTGCCGTAATTGGGAGCTTTCTATGGGTGGGCGGGAATCAGGTCCAGAAGGTCGATACCAACACCAACACAGTGGTCGCCACTGTTCCAGCGCCTGTCGGGTTCTGGGGTGCTGCGATGCCGAGTGTTTCGGGATTCCTGTGGGTTGCTGGGTCGAGTCAGGTGACCAAGATCGACCTTGCAGCCAATACCGTTGCGGCGACGCTGTTGGCGGGGGAATCCCGGGGAATGGCGTTTGACGGCCTATATATGTGGGTGGCAGTCTATGGCAGCGCCCGGGTTCTGCAGGTCGACATCGACACCGGGCAAGTCGTGCGGACCGTGATGGTCGGTACAAGACCACACAGCGTCGTCTACAACGGGAAGCATGTTTTTGTCACCAACTTCGGCAGCAACAGCGTCAGCAAGATCGATCCCCTTACCGGCAGCGTGCTGGCCACCATCCCCGTTGGCGCGAATCCGGCCGGCATTGCATACGATCCATTTTATCAGACGCTATGGGTGGCCAATAGCGGCGACGGCACGGTCAGCGTATTTTACGAACACGCCACATCGCTGGCGGGGACCTTTAGCGTCGGAAGCAATCCGCAAGGAGTCGCATGTGAAAGTAATTATGTCTGGATCACCAACACCGGCGACAACACAGTCAGCAAACTGGGCGCCTGGGCTGACGGCCCCCTTTATGGCACGATCCCTGTTGGCGCGGCTCCACAGGCTATTGTCTTTGACTATTCCAACATGTGGGTGGCCAACACTGGCGCCAACAGCCTGAGCAAGATAGCCACTGATAGCACCGCCACCACCAGCGTAGCCTTGCCCGCAGGCGCCCTGCCGGCAAGGATGTGTTTCAACGGTACCCATCTTCTGGTCCAGTGCACCAATGGTCAGGGATATCGAGTCGACATATACACCAATACCGTCCTGCCGATGCTCCTTCCCTCGACAGGAAGCCACACTGGCCTGTTGGTCTTTGACGGGGTATCTATCTGGCAAGCAGGCAACGGCACGCTTTTGAAGGCACCAGTCTAGAATTGTGCATGCTGACTGCCGTCGCTGAATTGCTCTATCCGTAAGTTGCGGTGGTCAAGGCCGCCGCCAATTGTTAGGAGAATCAGTGTATGAACTATTACCGGATCACCTATTCCATCGACGACAAGAACGAACGTGTCTACCCGCAACCAATGAAGGGCGTGGTTTTCGTCATGACCCAGGACCACGCCAGCGAGCATTTTATGGTGGGTGGCACGGAAGCCACCATTGCTGAAGATGGGAAATCCATCGTTGCCCTGACCGGCAATGCGGCCGAGGCCTTGATCCAGGATTTGCGGGAAAGCTTTCCCAAGCAACCGCCGAATCCTTACCCGGGCGCGCCGTTTCCCCCTGCTCCCCGCCAGTGAACGGCAGACCGTGCGGCACGGGCCGGATCAGGACCCGCCAATGGACGTAGTGTAAGGCTCGCGGCACCACTGCCCGGTTGCGGGCGCCCGCGTCCCTTGATTTTTGGGGTTCGTTCAGGAATGCCTTGGGCTCCGGGGCCGATGGCAGGAGGTGAGAAAACGTGAAAGCGACCAGACAGGCGATACCGTCATCCTCAAGTCGTATACCCCGCACTTCCTCGCCGGCTAAGCCCGGACCGACGTATGTCGTGAATCCCGTGCGCGGTGGTCATCACGCCATCCCGGCGGGGCTGCGTAATCAGGTCCTTCAACCCAAACTCACGGTCAGCCACCCGAACGATTTCTACGAACAGGAAGCCGATCGTATCGCCGATCAGGTCCTGCGCATGCCCGAGCCTGCCTTGACGCGGCCGGGTATCGATCGGACACCGATCCGTCCGTTGTCGATCCAGCGTCTATGCCAGGAATGCGAACAAGACGAGGAACTGCAGCGGCAGCCCCAGAGTCCAGCAAGCGATAGCGAAAATTCCGGCCTCGATACCGTCGTCACCACCTTGCGTCAGCCCGGCAGCCCCCTCGATCCGCCTGCCCGCGCTTTCTTCGAACCGCGCTTCGGCGCCGACTTCAGTGCCGTGCGTATTCACACCAACACCCAGGCCAGCGAATCGGCCCGCGCCGTCAACGCTCTCGCCTATACCGTCGGCCACGACATGGTTTTCAACAGCGGCCAATACGCCCCGCACAGCGACGCTGGCAGACGCTTGCTGGCGCATGAGCTGACGCATGTGCTGCAGCAGGGAGGGGGAATCGCCCGCCAGCCCGCGGATGCCGGCACCGGCGCGGACGCCGGTGAGCCGATGGTCGAGACGAAGAGCGGCCGCCTCTCGGAGGCCGATGTGCAGACGCTGGCCGCGGTGATCTTCGCCGAGTCGTCGCGGACCGACCCGCGCGAGGACGCCGCGGTCGGCTACGTGCTGGTGGGCAAGATGAAGGGTGGCGCGTCGATCCAGAAGATCGTGCATCGGCCGCGGCTGTACGGCAGCGTGACCGGCTACAAGGGCAAGGGTTCGCGCGAGTACCGGGCCTTCATTGGCGACTTCGAGCCCGGGGACCCGACCGGGCTGCCCGAGAAGCAGCCCAAGACGATGCAGGCCTATGCCGTCCAGCTGACCCCAGCCGTCACCCGCTACCGGGCCCTGGCGCTGAGGATCCTGAACCGGGACGAGCCGAATCCGGTCGTGGGTGCGGTAGGCCAGGGCGGCATGATCGACCTGTTTTCGGACTATCCGGCGCGGGACGAGAACGGCAACTACATGGGTCATGCCGCGGATAACTACTGGGAGGACGTGAAGGCCAAGCACCGGTACTTGCAGATCGGCCGCTCGGTGTTTGTTTGGGAGAAGGCCGAGGACGTGCCGGGGCAGGGTGCGGCGAACCGGGCCAAGGCCCCGGACACGCCAAAGACCGCGAAGAACCCGGCGCTCCCGGAGGCGCCGCCGCTGCAGGTGGCACCGAAGCGTGAGACCCTGTTCAGGCAGGTTGCCGCCGCCGGCACCGCGGCCAGCCCGCCGGCCGCCAAGGCAGATGACGCTGACGCCCGGCGCAAGGAAGTGCTGCGCTGGGCCGAGAGGCTGTCGGGCCTGCCCTATGCCTACTCGGGCGATGACACGGTAGCGCAGATCGCCCAGAAGCAGCGCCAGCTGGCCGACGAGATCGCCGGCCTGAAGGCCAAGCTGCACGCGGGCAGGTCTGCCAAGCAAGCCAAGCCCACCAGCGGTGACGCTGGGGCGTCGGGCGGAGACGCCGCCGAGAAAGCCCTGAAAGCGCTCGAGCAGGCCGAGAAGACCTCGGCCGAGCTGGCGGGGCAGTTGGCCGCAGCCAAGGAAAGCTGCTGGCAGAAGACGCTGCGCGCCCTCATCGTGGACAAGACCGGTCCGGCGTCGAACGAGCTGCTCACCGCCCTGCGCGACTATGGCGTCGTCTGCAACACATACACCGAAGCCGTGATGCGCCTGTCGGGCTACCATGACTTCCCTCTCACCGGCCAGATCTACCCGCCACAGTCCGAGCGCTACGAGGAGATCGACAAGGAGCGTATGCTGAAACGTCGCGGCTTGCCCGGTTGGGGCCTCCAGTGGGCCGAGCGCATGGTCGACTGGGCGCTCGCCAACGGTACGGTGGTCTACGATAGCGCGAGCCCGCCGGCCGCGATGGCCGCACCCGCGGCGGGCGATATCGTCCTGTTCCTCCGCCCGGGCGGCAACGCCTACCACGCCAACATTGTGGTGGCAGAGGCCGGCGACTCGTTCAATTTTATCGGTGCCAGCCGTCCCGGCCGCCTCTCGGGCCGCGCGCTCAGCACGCCTTTCAAGAGCTATGCCGAGAGGTTGCCGAGCCGTGGCGGGCCGCAATCGATCCCGCAGATCATGGGACAGGACCGGTACGCGTGGATCTTGCGGCCCGGCCGGGCGCGGCCGGCCCTGGCCGACGAAGCCGCGCCGGACCCCCCGTTCAATCCGAATGAAGCGGTGCTGCACCGCCATGCCACAGAGGGTGCGGGCGGTGGTGCCGTCAGCGCCGGGGTCGAACGGTCGATCCGCGGCCTGTCTGGTCACGGCGACGCACTGCCCGCTGGCCTGCGCGACTTCGCGGAGGCTGGTCTCGGGCAGGCGCTTCCCGACGTGCGTATCCACACCGGCCCGCGGGCCAATGCGCTCGCCCGGGAGGTGAAGGCCGATGCATTCACGGTGGGGCGCGACGTGTTCTTCGGCGAGGGGCACTTTGCGCCGCAGACTTGGCGCGGCCGGCGGCTGATCGCCCACGAACTGGCGCACGTGGTGCAGCAGGCTGCCGCGCCGGCCACGACCCTGTATCGCTTCACGGCCGAACTTGGGGATGGCAATGCGATCCTCATCAGGCCCGAGCCGAAGGACACCGATGCGGACCTCGACCGCGTGCTGGGTCCCGGCATCCAGCCGCGCAGGATCGCGGGTCGCAGCCGCATCGACGTCACGGCCTGCTTCCCGCCGGGTGTCGTCAAGGCGATGTCCATGGGCCCGTTGAACTGCAACGACTTCGTCCGCCGGGCGCGCGGCGAGGTCGCGCCGGGCACCCGGCCGCAAGTCGGCGACCTGCTGCCGCGCGTGCTGTGGGAAGAGCTGCTGAAGAAGGGTTACCGGATCCGCAGCATCGGGGCCGTGCAGCTCAGCGGCCGCGTCGAGACCGTGACAGAGACCAGCTGGAAGCCGTTCGAACCGCGCATGGGCGACCTGGTGTTCATGAACGGATCGATCCACCTCAAGGGCAACGCGAAGTCACCCGATCGTGCCGGCGACAACTTCACGGTCGACTGGGATCACGTCGCGTTCTTCATCCTGCGCAGTCGCTACGGAGTGGAGTTTCACCTCGCCAAGGACGGCGACGAGAACCCGGTAGGCATCTACCACACCGGCATGATGCCCGAGGACCCGGAGGCACCGGAGGCCCAGGGCGCCTACGTGAAGGGCGCCACCACCCTCACGGCCTACCTAGCCGCGTTCGATCCCGATCCAGCGCCGCCTGCTGGGACGAAGCCGCCGCACAAGGAAATGAAGCCCAGGAGGCCATAACTGCCTGGGCAGAATCGATGCATGCCCACGCGGCGGGTCGCGCGAAGGCGCGGCCCCCCCAACGGATCTTCCTCGGCGCTGTAAGCGCAATTCTGCCGCATGCATATGATTTTTATCAAAAATGCGGCAACCCGCAGACAGTGCGCTCGGCCTACGCGGCGCGCTGCTCAACTTTTGGCTTGGTGGGGAAGGTCAGACCGAGAGCAGTGAGGATCTTCGCTTGCTGTTCGTCCGGGCGCGGGAGAGAAACGTGGCGCTGGCTGTCGCGGTGGGTGCTGTAGAGATAGGTCAGGCGTCCGAGCGCCGTTAAGGCGTCGGCGGGAGTGATGGTCGCCGCGAGTCGTGCCCTGTCTCCCTGGCACACGACCAAGAAGAGCAACGGGCGCCGCTACCGGTACTACATCCCGATGCGTGACACCAAGGAGCAGGCGGGCGCGTCCGTTCTGCCACGCTTGCCGGCGGCAGAGCTGGAGTCGGCGGTGCTCGAACAACTGCGCGGTATCCTGCGCGCACCGGCCCTGCTCGGCGACCTGCTGTCGCAGGCCTTGACGCTCTCAGGAATTGACCCACTTTTGCTCATAAAAACGGACCCGCCTGGTCGTCATGGCTATGCGCGCGAAAATGCCGCGCACACAGCCATTCCCGAGCGTACTCGCCTCGGAGCGGCGTCAACGGTACGCTGCGCCGGGCTGCAAAAACCGCAGCCCGCCCTTGACCCCGCTCCGAGGCGAAAACCTGGGTGTTGGCGCGCGCCAACGGTGGGTCAATTTTCGTGAGCGTCGAGGCGCAGGCGAGTAAACTGGATCCGAGACCCATACCTGTCTAATGACGTCCACAAGTGCCATGTCGGCTTACTGATCACAAAGCTGACGGCCGCAGAACACTGTTGTCACGCGGCAAGTGGACCGAAGGACCTATTCGCGTCTCAGCGAACCCGATTATCAAGGTGCCGGTTGCGATGTCTGCTTTCTGCAAACCCAGAGCTTCTGCAACCGATCGCGAGCGACTGACGGTTGAGACCAGCGGACACGTTGGCCAGCATCGTCCCGCGCATGGTCACCGGCCCCGCTACCGGATCGGTCGCCTGCGTTTGACAACGAACTTGCTCGACCACGGCGCTGGTGGGTGTGGCAGTTTTTACGTGACACTTATTGCCCGCTTAGAAACCACGACCACCACCAGGCCCCATGCCGCCGCCGGGACCCATGCCGCCACCTCTGGCCGGCGGTTCGGCGGGCAGTGTCACACCACGCGCCTTGGCGCGCTCCTGCATCTGCTCATGATGTTCCTTGCGGAGCTGTTCTCGTTCCTCTGTAGTCGTCGTGGCCCGCATTTTCGCGCGATGTGCCATCTGCTCGTCTTGCGTCATAAGTTGGCTGCCATAGACTTGCTCCTGCGTCTGAACTTGAGGCTTTTCCTTGATCGCTTGCGGATCGCCTGCCAATGCCCACCCGGCAGACAATGACAAAGTGCTTACCAAGGCCGATAGAACCCACGTTTTCCGTTTCATGATTTACTCCTGTGCTGAGCTGTCTGGAGCGGATGAGCATAGCCACTGCAACCCTGTTCAGTGGATAGGCCTGATCCTGCAAAGCGACAGGTGCGCAGATGGTGCACCTCCTGCGGCTGACGCCAAACACTCCTCTCGATGGGCATCGCGTCGCCGACCACACAAACCAGAAAGCATGCACCGCTTACTCTGGTGAGGCGTCCGTTCAGGCCCTGTTCACCTGCGGTTGCTAAAATCACTGTAACCGACAGGGGGAGGGAATCAATGTGTTTCTGAAGAATGGGCGCTTGGGCGGCGTGACCGCTCTCCGCGCGATCGTTTCCGTTTGTTCTCAGCGAACGTAGCAAGATGACTTCTCTCCACTTGATCCTCTGGATTGCGTCGGGAATCGTGCTGCAGGTGGCGATCTATCTGGGTGTCGGCTTCTGGCGTCACTGGCAGGAGTATCAGGCATTGCGCGGCCGCGCCGTGGAGTTCAACCTGCCCGTCAAAGCCACTTCTCCGACGGCGGAGAGCGACTTGGCCAAGGCTCCCTGGCCAGGCTTCCGGACGTTCAGGGTCGAGCGCAAGGTGACGGAGGATGTCGCGCAGTCCGTCTGCTCGTTCTACCTCCTGCCGGAAGACGGGCAAGCGTTGCCGCGTTTTCTGCCAGGACAGTTTCTGACCTTTCGCCTTGACCTGCCGACGACGGCGGGCACGGAACAGGTCATCCGTTGCTATTCGCTGTCGGATGCGCCTCGCCCCGATAGCTACCGCGTCTCGATCAAACGGATACTGCCGCCAGCGGGGAACCAACTTCCAGCAGGGCGCTCCTCAAATTTCTTCCACGACCAGGTGGGTGTCGGCAGCCTGCTCCAGGTACGTGCGCCCGCTGGACATTTTCATATCGACCGCAGCGACGCACCTGTGGTGCTTATCGGTGGCGGCATTGGCATCACACCGATGCTAAGCATGTTGAACTGGTGCGTGGTCGAACAACCGGGCCGCGAGGTCTGGCTTTTCTACGGTGTGCGCGACGGCAGCGAGTTGGTGATGAGATCGCATCTTGCGGCCTTGGCAGAAGCACATCCGAACTTCCACTTGTTGTTCTGCTTCAGCCAGCCCCTGCCGGAAGAAGTGGTCGGACGTGATTATCATCATCAGGGCCGCATCGATCTGGCGCTGTTGCGTCTGAAACTTGCCCTCAAGCCCTACCACTTCTATATTTGCGGCCCCGCCCCGCTGATGGAAAGCCTGGTGCCTGCGCTCGGTGACTGGGGTGTGCCCGACGCCCACATCCACTTCGAGGCCTTTGGCCCCGCGTCGGTCCTCCGCAAGCAAGCCGAAACCAGCGCTGCCACGATGCCACGGAACGCAGTGGAGGATGGCGACATCGTCGTCACCTTCGCGAAGTCTGGCAAACAGTTTCCGTGGCAACCCACTGCCGGCAGCTTGCTCGCCTTCGCCGAGGCCAACGGCATTCCGGTCGACTCCGGTTGCCGGGCTGGCGGCTGCGGCACCTGCCAGACGACCATCCGCGCCGGTGAGGTGGCCTACCGTCAACCGCCGGACTACGATCCAGAACCGGGCACCTGCCTGCTCTGCGTCTGCACGCCCAAGACCAGCGTCACCCTGGAGGTATAGATAATGACCTCGCTCTGGCGTCAGCATGTTCTGCCCTTCTCCCTGCTGGTGGGTCTGCTGGCCGCGGCGACCCTGGCAGGCGACTACCTGCTGCATCGACTGAACCTGGTGTGGGTCGGCCGCTACATGGGCATTCCGGGAACGATCCTGATCATCGGCTCGCTGGTCTATTCGCTGCGCAAACGCAAGTTCATCACGACGGGGAACGCGAAATCCCTGCTTACCCTGCATGAGATCGGCACCTGGCTCGGTTCGCTGATGGTGCTTATCCATGCCGGCATCCATTTCAACGCCATCCTGCCCTGGCTGGCGACAGTGGCCATGGGCGTGAACGTGATCAGCGGCATGGTCGGCAAACTGTTGCTGGATCGCTCGCGCCGCCATCTGCAGGGTCAGCGCGACAGCTTTCAACTGCGTGGTCTGTCGCGGCCAGAAGCGGAGCAGGCCGTGTTCTGGGATGCGGTAGCAGTCGATGCGATGACGCTGTGGCGAAAGGTGCATATTCCGATCTTCATCGTGTTCGCCACCTTGGCGCTGGGCCACATCATCAGCATCTTCCTGTTCTGGGGCTGGATATGAGCCGTATCGTCAAGATCATTCTGGCGGCCAATCTGATCGCGCTGGCGATTCTGGCTTTCGTCTATCCGCAGTTGATGGTCGCACCAGGAACGCTGATTCCCGGCCACCAGCAACTGGACGCCGATTGCTTTGCCTGTCACACGCCCCTCATGGGAGCTAGTTCCGAACTCTGTATCAGCTGTCACAAACCGGCTGATATCGGTCGCCTGACAACTGTCGGCCTGCCGATCGCCAAGCCGCTCACCACGACCCCCTTCCACCAGAAGCTCGCCACTCAGGACTGCGTCGCCTGCCATAGTGATCATGCGGGAGTGAGGCGTTTCCGGCAGCAAGGGCGCTTCAACCATGCCTTGCTGAAGAAGGACACGCTCCAGCAGTGCCAGTCTTGCCACAAGGCACCTGCCGACTCGCTGCACCAACAGATCAGCGGCAACTGTAGCCAGTGCCACAACCAGGAGAAGTGGCTACCGGCAAGCTTCGATCACAACAAGTACTTTGTCCTGGACCGCGACCACAATGCGCGCTGTGTGACCTGTCATCTGGGCAATGACTACAGCCGCTACACCTGCTACGGGTGCCACGAACACTCGCTGGCAAACATTCGCCGCAAGCATATCGAGGAAGGTATCCGTGATTTCGACAATTGCGTCGAGTGTCACCGCAGTGCCGACGAGGATGACATCAAAGGCAGCCACGGGGAAAGGGAGGGCAAGCGCGATGGGAAACGTGGCCGCAAGGAACACGATGACGATGACTGAACCGGTCGTCCCCGCTTCGTCCAGGCAACTCGGCACGTGCGGAGAATCCGCCTAGAAACCAGTCCGTCCTCATCGTGGCGCTACTCGACCCTCACACCTTTTCCGGGGCCTTCGACGAAACGACAGAGAACACTGACAAAGAAAATATTGCGCCGCGCGTGCGCCGGTGCCTGCCGGTGCTCACCATCATAGTGAAGGTACCCGAGTAATGGAAAGCACTACCACCCTTTCCCCGTCGCTGACACGCTACGCCTGGCTGTCGATCGCGGCGGCCATTGCCACCATTCTGCTGAAGGGCGTGGCCTGGTGGCTGACCGGTTCGGTCGGGCTGTTGTCTGATGCCATCGAGTCATTCGTGAACCTTGCAGGGGCCTTGATGGCGCTATGGATGCTGACCTTGGCGGCGCGTCCAGCGGACGACAATCACACCTACGGTTACAGCAAGGCTGAATATTTCTCAAGTGCTTTCGAGGGTTGCCTGATCCTTTTGGCGGCTGTCAGCATCGGCTATACGGCCATTATCCGCCTGATGCATCCTCAGTCGCTCGAAGCCGTGGGGGTCGGACTGCTGGTTTCTGTGGTCGCTTCCGTGATCAATTTCGCGACCGCGAGGATCTTGATGGGTGTGGGTCGAGAACACAATTCGATCACTCTGGAAGCCGATGCACATCACCTGATGACCGATGTGTGGACCTCGGCGGGGGTCATTGCCGGCGTCGGCCTGGTCTGGCTGACTGGCTGGCTTTGGCTCGATCCGGTCATCGCGCTGCTCGTTGCGGCGAACATCGTCTGGACCGGCCTGCAGCTGGTGCGGCGCTCCGCCGCCGGCCTGATGGATGTATCGGTACCGGCGGAAAAACTTGAGCAGATCGAAACGCTGTTGGCGGGGTATCGCGCCCAGGGGCTGGATTTTCATGCCCTGCGCACTCGTCAGTCAGGCAGTCGTACCTTCGTGGTCTTGCACGTCCTGGTGCCGGGTAACTGGACGGTACAGGAAGGTCACACCTGGGCGGAGCGTATCGAGGTCGAGATTCATCATTTCTTGCCACGGGCGCACGTCACGACCCATCTGGAACCATTGGAAGACCCCGTGTCAATGATCGACCAGGAGCTTGATCGACCGCGCTTCTAAACAGAGCCAGAGTCGGGGGCAAAAAACGCCCTTTTCCGATAACTGCGGTCGTGACCAGCGTTGTTGTTTCCATCGCCTACCAATTCCACGAATCAACCGCTTGATTGGACCACCTATAAGCCGTTGATTTTTAATAGGCCAATTGCGAGCGCTCGTGGACTTCGGGCCTTCGGCGGAGATCGAGGCGGAGAGAAGAATGCCCCGGAGAGAGTGAAAACGGCCAAATCCGGGCGCCTGCGGGAAAACTCGAAGTCCACAGGAATCCGCACACAGCCGCGCAAACACGCGGGAGCGGGCAAAAAAAAACCAACCCGACGAGGGGTTAGTCTTCTTGTCTGGTGGTGCGTAGTTCCCTGGAAGAAAACTCGCTATCGGGGCATGTGAGGACTGGTGAGGGTAGCTGCGGAAAACTGCGTTCGGCCGTCAGGCCCCGAGCAGACGGCGCGCAAGTAACGATTGCATGTCCCGCCGACCATCGGCGATCACATAAATGAAGACCTTCTGGCACATGACGCGGTAGATCACTCGATAGGGCTTGAAGGCGGTCTGCCTATAATCCCGGATGCCGAGGGCAATCAGTTCCTTGGGGTAGGCACCACGCTCCGGGAAGGCAGTCAGGCTCTCTACAACCTCCAACAAACGATCAAGGACGTAATCGGAATTGGCCTTGCAGTCGAATTCAGCGATGTAGTCGTAAATCGATTCGAGATCCTGCTCGGCACCCGCGGTCAGCACTACCTCGTACTTGGGCCCAGCCATTACTTGGCTGCCGGTTTGGCCCGCAACCTTGCGACAACATCACCCACGGGCTTTACTTTCCCAGCTTCAATCTCCGCGTTGCCCAGGGCGAGAATTTTCAGCAGCGCCAAGGTTTCCTGTGTTTCTTCGTAGGAAGCGACATCCTGAATGACCGCCTTGGCTTCGCCATTCTGGGTGATGACGAGCGGCTCTCGCCCCTCCGTCAGCCGGGCCAAGACTTCGGCGGCGTTTGCCTTGAGATAACTGATGGGTTTGATTTGCGACGAGTAGCGCACGGCCTGCCTCCTCGATACGATCGAGACTTAATATAGTCCTTATTCAGTCTTGCTGCAACAGCTGATCAATCCGCTCGCGCACGCAACCAAAGCCCAGATGTTGCTGCTGCGTAACCGGTACCTCTGCGGCGTCAGGCCTTACCCCGTGTTTAACATTCTCAAAAAAACCTCTTGCATAATCAACTGCTTGCAAGGCACTTGAATCTCTAATGGCACAACAAGCGCGTAATTTCGTGTCAGGCGACCAGTTTTCGGGTTCCTCCGGGGTCTGAGTTGACGCCCAAGGCGCGATAGATCGCCATCAGCTCGGGCTCGGCGGCAGTGGCCTTGCGGACGTGCAGCGTGCGGCCATCGCGTTGCCGGAAAGTCGTCGTCACCCGGCGCTGGATCGAGAGGGTTTCGCGCAGGGTCGCCCAACTGTCGGGAATGCCCGCCGCCTTCAGCTTTAGGCGAAGGAACTGCACACACTGGTAAGCCAGCACGGTAATGAACAGATGGCCGTCGGCGCGATCTTCCGTGTGATGGTCGATCGGCCGCAAGCCCAGTTCGCTCTTCAGGCTGCGAAACACACTTTCCAGGTCGGTCAGCAGAGTATAGGTGCGCCAGAACCGCTCTTCATCCCAGTCGAGTTGGCCAGGCGACCTTGGCTTCGCTGGCGATGCCCGCGTCCATGATCACCAGCGCCCCCGCCGGGGCGTTTAGCCCGGTGAACATGCCGGCCAACGTGCCGGCTTCGCTGACATTCCCTTCGAAGGTCTGCGAGCGGCGCACAAAGCCGCTGCCGTCGAGCACTAGACCAAGCGTCACCAAGGGGCAATCGCTACGCTTCTCCTTGGAACGGCCACGCTTGACCTTGCGATTGCTCGGGACTTCGCCTTCGAAGTAGGTCTTGGTCAGGTCGTAGAGCGTGATCGTTTCTTCCAGACCAAAGAGCGTGCGAACGGTGCCAAACAAACACGCTTCAATCACCTCCCGATGCTTCATCAGGACGTCCGAACCCCGGTAAAGAGCCATGTGCAACATCGACAGGAAGTCGACGTCGATCAGTTCGCCCAAGGCGCTGTGCTTCTGCAACCAGTTCCAGGTCGCCCGCTCGGAGCCCGGATGGCCCATTCTTCCGATCAGGTTGCCGATAATCGACGCCCGCAGAACGCCATTAACGCCCAACTCCCGCAACTTGTCGATGATGCCCGGTTCGGCCAGCGCATGCAGGCCGACGTGCTCGACGCCGACCGAACGCGACTGCATCGTTTGCAGCGAGTCAACATCGACTTCGACGAATGTCACCGGCGGACGCGGGTTTCCGGCAGGGTCGCTGGCCTCTGTCGCCGACGCGTTGCTCATCGGTGCCCGCACGATCAGCTGCCGGGCGTAGCGCTGGGCCGCACTTTCGATATGACCTGCGCATGGCACGGGCAGCAGCGCTTCCTGGGGGTGCAGCAGCTGTTCGATGCGCCGACACAGCACCGGCCAGTCTTCCTGCTTGATAGAGAAATTGCGTCCCAGATTCAGCAGGACGATCTGACGGACCTTGCCTGCGATGCGTTCGCCACGCACCAGCCGGTAGGTGAAGTAGCCCTCACGTGTTAATGTGAAAGTCGCGCAAGCGACTCACGAAACTCCCTTCTCCTTGCGGGAGAAGGGGCAGGGGAAGAGGGAAAACGGTCATGGCTTTCATCATCGGGGGTGTCTCGACATGTCATGACCGTTAGCTGAGCGCTGCCAGGAAAGCCCCCCGTCTGGCGGGTGAAGAGGCCTGCCAGACGTCAAGGGCAAGCTTCGCACCTCTGCGATGCGGACGATGGCAACAGGAGCGCGCGGAGGGCAGGAATTGGGGTGCGATGGCGACTGCTATGGCGGCTCTATAGGCGTTAAGCCGAAGGACTGCCAAGGGCTTGACGGTCCATCCATGTCCATAGGCTAGCAATTCACGACCGCTGGTCGCATGGCCAACGACGTGGCCCTTCCCGTGCTACCGCCAAATAATCGCAGGCCTACTTCTAGGCATACATTTCGCCTGCTCAGCCTATAACGCCCTTGCCTGATAGGCCTATGGCGGAGAGAGCGGGATTCGAACCCGCGTTAGGATATTATCCTAAACACGCTTTCCAGGCGTGCGACTTAAACCACTCATCCATCTCTCCGGAAGACCGCGAATTCTAGCAGAAGGTGACGCCAACACCAAATGTGAAACGAGCCAGAAAGGCAGAACACCGGGCCTCGCTAGTCCACGCCAGGCAGCGCCGACAGTTCGGCCGCCTGACGCTGGCGCAGCGTTTCAAAAAGGCAAACGGCAGCGGCGGCGGCGACATTCAGCGATTCGCTGGCAGCAGACATGGGGATGCGCAGATGCCGACTGGTTTGTGCAAGGACTTGCGGCCGGACACCAAGACCTTCGCTGCCGAAAACCCAGGCCAGCGGTCGGCCGAGCGTAGCGCTGTAGAGACTGCTCGATGCGGCGGGGAGCGTGGCAGCAGACTGGCCACGATAGGCGGCTAGAAAGCGGCTCAAATCACTGTTTTCGTGGATGTCGAGTTGAAAATGCGCACCCATCGCCGCACGCAGGGACTTTGGCGACCAGGCTTGCGCGCAATCCGCCGAGAGCAGGATCTGGCGAAAGCCGGCAGCAGCAGCGCTACGCAGAATCGAACCGAGATTACCCGGATCCTGAACGCCATCAAGCAAAACCGCATCGGCTGCATGGTCGCAGCCGCCAGCCGGCTGTGGCTGCGCAACGACGGCCATGATGCCACTGGGCGTATCGACCAGCGCCAGATCGTCGAACAAGGCGTCGGCCAGAACGCTGATGCGACTACCCGCTGGCCGGCTATCGAGATAACGCGCATTCTCCGGCCGCGCAGCACCGCCGTCGCTGACCACGATCTCGTCAGGCACCCCGCAGCTCTGCTCGTAGGCCTCGATGAGGTGCATGCCGTCAAGTAGCGCGCGGCCGCTCTTGCGCCGCTCACGACTGCTTTGCGAGAGTTTCAGGAGTGCCTTGTAATGGGCATTGTCGCGCGAGCCGATTCGTTTCATAAGTCGCTGAGCCGCGCCACCGGTGCAAAGCTGCGGCGGTGCTGCGGACTCGCACCCTGTTCGCGCAGCGCCTGCAGGTGAAATGCGGTCGGGTAACCCTTGTGGCGATCAAAACCGTACTGCGGATAACTAGCGTGCAGCACAAGCATGCCGGCATCGCGATAGGTCTTGGCGAGAATCGATGCGGCAGCGATCGCTGCGACCTTGCCGTCGCCGCCGACGATGGCTTCGACGGAACACGACAGCTGTGGACAATGACAGCCGTCGACCAGTGCATGACTCGGGAATACCGGACCGTGGGCGCCGGTGAGCGCCGCGACGGCACGCTGCATGGCCAGCAGGCTGGCCTGCAGGATGTTGATCTGGTCGATCTCGGCGACACTGGCTTCAGCGACGGCCCAGGCCAGTGCGCTGCCGCGAATCTGCTCGGCGAGCAATTCCCGCTTGCCGGCCGAAAGTTTTTTCGAGTCGTTCAGACCGCTAATTGGCCGACCTGGATCGAGGATCACGGCGGCGGCGACCACGGGTCCCGCCAGCGGCCCGCGGCCGGCTTCGTCGACGCCGCAAACCAGACCTTCAACCGGCAACAGCAAGGGCATCGACGTGTAGCGCTGTTGTTGGCAGGCAGGCGATGACCGCAGCAGCAGCCTTCTCGGCGGCGTTCTGCCGCAACTGCAAATGGATCTCCCGAAATACGGACTTGATGCGCTCGCACGCCTCTTTGTCCGCATAGAGATTGAGCAGTGCTTGCGCCAGATTCTCGGCGGTCGCTTCGTCCTGGATGAACTCCGGAACAACGAATTTGCCGGCCAGGACGTTCGGCAGACCGACATAGGGCAGGTAGCCCATACGGCGCATCATTCGGTACGACAGCGGCGCCATCTTGTAGACGATGGCCATCGGCCGCTTGAGCAGTGCTGCCTCGAGGGTCGCCGTGCCGCTGGCGACCAGGACCGCATCGGCGGCCATCATCGCCTGATGGGCGTGCCCGAAAAGCAGGCGAATAGGCAACTGCTTCGCCCGCCGGCGATGCAGTGCGCTTTCGAACAACACGCGCGTTTCGCGCGTCGTCAGCGGAGCCAGGAAAATCGCCTCCGGAATCTGCTCGTGCATGCGGCGGGCGGTTTCGATGAAAGTCTCCGCCATGTACTGCAGTTCGGACTGGCGGCTACCGGGCAAGAGCGCGAAGACCGGCGTCGCTGGTGAAATGCCGAGCAGCGTCCGCGCCGTATGGCGACCGTCTTCGAGCGGCAGCATGTCGGCCAGAGGATGGCCGACATAGCTCACGGGAATGCCTTGCTTCTCGTAGAGCGCGGTCTCGAACGGAAAAAGTGCCAGCACACGCGAAACTGCCGCACCGATGCTGTGGATGCGTTCGCCGCGCCAGGCCCAGATCGACGGGCTGACGTAATGCACGCAGGCAACGCCGCGCCGCTTGAGCGCCTTTTCGAGCGATAGATTGAAGTCCGGCGCATCGACGCCGATGAAGACGTCCGGCGGGTCAGCAAGCAAGCGGCGTTTGAGATCGCGGCGGATGGCGGCAATCTCGCGATAGTGCCGAAGGACTTCGACGTAACCGCGGACGGCCAGCTTTTCGAGCGGATGCCAGGCCGTAAAACCCGTCGCGAGCATCTTCGGGCCACCGACACCGAAAAAAACGGCCCCCGGAAGCCTCGCCTGCAAGGCCTGAACCAGCTGACTGGCGAGGAGATCGCCCGAGGCTTCGCCGGCGACCATGGCGATGCGCAGCGGTGCCGCAGCGCTCATCGAATGATGCCGCGCTTCGAAGCCGCGAGGAAATCGAGGAGCGGCTGGATCTCCGGATGAACGAGCACCTCTTCGTTCAGTTTGGCGCGCGCCTCATCCAGCATCAACCCCGACTTGTAGAGGGTCCGGTAGGCGCGCTTCAAAGCCAGCAGCGCTTCCGGAGAAAAACCACGCCGCTTGAGCCCCTCGGCGTTGATCCCAAAGGGACTGGCCGTGTTTCCGGCTGCCATGACAAACGGCGGAATATCCTGCAGCACCACCGTCCCGACGGCCGTCATGGTATGGGCGCCAACGCGGCAGAACTGGTGTACCCCGGTATAGCCGCCGAGAATTGCCCAGTCATCAATATGCACATGGCCGGCCAACTGTGCGTTATTGGCGAATACGGTGTGGTTACCCACTTGGCAATCATGCGCAATATGCACATAGGCCATGATCCAGTTGTCATTACCAACGCGGGTGATGCCAACATCCTGGGCGGTCCCCAGGTTGAAGGTGCAGAACTCGCGAATGGTGTTGCGGTCACCGATCTCCAGTCGCGTCGGCTCGCCGTCGTATTTCTTGTCCTGCGGCACTTCCCCCAGCGAATTGAACTGGAAGATCCGGTTGTCACGACCGATGCGCGTCCGCCCGGAAATCACCACATGCGGACCGATCACCGTGTTGTCGCCGATTTCCACGTCTTCGCCGATGATCGAATAGGCACCAACTGAAACATTGCAGCCGAGTTGCGCGCCGCGCTCGACGAGCGCACTTTGATGAATCATGGCACCTGTCACACCCCGGCTCCGCCGACATCGCGCTTGGCGCACATCAGTTCGGCCTCGGCGACGATGTCGCCGTCGACGCGTGCTTCCGCCTTGTATTTCCAGATGCCGCGCATCTGGCGCAGGATCTGTACGTGCAAGTGCAACTGGTCGCCCGCTGTCACCGGCTTCTTGAAGCGCGCGCCGTCGATGCCGACGAAATAGAAAACGGAATTCGCGTCGGGCTTGGCGCCCATGGTCTTGAAAGACAGGATGCCGGCCGCCTGCGCCAGAGCCTCCATGATCAATACCCCCGGCATCACCGGGTGATGCGGAAAGTGACCCACGAAAAATGGTTCATTGACGGTCACGTTCTTGTAGGCATGGATGGACTTGCCGAGTTCGAAATCGAGCACCCGGTCGACCAGGAGAAAGGGATAGCGGTGCGGCAGATGTTCGAGGATTTCGTGGATACTCATTGCGTTCAAGTCGTGTTCTCCCTTTGTTCGAGTTTCTTTTCAAGTTCGGCGACCCGCTCGGCGAGTCTCGCCAGACGCTTGATCTGTGCCGCATTGTGCAACCACTCCTGGTGCCCTTCGAGCGGAAAGATGCTGGTGTATTGCCCGGCTCTGGGCAGGCTCTTGGTCACCATACTGCCCGCCGAGATATGCACGTCGTCGGCGAGTTCCAGGTGACCGATGATCATGCCGGCGCCGCCAACGGTACAGCGACGGCCGATGCGGGTACTGCCGGCGATCCCGACACAGCCGGCCATCGCCGCATGCTCACCAATACTGACGTTGTGACCAATCTGAATCTGATTGTCGAGTTTGACGCCATTGCCAATCACCGTGTCGTCCAGTGCGCCTCGGTCGATTGACGTATTCACTCCGACTTCGACATCATCGCCAATCACCACCCGACCGATTTGCGGGATCTTGACCCACCGCTCACCGTCCTTGGCAAAGCCAAAGCCGTCGCCACCGAGAACCGCACCGGCGTGGATAATCGCCCGCCTGCCGATCACGCAGCCGTCATAGACCACGACATTCGGGTAGAGCACGCAATCGTCGCCAATCACGACGTCATCACCGATCACACAGCCCGGGTAGAGGGTGACATTCTCACCCATGTGCACGCGCTCGCCGATGACGGCATTCTCGCCAACACTCACCGATGGTCGCAATTCCGACTTGACCACTGCGCCGTGATGGATGCCGGGCCGACGTTGCCGGAGCGGATTGAGCAAGGCAACCACACGCGCATAGTAGGCGTAGGCATTGGGGTGCACGATTCGCGGCAGTGAGGTCTCGGCTGAAAACTGCGGCGGCACAATGACCGCCGTCGCCCGCGTTGTTTTCAGTTGCTGCCGGTATTTGGAACTGGCGAGAAAGGCGATGCGCCCTTCGCCGGCCGAAAGGAGGCTGGCGACCTGCGAGACAAGCACCGACCCGTCGCCTTCAAGCACCCCGCCGAGAGCGGCGACGATCTCGTCTAGCCGTAGCCCCCTTGACACCTCCACTCCGTTGCCTGGTGAGCTAACGGTCATGACATGTCGAGACACCCCAGATCGCACCCCAGATCATGAAAGTCATGACCGTCCCCTCCACTTGCAGCGCGCATTCCGGCTTGCACGCCGGAATCGTTCGACGGGCAGCGAGCATGCTCGCTGAATTCCCCGCCTCACCCCCGGCCCTTGTCCCGCAGGGACGAAGGGTGATTCGTGAGTCGCGTACGCGACATTCACATTAAGGCTTATTTTCCGTCCCGGGGATCGGACAAGGCCTGGATCACCTTGTCAGTGATATCAAGTTTCGGGCTGACCCAGACCACATCCTGAACGATCAGGTCGTACTTCTCATTTTCAGCAAGCTGCTTGATCGCCTTGTTGGCCTTTTCGATGATTGCCGCGTTCTCTTCGTTCTGGCGCAGGTTCAGATCCTCACGGAACTCGCGTTGCTTGCGTTGAAACTCTCGCGACAACTCACCAAGATCCTTCTCCTTGGTACGGCGCTCGGGCTCGGCCATGGTCACACCATTTTTCTCCAGCGCTTCCTGCAAGCCCTGCACCTGCTTCGCCAGACGCTGTAAATCCTGGTCGCGCTTGGAGAACTCCTGCTCGATCTTCTTCGCCGCGCGCACGGCAGCGGGAGCGTCGCGGAAAAGACGCTGGGTATTCACGTACCCCACTTTGAGTTGATCCACCGCCGACGCATAGGACACCGGCAGCGAGGCCATCAACGCAACCAGCAGTCTGGCAATCGTCTTCTTCAAGCTTGTTCTCCTGGGTTAGAAAGTCGTTCCAAACTGGAATTGGAACTTCTGGAGTTTATCATTACTTTGCTCGTTGATCGGCTGACCGTAGCTGAATTTCAGCGGCCCCAGAGGCGAAATCCACGCCGCAGCGAGGCCGACCGAGGTCCGCAAGCCCTCTTCGGCATAGGTATAGTTATCGGTGAAAACATTGCCGGCATCAAAAAAAAGGACCGAAGCGGAAGGACTTGTCGACGCCCGGAAACGGCATCAGAATCTCGGAATTGAACACTGCCTTGCGCGTGCCGCCGAGGCGTGTATCCGGATATAGCGGATCTACCGGGCCGAGGCTGGCTGTATCGTAGCCACGTACCGAACCTACACCACCAGCATAGAAATTCTTGTAGAAAGGCAAGGTCTGCCCCGACAAACCGTCCCCGTAGCCAAGGTCGACATTGAGCATCAGCACAAGGTCCTTGACGAGTTCAAAGTAGTGTTGATTCTGATAGGTCGCCCGATAAAAAGTCAGGTCGGCGCCGGGAATCGCCACCTCCACTCCGGCTCGCTGGGTTCCACCTTTGGTCGGATAGATAGCGCTGTCCCGCGTGTCACGAGCCCAGCCCAAGGTCGTCGGCAGGGTAAGATTGGAGTCGCCGTGCTGCGCCTGGAACTGGATATACTGGATTGGCGTTGCCAAGGTAACCGGCGTTATGTCGATATTGGTTTGATCTATCGCCAAACCGAAGGTAAGCGAGTCCACCTCCGTGAGCGGGTAGCCAAAGCGGATCCCACCACCGTAGGACGTGGACTGGAACGCGTAGCCGAGAGAAGTCGGGTTGAGCGTGCGATAGTAGAGATCGAAGCCCTGACTGATACCGTCAACGGTAAAGTATGGATTGGTATAGTTGATCCCCAGAGTACGGTTCAACTTGCCCGTATTCAACTGCAAAGCCAGGTACTTGCCGCTACCAAAAATGTTCGACTGCGATATCGAACCTGAAAGGATGACCTTCTCCGAACTCGAGTAACCGGCGCCGAGTGAGATATTGCCGGTCGACTTCTCGGCCACGTTGATGCTGACATCAACCTGGTCAATGGTCCCGGGCACTGGCGGCGTCTCGACGTTGACTTCGCCAAAGTAGCCGGTCCGGTCGATTCTTTCACGTGATTTCACGACCCGGTTCGCGTCGTACCAGGCCCCCTCCATCTGACGCACTTCCTGACGAATCACCTCGTCGCGCGTTTTGGTGTTGCCGGTGATGTTGATCCGCCGGACGTAGGCACGCTTCCCGGGATCGACGAAAATGGTGAACGCCACCAGATGCTTTTCCTGGTCGAGTTCTGGCGCAGCGTTGACGTTGGCAAACGCGTAGCCTTCAGCGCCGAGTTTGTCGGCAATCGATTTCGTACTTTCGTTAAGTATTTTGCGTGAGAAAACGTGGCCCGGCTTGATCTTGACCGATTCCCTGAACACTTCTTCCGGCAAGATCAGATCGCCAGCGAGCTTCACCGAGGAAACAAGATAAGGCTCGCCTTCCTTGATGCTGATCGTGAGGTAGATGTCCTTCTTGTCGGGACTGATCGAAACCTGCGTCGATTCGATGTTGAACTCCAGAAAGCCACGATCCAGGTAGTAGGAACGCAGCGTTTCGAGATCTGCTGCCAGCTTCTGTTTCGAGTATTGGTCACTCTTGGTGTACCAACTGACCCAGTTTGGCGTTTTCAGCTCCATCACGCTCAGCAGGTCCTTCTCCTTGACGGCATGGGCACCGACAATGTTGATCTCCCTGATCTTGGCAGTGTCACCTTCGTCGACGTTGAAGTTGATCGCCACACGATTACGATCCAGCGGTGTGATGGTGGTGGTGATGGTCACCGCATACCTGCCACGCGACAGATACTGGCGTTTCAGTTCCTGCTCGGCTTTATCGAGCGTGGCTCGGTCGAAGGTGCGCGAGACGGCAATCCCGACCTCCTTGAGGCCCTTGAGCAACTGTTCCTTGTCGAACTCCTTCAGCCCGACAAAGTCGATCTGTGCAATCGCCGGTCGCTCGTGGACGACGACGATCAGCACGTCGCCATTTATTTCAACGCGCACATCCTCGAAGAAGCCGGTGGCGAACAAGGTCTTGATGACCTGTGCCGCCTTCTCGTCATCCATCGTTTCGCCAACTTTGACCGGCAGGTAACTGAACACCGTCCCGGCTTCGACGCGTTGGATGCCTTCGACACGAATGTCCGCGACCGTAAACGGTTCCATGGCCATGGCGCCAGCAGCAAAAAGGGTGGCCAGCAGACCTGTGAGCAGCGATTTGTTCATGAACTCAGCCGGAAAACAGTCGATTGATATCGTTGTAGAAAGCGAAAGCCATCAGCATGAACAGGAGTGCCATACCGATCTTCTGACCGATTTCGATGCTGCGCTCGGAAACTGGCCCACGCTTGATGATTTCGACGAGATAATACAGCAAATGCCCCCCGTCCAGAATCGGGATCGGCAACAGATTCAAGACACCGAGGCTGATGCTGACCAGCGCCAGGAACTTGATGTAATAGTCCACTCCCAGCCTCGCCGATCGGCCAGCGTAGTCGGCAATGGTCACCGGCCCACTGATATTTCGCCACGACACGTCACCGGTGATCATCTTGCCGATCATCAGCAGGGTGAAGGTCGACTTGTCCCAGGTTTCCCCAACCGCCTTGCTCAGTGCCGCCAGGGGGCCATAGCTAACGGTGACCATCAACTCGGCTCGCGACCGATCGCCATCACTCACTGCGACGCCAATGCGCCCGACCTCCTGCCCCTGCTCATCGACCGAAGCCGGCGTCACCGTGACCGTAATCTGCTGCCCATTGCGCAGCAAGTCCAGACTAAGCGGCTTGCCAGGCGAGCCGCGAACGATGTGCACGAAGTCCGACCAGTTGCCGATCGCCTGCCCATCGACGGCCAGCACCTCGTCTCCCGAAAGTAACCCAGCGTCGGCCGCAGCGCTGTTACCACTGACCGTCCCGAACACCGCCGGCAGTTCTGGGCGGAAGAGGCCCAGGCCAAGCCGTCCCAAGGCGTCCCCCTCCCAGCCCGACTGACGGACAGGCGAGACATCGAGGCGACGGAGGCTGATCTCGTGGCGCGCATTGATCACCTCGAGGTCGATGAGATCCTGATCGACCGCCCGCTGCAGCAGCAGCCAGCGCATCTCCTGCCAGGTCTGAACTTTTTCACCAGCCACCTTGAGCACCAACTCACCGTCTTCCAGGCCGGCCGCAGCGGCGGCGCTGGCCGCAACCGGTGCAGACAGCAGCGGCTTGAACTCCTCGGTACCGTGCCAGAAGAGTCCCCAATAGAGCACGATAGCGAGCAGAAAGTTGGCGGCCGGGCCCGCGGCAACAATGAGAATTCGCGACAGCACCGGCTGCCGATTGAAGCTGCGCGGCAAGTCTTCGACAGCAACATCGCCTTCGCGCTCGTCGACCATCTTGACATAACCGCCCAAGGGGAAAGCCGCAATGGCCCACTCGGTGCCGTCCGCCCCCAAGCGCTTCGCCCACAGCGGCCGGCCGAAACCGACTGAGAAACGCAGCACTTTGACCCCCACCCAACGCGCGGCCAGATAGTGGCCGAACTCATGCACCACGACCAAAATTCCGAGGGCCAGAGCGAATGCCGCCAGGTAGTACAGAAAACTGCTCATGGTCGGCCCAGGGTGACGACGAATTGCTCGGCGGCGGCGCGCGCCATGCGATCGGCGGCAAGAACTTCGGCCAGCGAGCCTGGCACCCGGGTTACCGGTAGCTGGTCCATGGCGCCAGCAATGACTCGGGGAATCGCTGTAAAGCCGATCCGCCCGTCAAGAAAAGCTTCGACCGCTATTTCGTTGGCGGCATTCAAGGTCGTTGGCGCGCAGCCGCCTTCCTTGAGCGCACGATAGGCCAGGGCAAGGCAGGGAAAACGCTCCAGATCCGGGCGCTCGAAATGCAGCGACGCGACCTTGAACAGATCCAGAGGCTCGACGCCCGCAGTCATGCGCCGCGGGTAAGCCAGCGCATGCGCGATTGGAGTGCGCATGTCCGGATTGCCAAGTTCGGCGATCACCGAGCCGTCAGCGTATTGAACCAGCGAATGGATGATGCTTTCCGGATGGATCACCACTTCGATGCGCTCGGCCGGGACGTTGAACAGCCAATGCGCCTCGATCACCTCCAGACCCTTGTTCATCATCGTCGCCGAATCGACCGAAATCTTTCGTCCCATCACCCAGTTCGGATGCGCACAAGCCTGCTCCGGAGTGACCGCAGCGAGGTCAGCAAGCGCCGTCAGGCGAAACGGACCACCCGAGGCGGTGAGATACAGGCCGAGCACCCCGCCGTCGTCGATATCACCCGTATAACCACTCGGCAAGGACTGAAAGATCGCATTATGTTCGCTATCGATCGGCAACAGGATGGAAGCACTCTGGCGAACAGCGCGCATGAAGACCGCGCCGGCCATGACCAGAGCCTCCTTGTTGGCGAGCAGGATCTTCTTGCCGGCGACGGCCGCTGCCAAGGTCGGCGGCAAGCCAGCCGCACCGACAATGGCGGCCATGACGGTATCAACTTCCGGCAGGGCCGCCATGCGCAGCAGCGCATCAGGACCGTAGCTAACCTCGGTCTGGCAGCCGACGGCGAGCAAGCGTGCCGCCAGTTCAGTCGCCAGCGCCGCTTCGCCGACCACCGCATGGCGCGGCTGAAACTCGAGGCACTGCTCGAACAGGCGATCGATCTGCCGATGCGCACACAGAGCCACCAGTCGATAGCTTTGCCGATGGCGGCGAATGACGTCCAGAGTATTGGCCCCGATCGACCCGGTCGACCCGAGGATGGTCAGGTTTTGCACGGTGCTGCCAGCGCTGCCAGCCCTCACGAGAAGCTCAACAGCCAAACGAGTGCCACCAGCGGCAGTGTCGAGGTGAGACTGTCGATACGATCGAGAACTCCACCATGGCCTGGCAACACATTGCTGCTATCCTTCAGCCCCGCCTGGCGTTTGAGCAGCGACTCGAAGAGATCGCCGACGACGCTGATCGAGGTCAGGGCGATCAACACCAGGAGCAGCAGCAAAGGCTTCTCGGCCAGCACCACAGGCAGTTTCGATGACAACAGAAAACCGTAGGCGAGGACGGCGATGCCCCCCCCGATCGCCCCCTCCCAGGTTTTTCCCGGGCTGATATTGGCGGCCAGCTTGTGTTTCCCGAAGCGGCGGCCGGCGAAATAGGCAGCAATGTCCGCCAGCCAGACGACGGCCATAATCGCCAGCAGGGCGAGAGGGCCCGCTTGCCGTAGCTGTACCAGGGCCAACCAGGTTGGCAGGATCAAGAGCAAGCCGGTGAGCAGGCCAAACACCGCGTTCGACAAAGGCCAGCGTTGACGAAGCCAGATGGGCACCGCGAGCAGCCAGAAAGCGGCCGCCGGCAAATAGAGGAAAGCACCCAGACGCCACGCTGCCGGCTGAGAAAAACCCGTGCCAAGCCCAACAGCCGCCGGTTCGACGGCACTCAGCAAGGCACACAGCGCGACGGCGAGAACCCCGAGCGCGATCCGTGCCACAGCAGCAAGGCGCATCAACGCCCCCCACTCCCAGGCGGCGACGGCGGCTATCGCCGTGACGAAGACCAGCCAACCCGCGGGCGGCAGGTAGAAAAGGGCGGCAAAGAAAGCGGCAAACAGGAAGGCCGCGGTGATTACCCGCGTCCTAAGCATCTATGCGCCGGCTCGTCGCTGCCGCGGTGGTCGCAGGAGAATCGCCAAGCAGCTGCTCGCTGGTTCGTCCGAAGCGGCGTTCGCGCTGCTGAAAAGAGGCCAGCGCGGCATCGAAAGCCGTCGCATCAAATTCCGGCCAAAGCAGGTCAGTGAAATAGAATTCGGAATACGCCAGCTGCCAGAGCAGGAAATTGCTGATCCGTTGCTCACCGCCGGTGCGGATGAACAGGTCAGGCTCTGGCGCGTAGCTCATCGCCAGATGCGGCGCCATGTCGCTCTCGGTCCACTCGCCGTTCTTTCCCGGCTCGCTAAGCAACATGCGGTTGACTGCCTGAAGAATATCCCAGCGCCCGCCGTAGTTCGCGGCCACCGTCAGGATCAGGCGCTTGTTGTCGGCGGTGCGCTCCTCGGAACTGCGGATCAGCGCCTGCAGCTCCGGCTCAAAGCGCGACAAATCGCCTACCACCCGCAGGCGAACACCGTTACGATGCAGCTTGCTGACTTCATCCTTCAATGCCTTTACGAAGAGTTGCATCAAAAGGGAAACTTCCTCCTGCGGACGACGCCAGTTCTCGGAACTGAACGCAAAAATCGTCAGGAACTCGATACCCCGCTCAAGACAGGTCTTGACCGTGGCACGCACCGTTTCGACGCCGCGATGATGGCCCGCAAAGCGCGGCAACAAGCGCTTCCTGGCCCAGCGACCATTGCCGTCCATGATGATCGCCACGTGCCGAGGCACCACCGACGTCACCGGAACGTCGCGAGTGGAACTGGCGAAAAGAGCCATTTCTATAACTGCTCCGAAAGCCCTAGATAGCCATCAACTCGGTTTCCTTGTGGCTGAGTTGCTGATCGATTTCCGCCACGTGGCGGTCAGTGAGCTTCTGAATGTCGTCCTGGGCGCGGTGCTCCTCATCCTCGGAGCAGTCCTTGTTCCTGAGCATCTCTTTCAGCGTCGCCATGGCGTCCCGCCGCAAATTGCGGACAGCGACCTTGGCACCTTCGGCCTCGGCCTTCACAACCTTGATCAGATCGCGGCGGCGCGCCTCGGTCAGCATCGGCATCGGCACGCGGATCAGATCGCCTTGCGACGACGGATTGAGCCCCAGGTCGCAGTCGCGAATGGCCTTCTCGACCTTTGCCGCCATCCCCTTTTCCCAAGCCTGAACTCCGAGCGCACGGGCATCAATCAAGGTCACGTTGGCGACGGTGTTGATCGGCACCAGCGAGCCGTAGTATTCGACCTGCACATGGTCGAGCAGACCGATGTGAGCGCGTCCGGTGCGTACCTTGGCGAGGTCGCTGCGCAGCGCCTCCAGGGACTTGTGCATTTTCGCTTCTGTCGTCTTCTTTACATCTGCTATGGACATCTTGGTCTCCTTCAGCAATACACCAGGGTGCCTTCGTGCTCGCCCATCGTAACCCGCCGCAAAGCGTCCTTCTTGAAAATCGAGAAGACGTTGATCGGCAACTTCTGGTCTCGGCAAAGTGCGAAAGCCGTGGCATCCATCACCGCCAGGCTCTGGGCGATCGCCTCGTCGAAGCTGATCCGGTCATAGCGGATGGCCAGCGGATCCTTCTTCGGATCGGCCGAGTAGATACCATCGACCTTGGTCGCCTTGAGGACGATTTCAGCGCCGATTTCGGCGCCACGCAGAGCGGCTGCCGTATCGGTAGTGAAGAAAGGATTGCCGGTACCGCCAGAGAAAATCACCGTTCGACCCTGTTCCAGATAGCGAATGGCCTTGGCACGAATGTACGGCTCGACCACCTGCTCGATGTTCAGCGCCGACTGGACGCGCGAGACCATTCCGGCCGAACGCATGGCGTCGTGCAAGGCCAGGCCATTCATCACCGTCGCCAGCATTCCCATGTAGTCTGCCTGCGCCCGGTCCATGCCGGACGCGGCGGGTGCAACACCACGAAAGATGTTGCCACCGCCGATCACCACACCGACCTGGACGCCCATGTCGACAATGCCCTTTATTTCGGCAACGATTCCCGCAATCGTCTGCCGGTTGATGCCGTATGCATCGGACCCCATGAGGGCCTCACCGGAGAGTTTGAGCAGGATGCGCTTGTATTTCGGCGAGTTGTCGGACATCGTCGTCTGGCTCCTTGGTCGGTCTGGGTACGGGTCGTCGTTTACTTCTGTGCAGCGGCAGCCTGAGCAGCCACTTCGGCCGCGAAGTCGTTGCTTTTCTTGGCAATGCCTTCGCCAACCACAAACAGCGTGAAGCCGGCAACCGACGCCGCTTTGGCCTTGAGCAATTGCGCAATCGTCTGCTTGCCGTCTTCGGCCTTGACGAAGACCTGGCCAAGCAGGGTCACCTCATTGAGGAATTTCTGCACCGAGCCCTCGGCGATCTTTTCCAGCATCGCTTCCGGCTTGCCGGCCTCTTTCGCCTTCTCGATGGCAACGCGCCGCTCGCTCTCGATCAGATCGGCGGCAACGCCCGTCGAATCCAGCGCTTTCGGCTTCCCGGCGGCGATTTGCATCGCCAGATCCTTGCCCAGCTGCTCGTCACCACCCACGTAGTCAAGCAGGACGCCGATCTTGGCACCGCCATGAACATACGAAGCGAGCTGGCCTGTGGCTGGCATGCGCACGAAACGCCGAATCGACATGTTTTCACCGATCTTGCCCACCAATGCGGTACGCGTCGATTCAACGGTCCCGTCACCCATCGGCAGGGCCGACAAGGCAGCCACGTCGGCTGGATCATGGCTGGCGACCAGCGCCGCACAATCACTGGCCAGCTTCAGAAAGTCATCGTTCTTGGCAACGAAGTCGGTCTCGGAGTTGACTTCGACCAGCGCGCCCACTTTGCCGTCAGCTGATAGATGGATCGCCACCACACCCTCGGCGGTAATACGACTTGCCGCCTTGCTCGCTTTCGAACCAAGCTTGACGCGCAGGACTTCTTCAGCCTTGCTCAGGTCGCCAGCAGCCTCGGTCAGCGCCCGTTTGCACTCCATCATCGGCGCGTCGGTTCTCTCGCGCAACTCTTTAACCATGCTTGCGGTAATTTCCGCCATTTCATTCTCCACTTGTGAACACGGCCGGTAGTGCCGGCCGTGCCTCACTGAACATTCAGAACAAACAGACCGACGGCGACAGCACGCCGCACGGTCGCAGCAGGCGACGATCAGTCGTCGCTGGCCTCTTCAATGAACTCGTCGCCAGAGACCGCTTCGATGATTTCCTCGACAAACTGGCTACGCCCCTCGAGAACGGCATCGGCGACACCGCGCGCGTACAAACGGATGGCGCGCGAAGAATCGTCGTTACCCGGGATAACGTAGTCAACGCCTTCCGGCGAGTGGTTGGTATCGACAACCGCCACCACCGGAACACCCAACTTGTTGGCCTCGGTAATGGCGATCTTGTGGTAACCCACGTCAATCACGAACAGCGCATCGGGCAAGGTCACCATGTCCTTGATGCCACCGATCGACTTGAGCATCTTGTCCAATTCGCGCGTGGTCATCAGCGCCTCTTTCTTGCCCAGGCGCTCAAGAGAACCATCTTCGACCATGCCTTCCATGTCCTTGAGACGCTTGATCGACTGCTTGATCGTCTTGAAGTTGGTCAACATGCCGCCCAGCCAACGCTGGTCGACGTACGGCGAGCCACATCGCGAAGCTTCTTCGGCCATGATCTCGCGCGCCTGGCGCTTGGTCCCGACAAACAGAATGTTGCCTTTGTTGGCAGACAGCTTGCGCACGAAGGTCATGGCTTCGTTGTATTTGGTAAGCGTTTTTTTCCAGGTTGACGATATGAATCTTGCTGCGAGCACCAAAAATATAAGGCGCCATTTTGGGATTCCAGAAACGTGTCTGGTGACCGAAATGGACGCCGGCCTCGAGCATCTGACGCATCGTTGTAGACATATGTTTTTACTCTCTATATTCAGGGTTTGACCACCATCCGCCGAGCTACAGTCTGCCGTGTTATGTTGGCAGGCACCCTTGAACAGGCGAATGTGCGAAATGAGGCGTGCCTCGTCGGCACACCCGCTGCGCCCCAGCGGCGCAGCTTCCCGCTTTGCTGACCGCAGCCAGCAAAACCGGGCGATAGTACCATCAGGGGCCCCTGCATTTCAAATGACTTCGCAGGTCCTTCCCCAGCGGCGCCTCCGACGCGCCCGGGGAATGTTCGCGGCGCACCGAGTGCGCTCGGCAAATTGCCTAAGCCGGTCGCTTCCTTTATCCTTGCCGCTCTTACCCTTGGCGGCGACCCGAACGCATGAGCATTACACTCAAGACCCCCGTGGAAATAGAAAAGATGCGTGTCGCCGGCCGACTCACGGCCGAAGTACTCGACTACATCACGCCACACCTGCGATCGGGAATCACGACCGGCGAGCTTGATCGCCTCTGCCACGACTACATGGTCGATGTTCAGGGCAGCATTCCGGCGCCCCTCAACTACGCGCCACCAGGCTACCGACCCTACCCGAAGTCGGTGTGCACCTCGGTGAACCACCAAGTCTGCCACGGCGTTCCCGGCGATCGGCAACTGAAGAACGGCGATATCGTCAATCTTGATGTCACGGTCATCAAAGACGGCTATCACGGCGACAGTAGCCGCATGTTTCAGATCGGAGAAACCTCGGTTCAAGCGCGGCGACTGTGCGAGATCACTTTCGAATGCCTGTGGCTGGGCATCGCGCAAGTTCGCGCGGGTGCGCACCTCGGCGATATCGGCCATGCCATTCAACAGCAGGCAGAGAAATCGGGCTACTCGGTGGTCCGCGAGTTCTGTGGTCACGGTATTGGCGCCAAGTTCCACGAAGAACCGCAGGTTGTTCACTATGGCCGCCCACACACGGGCCTCCAACTACAGGCAGGAATGGTCTTTACCATCGAGCCAATGATCAATGCCGGCAAGGCGGCGATCAAGACCATGGCCGATGGCTGGACGATCGTTACCAAGGATCACAGCCTGTCTGCGCAATGGGAGCACACTATCCTGGTCACTGAAACGGGTTACGAAGTGCTTACCGTGTCCGAGGGGACGCGGCCACCGCCCGCGGGAATCCGGGCCTAACGGTCATGACATGTCGAGACACCCCTGATCATGAAAGTCATGACCGCCCCCCTCTCACTTGCAGTGCGCATTCCGGCTTGCACGCCGGAATCGTTCGGCAGGCAGGGAGCATGCTCCCTGAATTCCCCGCCTCACCCCCGACCCTTCTCCCGCAGGGGGAGAAGGGAGGTTGGTGAGTCGCATGCGCGACTTTCACATTAAGCCGGTGGACGCCGCCACCGTCGACCCGCTGGCGCTGGTCGCGCAGTACCGCTCACATCTGCAACAAGGCCAGGCGGCGATCCGCGAGCGTTATCTGGCCAGCGGCGATGCGCCGCGCCTGTTGCACGAGCGTTGTTGCCTGATCGATGAAGTTCTCTGCGACCTGTGGCGATCGCTGCAGTTGCCGGCGTCTCTGGCCTTGCTCGCGGTCGGTGGCTACGGGCGTGGCGAGCTCTATCCAGCCTCGGATGTTGACCTGCTGCTGCTTCTCCCCGCACCGCCCGACGGCGATCTGACGACGCAGCTGGAACAGGCGGTCACCCTTTGCTACGACATTGGCCTGGAAGTCGCTCCCAGCGTGCGCACCGTCGACGAGTGCTCGCAGGCTGCTGCCAGCGACCTCACGATCCAGACGGCGCTACTCGAAGCGCGCCTGCTGATCGGCAGCGACGAGCTGTTCCAGGCGTTCTCGGCCGCGCTCGAGCAGGTCCTTGATCCGCTTGCTTTCTTCGAAGCCAAGCGCAGCGAACAGGATGAACGCCATCTGCGCTACGACGATACGCCCTACAGCCTGGAGCCGAACTGCAAGGAAGGCCCGGGGGGACTGCGTGATCTGCAAACCATCCTCTGGATTGCCAGCGCGGCAGGCTACGGCTCTACCTGGGCAGAGCTGGCGCAATACGGTTTTCTGACTCACGAAGAAGAAACCCAGCTGCAGCGCAGCATCAAGTTCCTGCAACAGTTGCGTACCCGTCTGCACGTTCATGTCGGCCGCCGTGAAGATCGCCTCCTCTTCGACTACCAGACGGCGCTCGCGGAGCAGCTGGGCTACCAGGCGACAGCGACCCGGCGGGCCAGCGAACTGCTGATGCAACAGTACTATCGCACGGCAAAAGAAGTCACCCAGATCAACACCATCTTGCTGCTGAATATCGGTGCCGCCATATCACCGCTGCCGGACCAGGCACCAGAGCCAATCAACGAACGCTTCGAGATTACCCACGATTTTCTCGACATCACCGATGACGAGGTCTTTGACCGCGAACCGGCCGCCATCCTCGAAGCCTTCCTGCTGATGCAGAAGCATCCCGCGCTGCAGGGCATGACCGCACGCACCCTGCGCGCGCTGTGGCACGCGCGCACCTTGATCGACGACGAGTTCCGCAACCATCCCGACAATCGCGCGCGCTTTCTCGAAATCATGCAGCAGCGACGCGGCGTGCTGCATGAACTCCGGCGCATGAATCAGTTCGGCATACTTGGCCGCTATCTACCGAATTTCGGCAGGATTGTCGGCCAGATGCAGCACGACCTGTTCCATGTTTACACCGTAGACCAGCACATCCTGCGCGTCCTGCGCAACTTGCGACGCTTTCTCGCCGATGAGTTCACCCACGAGTATCCGCTGTGTAGCGAATTGATGAGCGACTTTCGCCGTCCCTGGGTGCTCTACATCGCCGCCCTGTTCCACGACATCGCCAAGGGACGAGGGGGAGATCACTCGCAGCTCGGCGCGGTCGATGCCGCCAGGTTCTGCGCAGATCACAGCCTCGATGCCGTCGATAGCGAGCTCATTGTGTGGCTGATCGAGCAGCATCTGCTGATGTCGACCGTCGCCCAGAAGCAGGACATTGGCGACCCCGAAGTGATCGGCGCATTCGCTGCGACGGTAAAGGACGAACGCCACCTGGCAGCGCTCTACCTATTCACCGTCGCCGACATACGCGGCACCAGCCCGAAAGTCTGGAACAGCTGGAAGGGGCAACTGCTCGAACAGTTGTTCCGGAGCACCTGCCGGTCACTCCTGGCCGGTGGTGAAGTTCCCGTCAGGCAGGGGCTGATCGAGGAACGGCAACAAGAGGCCTTGCGCCTGCTGCGCTATTTTGCCCTTCCCGACGCGGTACACGAACGCCTGTGGAAACAACTCGACACCGTGTACTTCCTGCGCCATTCCGCAGAAGAGATCGCGTGGCATACGCGTGCCCTGCACTATCGGCCGGTTGTTGAACAAGCAGTCATCAAAGCGCGCATCAACCCGCAGGGCGAGGGCCTGGAGGTAATGATCTACGCGCCGGATCAGCCCGATCTGTTCGCGCGCCTGGTCGGTTTTTTTTCCCGCGCCGGTTACACCATCGTCGACGCCAAGATTCACACCACCCGTCACGGCTACGCCCTGGACAGCTTCATGTTGCTCAAGGTTGGCGAACTCGGCAGTGATCGCGCGATGATCAGCTTCATCGAACACGAACTGGAAGAACGGCTGAGTCACCCGGGCCCGCCGGAGGCCCCGGGCAGCGGACGCATCTCGCGACAGGTCAAGCACTTCCCGATACAACCGCTGGTGACCATCGAGCCCGACGAGAAAGGCTTGCACTACGTGCTTTCGGTAAGCGCTGCCGACCGTCCCGGCCTGCTGTACACCATCGCCATGACTTTGGCCGCGCATGGTGCTAACCTACATACGGCAAAGATCTCCACTCTCGGCGAACGGATTGAGGATACCTTTCTGATCAGCGGCGGCGACCTCGGCATGACTGCCCGCCGGATCAAGCTGGAAACCGAGTTGCTGGAACGTTTGAAACTCTGACTTCCTTCTTGGCGGGCGCGACGACGATGAGCATCTCCAAAACCTCCCTGTAACAAGAGAATCAGAAAAAACGCTCGGCGAAAACGCCTGCTCAAGTGTCGGTTTTTTTTTACACCGAAACCTTCGAGGATCGATCGACGCCAAGCGACGAACAGGCAATGGCATGATTTATGGGCTTATTCTCTTTTTTAACAGCGCATGGTATAAAGCTTGCTTATAGTTTTCTGAACGGTTATTTTTTTGGCTATCGGAAGCAGGATCTCACGGCAGCGATTGCTCGCTGCCAGCTTGGCGCAACCGTGACGCAATTCGCGGTCGGTCCTGACCGAGAACGCTACAATGATTCTGGTCGGGTGGAAGTGGATGTCGGTTCTGGAATGGTGATCGCCGTGGAACGGCGGGCCAGCCTTCACCGGATGGTAGTCGCCGGCGGAGCTGCTGGAGAGGATGACGAGATGCTTACCGACAACGACGAAACAAGAATACTGGATTTGCAGCGTGTGGTCCAAGCTCAGAAAACTTTGGGAGCAGCATGATGAAGACTAATAAATCAATTGACGACTCGCAGGGGTCGATGGATTTATCGCCCACGACTACCGAAGCAGTCATCCAAGGTGCCGCTTCGGCCCCGGAGAACAAGCGTCGACGCCTGGTGCGCGGCGCGGTAGCCTTCGCGCCATTGGTTCTGACTTTACGCAGCGGGGCGCTGGCTGCGGCTTCTTGCACAGGAGCCAGACTGGTGCAGCTTCCCGCGGATGGAAAATTTTCTCCAGCGGACGCGGGGGACGTTTGCATCAACGCAGATTTTCCCCCTGTCTGTCCCGACTATCCAACCACGCCTGGTTCCACAAAGGTGCTGACGCAGCCAGCGTCGGTACTGCCCGTAACCTCAGCAGGCGGCCCCGCCTCAGGCGGCGGCGGACTGTTCTATTGTGGCGACACGGGAAGCCACCTCAGCGACAAGACGGTTGCGATTCTCAGCTCGGCAAGTGCCAGCTCCCTGCAGGGATGAGGTAATCCCTGGCCGGCACATCCGCAGAAGTCTTCGCTGTGGAGTAAAATTCGCCTCAAGACATTCGGGGTAGCTCAGGCGACCTCGGGGGTACCACTTTCCCCTCCGATCAGGTAGAACTGATGATCTTGATGGCAGCTGGTCGCGGTTTGATTTGGCAGGACTGGGGTGATGTCTATCTCGTCTATCAGCCTTCCTCCGCCGAAACACATGTTTTCAACGAGACAACCGCACAGATCCTGAAGTGCCTGGAGCACGGCTCGCTGTCGACGGCCACGGCGAAGGAGCGGACCGAAGCTGCCCTCGGCGTCGACCTGGGTGAACTCGCCGCCGACGATTTTGCATTTGCCACCATGAGGCTTGAGGAACTGGGCCTCGTCGAGTCCGCGGACGATGTCAGCACCGCTCAATGAATGTCGGTGACCTAAATCGCCGGGAATTCGGTGAACAGTTGGCCGGCGACGGGGTCGCGCTGCAGTTTGGTCCCTTCAACCTCCGGCTTCGTTCCGACCTGGACTCCTTCGCCGCGCACGCGCACCAGCTTTACGAACCTTATCCCCTTCCGGAGACCACGGCAATCTGTGACTTCCACGTCCAGATCTGCGCTCCCCGCGGGCTACGTCGCTGGCTGCGCCGCCAGGCATGTTTCGGTGTCGATGGGCAGTTCCCTTTCGCGCCATATACGGTTGAACACGCCTTTCCAGCACTCGAATGGGGAATCAACTGGTGCGTGGCAACGCGAGCGCATCATCTGCTGCTCCTGCATTCGGCGGCAGTCGAGCGTAATGGCCGGGCAATCCTGTTCCCCGCCTCGCCCGGTAACGGCAAATCGACCCTCTGTACTGCGCTCGTCCACTCCGGATGGCGCCTGCTCTCGGACGAATTCGGCCTGGTGCGGCCCGAAGATGGCCTGCTGCTCCCGATACCGCGCCTGATCCCGCTGAAGAACGAGTCGATCGACGTTATCAGAAGATTCAGACCTGAAGCGATCATCGGGCCATCTTTCCTGGCGACCCGCAAAGGTACGGTAGCGCATGTACGGCCGCCGCTGGACAGCATCAGGCGCGCGCAGGAGCCAGCCCGGCCGCGCTGGCTGATCTTCCCGCGCTGGGTTTCCGGCGCGCCGCTCACGCTCGAACCCATGTCCAGGAGCCAGGCCTTCCTGATGGTCGCGACCAACGCATTCAACTACGACGTGCTCGACGAAACAGCTTTTCGACTGGTTACGGACATGGTTCACGCCTGTGATTGCTATTCGCTGGTGTACTCCGATCTCAACGAGGCTATTCCCGCGCTTGACGAGCTTTGCAACAGCATGGATCGCTGATGGCCAAGGTTGCGAACGAAAGGCTGCGGGCGCGGAAGCTCCTGCTCGACGCCCTGAAAATGCCGGAAACGCTGCCCGCTCTGTCCCTCGCCGACTGGGAATTGCTGTTGCGCGTGGCTCGTCGCGCCCGGGTGCTCGGACGATTGGAATCCGCACTGCACCATGCAGGATTGCTTGGCGACATCCCACCACCTGTGGCAGCCCATTTGAGAGCCGCCCGCAACGTCATCAAGCATCGGAAAACACTGATCTCGTGGGAAGTAAACCGTTTGCTCTGGGCGCTCAAGGGAATCGATGCACCGCTGATTCTGCTCAAAGGGACCGCTTATCTTCTCGCCGACCTGCCGCCCGCACAGGGCCGAATCTTTGCCGACGTGGATCTTCTGGTACCTGAAGATCGGGTCAGGGAGATCGAGGAAAGACTGGTCGAACGTGGCTGGTTCAAGACAGAAATCGACCCCTACGACGACCGCTACTACCGCGTCTGGATGCACGAGATTCCTCCGCTCCGTCACCGTGAGCGAGGCACTGAAATCGACATCCACCATCGGCTCTTACCGAAGACCAGCCATCTGGCCTCGGCTCCCGCACCACTTTTTGCGGCCGCCCGGACGCTCGCCGACCCGCGGCTGCGCGTTCTTGCGCCTGCCGACATGATACTGCACGCCCTGGTGCACCTGTTTCTCGAGGGCGATCCCGACGAGGGTCTGCGCTTGCGGGATCTGGCCGATGTCCATGATCTGCTTTGCCACCATGGTCAGGAGCCTGCCTTCTGGGCGAGCCTCGTACCACGAGCACGCGCCTTGGGTTTCCAGCGCCCACTGTTCTACGGACTGCATCATGCGCATCAATTTTTTGGCACACCGATTCCCCCGGATGTGCTGCACGAACTGGAAGACGCGGCGCCTGCCTGGCCGATCCGCAAGCTGATGAATCGTCTGATCCCCCTCGCCCTGCTGCCCGGACACCCGGATCACCCTTCCCACCTGGCGGCTCTGGCCCGCTGGCTGATTTATGTGCGCGCCCATTGGTTGCGAATGCCACCCGGCCTGCTCATCAAGCACCTGTCGCACAAGGCCTGGCTGCGCTTTCGCGGATTCCGCAAACGGGTCGACCTGGCCCAGCTCGATCTCAAACAGCAGTAGCCGGAAAGAGCAGGCAGCAACAAAGGCTGGATAGGACGATATACTGTAAATAAACACAGTTATCGCCATGTCCGCCGCCCTGCCCCCCTATGCCGAACTTCACTGCTGCTCCAACTTTTCCTTCCTGCGCGGCGCCTCGCATCCGGAAGAACTGGTCGAGCAGGCGCAGGAACTCGGCTACAGTGCGCTGGCGATCACCGACGAAGCCTCGTTGGCCGGCGTCGTGCGAGCACATCGCGCAGCCAGTGCTCGCGGCCTGCAACTGATCATCGGTGCCGAATTTCGCCTCTGCAGTGAGCCAGGGAAAGACCTCAGACTGGTCCTGCTGGCACAGAACCGCGCCGGTTACGGCAATCTGTCGGCTCTGACCACCCTGGCGCGGCGACGCTCGCTCAAGGGCCAATACCGCCTCTACCGCGGCGACCTCGAAAGTCCCGGCGACTTTGCCGGCAGCAGCGGCGCCCTGCCGGACTGCCTGGCGCTGTGGATCCCGGACGCTGGCGCCGGGGTGGACGAGGGACGTTGGCTGGCGGCGCGCTTCCCAGCCCGTTCCTGGCTGGCCGTCGAACTGCATGCCGGGCCCGATGACGCGACACGCCTGGCGATGCTGCTCGAACTCGCCACGGCGAGCGGCCTGCCGGCAGTCGCCGCTGGCGACGTGCACATGCACCAGCGCGCGCGCCGCCCGCTGCAGGACACACTGACCGCGATCCGCCTGAAAAGCACGCTCTTTGCCGCCGGTCGCGCGCTCTTTGCCAATGGCGAGCGCCACCTGCGCAGCCGCCTGCGGCTGGCACGACTCTACCCGCCAGAACTGCTCACCGAAACCCTGAGCATCGCCGCACGCTGCAATTTCTCGCTCGCCGAACTGCGCTACGAATACCCTGACGAAGTAGTGCCCGCCGGCCAGACAGCACCAGGCTTTCTGCGCGCGGAAGTCGAAAAAAGGCCTGCGCCGACGCTATCCCGACGGAGAAGCCGCCGCGGTGCGCGAACGCGTCGAGCACGAACTCGCACTGATCGCCGAACTCGCTTACGAAACCTACTTCCTGACCGTCTACGACCTAGTCAATTTTGCCCGCAGCCGGAATATCCTTTGCCAGGGACGCGGCTCGGCCGCCAACTCGGCAGTCTGTTATTGCCTGGGCATCACCGAAGTCGACCCGGCACGTTCGCGGCTGCTTTTCGAGCGCTTCATCTCCCGGGAACGCGGTGAACCGCCGGATATCGACGTCGATTTCGAACATCAGCGGCGTGAAGAAGTGATTCAGTACCTCTACCGCCGCTACGGGCGTGAGCGCGCCGCACTGACGGCAACGGTGATCACTTACCGGACGCGCGGCGCCTTGCGCGACGTCGGTCGCGCCCTCGGCTTCGGCAGCGCCCAGATCGACGCCCTGACCTCCTCGCTGGCGTGGTGGGACAAGCGCGAGCAACTGCCCGAACGCCTGCGCGCAGCCGGCCTCGACCCGGAAGCGCCGCGCGTCGACAAATGGCTGGCACTGAGCGAAGCGCTGCGCGGTTTTCCCCGCCACCTCTCGCAACACGTCGGTGGCTTCGTCATCTCGCGCGGTCCCCTGGCACGGCTGGTGCCGATAGAGAATGCCGCCATGCCCGAGCGCACGGTGATCCAGTGGGACAAGGACGATCTCGACGCGCTCGGCTTGCTGAAAGTCGATGTCCTGGCACTCGGCATGCTCTCGGCGATCCACCGCGCGCTGGATCTGGTCGGCATCGCTTTGTCAGAGGTGCCGCCCGAAGACCCGGCGGTCTACGACATGCTCTGCGCGGCCGACACGATTGGCGTCTTTCAGATCGAGTCACGGGCGCAGATGGCCATGCTGCCGCGCCTCAGGCCGCGCAGTTTCTACGACCTGGTCATCCAAGTGGCGCTGGTCAGGCCAGGGCCGATCCAGGGCGACATGGTCCACCCCTACCTGCGTCGCCGGCACGGCCAGGAAGCGATCGAACCGATGCGCCCGGAAATCGCCAGCGTACTCGGGCGCACCTGCGGCGTGCCGATTTTCCAGGAACAGGTCATGCAACTGGCAGTCGTCGCCGGCGGCTTCACCCCCGGCGAGGCCGATCAGCTACGCCGGGCAATGGCCGCCTGGCGACGCAAGGGCGGGCTGGAACCCTTCGAAGAGAAGCTGATCAGCGGCATGCGCCTGCGTGGCCACGATGAAGCCTTCGCGCAGCGCGTCTTCGCGCAGATTCGCGGTTTCGGCGAATACGGTTTCCCCGAATCACACGCCGCCTCCTTCGCCTTGCTGGTGTACGTCTCCGCATGGCTCAAGCGCCACCATCCGGCCGCTTTTCTCTGCGCCCTGCTCAACAACCAGCCGATGGGCTTCTACTCTCCCTCACAATTACTGCAGGATGCGCGCCGGCATGGCGTCGAGGTACGACCGATGAGTGTCAACGAAAGCGCCTGGGAAGCGCAGCTCGAAAGTTCGGGCTGCGAGCCTGGGACGATGGCCAGCACGCCTGCCGTCCGCCTCGGTCTGAGCAGTATTTCCGGCCTGCCGCAGGCCGCTGCCGCACGCCTGCTCGCTGCCCGCCAACAGCGGCCTCTGCACAGCGTTGCTGATCTTGCGACACGCGCACAGCTGACCCACAAGGATCTCGCACTGCTCGCCGCTGCCGGCGCTCTGGCCAAGCTCGCCGGCCATCGGCGGCAAGCCGCCTGGTTTGCCGCCGGCGCCAACCAGGCCAACGCGCAATTCGATCTGCTGAGCAGCGTACCGCCCGTGGAAGCTGCTGCCGAACTCGCCACGCCATCCGAAGCCGAGGAGCTGATTGCCGACTACGCGACCACCGGCTTCACTCTCGGTCGCCATCCCTTGACGCTACTGCGTAGCCGACTCAGTGCACAGCGTTTCATTTCCGCCAGCGAGCTGCAGAACGCGGCCGACCGCCAGCTCACTCGAGCCGCCGGAATCGTCACCTGTCGGCAACGGCCGGGCACGGCCAGCGGAATCGTTTTTGTCACCCTGGAAGATGAAACCGGGCTGGCCAATATCGTCGTGCACTCGCGACTGGTCGAGCAGCAGCGCCACGAGTTGCTCGGCGCCCGCCTGCTCGGCGTTCTCGGACAGGTCCAGCGCGAAGGCCAGGTCGTCCATCTGGTGGCCAAACGGCTCGTCGACCTGTCTTCGCTGCTCGGTCGCCTACCGACGGCAAGTCGCAATTTTCATTGACCGCCAGGAGGGCCTGGCGGCCGTGCGTCAACTCGCCCTGGCAACGACCTCGGCATAAAGATCGTGCTCGTCGGCATCGACCACGCGCACGCGCAGGAAGTCGCCAGGTTCGGCATCGAAGTATTCGTTGACGAAAACCAGGCCGTCGATTTCCGGTGCGTCCGCCGCTGAACGGGCAATCGTCCCGTCCTCATCGACCTCGTCGACCAGGACTTCGATCTCGCGGCCGATCTTCGCCGCCAGCAACTCGGCCGAAATATCCTCCTGCAGTTCCATCAGCCGCCGCTTGCGCTCCTCGCGAACCTCTTCCGCCACCGCGCCGGGCAGTGCATTGGCCGTCGCGCCATCCACTGCCGAATAGGCAAAGCAGCCGACGCGATCCAGGCGCGCCTCTTTGATGAAAGCCAGCAATTCATCGAACTCGGCTTCGCTCTCACCAGGAAAACCGGTAATGAAGGTGCTGCGCACCGTGATCTCTGGACAAACCGCACGCCATGCGCGAAGCCGCTCGAGATTGTTCTCGGCGCTCGCCGGTCGCTTCATCGCCTTCAGGACGCGGGCACTGGCATGCTGGAAAGGGACGTCAAGATACGGCAGTATTTTCCCTTCGGCCATCAACGGCAGCAAGGCGTCCACGCTCGGATACGGATAGACATAGTGCAGACGCACCCAGATCCCGAGTTCCCCCAGCGCTTCGCAGAGCTCGCGCAGTCGGGTGCGCAGCGGCCGACCATTGGCAAAGCCGGTTCGATACCTGACATCGACACCATAGGCGCTGGTGTCCTGCGAGATGACCAGCAACTCCCGCACACCCGCATCGGCAAGATGCCTGGCTTCCTGCAACACATCGCCAATCGGTCGGCTGACCAGGGGGCCACGCATCGACGGAATAATGCAGAAGGTGCAACTGTGATTGCAGCCTTCGGAAATCTTCAGGTAGGCAAAATGCTGCGGCGTCAGTTTGATTCCCTGCGGCGGCACCAGGCTGGTGAACGGGTCATGCGGCTGCGGCAGATGCGCATGCACGTGCTGCAAGACTTCGTCGGCCGCATGCGGTCCGGTGACCGCCAGCACCTGCGGATGCGCCTTGCGAATGACCTCCTCCCGGGCCCCCAGGCAACCGGTGACGATCACTTTGCCGTTTTCGGTCAAGGCCTCGCCAATGGCGTCGAGCGACTCCTCCACCGCGGCGTCGATGAAGCCACAGGTATTGACGACGACCAGATCTGCGCCTTCATACGAAGGCGAAATCAGATAGCCTTCGGCGCGCAGCTTGGTGAGGATCTGTTCGGAATCGACGAGTGCTTTCGGACAACCCAGCGAAACGAAACCGATGCTTTTTGGCTTTGACATGGCAGACCAGTGCTGTTGAGTAGCCCGCCAGTATACCGCCAGCCCGCAGCGATTCAGAGCTTACGAAATGCGCCTAGCCCTCCGGCGCCAAATTCCTCTGGCGCCACTCCCCGCCGGCTTGCCCGGATCATCGGCGCGAGCGCATGGAAGCGTCCGTCCGCGCTTGGGCGACCAGCAGCAGGAAGCAGCCAATGACCACGCCCGCAATCCCCGCCTGCATCAGCGTCCCCAACTGGAAGCCAGCCAGCCAGTAGTTTCCGAGCAGACGCGCGACAGCAACGACGACGCACAACAGCACACCAGCGAAGCCGGCAGCGCGTCCCAACGACAGCAGAAGAACATCCATTTTATTACCTTTTTTGCATGAAGAACGAATGCTGAGGCTCTGCCATGAAAGGGACAAGCGAGCTGATCCCCGGACAGAAAAGCGCCTTGAGCAAGGTACAAGAGCAGGCGCCGTTCAGTCCGATTGTAGGCAAGAACCGTCCGGAGTCAAGAAGTCTAGAAATCAAGAAATGAAGGATTGAAGGGGGCAGGAAGAGACGAAGCATCCGACAGCGTTCTGCGCCGCTCGCCAACAGCTTACGAATGGTGCACAGTGTGTTATATAAAGAAGTGCCCTTGCTGGTGTCACGGCAGGCGCAGCATTCAGTCCTTCGGCAGGCAGGTGCGCGCTTACGGCGAGAACCTGCACCGCAGACGCGGGCGTGAAGCGGCCAGAGAAAGCCGCGGACCTGCGCTACAGCGAAGCACAACCGACAAGAAAACCAAAGGAGGCCCGTCAATGAGCGAGAACGATACGCCTGGCACAGCAAACCCTGCCAGCCGCTTCCCGGTCATCCGCAGCGTAAAACCCGGCGCTGTCGTCGGTTGGATGCGCGGCGGTTGGCATGACCTGCGCCGAAGCGGTTGGCCCAGCCTCTTCTACGGGAGCTGCTTCGCCATCGCTGGTTGGTTGCTGCAGATTGTTTTTGCCGAAGCCTACGCCCTCTTCGCAGGCCTGACGACAGGCTTCCTGCTGGTCGGCCCGTTCCTGACGCTCGGCCTCTATGATCTCAGTCGGCGCATCGAATTCGGCATGCCGCCGCGACTGTTGCCGACCCTCGCCGCCTGGCGCCCGAACCTGCCCAACGTCGGTCTCTTTGCCGCCCTGCTGGCCATCGTCCTGCTGGTCTGGGCGCGCGCATCGATCATTGTTTTTGCGCTCTTCTTTACGGGCGGATTCCCGACCTTCGGTAACGTCGTGCATACGGTTCTGACTTTCGAGCAGCTCGACTTCGCGCTGGTCTACTTCGCCGTCGGGGGCTTTTTTGCGATGTTTGTTTTTGCCATCAGCGTCATCGCCGTACCTCTGATGTTCGATCGCAAGACCGACGCGGTCACCGCGACCATCGCCAGCCTCGTCGCCTGCAGCCGCAACCTGGTTCCGCTCTTGCTATGGGGAACGTGCATCGGGATCCTTGGCATCATCGGCTTTGCGACCTTCTTTGTCGGCCTGATCATCACCATGCCCCTCGTCGGGCACTCTACCTGGTATGCCTATCGGGACATCGTCGCACCGGAGGAGGACGAAAAGCTCGACGATGCGGATGCAGCGGCCGTAGCCTGACCGCTGCCGCTCGCTACTCCGGCAAGCCGTTCAAAAAGTAGAGGCTTTCCAGGATCGAGCGCCAGGCTGATCAACAAGGCGCGATCCGAGGCGTAGGCACAAGCCACGCCCCCCACTACTCCCAGGCAGCCAGGAACTCCTGCCAGTGCGGCTTGCCGATTTTCTCCAGCTCGCCACGCACGAAAGACATCTCGGCAGCGTATTCGGCGCGCGACAGTTCGCCGCGCAGCAGGCGAAAACGCACGGCAAGCAGGTAGGTATTGAGCACGTCGGTCTCGCAGTAGTCGCGCACTTCGGACATGCCGCCCGCCAGCCACGCCTGCCACACCTTGCCCCCGTCCATGCCGAGCTTGCCGGGAAAACCGATCAGTTTGGCGAGTTCGTCAAGGCGAACGCTGGCACGCGGTTGATACATGGCCAGCAGATCCATCAGGTCGAGGTGACGTGAATGGTAGCGGCTGATGTAGTTGTTCCACTTGAACTCACGGCTGTCGGCGTAATCGCCGTCACCGAGGTCCCAGTAGCGTGGTGCGACAACGCCGTGGATGAGCCCCCGATAGTGCAGCACCGGCAGATCGAAGCCGCCACCATTCCAGGAAACGATCTGTGGCGTGAACTTCTCGACGCCGTCAAAGAAGCGCTGAATGATCTCGCCCTCACCCTGCTCGGGCTCCGCCAGAGACCAGACGCGGAAGTCCTTGCCAGCGCGCAGAGCACACGAAATGACGACTACCCGCTGCAAATGCAGCGGCAGGAAATCGTTACCGTGAGTAGCACGACGATGCTGGAAGGCGAGTTCAGCCACCTCGTCATCGGACAGCGTCGCATCGAGCTCATGCAGCCGCCGCAGACCTGCGACGTCGGGGATGGTTTCTATGTCAAAGGCAAGAACGGGTTTCATCGCGCGCATCCAGGGCCCTCACATTCAGGCAGTCACTGTAGTCAACGGCAGCGAGCGGTTTCACACCGGAAAGACGCCCGTCGACAGGTAGCGGTCACCACGATCGCAGACGATGCTGACGATGGTCGCATTTTCGAGTTCGCCAGCCAGCCGCAAAGCGACGGCCAATGCGCCACCCGACGAGATGCCGGCGAAAATCCCTTCCTCGCGCGCCAGACGCCGGGTCATTTCCTCCGCCTCGCCCTGCGCAACCGATTCGACACGATCGACGCGAGCACGGTCGAAGATTTTTGGCAGGTACGCTTCCGGCCATTTGCGAATCCCCGGGATCTGCGAACCATCTTCGGGCTGGCAGCCGACGATACAGATGCCGGCATCTTGCTCCTTGAGAAAGCGCGAAACGCCCATGATCGTTCCCGTAGTCCCCATACTGCTGACAAAGTGCTGATGCGTCCCTTGGTCTGGCGCCAGATCTCGGGGCCCGTCCCTTCGTAGTGGGCAAGCGGGTTATCCGGGTTGGCAAACTGGTCGAGGATGATTCCGCGCCCTTCGCTGCGCATGCTTTCGGCGACGTCGCGCGCCAGCTCCATGCCACCGTCACGAGGCGTCAACACCAGTTCGGCGCCAAAAGCGCGCATCGTCTGCCGCCGTTCGACGCTCTGATTCTCGGGCATGACCAGAATCATCCGGTAACCGCGCATGGCAGCGGCCATCGCCAGCGCAATGCCGGTATTGCCGGAAGTAGCCTCGATCAGCGTGTCACCGGGGTGGATATCGCCCCGCTCCTCGGCGTGGACGATCATCGACAGTGCCGGTCTATCCTTCACCGAACCCGCCGGGTTATTGCCCTCCAGCTTGGCCAGAACGACATTGCCACGTGCCTCGCAAGCGGCGCCCGGCAAACGTTTAAGGCGCACCAGGGGGGTGTCGCCGACGCTACTCTCGAGTGTCTTATACACGGCCGTTCAACCATTTGACGTACTGCGGAACTGCTTCCTCGACCTTTGAAAACTCGTCCTTGTAGCCCGCTTTGCGCAGCTTCGCGAGGTCAGCCTGGGTAAAGTTCTGGTACTTGCCGCGCAGATCTGCCGGAAAAGGGATGTACTCGATCAGGCCACTCCTGACCAGTTCGACGAGCGGCAGCGCTTCCTGCCCGGCCAGCGCGCGGCAGGCATTGACGTTGGCGACCGCCAACTCGTTGAAAGTCTGCGCACGACCCGTGCCGACGTTGAAGATGCCCGATTTTTCCGGATGTTCGAGGAAGTGCAGGTTCACTCGCGCAATGTCGTCGATATAGACGAAATCGCGCCGCTGCTCACCATCGGCATAGCCCTCACAGCCTTCGAAGAGCTTGACCCGGCCCGCGCTCTGGAACTGGTGATAGTGGTGAAAGGCCACCGACGCCATCCGCCCCTTGTGCGACTCGCGTGGGCCATAGACGTTGAAATAGCGAAAACCGACGACCTGCGAATTGCACGAGCCGGCAGTTGCCAGGCGCTGGCGGACGATCTGGTCGAAAAGAAACTTCGAGTAGCCGTAAACGTTTAGCGGCGCCTCATGTTGCCGCTCTTCCCTGAACACCCCGCCGCCGCCGTAGGTCGCGGCACTCGAAGCATAGAGAAACTGGGCTTCCTGATCGAGGCACCAGTCGAGAAGCGCCAGCGAATAGCGGTAGTTGTTCTCCATCATGTAGCGACCATCGCTCTCCATGGTGTCGGAACAGGCACCCTGGTGGAGGATGGCATCGACATCGCCATCGAAGTCGCCGGCGGCCAGGCGCTCGATGAATTCGTTCTTGTCGAGGTAATCGGCAATCTCGCAATCGACGAGATTCCTGAACTTGTCGGCCTTGCTGAGATTGTCGACGGCAATGATCTTGAGCACGCCGCGCTCGTTGAGCGCCTTGACCAGATTGGCGCCGATGAAACCGGCTGCGCCGGTGACGATGGTGTACATGGTTCTACCTCAGTTCAGTGCAGCATCGAGCTCGTCACGGCTGACCACCGCCGTCCCGAGTTTGCCAACCACCAGGCCGGCGGCGACGTTCGCCGCATGCACGGCGTCCGCCCAGGCGGCCCCGCCCGCGAGCATCACCGCGAGCGTCGCGATGACCGTATCGCCAGCCCCGGACACGTCGAAGACTTCTCTCGCCACCGCCTGCTCGTGCACTGCTCCGGCGGCATGGTAGAGCGACATCCCTTCCTCGCTGCGGGTCACCAGCAAGGCCTCCAGTCCGAGCTCACTGCGCAGGGCTTCGGCCTTGCGGGCAAGTCCCTCGTCGTCCTGCCAGCGGCCGACCACTTCGCGCAACTCGGCACGGTTCGGAGTGACGATGGTCGCGCCGGCATACTTGGAGAAATCGTCACCTTTCGGATCCACCAGCACTTTTTTTTCCGGCAGCGCGCGCCATGCGGATCATCGCGCTGATATGCGCCAGGCCGCCCTTGCCGTAATCGGAAAGAATCACGGCATCGCATTCGCCAAGACGGGCCTCAAATTCGACCAGTTTGGTGCGCAAGACCTCGTGTGAGGGCGTGGTTTCAAAATCAATGCGCAGCAGTTGCTGCTGGCGAGCAATGACCCGCAGCTTGACCGTCGTGCTGATTTCCGCATCGATATGCAGACTGACATCGATACCACTCGCTGCAAGCAGGGCTTGCAGGTTTCGCCCAGCTTCGTCGTCACCAACGACCGACAGCAGGCTGACGCGTGCGCCCAGCGCGGCGACATTGCGGGCGACATTGGCGGCCCCGCCCGGCCGCTCCTCGCTACGCGCCACCTTGACCACCGGCACCGGGGCCTCCGGAGAAATGCGCGAAACGTCACCAAACCAGTAGCGATCGAGCATCACATCGCCGACGATCAGCAGGCGAGCGGCCGACCGACTAGCGACTTGCATCGCGCGCCCTGTTGGCAAGACAAGCTGTGCTCACCGGGCTTGTTAGCCGGGTAGCCAGCACGGTGGCAGGCGACATGGAACTCCTAGGGTGTCAGATCGAACTCTTCGGTGCGCTTCGGCGAGTAGGTCTCCCAACCGCCACAGGCCGGACAACGCCAGTAGAACTGGCGCGCCTTGAAGCCGCAATTATCGCATCGATAGCGAGCCAGGCGACGCGTGTAGCCATGCACGATCCCCTTGGCCAGATCCAGATCGGGGCGGATCTCGGGCGATGCGAAGAGCAGTCGTGCCTCAAGCAACTTGTCGAAGCCAAGCAGAGTGGGATTACGCTTCAGCTCATCGCGAACCAGGCGGTAAGCCGCTTCTGGCCCACTGCTTTCCAGTTCCAGCTCGAAGACGACGTCAAGCAGGTCTAGCGAAGGGTAGTGATCAAGATAGCCGCGCAACAGTTGCAAACCCGCCTCACGCCGATCCTGCTTGCGAAAGGCGTCGAGCAAGCGTTTCGCGACCAGCGCCAAATAGGGCGGAGCCTGCTGTTCAATGCGCTGCCACGAGGCAATGGCGGCAGCAAACTGATCCTGCTGGAACTGCAGGTCGCCGAGAAGCAGGCTGGCGCGAACGCACTTGCGGTTGCGTTCGAGTGCCGTTTGCAGGAATTTTTCCGCCAGATCCGGGCGCGAACGAATCATCTCGGCAGCAGCCAGTTCGCAGTAGTACTCGGCGATTTCCTTGTGCGAGGCAAAATCCGGCAGTTCCGAGGCGATCGCTATCGCCTTCTCCCAGTCCTTCTCCAACTGGTAAATCTCGAGCAAATTGCGCTTGGCCTCTTCGGCCATCGCCGAGTCGCGCAGCTTTTCGAAGACCGATTCGGCGCCATCGAGCAGCCCGGCCTTGAGGTAATCCTGGCCCAGCTCGGCCAGCGCTTGCAGTTTCAAATCCTGCGGCAGGTCTTCGCGCTCGACCAGATTCTGGTGCATGCGGATAGCGCGCTCGGTCTCGCCACGGCGACGAAACAGGCTACCGAGTGCAAAGTGAATTTCGATGGTTTGCGGGTCTACCTTGACGGCTTCGACAAAGGCCTCGATGGCCCGATCGGGCTGCTCGTTGAGCAGGAAGTTGAGGCCCTGGAAATACGAACGTGGCAGGGTTCGCGATTCCTTTACCAGATGGCGGATATCAACGCGCGCGGCTGCCCACCCCAAGCCGAAGAACAGCGGGAAAAGCAACAGCTGCCAGTACTCGAACTCGATCATCCGTGAAACTGCAGCCGGGCACGCACAGCGCCGCTGGGCCAGGGCGCGCAGTCAGCAAATGCCGGGCAGCAGTCCAGCGGAGCGCGGCAAGCGGCTCTCTCGAGTCTCGGGAATCGCCTGGCTAGCACCCACTCACCCCGTCGCTGCTTTCCGAGCAGACTCACATCGGACTCTCGCGATGAGCGACGAGGCGTGCACGAAGCTGGCTCAGCTCGCGCTTCAAGCGGGCTAGCTCGCGGCGCCGCCCCAGCAGAGAAGCGAACAGAAAGAGTATGCCAGAGGCGACGCCGGCAGCAAAAGAAACCAAGAGAATAATCGCCAGTGGCGCCTGCCAGGCGGCGTCAAGAAAGAAATGGACGTCTACCGGATCGGTGTTTCTGAGGGCAAACGCACAAAAAAGGAGAAACAGGGCAAATCTCAGGATCCACAACAACCAACGCATCATCAGCTTCCCATAGGAAACGGGCGGCAACTCTCGTTGCCGCCCGCAATAAGACATAGCTTGACCATTCAGACCAATTCCAGCGAGCCATCGACGCGCTCCCGCAATTCCTTCCCGGCCTTGAAATGCGGCACCCATTTCTCCGGGACGTCGACCTTTTCACCGGACTTCGGGTTCCGGCCAACACGCGGCGGCCGGTAATTCAGCGCAAAGCTCCCAAAGCCGCGAATCTCGATGCGATCGCCTCTGGATAAGGCTTCGGACATCGCATCGAGAATCGTTTTCACCGACAAGTCAGCGTCCTTTGCGACCAGTTGGGGAAAGCGCCCGGCCAATTGACCGATAAGGTCCGACTTGGTCATCCTCTAACCCTACTGGGGGTTGTTAAGCTTGGCCTTCAGCAAGGCGCCAAGGTTGGTGGTACCCGCACTGGCACTGCTGTCCGCAGAAAACTTCTGCATCGCTTCGTGCTGCTCGGCCTGATCCTTGGCTTTGATCGACAAGCTGATCGAACGCGTCTTGCGATCGACATTGATAATCATCGCTTCGACGGTATCCCCTTCCTTGTACACCTTGGTCAGATCGTCGATACGATCGCGTGAGACTTCAGAGGCACGCAGATAGGCTTCCATGTCACCATCAAGCATCACCACCGCACCACGTGCGTCAACCGACCTGACGATTCCGCGGACAACGCTGCTCTTCTCGTGAGTGGCAATATAGCTGGTGTAGGGATCGCCATCGAGCTGCTTGATACCCAGGGAAATCCGTTCCTTGTCGGTATCGATCGCCAGCACCACCGCGTCGACCTCGTCACCCTTTTTGAAGTTGCGAATCGCTTCGTCACCGGGCAAGGACCACGAAAGGTCGGACAGGTGAACCAGGCCATCGATGCCGCCGGGCAAGCCAATGAACACGCCGAAGTCAGTAATAGACTTGATGGCGCCGCGCACGCGATCACCCTTCTTGTAATTCATCGAGAAGTCGTCCCACGGGTTGGCAGCACACTGCTTCATACCCAGCGAAATACGGCGACGATCCTCATCGATCTCGAGGATCATCACTTCGACCTCGTCACCCAGCTGAACAACCTTCGACGGGTGAACGTTCTTGTTCGTCCAGTCCATCTCGGAAACGTGAACCAGTCCTTCGATGCCCTGCTCGATCTCGACGAAAGCGCCGTAATCGGTGAGGTTGGTGACCTTGCCGAAGAGGCGGGTCGTCGCCGGGTAACGGCGGGAAATGCCGACCCATGGATCTTCGCCCAACTGCTTGAGACCGAGTGAGACGCGGTTCTTTTCCTGGTCGAACTTGAGGATCTTGGCCTGCAATTCGTCGCCAACGGCGAGAACTTCTGAGGGGTGACGAACACGGCGCCATGCCAAATCGGTAATGTGCAGCAAGCCATCGATGCCACCGAGGTCGACAAACGCGCCGTAGTCGGTGATGTTCTTGACCACGCCTTTGACGATGCTGCCTTCTTTGAGTGCCGCAAGCAGCGCATCGCGCTCTTCGCCAACGCTCGCCTCGAGCACCGCACGCCGCGAAACAACAACGTTATTACGCTTGCGATCGAGCTTGATGACTTTGAATTCGTAGGTCTTGCCTTCGTACGGGGTGGTGTCCTTGACCGGACGCATGTCGACCAGAGAACCCGGCAGGAAAGCACGCACGCCGTTGGTCATGACCGTCAAGCCGCCCTTGACCTTGCCGGTAATCGTACCGGACACCAGGCTGCCGTCGTTGAGGGCCAGTTCAAGCGCGTTCCACGCCGCGACCCGCTTGGCACGGTCGCGCGACAGTCGAGTTTCGCCGAAACCGTTCTCGAGCTGTTCGATGGCGACCTGGACGAAGTCACCAACGCTGACTTCCAGTTCGCCCTGATCGCTCAGGAATTCTTCAAGGTCAATATAGCTTTCCGACTTCAGGCCGGCGTTGACCACGACAAAGTTCTGGTCAATACGCACGACTTCGGCAGTGATGACCTCGCCGGGGCGCATCTCCTGACGTCCGAGACTTTCTTCGAAAAGTTCGGCAAAGCTTTCTTCCATGCTGGGATTATCTGACATATGAATTGAGTTACCTAACCGCAGAGCTGCGGGGTGAGTTAGAAACGATCACCAGTTCCAATCACTCCGCAGCGCTCACCAGAACGGTGAGCGCGGACACTGCACTGGCCGACCCTGAACGGAACAGCCACTGCGCCGACGAAATGAGGCGTGGAACTGGCAACACCTTTGGTGAACGGCAGAGCCGTTTCACCCACTATCGGAGACCTTGTTGACCCATTCCAGCACCTGCGCCACCGCCGTGGCTATGGTCAGGTTTGTCGTGTCGAGCAATTCAGCATCCGCACTTTGCTGCATCGGAGCGACGCTACGTTGGCTATCCCGTTCGTCACGTTCGCGCAGATCCAGCAAGAGGGCTGCAATACTAGCAGCGATTCCTTTTTCGATCAACTGCTTATGACGTCTCTCAGCGCGTATCGCGACGTTCGCGGTGAGGAAGACCTTGGTCATCGAATCCGGGAAGACCACCGCGCCCATGTCGCGCCCGTCGGCCACCAGGCCGGGCAAGCGGCGGAAAGCCCGCTGCCGGAAAAGCAAAGCGGCGCGCACTGCCGGCAGTGCCGCCACCAGCGACGCGCCAGCAGAGATTTCCTCGCTGCGGATGGCGTCGCCGACCTCCTCGCCGGCGAGGCTGATCAGGCCGCCGGAAAAGTCAACGTCGAGATTGGTCGCAATCGCCGCGACAGCCGCTTCATCATCCCAAGCGATCGCGGCCCGGCGAGCCGCCAGGGCGGTCAAGCGATAGAGCGCCCCGGAATCCAGGTAATGCCAGCCCAGCGCTTCGGCAACGCGCGACGCGACCGTCCCTTTGCCGGATGCCGACGTGCCATCGATAGCCACCACCGGCACAGGCCGGGTGACTGCCGCGAAACGCTCGAAGTAGTCCGGGAAGGTTTTGCTGACCACCGCCGGGTCATTGATGCGCAGTGGCGTACCCAACGCCGCCAGCGAAAAGCACATAGCCATGCGATGGTCATCGTAGGTGGCAATCGCCGCCGGACGCAGACCCTGTGCTCGGGCAGGCGGCACGACGCGGATGAAGTCGTCGCCGCTATCGACCCGGGCACCGAGCTTGCGCAACTCGCTGGCCATCGCCGCGATGCGGTCGGTTTCCTTGACCCGCCAGCTGGCGATGTTGCGCAAAGTCGTCGCTCCGTCGGCGAACAGAGCAACGGTCGCCAGGGTCATCGCCGCGTCCGGGATGTGATTGCAGTCCAGATCGACGCCCTGCAGCCGGCCGTCAGCGGCAGCCGCCGCCTCGATCCAGGTGTCTCCGAAAGTAATTTTCGCGCCCATCCCGGCCAGCGCGTCGGCAAAGCGCACGTCGCCCTGAAGCGAGTCGCGAGCCACGCCCTCAACGCGCAGCGGACCGCCGCCAAGCGCTCCCAAGGCCAGGAAATAGGATGCTGACGACGCATCGCCTTCGACTTCAACGAACCCTGGTGAGCGATACGCGCTAGCGGCCGGGACGGTGAAACGCTGCCAGCCCTCGCGAACCACCTCGACGCCAAAGCGCGCCATGCTGGCCAGCGTGAGCTCGACATAGGGTCGCGAAATCAATTCGCCGACCACTTCGACCGTCGTCGCGACAGTGCGCAGGGGCAAAGCCATCAGCAGGCCGGTGAGAAACTGGCTCGACACGTCACCGCGTACTCGGACCACAGCCGCAGAGCCAGGCGTCGGTGACGAAATCAGCAAGGGCGGAAAGCCGTCCTGCGCAGCGTAAGCGATCTCGGCACCCAGCTGCCGCAAGCTGTCAACGAGATCGGCGATCGGCCGTTCGTGCATGCGCGCGACACCGGAGAGTCGATAATCGCCACCGGCCAGGGCCAGCACTGCGGTCAATGAGCGGACGGCAGTACCCGCATTACCGAGAAAAAGATCAGCCTCGCGAACCGGAAAAACGCCACCGACGCCGCTGACCAGAAAGCGCCTGTCGGCCAAGGCCTCGACCTTGACACCCAGGGTCCGCAGCGCATCGATCATGCGTGCCGTATCGTCCGACTGCAGCAGGTCGCGGAGCTCGGTGTCGCCGCTGGCCAGCGCCGCCAGCAGCAACACGCGATTGGAAATGCTCTTCGAACCCGGCAAGCGCACGGTGCCCCGCGCAGCGAGCAGTTGCGGCAGATCGATGAAGTCCACGTTCAAGTCCTTGTTTTGCTCTCGGCCCACTCGCGTCGTGCCGTACGGGCAATGTCGAAAGTCGCTTCGAGGCTGGCACCGTCGCCCCGCTGCAGGGCATCGCGCAGTTCGTCGAGCTGCTCGCGGTAGCGATCGAGCTCCTCGAGCAGTGCCTGCCGATTGGCCAGGCAGATGTCGCGCCACATCTCGGGATGGCTGGCGGCAATGCGCGTGAAGTCTCGGAAACCGCTGGCCGCGTAAGCGAACAGGAGCTCGCGGTTGTCGCGGCGCGCCAGGTCATGCACCAAAGCAAACGACAGCAAATGCGGCAGATGGCTGACCGCCGCAAAAATACGATCGTGTTCCGCCGGAGCCAGCTCGCAGATCAGACCGCCACAGGCTTCCCAGGCCGCGCGTACGCGGGCGACGGTCGTTTCGCTGCTTTCGGGCAAGGGCGTCAGCACCACCTGCTTCCCTTGATAGAGATCAGGCCGTGCGGCGAGTGCGCCACTGTTTTCGGCGCCGGCAATCGGATGCGCCGGAACGAACTGCCCGATGCGCTCGCCAAAGCATGCGCGCGCGGCCTTGACCACGTCTTCCTTGGTACTGCCGGCGTCAGTCACCACCGTCTGCGACCCCAGGCAGGGCGCAATGCGCGCCATGAGCTCGGGAGTCGTCCCGACCGGGGTGGCAATCAGCACCAGGTCGGCATTCGACACTTCCTGGCCGATGTTGAAACCGGCGCGATCGACGATCCCCAACTCCAGCGCCTGCGTCAGTGAGCCAAGCGTGCGCCCGAAACCGACCACCTCCGTGACCTGCCCGGCGGCCTTGAGTGCCAACGCAAACGAGCCACCGATCAAGCCAACGCCGAAGACCACGACCTTGCCCAAGGGAGCCGCGCCGCTCACGGCCGCACACCCGCGCATGAACGACTCATAAGGAGCGCTCCAAAGCCTCGAGGAAACGGCTGTTTTCGCGTTCGCTGCCAATCGTCACACGCAGCCAGTCGGGCATCCCGTAGGCCGCGATCGGGCGAACGATGACCCCGTTCGTGAGCAGCTTGTGGTTCACCGCCGCCGCGTCCGGCACGCAAAAAGTCACGAAGTTACCGTGCGACGGTATATGCCGACAAGCAAGTCGTTTCAGGCCGGCAACGATCTGCTCCATGCCCGCACGGTTCAGGGCGTAGCTCCTGGCAACGAATTCGTAGTCGTCGAGCGCCGCCACTGCCGCCGCCAGGGCCAGGTTGTTGCAATTGAACGGTTGGCGAACACGATTCATCAAGTCGGCAATTGCCGCCGAGCACAGCGCGTAACCGATGCGCAGACCGGCCATGCCGTAGATTTTCGAGAAAGTCCGGGTGATCACCAGGTTCGCATGTTCGCCCAGCCAGGCGGTGGTGTCGACACGCTCGGCGGGCGGCAGGTACTCGTTATAGGCTTCGTCGAGAACTACGACAATATCCTCGGGCACCACCTGCAGAAACGCCTTGAGCTGCGCATACGGCAGAAACGTGCCGGTCGGGTTGTTGGGGTTGGCAATCCAGATTAGTCGCGCATCCGGCCGGATGGCAGCCAGCATGGCGTCCAGGTCATGGCCGTAGTCGCTGGCCGCCACCGCAATCGGCTCGCCGCCCGCTGCAATCGTCGCCAGCGGATAGACGGCAAAAGCGAACTGCGCGAAAATTGCCGAGCGGCCTGGCGCCAGAAAGACGCGCGCCACCAGATCGAGCACGTCATTCGAACCGTTGCCGAGAACGATACGCTCCATTCCCAGGCCCGTGCGCTCGGCGAGCGCCTTCTTCAGGGCGAAGTCATCCGGGTAACGCGACAGGCCGGCGATCGCCGCAGCCACCGCCACCTGCGCCTTGGGACTCATGCCGAGCGGATTCTCGTTCGAAGCCAGCTTGACGATTTTCTCAACATCCAGGCCCAACTCGCGTGCCAGTTGCGTTATCGGCTTGCCCGGCTGGTAAGGTGAAATGGAGCGTATGTACGGCAATGATTGTTCGTGGAGTGGCATCTGCGTTCCTCGAAAAAGTTCGCCCGGCCTAGTAGGCGGCCATCGGGTAGGAGCCAAGGATCTTCAGGTAGGGCGCACGCCGGGCAAGTTCGGCAAGCGCCGCCCCGACCGCGCCATCGTCGCGATGACCTTCGAGGTCGACGAAGAAGACATAGGCCCACAGAGTATGCCGCGCCGGGCGCGACTCGAGCCGGGTCATCGACACGCCAGCATCGGAAAACGGCGCCAGTAGCTTGCTGAGGGCGCCGGTGTGGTTATGTGCCGACATGATCAAGGACGTCCGGTCGCGCCCCGAAGGTCCGGCCTCCTGGCGGCCGAGAACGACAAAACGCGTCGTATTGTTCGGTTCGTCTTCGACATTGCTGGCCAGTTGCGGCAGAGAATAGCGGTCGGCAGCGGCCTGCCCGGCAAGCGCCGCCGCACCCGCCTCGGCGGCCGCCAACTGTGCCGCCTGCGCATTGCTGCCCACTGAAATACGCTGAACGTGCGGCAGGGAACGGTTCAGCCACTCGTGGCATTGCGCCAGCGACTGGGCGTGCGAATAGACTTTCTTGACCTCACCCAGCGACGCCTCGTTCGACAGCAGATGCTGGTGGATGCGCAAGACGACTTCGCCACAGATCTTCAGCGGCGTGGTCAACAACAGGTCGAGCGTACGCCCGATCGCTCCCTCGGTGGAGTTCTCGATCGGGACCACCGCGTAATCAGCATGGCTGGCCTCGACTTCCCGAAAAACATCATCGATCGAAATCTGCGGCATCAAGCGCGCGGCGTGGCCGAAGTGCTTGGTCGCGGCGCTTTCCGAAAAGGTCCCGAGCGGGCCCAGGAAAGCAATGCCCAAGGGCTGTTCGAGCGACAGGCAGGCGGACATGACCTCGCGGAAGAACCAGGTCACGGTCTCATTCGAGAGAGGCCCCGCGTTCTCTTCCTGGATGCGATGCAAGACCTGTGCTTCACGTTCGGGGCGATAAATGAAACCCGCCTCACCGTGACGCGCCTTGATCTCGCCGACCTGCTGGGCAAAGCGCGCACGCTGGTTAAGCAGTTCGAGCAGTTGCCCGTCGAGGCCATCGATCTCCTGGCGGACAAGCGCCAATTCGCGCTGCAGTTCGTCGCTCATCGAACGTGCGCCGCCTGTCCCGCCTGCGGCAGTGACAAGCAAGCGGCCAGCGGGCGCAGGCACGGGACAGCTCGACCGCGGCGATCAAGCAAGCGGGCCATGCATTTCACTCCTGTTCGGGATCAGCAGCAGGATCCGGCTCGGGTTCAGCGGCCGGTTCCTGCTCCGACGGCTCACTGCTGCTCTCATCCAGCTCACTATTCTCATCCAGCTCGCTGCCGCTGTCCTCTTCGCTCTCGACGACTTTTTTCCAGGCCGGCGAGCTTTTCACCGGCGTCGAGCGCAATCAGGGTGACCCCCTGCGTTGCCCGGCCGAGTTCGCGGATCTCACGGACCCGGGTGCGGATCAGAACCCCACCGGTGGTGATCAACATGATTTCGTCGTCGTCGGAAACCAGGCGCGCGGCGACCACCTTGCCGTTGCGTTCGCTGGCGGCGATGGCGATGACCCCTTGCGTACCGCGCCCCGAATGGCGGAAATCGGCCAGCGCCGTGCGTTTGCCGAAGCCGTTTTCGGTGGCCACAAGCACCGTTTGCTGATCGCTATCAGCAATCAGCAAGGACAAGGCCTGCTGCTTGTCACCAAGCCGCATGCCGCGCACACCGCGTGCGGTACGCCCCATCGGGCGTACGTCTTCCTCGTCGAACCAGACCGCCTTGCCGGCATCGGAAACCAGGATCACGTCCTGGCTGCCATTGGTGATCTCGGCGCCGATGAGGAAGTCCTCATCGTCGAGGGCAACCGCGATGATGCCACTCTTGCGTGGATTGGAGAAATCAGACAACGGCGTCTTCTTCACCGTCCCCTGCGAAGTGGCCATGAAAATGTAGCGATCGGCGGCGAACTCCTTGATCGGCAAAATGGCGCTGATTTTCTCGCCGTCCTCGAAGGGGAAGACATTGACCACTGGCTTGCCGCGGCTGGTACGCGTTCCCTGCGGCACTTCGTAGACCTTCAGCCAGTAGACCCGGCCGCGGTTGGTAAAGCAGAGAATGGAGTCGTGGGTATTGGCAACGAACAGGCGATCGACGAAATCGTCGGTCTTCATCGCCGCTGCCTGCTTGCCGCGCCCACCGCGCCGCTGCGCACGGTACTCGGCCAGTGGCTGCGACTTGATATAGCCGGTGCGCGAAAGCGTCACCACCATGTCGACCGGGGTAATGAAATCGGCAATGCCGAGATCCTGCGTACTAATGACGATTTCCGAGCGCCGCTTGTCGCCGAACTGGGCGCGGATCCCGGTCAATTCTTCGACGATCATCGCGGTGATGCGCTCGGGTCGCGCCAGGATATCCATCAGATCGGCAATACGCGTCAGCAGTTCGCCAAAGTCGGCAACAATCTTGTCGCGCTCGAGGCCGGTCAGGCGCTGCAAACGCAGCTCCAGAATGGCCTGCGCCTGCGCCTCCGAAAGCAGGTAACCGCTCTCGGACAATCCAAATTCGAGAGCCAGACCGTCCGGGCGAGTCGCATCGAGCTTGGCGCGACGCAGCATCTCGGCAACCGTCGGCGAGGTCCACGTCCTGGCCATCAAGCCCCGACGGGCATCCGCAGGCGTCGGCGACGCCTTGATCAGCGCAATGATCTCATCGACGTTGTCGAGCGCCACCGCCAGACCTTCCTGGATGTGCGCCCGCTCGCGCGCTTTGCGCAACTCGAACACCGTGCGCCGAGTGAGCACTTCACGGCGATGCCACAGAAAACACTCGAGGAGCTGCTTGAGGTTCAACAGCCGCGGCTGGCCATCAACCAGCGCCACCATGTTCATGCCAAAGGTGTCCTGCAGCTGCGTCTGCTTGTACAGACAGTTGAGCACCACCTCGGCGACTTCACCACGCTTGAGCTCGATGACCACGCGCATGCCCGACTTGTCGGACTCGTCGCGCAGATCGGAGATGCCCTCGATGCGCTTGTCGTTGACCAACTCGCCGATTTTTTCGAGCAAGGTCCGCTTGTTAACCTGATATGGCAGCTCGTCGATGATGATCGCCTGGCGGTTACCCTTTTCGAGGTCCTCGAAATGCGTCCGACCACGCATCACCACCCGCCCGCGCCCGGTCCGATAACCTTCGCAGACACCGGCAATGCCGTAGATGATGCCGGCCGTCGGGAAATCGGGAGCCGGCATGATGGCGATCAGCTCGTCGATTGTCACCTCCGCGTTGCCCAGCAAGGCCAGACAGGCGTCCACCACCTCACCGAGGTTGTGCGGTGGAATGTTCGTCGCCATGCCTACCGCGATACCCGACGAACCGTTGATCAGCAGGTTCGGAATGCGCGCTGGCATGACCAGCGGCTCTTGCTCGGAGCCGTCGTAGTTGGGCCCGAAATCGACGGTTTCCTTGTCGATATCGGCCAGCAGCTCGTGCCCGATTCGCGCCATGCGCACTTCGGTGTAGCGCATCGCCGCCGCATTGTCGCCGTCTACCGAGCCGAAGTTGCCCTGCCCGTCGACCAGCATGTAGCGCAGAGAAAAATTCTGCGCCATGCGTACGATCGTGTCATAGACCGCCGTATCGCCATGGGGATGGTACTTACCGATGACGTCACCGACGATCCGCGCCGACTTCTTGTAAGCCTTGTTCCAGTCGTTGGACAACTCGTGCATGGCGAAGAGAACACGACGATGCACCGGCTTCAGGCCGTCGCGAGCGTCGGGCAAGGCACGGCCGACAATCACGCTCATGGCATAATCGAGATACGATCGACGCATCTCGTCTTCGAGACTGATGGGCAGGGTTTCTTTGGCGAAGGCTTCCATCTTTTTTCCGCTGTCAACGAGACATTCCGGAGGAATGTCATCGTCTTGATCAAGCCCGTGATTCTAGCACGCCAAGCCCTTCCCCTGGCGCGGCGAGTGGCTGATTTGCGAAGGTTTTGTGCGCACTCCGGTCAAGCAGGGGACGGCAAAGCACACCCGGCAAGCTGAAAGACCGGCTCGCCGGCAGCGATCAACAGATCAGCGCTTTCCGAGTCGCTCGGCGTTGCCCTGCACCTGGCGAAGCACAGGCGCCACGCCCTGGCTGGCGACCTCGGCAAGGCTGCCAAAGACCCGCAACCAACCGACGCTGACGTTGATCAAGGTGGCGCACAGATCCGCCTGCCGCTCGCGAAACTCCTCGGGGCCACGACTGCCGAGCAGTGACATACTGTCGCTGCTGCAAGCCAACATCGACTGCCCGGTGTGCGTCCAGAACTGTTTGACGACAGGAAGCATCGCCACGGCCATCGCAGTTGCGGCTTGCAGAGGAATTTCGACCTTCTCGCGAGTCATCCGGGCCACCTCGTCCCAATCTGCCTGCCGCGAAAATGCGCCTGCGCGCAGCAGGCGGCGAGTACGGTAACTGATGACCGCGCTGCTGCCCGTCATCAAGCGGTTGGTCTGCCGCCCCAGCCGGGTCCACTGGAAAACCGGCGCCAGCAGTTGGTCACGGAGCTCCTCTCGATTCATGCCTGTCTCTCCTGAATGCCTGGTCGATATGCGACGGCATATCCCGCTGCGGCGATCGTACGATAGCACACCGGACAACTCGAAGGAATCGCCCGCGGCCTGCCCTTGCTGCAGTTGCCGGGCAGGCAGGACGACGGCCCGGCGCTGGGCAATGGCGATGCAGAGCCGATGGTCGCAGCGCTAGGGAACGAGAAGCGCGTGCCAGCTCAGATCAACACAAGCTCAGCTCAGGCGGAATCAGCCCAGCGGATGGCGGTGAACCACCGTCTCGCCGCGCTCCGGCCCGGTCGAAACAATATCGATCGGCACGTCACAGAGCTCTTCGATGCGCGCCAGATACGCGCGCGCCGCAGCCGGCAACGCTTCCATGGTATTCGCGCCGACCGTCGACCCCGACCAGCCGGGCAGGGTTTCGAGCACCGGCTCGCAAGCCGCGACGTCGTCGGCGCCCATTGGCAGCAGATCGACAGATTTTCCGTCGAGCAGATAACCGGTACAGATCTTCAACTCGGACAAGCCGTCGAGGACATCGAGCTTGGTGATGCACAGACCGGTCACCCCGTTGATCTGGATCGAACGCCGGAGTGCAGCCACGTCGAGCCATCCACAGCGACGCTTGCGTCCGGTGACGGTACCAAATTCGCGGCCTTTCTGCGACATCTGATAGCCCGGCAGGCCTTCCTTCTCGATATCCAGTTCGCTCGGGAAAGGCCCCCCCACCCACGCGCGTGCAATAGGCCTTGGTAATCCCGAGAACGTAATGCAGCATCCCGGGACCGACGCCGGATCCTGCGGCTGCCTGGCCGGCCACGCAGTTCGACGAGGTGACAAACGGATAGGTACCGTGATCGATGTCCAGCAAGGCGCCCTGAGCGCCTTCGAAAAGCAGGTTATGGCCGGCCTTGTTGAGCGCATACAGCGCCGCCGAGACATCAGTCACCAGGGGCTTGATCGCTTCCGCGTCGGCCATCGCCTGCGCCAGAACGGCTTCACCATCGACGGCCTGAGCCCCAAGGTAGCGGGTCAGAACAAAGTTGTGATAGTCCAGGTTCTCGCGCACGCGCTCGGCAAAACGGGCAGGATAGAACAAATCGTAGACCCGCAGGGCACGCCGTGCCACTTTGTCTTCGTAGGCCGGACCGATGCCCTTGCCGGTGGTCCCGATGCGCAGATCGGCACACTTGGCCGCCTCGCGGGCATGATCCAGCGCCGCATGGTAGCCGAGGATGAGCGGACAACCAGGACTGATCTTCAGGCGCGAACGCACATCGATGTCGCCGGACTCGAGCACCTTGATTTCGCTGAGCAGGTGATGAATGTCCAGCACCACACCGTTGCCGATGAAGCAGTCGACCCCTTCGCGAACGATCCCCGAGGGGACCAGATTGAGCTTGTACACCTTTTCGCCGACTACCAGGGTATGGCCTGCGTTGTGCCCGCCCTGGAAACGAACGACCCCCTTCGCACGATCGGTGAGCCAGTCGACGATCTTGCCCTTGCCCTCGTCGCCCCATTGGGTGCCCACGACTACGACATTCTTGGCCATGCTTGTTATCCGTCCCTGTTGATTGCCTTGATTACCCATTGCCCATCGTGGTCGACCAGTTGCCGGTCACACAACGGTCCGTCGCTGCTTTTTTCGTCCGGCAGCAGTTCGACGACCACCTCACCCTGCGCGCGCAAAACGGCAATCGCGGCTGCCAGAGCACTGCTGCCAGCGGCGTAAGGCGCCAGCACTGCCCCCCGTCTGTTCGCCGCGCGTGCTCGTCAGCCGCGCCAGCTCGCGCAGGTCCATCGAAAAACCGGTCGCCGGGCGTGCCCGGCCAAAACTCTTGCCAACGCCGTCATAACGCCCGCCGAGCGCGATAGCACTCGGAAAGGCCGCGTGATAGGCCGCGAAGACAACACCATTGTGGTAGCGATAGCCACGCAGATCGCCGAGATCGAAAGACAAGGACAGATCCGGCAGCGCCGCGTGCAGCTCGCGCAAGGCATTCAGGGCCGCCGTGATGGCCGGCAGGGCCGGCAAGACGCTAGCCGCTTCGGCCAGCGTTTCAACGTCGCCGTAGAGGCCGGGCAAAGCCAGCAGTGCCGAGCGCCAGGGCTCAGCAATAGCGCTGCACCGCTCGCGCAAACTCGGCATATCCTTGGCTTGCAGCAACTGCAGCAGAGCCCCCTCAAGTTCGCCATCCAGACCAGCGGCGTCCGCCAGTGCGCCAAACACGCCGACATGGCCGAGGTCTATTCGTGCGGCCGGCACGCCCGCCGCCTGCAAAGCATCGGCCATCAAGCGAATCACTTCGCGATCGGCCGCCAGACCGGCATGCCCGAAGACTTCAGCGCCCACCTGGATGGGTTCGCGGCTCGCGGATAGCGACGCCGGCAGCGTGTGCAGCACGCTGTCGCAATAGCATAGCCGGGTCACCCCCTGGCGATTGAGCAGGTGGGCGTCGATACGGGCGACCTGCGGCGTCATGTCGGCGCGCACGCCAAGCGTGCGTCCCGACAATTGATCGACCAGCTTGAAGGTGCGCAACTTCAAATCCTGCCCGGAACCAGTGAGCAGTGAATCGAGGTGCTCAAGTAGTGGCGGCAGGACCAGCTCGTAGGCATGCACGCGGAAGAGGTCGAGCAACGCGCGCCGCAGCCGTTCAATCTGCGCGGCGTCTGACGGCAGCGCGTCGGCAATATGTTCGGGAAGCAGCCAGTTCATCGGAAAACCATCAACAGGACCAGGCCGATCAGCATCGACGTCAGGCCAACAAAACGGATTTGCCCGTCTGAACAACGGATCAGGCGGCGAAAGGTCTCACGCCAGGCATTCGGTGCCACGAACGGCACCAGGCCTTCAAGCACCAGCATGAGGGCAAGCGCAAGCAGCAGATTGTCGGTCATTTGGCGGTGTTGTCACCACCTCGGCCGATGCTCTTCATGTACTTGAAGAAATCTGAACTCGGCTCGACAACGATCACGTCGCTCTTGCCGTTGAAGCTGTTGCGATAGGCTTCCAGGCTACGATAGAAGGCGTAGAACTCCGGATTCCGCTGAAACGCTTGCGCATAGGTTGCCGCCGCCGTGGCGTCACCCTCACCCTTCAATTTCTGAGCGTCGCGATAGGCTTCGGCGACGATCACCTCGCGTTGCTTGTCAGCGTCTGCGCGAATTTTCTCGGCCTCGGCAGCACCCTGCGAACGCAACTCGTTGGCCACTCGCTTGCGCTCGGCATCCATCCGCCGGTAGACCGATTCGCTGACATCGCTTGGCAGCTCGACCCGCTTGACGCGCACATCGACAATCTGCACACCGATCTTGCGCGCATCAAGGTCGGCTTTCTCGCGCATCAATTCCATCAGCTGATCGCGCTCACCGGAAACGACGTCATGCACGGTTCGTTTGCCGAATTCCTCGCGCAGGCCGGCATTGACCGTTTGCGACAGCCGTGTCTTGGCACGCGACTCGTCACCGGCAACCGAGACGTAGTACAGCTTGGGATCGATGATCCGCCATTTGGTGAAGGAATCCACCAGAACGTTGGTCTTTTCGGAGGTAATGAAACGCTCGGGTTCGGCAGCGTCCAGGGTGAGAATGCGCTTGTCAAAATAGCGCACGTTCTGGATCAGCGGCCACTTGAAATACAGGCCCGGCTCGTCGATGACACTGCGCACTTCACCAAGCTGGAAAACGATCGCGTGCTGGCGCTGATCAACGGTGAAAATCGTCGCCCCGAGCACAACCAGCGCGCTCACCACGAGAGCCGCAAAAACATTCATGCCCGTTCTCATTAGCGGACCCCCCGGTCACGCTGACGCAGGGTTTCGCGCGAACGTCCTTCGCTCATTTGCGGTGGCACCTCGTTGGATATTGGCGCTGACGAACGAGCGACACCAGGCGCCTCCAGGCTGCTGCCCGGACCACCAGGCGCCGCCGCGACCGCGCCGGCGGCCTGGATCAGCTTGTCGAGCGGCAGATAGAGCAGATTGCCCTGCCCCTTGCTATCGACCAGGACCTTGCTGGTGTTCGCATAGACTTCCTGCATGGTGTCCAGATACATGCGGCTGCGGGTCACTTCGGGCGCCTTGGCGTACTCGGCATAAATCTGCGTGAAGCGGCTCGCATCACCCTCGGCCGTCGCGATGACACGCTGCTTGTAACCTTCGGACTCCTCGAACAGGCGCGAGGCCGTACCACGAGCTCTCGGGATGACGTCATTGGCGTAGGCCTGGCCCTCGTTTTTCTGCCGGGCACGGTCCTGCGAGGCCTTCACCGCATCATCGAACGCCGCCTGAACCTGCTCCGGCGGTTGCGCGTTCTGCATGGTGACCTTCGAAATCAGGATCCCCGTCTTGTAGCGATCAAGAATGTCCTGCATCAGCTGCGAAGCTGTCACTGCTACCTGCTCGCGACCTTCGTAAAGGACGAAGTCCATCTTGTTCTTGCCGACGATCTGGCGAATGGCGGTCTCTGCCACCTGCATCACCGCTTCGTCCGGATTTCTGTTGGCAAACACGTAGTCAACGGGGTCCTTGAGAATGTATTGCACGGCAAACTGAATGTTGATGATGTTTTCATCGTCAGTCAGCATCAGGGCCTCTTTGAGGACCTTGTTCCTTTCGGTGCCGCGATAACCGACTTCGAGCGTCCGCACGCCGGCGATGTTGACCAATTCATGCGACTGGATCGGATACGGCAGGCGCCACCTCAGACCCGGCTCAGAGCTCTCCTTGTAACGACCAAACTGGAGCACCAAACCGCGCTGCCCGGCGTCGACAATGTAGAAGCCACTGCCCAGCCAGACGATGAGCACCAGGACCAGGAGCAAGCCAATGCCGCCGCCAAGGAACTTTGGGCTGAACTGTACCGGCGGACGATCGCCACCATCGCCGCCGCGGTCCCCACCGCCGCGCTTCTTGTCGAACATTCCCGACAAACGACGATTGAGATCACGCCACAACTGATCGAGATCAGGCGGCCCCTGATTGGGACGCCGCCCACCGCCATCGTTATCATCGTTGCCGCGATTTCCCCACTGCGGATCATTCAGCGACATAAGTACTCCAAGGCTTGAAATCATGCGGAACCATCTGAATCGAAAACCATATCCATATCCTGTAAAGCAGCGTCGCCGGACACCCGCTGAGGCAGGTTTCGGGTCTTGGCGAGAGCGATTTCTGCCAAGGCTTCGCGCAGCAGCGACAGACCGTCGCCGCAACGAGCGCTGACGCGAACCCGCAGGAGTGTACCATATTCATCCCGTTCGACCGTCGGCGGCAGGCCGGTCAGATCGAGCTTGTTGAGTACCATCAGTTGCGGGACCTCGGCGGCGCCGATCTCGGCAAGCACCTTGTTGACATCGCCCACCTGTTCATCACGCGCCGGACTCGCCGAATCGACCACGTGCAGCAACAGATCGGCCTCGGCTGTCGCTTCTAGCGTAGCGTGAAAAGCAGCCACCAGCGAGTGCGGCAGATCGCGGATGAAGCCGACGGTGTCGGAAAGCACGATATGGCCAACCTCGGCCAGCCACAGCTTGCGCGTCGTCGTATCCAGCGTCGCGAAAAGCTGGTCGGCAGCAAAAACGCCAGCGTGGGTGAGCGCATTGAACAGCGTCGATTTGCCGGCGTTGGTATAGCCGACCAGGGACACGTTCAGCAACTCGCCTCGCCCGCGCGCCTTGCGCTGCACGCCACGCTGACGTTCGAGCTTGACCAGCCGTTCCTTGAGCGACTTGACCCGCAGACCGAGCAGGCGACGGTCGGTTTCCAGCTGCGTTTCGCCTGGACCGCGCAGACCTATACCGCCTTTCTGCCGCTCCAGGTGCGTCCAGCCACGAACCAGCCGCGTCGACAGGTGTTCGAGCTGTGCCAGTTCGACCTGCAATTTGCCTTCGGCGCTCTTTGCCCGCTGCGCGAAGATGTCAAGAATCAGGCTGGTCCGATCGATGACGCGACACTGCAGGGCCTGCTCGAGATTGCGCTCCTGACCAGCGCTCAATTCGTGATTGAAGATTACCAGGTCGGCCTCGTGCGCCAGCACTTCGGCAGCCACTTCCTGGACCTTGCCCTTACCGGCATAAGTCGCCGCATCCGGGCTGTGGCGACGACCATGCACCACCGCACTGATCGATGCGCCCGCAGAAAGTGTCAGCAGACGAACCTCTTCAAGTTGCTCGGACAGGTCGTCGCGGCCGAAATCGAGCTGGACGATGACCGCCCGTTCCTCGCCTGAGGGACGCTCATGCATGCAATTGTTCCAGGAGAATTGGCTCCGACCTGAAAAGATCGGAGCAGGTCAAAAATCGGAAAAGCGGAGCCGGGGCGCGACCTGACGCCCACGTGACCAGAAGCTGATCAATCAGCCGTCGCCGTTGGCATCCTGCTGGATGGTAATCGGACGCGAAGGAACGACCGTCGAAATAGCGTGTTTGTATACCATCTGGGTAACCGTGTTCTTGAGCAGGACGACGTACTGGTCGAAGGATTCGACCTGACCCTGCAGCTTGATACCATTCACCAGGTAGATCGAAACGGGAACCCGTTCCCGCCGCAAGGTATTAAGAAACGGGTCTTGTAGAAGTTGCCCTTTATTATTCATCCTGCGAACTCCATGTTTATTCGTGTTTTGGAGAGGCCAGCATAATTGATTTCAGTGTCGTTTGCCATATCAAGGTCAAAGGGGAATCGACACCCGCTACCTCTGGAGCCCAGTGGCCACCGTTCCGGCGACGATGCTGCGATTTGGGCCAGCGGCTATAGTAGTCTTGCAAAGGCATGCGCCACGTCGTTTTCCGACACGGCCGCTACCTGCCACGAAGCGGCCGCTTGGCGCACACCGGCAAGGTCTTTCATCACGCAAAGGAGGAACAGATGCAGCCAGGGTCATCGGGCGACCTCGATTGGGGAGCCATCGCGCTGCTGGCGCTCATCGTCACAGGCCTGGTGTGGGGCCTGCGCTTCTTTTTTCGGCAAAACCGCAAGGACCTCGAAAGCCTGCAGGAAACGCTGCAGGCCGAAAACGAGGATGACCCGAAGTAGCTCGTCAGGGCTGGCGCGCCCGCATGACCACGTCACCTGCTCGCACCGTCTCGCGCCCGCCCTTGCCTTCTCCTGCCCCGCTACGGCGAATCGCCATGCGAGCGTCCGCCATACCGGCGGCAACGTCACCGCCCCGTGGAAACACTCCGCATGATCGGCGCCATCACCCTGCTCCTGGTTTTTCAGCTGATCGGCGAAGTCATTGCCAAGACGCTGGCTTTGCCGATTCCGGGCCCGGTCATCGGCATGGCCCTGCTCTTCGCCGCCCTCGTCGCGCGCGGCGGCCCCTCCAGCGAACTGCGCGGTACCGCACAGGGGCTCCTGCAACACCTTTCGCTGCTTTTCGTTCCCGCCGGCACCGGCATCATGCTGCACTTCCAGCGCATGTCCGAGGAGTGGCTGGCGCTGGCCCTTTCACTGCTCGGCAGCACCCTGATCACCATCGCCGTCACCGCCCTGACCCTGCGTTTCCTGGCCCGGCGCCGCGATCACCGGAGCGACACGCCGTGAACACCCGCTTGGACGAGATCTGGGTATACCTCTCCGCCTCGCCGCTGCTCGGCCTCACCCTGACGCTGCTCGCCTACCAGGGCGCGGTCTATGTAAACAAGCGCTGCCATGGCCATCCGCTGGCCAACCCGGTGTTGCTGGCAGTCGCCACACTGGTCAGCCTGCTCTGGCTCACCGATACGCCGTACGGCACTTACTTCGACGGCGCGCAGTTCGTGCATTTCCTGCTCGGCCCGGCGACCGTCGCCCTGGCCATTCCGCTCTACGCCCAGCTCGACCGCCTGAAGCGCCTGGCCATCCCGCTCCTCGGCGCCCTGCTCGTCGGCTCGCTGACCGCCGCGCTCTCGGCAGTGGCCATCGGCGGCGTAGTTGGTGCCAGCAAGGCGACCCTGCTGTCGCTGGCTCCGAAATCGGTCACCACCCCGATTGCCATGGGCATCGCCGAACGCATCGGCGGCCTGCCGTCGCTAACCGCCGTCCTGGTGATCACCACCGGCGTCATCGGCGCCATCGGCGCGCGCTACATCTACCGCGCCCTGCACATCGACGACGACAGCGTGCGCGGCTTCGCCCTCGGTATCGCCGCGCACGGCATCGGTACCGCCCGCGCCTTCCAGGACAGCGAACAAATGGGCGCCTTCGCCGCCCTGGCGATGGGCCTCAACGGCCTGACCACCGCCCTGCTGCTGCCGGTGCTGATTCCGTGGCTGCTGGGGTAGGGGCGCGGCAACCCGTGCGATAGCAGCGGTGGCCGAGCAACCTCCACCCACCCACCCAATCGCCCGATGAATCGGGCGAAAGCCGGCTGCGCGCTGCACCGCTTTTCAGCAAACGCAAACCCCGCATGCGCGTGGATGAGCAACGTCAATGGCCGCTTGGCCGCAGGATGGCTCAATGGCGCTGGTCAGCCAGAAACTGACGGTGTCGTCTCAAGTCATATTGGCACAGGGTGGGGAAACATCGCTAACACAGCGCCCCCCGCCGGTCACCAGTCTCGCAGCGGTACCCTGCCGAACGACGAGCGCTTCGCCTGATCGGGCAATCAACTCAGGTCGATTTAGGCTTGCTCGTTTTCCCTTTGTTACCGGCAGGCTTGCTCTTTTCCCCAGCCTGCTCCAGCCACAGGAGCGTATCCGCATAGGCGACAAAGCGGTTGAGGTAATCCGGAGACAACTCCCGCAGAGTCGCCAGGGAGCGTATCACCAGGGCCTGTGGATTCAGGGGACCTGGGGCTTCGGGGCCTTCGCTGATGGCCCGCTTTACCCGCTTGTCGGAACCGTGTTTCTCGAGGAGTTCCCGGAACTGTCGCGCAGAAGTCGACTCCCCTGCCCGGTGACTGCTGCCGCGGCCGCCAGAACGTTTGGGGCGCAACTTGCTCGACGCCACCACCGCAGTGCTGGATCGTGGCTGCGATTTGGCCAGCAAGGAGGACTGCAGCACCGCCTCTTCCTGTCGCTGCAACAGGTCGACAAAAGACACCTCCTTGTCTTCCTCAGCCGAGCCAAACGAATTCAGGCCAATCTGCCTTGTCAAGCTGGCCAGAGTACTCACCGCTGCGGCACCCTCCTCCCGACCGCCTTCTCTTTTCAGCTTGAGCGCAAGTCGCTGCACCGCGCCGATCTTGCCCGCCGCCAACAAGGAACGAAGCATTTCAGCCGACTCGGGGAATTGCGCGGCGATACCGGCGGCAATGGGCGCGATACCCTCTCGTGCGCTCGCGAAGTCATCCTGGTAGTCAAACAGTGCAATGAGCGCCTTCCTTTCCAGGATCAGGCGAACTGATTCTCTTTGCTTCGCAGCTTTCGCGCCCATCGATTCGATGACCCTGAAGCGAACCGGATCGAACTGATCGGCGCCGGTTCGCGCCAGATCAGCAATCACCTGCCTGACATCGGCAGCGCCCATTTCCGGCAAGACCATCGGTATCGCAGCCTTCAGGCTGGCAGAATCAGCATCAGCGCCCCTATCCATCATCCGACGACTGCGCTTCGTTTCCTTGATTCTTGGCCCGCGGCACGGGCGCCATCTCGACGCGACGATTCTGCGAGCGGCCCTTCTCGTCCTGATTGGAAACGACCGGTTGCTGCGCACCAAACGCGGCGGCGAAGACCATCGCTGGCGGCATGCCGTCTTCGATCAATGCCCGGGTCACGGTGAGTGCTCGTTCCGCCGACAACTGCCAGTTGTCACTGTAGCGATTGTTGCCGTGCTGAATCGGCAGGTCGTCGGTAAACCCGCTGACCATCAATAGTTGGTCTCTTTGGTCCAGATAGACCTTGAGCGGTCCCACCAGAGTGCGCAGCAACTCGCGCCCTTCTGGCTGCAACTCGTCGGAATTCAGCGAAAACAGGACGCTGCCGCTGATACCGATGCGACCGTCACGCAGGGTCACCCTGCCCGCTGCCAGCGGATCGGCCAGTGCTTGTTCAAGCGCCATTCGCCGCTGCTCCTCCACCTGGCGCTTCTCGACTTCCCGTTCCAGTGACTGCGCAAGCTCCAGCTGAAATCCAAGCGCCCACACCAGAAGCAGGACGAAGACGCCGACCAGTGCCGACATGAGGTCCCCGAAAATCGCCCAGATGGGCGTCGCCTCGGAAAAGCCATCTTCCAGCTCTTCCATCAGCCGACCTCTTCCCGCACGGTCTCGGAAGTGCGCTTCCCAGGACGCCGAAGCTGACGCAATTCCTCGAAAATCTCCTTCTGGGAAAGTATGCTGTGATCGATGATCTCCCGGGCCTGGGCCACGTAGTAGGCCAGTTGCTCATCGCTGCGGATCGTCGCTTTCTCCAGCGATTGCTCGATGTGATCAAGGCTTTCGACGAGCTTGCCATTGGATTCATTGAACAGACCGACGGCCAGAGTGAAGGCTTCGCCGAGACTCGACATTTCTATCGCGCTCCCGGCAAAATCATCGGCAATCTGTGCCGCTTTACCCGCCAGATTGTCGGCGATTCCGGAGAGCTTCGACGCTTCCGACTCCACCTGCCCGGAAAAACGCGAGCCCACATCCTCCAGCAGAGTGGCGGAGGAGGTGAGCAAGGACTCGACCGCTTCTCGCTGCCCCTTGGTGACCTCTTGCAGTGAGGTCGCCAGGCTGCCAAGTTCGCTCATGATCCGCTGCCGCTCGGCAAGCAGAGCGTTGTCCCGTTCCATGTTGTTCGACATCTCGCGGCGAAGATGGGCAATCACTTCGGCGGCAGCGCGCGGGGTTTCGGAAGCTGTCTGAATGAGCCGGGTCATGGGTTCTTCGAGTGAGTTCCCCAGGCTCGCCAATTGTGCCGCCACCGTCGACTCCAGGCCGGCAAGACTGGCAACAGCGGCCTGGCCGCGTCGTTCTTCGTCGTTTCTCAGCGCCTGCAGCTCCGCCTTCAGGGTCGCCGTCAGCTGATTCATGCGCTCGCCATGCCCCTGCAACCATGAGGCTTCGGCATTGATCCGGGTCTCGACCAAGACCTCGGAGGATTGCAGGAGAGTGCTCACTTCAGCGAGCATGCCGCTGGAAGTCGCACGGGCAGTATCCGCCATTGCACGGGCCGTCTGCTGCAGTGAGTCCGACAGCGCCTGGTGTTGAGTGCGCGAGCGCTCGCCCGCCTGTTCGAAGGAACGGGTCCAAAGCTCAAGTCGCTCCCCGTCGGCCAGCTGCTGGCGTTCTGCCCAACCAGCCGAGCGCCTATCGAAGGATTCCAGGAGCGAGCTGGTCAGGCCTTCAAGTTGCTGTTCGGCGGTGGTGGTCAGGTGCTGATGCGTTCTTCGCGTTTCAGCGCCGATGCTGGTGATCAGGCCTTCGATCAGTGGTCTGATGTTCTCGCCGAGCAGCCGTCCACTCTCGATCGCCTGGCGACCGCTCTCGACGACACTTTCCCTGAGGGATCGATCGACCGAGCTGGCGAGCTCGGAATAGCTGCTGCTTGCGGATTGGTGAAAGCGCTCCTGGTTGGCAATCAACTTGTCCCCCAGCTGTTCACCCATGCGCTCCATTGCCGCCGCCAGGAGATGCAGTTTTTCCACCACGTCGGGAAGCGCCTTGGCTTGCGCCTGCACCGCCTTGAAGGCCTGTTGCCGACTGTAGACCAGAGAAAACTCCCGGAAGGTCGTGGCGACCTGGCCATCCAGCTGCCGGGTGGCTGACATTCGGTCGCGTCGGCTGATGGTGGCACTCAAGCCGAGCATGGCGGACGCCGCCACGCCGGCCACGGAGGTGCCGAAAGCGAGCCCGAGACCTTTGATGGGCGCAGCCAGACCGGCGCGAATGGCCTGCAACTCATTCGTTCCTTCGAGCGCAAAAACCGCTCCCTGCAGGGTGGCGACCATGCCAAGGAAGGTTCCGAACAGGCCCAGCATGACCAACAGACCGACCAGATAGGGGGTGATCACGGGCGCGGGCAGCCCCAAACGCTCGCCTTCGATACGCAGCCGCACCGAGTTCTGCAACGACGGATGCAGTCTGGCCAGCCATCGCTCAAGAAAATCAGCGCCCACTTCCTGCGTCGTCCCGGACAATCCCGACAGCGCATTCGAGAGCGTCGACGTCGCTTGCCGGAACTGCAGAATTTCGATAAAGCCGATGCTATAGACGCCGCCAATCACCACGGTCACGGCCAGGCCCAATGGATCGGAAGTGATAAACGTCAGCCCCATCGCAGCAATCGCCGCGGCTCCCAACAAAAATGCTGTCGCAAAAAGCAATCTACTTATCAAGCGCTCTCACCCTCTTCCTTAAGTGCTTCCATGAGTCCAAGAACCGGCTGCAGGCGAGCTTCAAGCTCCGCCAGCAGCGACCCTTGCATTTCACCCGCAAATTGCGCAAGCCAGCCTCCCGGTTGACTCCACAACTGTCGATCATCGTCGGTCTCCCGGTCGACAATCGTCTCCTGATGGCGCTGGTAGAGATCCTCAAAGCGCTTTCCAAGCAGCCGTGGAACTTCCGCAAACAGGTTCTGGGCAGGCGCAGAAAGGGCCTCATCAAGCCCTGTATCGAGGACGACCAGCCTGGCGAGCCTCGCTGAACGACCCGAGACAGTAAGGCGGACATCGGCCCTGAGCTTGTTGATTCTGAGAGCAATCTCCCGTTGCTGATTCACATAGAACATCTGGTAGCGCTTGTAGCTCGCCATCTCTTCGGCCGGCGTACTCGCTGTCACCCTCGGAAAGCTTAGCCACGAGGCGCCCGCACCGGGAGTAAAGCTATCGACGATGGTTTCCACGAGGGTCGTGCGAACTCTGAGAAAATCGGCCATTACCGACTCACTGGACACCGCCACACCTGCCTCTGGCATGGGCTCGGAGGTCATCGTCGAAAGCCTGGCGTGCACCATTGACAGGGCAATGGAATCAGGCAGAGCGATTAGTCGCCCGAGTCGTTCAGCAAAGTCCTTATGCGAAACCTCGCCATCGGCAACAGCTAGATCAGACAGGAAGCGAACTAATCTAGGGCCTTGCAACGGTTTTGGTGACCGCGCTTGAGTCATAAAATGGCGTCGGCCAGATCGCTACGGCCGAAATCGCTTAAAAACTCCAGAAAACTCATTGCTTTAAACCTGAAAGAAGAGCTTGGCTAGCTGTGGTTCATGCAGGTAAAAGTGCAAGCGCTAGAAACTTCTGCATCATTTCCCTGCTCGGCAGAGGACATGACGCCTGTCGGAAAGAACAGGGATTTCGACGGCGGCAAGAGTATATGAGGCCCCGGCAAACGGCGTCAATCTCGAACTTTGGCCCAGCACAAGCCACGCCAGTCGGGGTGATAGCAAACAGCCCGGAATCGCGTCAGTGACTTCGTCGAGCGGAGCTCTTCACCGCCCCGTCTTCGTCAACACTTGCGGGTGGCGCATAGTACTGCAGAACTGCCGCCGGCAAGCAGCACGCCAGATCCTTCCCGGGCGGGACGCAGGCACACCTGTTCCGCCCGTTCCGGGGTGATGCCGAGACACGGACTTTGCATCAGGCAAGCAGCGCGAAGCGAAAAGCGAATGACAGAACAAGATACAATACGCTGCCCTGCCCCCCTTGCGTCGCTTGCCGATCTGACCGGCGATCCGCTGCCTCACCGCTGATCTGATGACCCACTTCCCACAAGCCCGCCTACGCCAGGCAGGCAACTCGCGAGTAGCGTGCCGATGCTGAGTCGTTTGCTCGTCGCCCTGCTATGGCTGCTGCACTTTCTGCCACTCGCGGCCCTGGCCTTCCTCGGCCGGACGCTTGGCCTGGTGCTCTTCGGCCTTGCCGGCAGGCGCCGGCACATCGTGCTGGTGAATCTGCGCCTGTGTTTCCCGGAACTCGACGAAGAGCAACGGCGGCGCCTGGCGAAGGAACATTTCAAGGTCCTCGGCCGCAGCATCCTCGAACGTTCGCTACTGTGGTGGGCAAGTGCGCAGCGCTTGTCGCCGCTGCTGCGGGTAAGCGGCGAAGAGCACATGCGCCAGCTGCTCGACGCCGGTCGGCCGGTGCTGATGCTGACGCCGCACTTCGTCGGGCTGGACGCGGGCGGTGCAGCCATCGCCATGCGCTTCAACAGCGCGAGCATCTACGCCGTGCAGTCCGACCCGGTTTTCGACGCTCTCCTGCACCGCGGGCGCCTGCGCTTTGGCGATCAACTGCTGCTCTCGCGCCAGGAAAGCGTGCGCGCCAGCGTCCGGGCGATGAAATCGGGCCGGCCGCTCTACTACCTGCCGGATATGGATTTCGGCAGCAAGGAGTCGATCTTCGTGCCTTTTTTTGGGGTCCAGACGGCGACCATCAGCGGCCTGTCGCGGCTGGCACGCCTGGCCGGCGCCACCGTCGTTCCCTGCGTGACGCGTATTCTGCCCGGCGGCGCCGGCTACGCAGTCGAGGTGGGCGAGCCGTGGGCGAACTTTCCGAGCGCCGACGTCGATGCCGATACCCGCCGCATGAACGCCTGGATCGAAGCCGCCGTACGGACCATGCCCGAGCAGTACTACTGGGTCCATCGCCGCTTCAAGACCCGCCCGCCGGGTGAGCCGCGCCCCTACTGACCTGTGCGCGGCGGCGGCAAGCCGGCGCCGTGCAAGCCCACGCCTGCGCACGCCATCTGACGACCAGACAGCAGCCAAGTGCGGCAAGCAGCACAGCGACGCAACCTGGCTTCCGGTAGAATCGCGCCTTACCTCCTTCCACCCTGCCGGCCATGGAATACCTCACTTACTTCATCGATATCGTCCTGCACCTCGACAAGCATCTGGCGATGCTGGTTGAGCAATACGGGCAGTGGATCTACGTCATTCTCTTCGTAATCATCTTCAGCGAGACCGGTTTCGTCGTCACGCCCTTCCTGCCCGGGGACTCGCTGCTTTTCGTTGCCGGCGCCCTGGCTGCGGTCGGTGGCATGGACATTTCCATCTTGATGGTCGTGCTGATGGCCGCGGCGATCCTCGGTAATATGCTCAACTACCAGATTGGCCGCTATTTCGGCCCCAAGGTCTTCCACTGGGAACAATCGCGATTCTTCAACCGGGCGGCCCTCGACAAGACGCACGCCTTCTACGAGAAGCACGGCGGCAAGACGCTGGTCATCTCGCGTTTCCTGCCACTGTTTCGCACTTTCGCGCCCTTTGTCGCCGGAATTGGCGCCATGAGCTACGCGCGCTTCACTTTCTTCAACCTCGTCGGCGGAGTCAGCTGGGTCGGTTCACTGACCCTGGCCGGCTACCTGTTCGGCAATCTGCCGTGGATTCAGAAGAATCTGACGCTGGTGATCCTGGTGATTATCGCCATTTCGCTGCTACCACTGCTCATCGGCTGGCTGCAACACCGCAAGGCCGAAGCCCAGCCCAAGGCCTCCTAAGAATGCCGCCCCACTTCCTTGACCAAGCGCGTCGCCTTGCGCAACGAGCACTACGAGAAGCGCGAGTGAACCGCCTGCGCCGCCGCACTTGCCAGCTGCCTGCCAGCGGGAGCGGGAGCGCCTGCCCATGATCTCGGTCGTCATCCTGATTTCCGGACGCGGCAGCAATATGGCGTCGCTACTTGCCGCAGTCGACGCCGGAACACTGCCGGTACGTATCGCCGCCGTCCTCGCCAACCGCCCCGACGCGGGGGGGCTCGAAACGGCGGCCGCGCGTGGCGTGCCGACCGGCGTCGTTGACCACCGGCAGTTCGCCAGCCGCGAAGACTTCGATACCGCCATGGCCGCGGCCATCGACGCTTTCGCGCCCGAACTGGTGGTCCTGGCCGGCTTCATGCGGATTCTTGGCGAAGCCTTTGTCCGCCACTACGACGGTCGACTGATCAATATCCATCCTTCGCTGTTGCCGACCTTTCCCGGTCTGCACACGCACCGACGCGCGCTCAGCGAAGGTGTCCGCATCCACGGCTGCACCGTACATTTCGTCACCCCTGACCTGGACCACGGCCCGATCATTGTCCAGGCCGCTGTGCCGGTACTCGACGGCGACGACGAAGACACCCTCGCCGCGCGCGTTCTGGCGCACGAGCATCAGGTCTATGCACTGGCGGTGCGCTGGTTTGCCGAAGGGCGTCTGCGTGTGCACGCCGGCCGCGTCGTCCTCGACTCACCGCAGAGTAAGTGCGGCGCACTGATCGCGCCGCAGACTTTCGCGGGGTGAAGCGGCTAAGCGATGCCGATGGCCCTGCTCATCGCCATCGCGGCCTCGCTCGGCGTGCATGCCTTGTTGCTCTTCACTCCGGAGTTTGATTTGCCGCCTTTCCCTGAGCCACCGCCGCTACGCGCCGAGCTCAAACCAGCAGCAGCGATAGAAACGCCGCTCGAGCCGCCGCCGAAAGCCGCCCTGACCGCCGCCAGCAAACGACCGGCAAAGCACCGCCAGGCGCGCGCCGCACCGCCGCCAGCACCAGCGCCGGTGTTGAAGGCGCACGAGTCGCCGCTGGCCGTCGCGGAGCCGGCAATTGGCAGACCAACGGGCACGTCAATGCCACCAGGCACCGAGCCGGCCGCGACAGCGATTGGCCCGCTCGCACTGGCGACGCCTTCGGCAGCAGTCGAGGGCATGCCTGACGCATCCCGGCTGCCGGCACGCGGGACGATTCGCTACCGCGTCGACCGCGGCGATCAAGGCTTCATGATCGGCCAGTCGACGCACGACTGGGTGGTCGTCGACGGCGTCTACCGGATTACCGCGGTGACCGAGACCAATGGTCTGGTGGCGCTGTTCAAGCCCTTTCGAATCGAACTCGAAAGCCGCGGCACGGTGACCGCTGCCGGGCTGGTTCCCGAGCAATTCAGCAGCCGCCGCAAGGGCCGCGCGACCGGCGAACAGGCCGAGTTCGACTGGCAGCAGATGCAGGTTCGCGTCGGCCAACGGCCGCCGCAAGCACTGAGCAGTGGCGCCCAGGATCTGCTCTCCTTTCCTTACCAGCTGGGACTCCTTCCCGATCTGGCTAGCGGCACCCTGATGCACGTGGCCACCGGCAAGAAATACGAGCAGTACCAGTTCGAGGTCGTCGGTGACGAGGACGTCGAGACCCCGGCCGGAAGCTTCCGCTCGCTGCACCTGCGGGTAGGCGGCGTTTCGCCGACCGAGCTGTGGCTGGCCTACGATCGTTCGCTGCTGCCGGTGAAGATCCTGCATACCGACCACAAAGGCGCCATTTTCGTCGAAATCGCGACGTCCATCGAATTGAGCGAGGAACCATGAGCGCACATCCTGCCGTAGCCCGAGTTAGTCCGGGCCGCATAACAGCAGCCCGTTTCACACCGGCCATCTTCCATCATGCCCAGAAGTTGCTCGCCGAACTGCTGCGCTCGGAGTTTGCCGCCGATCGCGTGGTTGCCGACTATTTCCGCCAGCATCGCGAACTCGGCCACGCCGACCGCAGTTTCGTCGCTGACGCGGTGTTCACCGTGCTGCGCCGCAAACGTTCCCTGTCCGCGCGCTGCGCCGGCGAGCTGACCTCACGGCGCTTGTTGCTCGCCGCGCTGGCCTGCCTGCAAGGCATGAACCGGCGCGAACTCGAAGCGGTGCTGAACGAGGCCGAGAGTCACTGGCTGGCACACGCGAAAGCCGTGCAAGTCAGCGAGCTGCCAGCGGCCGTACGCCTGGATCTGCCCGACTGGCTGCATGCGCTGCTCAGCGAACAATTCGCCGCCGACGAAATCGAGCCACTGGTCGCCGGACTCAATCAGCCGGCGCCCCTGGATCTGCGCGTCAATGCCCTCAAAAGCGGACGCGAGGAAGTCCTCGAACGACTACGCACCGACGGGCTGAGCGCCGAAGCGTGCCGCTATTCACCGCATGGCATCCGCCTGGCCGGCAAGCCGGCGCTGTCACAACACCCCTTGTTCGTCGACGGCAGTATCGAAATCCAGGACGAAGGCAGTCAGCTGCTTGGCTTCCTGCTGCAACCCAAACGTGGCGAAATGGTCGCCGACTTCTGTGCCGGAGCGGGTGGCAAGACTTTGCTGCTCGGCGCCCTGATGCGCTCGCAGGGAAGGCTCTACGCCTTCGATGTTGCCGAACACAGGCTGGCCCGCCTGAAGCCCCGCCTGGCTCGCTCGGGACTATCGAACGTCCATCCGGTCCGCATCGAATCCGAGCGCGACATCAAGATCAAGCGTCTGGCAGGAAAGCTTGATCGCGTGCTGGTCGACGCGCCCTGCTCCGGCCTCGGCACGCTGCGCCGCAACCCCTACCTGAAGTGGCGGCAGACGCCGGCAAGCGTCGCCGAACTGAGCGCCAGGCAGGCGGCCATTCTATCCGCCGCCGCCAGCCTGGTGAAAACCGGCGGGCGACTGGTCTACGCGACTTGCAGCCTCCTCGAACAGGAGAACGAGGCCATCGTGCGCACATTTCTGGAGCAGCACCCCGAGTTTGTCCTCTGCTCGGCCCAGGAGATCCTCGCCAAGCAGGACATTGCCATCGACTGCGGCGAGCAGCTACGCCTGCTGCCGCACCGCCACGGTACCGATGCCTTCTATGCCGCGGCAATGGAACGGCGAGTGAGTGAGTGAGTGGTAAACCGGGCGCGCAAAAAAATCCCGCAGCTTGAACAGTGCGGGATGAAAAGCCCATCTTCAGATGATGGGCGGCAGGGAGGTGTCTAGGGTTGCAGCTTTCGTATCAACCCGCTGCAGAGCGAATCGCTGATGATCAGCCTGGCCGGCGCGTGCAGCAGCAGGGGACGTCGACCACCAAGCATTCAACGACGTTTGCGACGCCTGCACTGCCAGCAACGTGCGCAGTACCAGACCGCAGTACCTCCGGCGGAGATCAGCAAGGCCTTGAGCAGTTCCATTTCGCCAGCGCTGAGCACATCCCAGGCGACGATCCCGACGAAGATACCGACGCCTTCGGCAATCGGGACAGAGACGGGAGGAACAGCCAAAGCGATCAATTACCGGCTGGCGCGTGCTGCTGCGTCTCGCTGCAAGCGGCCGCATAAACAACCTCATCAATGCCCACGTGGCACGCGCAAGCGGCTTCGCAAGCGAAGAAATGCTGACGCGTCGCGGCGAAGAACTGCGCGTAGCTGAGCTTGAATTCGTTCATTTGGCCTTCCTTTTTCGTAATCCAGGAACAGCCGCCGATGATAGGGATGCGCAGCCGACTCGTCTGCAGGCATTGCGTCAGCTTTCAGTGACGTTTTGTGACAGCGGCCAGGCAAGGGTGAAGCGGGCGCCGCCAAGCGGCGACTCCGCGGCGCTGGCCTGGCCGTGGTGTTGCTCCATGACCAACTGCACGATGGCCAGCCCGAGACCATAACCGCCCGTCGACCGATCACGCGATCGGTCGAGGCGTGTGAAGGGCGAGAAGACCCTTTCGCGCTCGTCCGCCGGGATGCCGATGCCGTCGTCGTCGACATGCACCAGGATTTGCTCGCCGAGCACCTGTGCGCTGACCCGGATTTTCCCTTGCGCATACTTCATGGCGTTGCGCAGCAGATTTGAAATCGCGTGCGGCATCGTCCGGCGATCGAGCTCGACGTAGAGCATCGACGGCAAAGTCGCGGTATCGACCTGCAGGTCGAGCTTTCCTTCCAGCAAGCGGCTGCTCTCCACCTGCTCGTCAAGCCATGTCCCCAAGTCAACGGCGGTGAGCTGCAGATCGGGTTGTTCACGGCCGAAACGCGCATAGGTCAGACTGGCGTCGATCAGGCCGTCGAGTTCATCGAGGTCCGCTTCCATCAAGCGCCACAGGCGCTCGCGATCGGCCGGCACTTCGGAGCCTGCCAGCATCTCGAGGGCGAAGCGGATGCGCGCGATGGGCGTGCGCAACTCGTGCGAAATGGCACTCGACAAGTCTTTCTGCGTGGCAATCAGCCGCTGGATGCGTTCGGCCATGCCGTTGAGGGTCTCGGCGAGCGGCCCGAAAGCGCTGCTGCGCATCGTTGGCGCACGTGCTTCGAAAAGCCCCTCGCCCAGAGCCCGTGCGGTCTGGCGCATGGCTTCCAGGTCGCGCCAAACGGGGTGCACCCAGAGCCAGACGACAATCGCCAGACAGACGCCAATCAGGCTCCAGGTCAGCAGACTGATGCGCAGGTCGAGCGGCATGCCGCGGTGGTACTGGGGATTGCGGTCCGGCGAGATCGGACCGACGACGAGGACCTGTGAGCTCTGCTTGAGTCGATGATAGAGGATGTCGCCCTGAGCATCGATCGCCAACTCGCCGTTGTCGAGCTTCTCGGCCTGTTTCGGCGGCAGATGCAACGTCCAGCGCTCGACGATATCGAGCCGATAGGCAAACTTCTGGTCAAGCGCAGCGATCGCCTGCGGCCATTTTGAACGCGGTTTGCGGAACAGTTCGTCTTCGATCAGAACAATGGTGCCCTGCATGAAGCGGCTGGTGTAATCGTCGGTAATGCCCTTCACCGCTGTCGAAATGACAAAATCAGCGAAGATGGCAATGGCCACGAACGAACCCATCACCAGCAGGTAGAAGTTGAAGAACAGCCGCGCCAGGCTGTAGCGCTCGCGCCAGGGCGCCGGCGTGTACGGCGCGAGGATCGACAGCAGTTTGCTGCTATTGCCAATCATGCTTGCTGAACAGGTAGCCTTTGCCGCGGACGGTCTTGATCCGTGTCGGGTTCTCGGGGTCGTCGCCGAGCTTGCGGCGCAGGCGCGAAATACGCGCGTCGATGGAACGGTCAAGGCCGTCAAAACCGATGCCACGCAGTTCCTGCAACAAATCGTCGCGAGACAGAACGCTGCCGGCGTGGCGGGCAAGCAACCACAGCAGATCGAACTCGGCGGTGGTCAGGTCGATGCAGTCCGCCCCCAAACAGGCGGTGCGTGTTGCCTGGCTGATATGAAAGCTGCCAAAAGTGAGTTCGGCGGGTCTGCGCGCGTCGGCGCCGCCAGCGCTGACCGGCGAACGGCGCAACAGCGCCTTGATCCTGGCCAGCAACAGACGCGGCTGCACCGGCTTGGCGATGTAGTCGTCGGCTCCCAGTTCCAGGCCAAGGATCTGGTCGAAATCCTCATCACGTGCGGTCAGCATCAGGATCACCCCCTGGTAACGCGCCCGCACGGCACGACAGATCTCGAAGCCGTCCTTGCCCGGCAACATGACGTCGAGAATCACCAGATCCGGGCGCTCGGCGAGGATGCGTGCCTCGGCAGAGTTGCCATGTCCCTCGACAAGCACTTCGAGATCATTCTTGCGCAGGTACTCGGCAGTGAGTTCGGCGAGGCGCTCATCGTCCTCGACCAACAGGATTCGTGTCTTCATGGCGCAATGATAGCGGGTTGTTGGTGGCGAACAAATGCATGCTGGCGATCAACGCCGAAACAGCCGACAGACAGCGGCCATCCATGGCCGGAACAGGGCGCCTTCCGGCATGCGTGCGCCCGTTTTGCTCAGCGCACTTATTGCCTTACAATCGCAGGTTCGTGATTTTGAGGGTGTTCAATGTACGCTGGAATCGTCGACTGGCCTTGGTGGGCCTACGTGCTGGCAACGCTGGCCTTGACCCACGTCACCATTGCCTCGGTAACCATCTTCCTGCACCGCCATCAAGCGCATCGCGCGCTCGACCTGCATCCGCTGGTGGCGCATTTCTTCCGTTGCTGGCTGTGGCTGACGACGGGGATGGTAACCAAGGAGTGGGCGGCTATCCATCGCAAGCACCATGGCAAATGCGAAACCGCCGAGGATCCGCACAGTCCCCAGGTGTACGGCATCCATCGGGTCCTGTGGACGGGGGTGTTTCTGTACGTCAAGGAGGCCAGAAATACCGAGACCCTGCAACGTTACGGTCATGGAACACCCAACGACTGGCTCGAGAATCACCTCTACTCACCGTGGCACAAACTCGGCGTGGTGATCTTGCTGGCCATCGACACCGCCGTCTTCGGCGTTCTTGCCGGACCACTGATGTGGGCCGTGCAAGTGGCCTGGATTCCCTTCTGGGCGGCCGGCGTGATCAATGGCCTCGGCCATTTCTGGGGCTATCGGAATTTCAGCACCGAAGACGCCAGCACCAATCTCTCGCCACTGGGCATCCTGATCGGTGGTGAGGAACTGCACAACAATCATCACGCTTTCCCGACCTCGGCCAAGCTGTCGTATCGCTGGTACGAATTCGACATCGGCTGGCTCTATATCAGCATTCTTGCGGCGCTTGGCCTGGCCCAGGTCAAGAAAGTGGCACCGAGACCTCGGCTGGGAACGCTGCGGCCGGTGGTCGACCTCGACACCTTGCAGGCGGTAATCACCAACCGTTATGACGTCATCTCACGCTACACCCAGTCACTGAAGCAGGTCTACCACGAGGAAGTTAGCAAGCGCCAGGACCGCAGTCGTTTCAAGGGCCTCAAGCCCTGGCTGGCCGAACATGCCGGCGACGTCCCGCAGGAATTGCGCGCGCGGCTGGAATTGCTGCGCGGCGAGAGCCGTGCGCTGCACACGCTCTACGCCATGCGCGAGGAGTTGGTGGCGGTCTGGGAGCGTTCGAATGCTTCGCGCGAGCATCTGCTCAAGGCGCTGCAGGACTGGTGCGAACGCGCCGAAAACTCGGGGGTCCGCCAGTTGCAGGAACTGTCGATGCGTCTGCGCAGCTACGTTCCGGCCTAACGGTCATGACATGTCGAGATACCGCGGATCATGAAAGTCATGACCGTTTCCCTCTTCCCCAGACCCTTCTCCCGCAGTGGAGAAGGGAGTTTCGTGAGTCGCTTGCGCGACTTTCACATTAACCCAACAAGCCCGATGCGTCTCTCGCTGCGGGCCTGTTTCGGCCTATTAGCCCTGTTTGCGGTCGGGCTGACCGGCGCCGGGCTGCTCATCGGCGAACTGATGAAACTACAGCCCTGCCCCTTGTGCATCTTTCAGCGTCTGCTCTATCTGCTGATCGCCTGCCTTGCCCTGTGCGGCGTGCTCCTTCCCGGCTGGTGGCGCGCCTGGGGAGTGCTGGTCGGCTTGACCGCTAGCGGCGGACTGGGCACCGCCGCCTATCAGACCTGGCTGCAGCAGAATCCAGAAAGCAGCATGGCCTGCGGGTTTGGCGAGCCGACCGTGATCGAGCAGATCGTCAACTGGTTCGGCGTGCGCTGGCCCGACCTCTTCCTGGCCACCGGCTTCTGCTCGAGCAAGGACTGGGTTTTTCTCGGCCTGTCGATGGCCAACTGGTCGATCGTCTGCTTCCTTGCTGTCATGGTCGCTGCCGCGCAACTGGTCAGCAAGGGCCAACGGCCCTGAGGGCCGCGCCGCTCGTTCAGGAGCGGCCGGTGCTGCCGAAACCGCCTTCGCCGCGCGAACTGGCGGCAAAATCCTCGACGACGTTGAACGCCACCCGCAAGACCGGGACAACCACCAGTTGCGCCAGGCGCTCGAGCGGTTGCAGGGTGAAGGCTTCGCTGCCGCGGTTCCAGGTCGACACCATCAGCTCGCCTTGATAGTCGGAATCGATCAGGCCAACCAGATTGCCAAGGACTATCCCGTGTTTGTGACCAAGCCCCGAACGCGGCAGGATCATCGCCGCCAGACCGGGATCGGCAAGATGAATGGCCATGCCGGTCGGAATCAGCACCGTTTCGCCCGGCTTGATTTCTATCGGGGCGGCGATACAGGCGCGCAGATCCAGTCCGGCCGCGCCGCCGCTGGCGTATTGCGGCGGCGCATCGCCCAGCCGCGGGTCGAGCAGTTTGACGTCCACCGACAGCTCGCCTGTGCCGTTCATCACCTCTTCTCCAACAACTGCGCGATGCGTGCCACGAGTTGCCGCGCGAGGTCAATCTTTGCTGCTGGGGCGAGCGGATGCTGGCCGTCGTCGTCAAACAGGATCAGCGTGTTGCGGTCGCCAGCAAAGCCGTCCTGGATGAGGTTGCCGACGATCAACGGGATCTTCTTGCTGCGCCGCTTGCTTTCCGCGTACGCGGGCAGATTCTCACTTTCGGCGGCAAAACCCACGCACAGAGGCGGCGAAAGCAAGGCAGCGATTTCGCCGAGAATGTCCGGATTGGCGACCAGCTCGATGGTCGGCGGCGAGGCCTGCAGGCGCTTCTTGATTTTCTGCCCGACGACCTGTGCCGGCCGGTAGTCGGCGACGGCCGCCACGGCGATGAAAACGTCGTTCTCGGCAACCAGCGCGTGCACCGCCGCGTGCATCTGCAAGGCGCTGGTCACGGAAACGCGCCTGACTCCCGCCGGACAAGCGAGAGCGACGGGCCCGGAAACCAGCGTCACCTGCGCCCCCGCCTCGTGCGCTGCGCGGCTGATGGCATAGCCCATCTTGCCGCTCGACAGGTTGGTGATGCCGCGCACCGGGTCGATGGCCTCGAAAGTCGGCCCGGCGGTGAGCAGTACGCGCTTGCCGGCCAGCAGCTTCGGTTGCAAGTAGGCGACCAGCGCGTCGCGGATTTCTTCCGCTTCCAGCATTCGCCCCGGACCGCTTTCGCCACAGGCCTGGTCGCCACTGCCCGGACCAACGATGAGCACGCCGTCGCCGTGCAGGGTGGCGACGTTGCGCACGGTGGCCGGGTTTTCCCACATTTGCCGGTTCATGGCCGGCGCCACCAGCAAGGGGCAGTCGCGCGCCAGCACCAGAGTGGTGAGCAAATCGTCGGCCAGACCATTGGCCAGCTTGGCGAGAAAATCGGCTGATGCGGGAGCAACCAGGAGCAGGTCGGCTGCCCGCGAGAGGTCGATGTGCGCCATGTTGTTGGCCACCCGCGCATCCCATTGGTCAGTAAAGACCGGCTGGCCGGACAGCGCCTGAAAAGTGACCGGGGTGACGAAATGCGTCGCCGCCTCACTCATCACTACCTGCACGCTGGCGCCCTCCTTTATCAGCAGGCGGAGCAATTCTGCCGCCTTGTAGGCGGCGATGCCGCCAGTGACGCCGAGGACGATGCGTTTTCCTGCGAGTTCCATGCGCTGTGCTCTTGATCTGATTGGGATTGCTTGGCGGCACATTCTACTGGAGAAGATCGCCCCGAGGTGCGCCACCGCCCGGCAGCAATAGCCGCCCCCGGCTGTTATCACTACGCTGCGTGCCAATCAGTCGATCAGCCCGCCGCTGCGTAGCCGGAGCGAGCGGGCGGGCGATTCACTTCCGTCCCGGCAGGCGTGGGATAATCGGCCCATGCTCGCCACACCTGCCACACCCGCCACACCCGCCACACCGGCAATGACCGCCATCCAGCGGCTGCCCGATCTGCTGATCAGCCAGATCGCCGCCGGCGAAGTTGTCGACCGACCCGCTTCAGCGCTCAAGGAGTTGCTTGAAAACGCACTCGACGCGTGCAGTTCGACGATTCAAATCCAGCTCGAAGAAGGCGGCGTCAAGCTGATCCGCGTCAGCGACGACGGTGCCGGCATCGCGCGCGACGAACTGGCTCTCGCCCTCACCCGCCACGCGACCTCGAAAATCGGCTCGCTCGAAGATCTCGAACGCGTCGGCACGCTCGGTTTTCGTGGCGAAGCGCTGGCTTCGGTCGCCGGTGTCGCGCGAGTCACGCTGACCAGCCGTAGGCGCACCGCTATCGATGATCACGGCGAGCGTGGCAAGCACGGCGACGGCAGCGCAGCAGCGCACGCCTGGCGGCTCAGCGCCGAGCCGGGGGCGGCAGCCGAGCCAGCCGCGCTGCTCGCCGGCACGGTGGTCGAAATGCGCGACCTCTACTACAACACGCCGGCTCGCCGAAAATTCCTCAAATCCGACGCCACCGAATTCGCGCATTGCGCCGAGGCCGTCAAGCGCATTGCGCTGGCGCACCCGGAGGTCGCTTTCACCCTGTCGCACAATGGCCGCGTCAGCCTGCACCTGAAGAAAAGCGACGCCCGCGGCCGTGTCGGGGCGATCCTCGGGGATGACTTCCTGGCCGAGTCACGGCCACTCGACGTACGCGCCGGAGCGCTGCGCGTCACCGGCTTCTGCGCCCTGCCGGCCTACTCGCGAGCACGCAATGACGCCCAGTATTGCTACGTCAACGGCCGCTTCGTGCGCGACAAGCTGTTGCTGCATGCGCTACGCGAGGCCTACCAGGATCAGCTGCACGGCAGCCGTTACCCGGCCTACTGCGTCTTCCTGACCATCGACCCGGCGACGGTCGACGTCAATGTGCATCCCCAGAAAACCGAAGTCCGCTTCCGTGATGCGCGCGCCGTACATCAGTTCGTCTTTCACGCCGTGCAGCGTCTGCTGGGCAGTCCCCTGGCCACCACGGCCAGCGCTGCAGCGCAGCCAGCGCCCTGGACCGAACAATCTCGCTGGCCCCAAGGACCAACGGACCCGAGCGCACCGGCCAGCGGCGAATCCTCATACGGGGCCCGGCTTCCGTATCAGGGTTCGCTGCACGTCGGTGAGCCGCGCCCCCCCGGCACGGCTGGCAGCGCCAACGCCTACCTCGCCTTCGTCGGCACGGCGCAGCCGCCGGCCGACAGCCTGCCCGGCACCTTAGCCGACCCCCCTGCCCCGGAGACCGGCGGCCCGCCACTCGGCTATGCCCTCGCGCAACTGCACGGCGTCTATATCCTGGCGCAGAACAGCCAGGGCCTGGTGGTCGTTGACATGCACGCCGCCCATGAACGCATCCTCTACGAGAAGCTGAAGCTGGCGCTCGCCGATCAGCAAGTAGCCACCCAGGCGCTGCTGATTCCAGCGGTTTTCAGCGCCGCAGCGGTGGACGTCGCCACCGCCGAGGAGCACGCCGACGCGCTGCAGCAGCTCGGCTTCGAACTGGCGCCGCTGGGCCCTCGTCAGCTCGCCGTCAGACGCGTTCCGGCGCTGCTGCAGGGCGCCGACCCGGCAAGCCTGGCGCGCTCGCTACTCGGCGAGCTGCGCGAGCACGGCGTCAGCCAGCTGCTCACCGCACGCCGTAACGAGTTCCTCGCCAGCATGGCCTGCCACGGCGCCGTGCGCGCCCGCCGCCTTCTGTCGATCGCCGAAATGAATGCCCTGCTCCGGCAAATGGAGGAAACCGAACGGGGCGACCAGTGCAATCACGGCCGTCCGACCTGGACGCAGCTGAGCATGGCCGAGCTCGACCGCCACTTCCTGCGCGGCCGCTGAGCGTGTGCGCAGGAAGTGGCGAACAGCGACCGCCGGCGATCCTGCTGATGGGGCCGACCGCCAGCGGCAAGACGGCGGTGGCCATGGCTCTCGCACGGCGCTTCCCGGTGGAGCTGATCAGCGTCGATTCGGCGCAGGTCTTTCGCGACATGAATATCGGTACCGCCAAGCCCGACGCCGCGACCCTGGCCGAATTTCCACATCAGCTGATCGACCTGATTCCGCCGACCGAAGTCTACTCGGCGGCGCGCTTCCGTACCGACGCCCTGGCGGCGATGGCCGAGATCAGCGCGCGAGGACGCGTGCCGCTGCTCGTCGGCGGCACCATGCTCTACTTCAGGGCACTGCTCGAAGGCTTGGCCGAACTGCCGCAGGCCGATCCAGCCACGCGCGCAGAGATAGACCGCGAAGCCGCACTACGCGGCTGGCCAGCGCTGCACGCCGAACTGGCAACGATCGACCCGGCGACGGCAGCGCGCCTGCACACGACCGATGCACAGCGCATCCAGCGGGCACTCGAAGTATTCCGCTTGAGCGGTCGACCGCTGTCGACTCTGCTCGCCGCGGGCGAGAAGCAGAGCACGGCTTACCAGTTCACGACCATCGGCCTGCTGCCGTCCGAACGCGCCGTCCTGCACCAGCGCATCGCCGAACGCTTTTCTGCAATGCTGGCCGCCGGCCTGGAAGCGGAAGTGGCCATGTTGCGCGAGCGCTACCTCTTGCACGCGGCGCTACCGTCGATGCGCTGTGTCGGCTATCGGCAGGTGTGGGAAGTACAGGATGGCCTGCTGCCACGCCGCGAGCTGCGCGACCGCGGCATCTTTGCCACTCGCCAGCTGGCCAAACGCCAGATCACCTGGCTCAGGAACACGCTGCGCTCAGAGATCGTCGACTGCCTCGCGGCCGACGCCGAAGAGCGCGTCGCGCAGCTGCTCGGCGACATTCTGCGCTGAGGGGGATGGATACGGCATGGGCTGGGGTCGGCGACGCATGCTGCTCACGCCGCGCTGCGCACTTCCTCTATGCTTACCGCCCGCCGCAGGACGTCACCAACCCCAGTGCCGATTTCGGTGAGCGCCTGCTTTTGCGACACCAGGCCATTCTCGACGTGAACCAGTTCTTCGATACGTTCTTCCAGCGTGTCGGTCGCCTGGTGAATGCGCTTGATGCTCTCCAGCCGGCGCTTCAGCTGGATCTGATGCTCACGAATCTGAATCTCCATCGGCGCCATGATCGCCTTCAGCCATGACTCGGCATCACGATTGGCATGCTCAAAGGTTTTCCGCACCTGTACCGCAACCTCCTCGAAGAAGCGCTGCGTGAGCTGCGACTTTTCGTGAGTCAGCAACTGGAACATGGTGTTGATGTGGGTATTGCACCACTGGTCGAGGCGATCGATTTCCTTTTCGTAGCGGCGCAGCGAAAACGCGATCGGCGTCCCCAGCTTCAGGCCATGCTCGACGGCAAACTTCTTGTAGATGACTTCCATCATGGTCGTGATTTCCGCAACCTCGCCACGCGATCTGCGGAGGTTGTCACGCGCCGCCTCAAAAAAAATGCGCCATCGCTGTGGATAGCGTCTTCGAGAAAGTTGCCGCAACCATCGTTTCACGCGTGTGATTGGTCAGCAAGCGCAGCGGGTCGACACCGAGGTGCGCAAAGAGCTTGTTGGTCAGCTGTGAAAAGACGCTGCGCACCGCGTAGTAGCGCTGCAAGCCACTCTCGAACTCCTCCTTCTCATGACGCACCTTGCCCATCATGTACTCGACAACGCCCTTGTTCTTGCCGCGCAGCTCGGTGAGTTCGACGAGTTGTTCGCGCAAGCCAAGCAGGCGCGAGTCGAGCAGACTGCGCGTGCGCTGGTAGCAATCGGCGAACTCGCTTTCGGTATTGTCGCGAACGATTTCCTGCTTGGCCGGAATCAGCTCGTCGGTCAGCGCGCGCTCGAGCTCGGACACGCGACTGCGCTCGAGCAAGGGCTGATCGTCGTTGATCTTGGCGAGCAGCGCTTTCTGGGCGGAAACGGGAAAAATCTGGTTTTCCGGCAAATCCAGCGTCCATGCACAAGTTTCGACCTGTCGGCTGATTTCCGCATCGATCTCTTGCTGCGACTTGAGTTCGTCCCACAGGCTGTCAATCTTGTTCAGAACAACGATGCGCCCTTTCTTGCGGCCACCCGGCGTGCCGATGTGTTCGCGCCAGACCGTCAGATCCGACTGCGTGACACCGGTGTCAGCGGCCAGGATGAAGAGCACGGCATGCGCGTTGGGAAGCAGCGACAAGGTCAGCTCCGGCTCGGTACCGATCGCGTTCAGACCCGGCGTGTCGAGAATCACCAGCCCTTGCTGCAGCAGCGGGTGCGGGAAGTTGATGAGCGCGTGCCGCCAGCGGGGGATCTCGACGCTACCATCCTGACTAACGCGAAAGACAGCCGTATCACCGTCCACGATCGAGAAGCCAAGCGTTCGGCGACCTTACGATCGACGCGGATAACTTCGCTGACCTGCCGAAGCGCCTCCTGCATCGCCCCCGCCGAAGCGGTGTCGAGAGGTACGACGGACCACTCATCGGGAAAGCGCTTGTACTCGCTGATACTGGTATTGGACTCGCGGCTAGCGATCGGCAGCAGTTCGATCGACGCCGGCTTGCTGGCGTCGAACATCAGCTCGGTCGGGCACATCGTCGTGCGACCGGCGGTCGAGGGCAGAATGCGATTGCCGTAATCGGCAAAAAAGATGGCGTTGATCAGTTCCGACTTGCCGCGCGAGAACTCGGCGACGAAGGCTACATGCAGGCGATCTTCACGCAGTTTGTCGAGCAATAGCGAGATTCGTCGATCGGTCTGGGCGTCGGTAAGTTCGTTCTCGACCAGCCAGCCGGAAAACCTGGCGAGCCGTTGCGAGAGCTCGGAACGCCATTCGCTATAGGCGGCAAGATTGTCAGCAAGCGTCATGGCCAGTCCCGGCACAGGAGAAAGTTTTGACTCTATCACAAAAGGCAGAGCAATCAGTGACATGGCATAGCAGTCGAGCGAAGCAGGAAGCGGCGGCGGTCAACGCTGGCAGGCCGGGCAGTAGAAGCTCGAACGGCCAGCCTGACGGAGCACGCGTATCGGCGTCGCACAGACCAGGCAGGGCTCGGCCTGGCGATCATAGACCGCGCACGAAAGCTGGAAGCAACCGGCACCGCCATCGCTATGCACGTAGTCGCGGACCGTACTGCCGCCCGCAGCGATCGATGCCGCAAGCGTCGCACGAATCGCCTCCGCCAAGACTCGGTAGCGCTGCAGGCTGATCCGGCCGGCACGCCGCAGGGGTGAAATACCGGCGCGAAAAAGGCTTTCGGCAGCATAGATATTGCCGATACCAACGACCAGATGACTGTCCATCAGCAGCGGCTTCACCGCCACCCGCCGCCCGCGAGTGACTGCGTAGAGCCACTCGCCGCAAAAGCCATCGGCCAGCGGCTCCCGGCCCAGCGCGGCGAGCGCCGGGTGCGCTTCGACGTCGGTACCTTCGTGCCAGAGCAGGGCGCCGAAGCGGCGCGGGTCGCGCAGGCGCAGAACGGTATGCTGGAATACCAGGTCCACGTGATCGTGCCTCTGCGCTGGCGTCCCCGGCGGCACCAGGCGCAAACTGCCCGACATGCCGAGGTGAATCAGCAACCAGCCGCCGCCGCGACTGCTTGCGCAGTCGAGCAGCAGATACTTGCCGCGCCGTAGAATGGCATCAATACGCAGGCCGGCCAGCCGCGCATCGAGTCCGAGCGGAATCTCGTGACGCAGCTTCGGCGTGCGCACAATGGCCCCGACCAGGCATCGCCCAGGCAAATATGGAAGCAATCCCTGGCGACTCACTTCAACCTCTGGTAGTTCCGGCATTGCTGCTACCCCGAAAAGTCCATAACATGCGCAGCAGGAATTATGACGCAATCTCCCCCGTCAGCTCCTGCAAGTGTTTGCAGCCAGCAAGGAAACCATGAAACCGATCACCAGCAATCTCCTCTGCGCCACCCTGTCGCTGGCCCTCGCCATGCCCGCCCAGGCTGCCGACGAAACAGCAGCCGGCAAGCAGGACAAAGCAACGCAGCAGAACAAGGCCAGCAAGCGCACGCCACCGAGTGCTTTGCCACAGACGCTCGCAGCGCATCCCGAGGCCACCGACACCAAGGAACTGACCGGCCAGATCGTCTATCAGGTACTGCTGGCCGAAGTCGCCTTGCAGCGCGGCCAGATAGAGTTTGCCAGCCAGGCCTACGCCGACCTGGCAATGCGCACGCGCGACCCCAAAGTCCTCGAAAGAGCCATCGAGGTCGCCGGTTATGCGCGCCGCTTCGAGCGCGTTGTCAAACTCGCGCGCTTGTGGGTGCAAGTCGAGCCGGACTCGAAACGTGCACAGCAGGTGCTGGTCGGCGTGCTGGTGCTGACCAATCAGCTGAACGGCCTGGCACCCCGCTTGATCGACATGCTCGCGGCCGACCAGCCGGCACTCCCCGGCAATCTGCTGGCGCTCAATCGGATGTTTGCGCGCAGCGCGGACCGGAAGGCCGTTCTGCAACTGATCAGCGCCATCGGCGAGCGCTTTCCAAGGCTTCCCGAAGCGCATTACGCGGTCGCCGTCGCCGCCAGCTCTGCCGGCGAGAACGACCGCGCACTCGCGGAAGTACGGCAGGCGCTCGCCCTGCGCCCGGATTGGCAGATCGGTGCGCTACTCGAGGCGCAGCTGCTGGCCCGCAACTCGCCGGCGGAGGCAATTGCCTCGTTGCAGAGCTTCGTCGCCAAGAATCCGGACGCGCGCGAGGCGCAGCTGCATCTGGCGCGTGCTCTGGTTGGCGAGAAACGCTATGCCGAGGCCAAGCGCCTGTTCGAACAGTTGCTGCAAGCCTACCCGGACAACCCGGATGTCGTCTTTCCGGTCGCCATCCTCGCCCTCCAGGAAAATGACAAGACGCTCGCCGAGGCGCAACTCAAACATCTGATTAGCCTCGACTTCCCGGACAAGAGCGCGCCTTACTATTACCTTGGCCAGATCGCCGAGGAAAGCAAGCGTGGCGACGAAGCGCTGGCCTACTATCAGCAGGTCGGCCCTGGCGAACACTATTTGCCGGCGCAGATTCGCAGCGCCGCCATCCTTGCCCAGCAGGGCAAGCTCGACGAGGCGAGGCGCCAACTCAGCGCGGCAGCCGCGAGAGACCCGCAAATGCGCGTGCAACTGTTGATCGCCGAAGCGGCACTGCTGCGCCAGGCCGAGCAGAGCGCAGCGGCGCTGGCCTTGCTGGAACATGAACTGGGCGAGCAAGCCGACCAGCCTGAACTGCTCTACGAATCGGCACTTCTGGCCGAGCGACTCGGACGCCTGGAAGTGATGGAAAAGCGCCTGCGCAAGCTGATCGCGCTGCAACCGCAAAGCGCGCAGGCTTACAACGCACTTGGTTACTCCTATGCCGATCGCAATATGCGACTGGCCGAAGCGCGTCAATTGATCGAAACGGCGCTCCACTTGGCACCCAACGACCCGTTCATTCTCGACAGCATGGGCTGGGTGCTGTTTCGGCAAGGTGAGCTCGAAGACGCCCTGACCCATCTACAGCGCGCTTATGCGCAGCGCCCCGACGCCGAGATCGCGGCCCACCTGGGTGAAGTGCTGTGGATGCTCGGGCGCACGGACGAAGCGCAGCGCACCTGGAACGAGGCGCTGCAGCGGCATCCGGAAAGTGCGGAGCTCCAGAAAGTGCGGAAGAGGTTCTCGCCCTGACTGCGACCTTGACCTCGCCCTACCCCGCAGCCATTACCGGCAGGCCGTTGTTCAGCGCCATGCGAGCGCGGCTGTCGGCCGTACTGCTTCTTGCGCTGCTCACATTGACCGCCTGCAGTAGCGCACCGCCCTCGGCGGAGCGGCCATCGCCCGTACGACGCGACGAGCTGCAGGCTTTCTCACTGGCGGGCCGCTTTTCATTGCGCCAGGAAGGACAAAGCCACAGCGGCCGGCTGGACTGGCGACACGCCGAAGAGAGCGATGAACTGCTGCTCTCGTCACCCCTCGGACAAGCCATGGCCGAAATCGTCAGCAACCCTGATGGCGCCCGCCTGAACAGCGCTGACGGAAAAACGCAAACGGCAGCCAGCGCCGACGAGCTGCTGCAGGCCGTCCTTGGCTACCCCTTGCCCCTGGACAAACTGGCCGACTGGGTACGCGGCCGGAGTCCGCAGGGCGGGACGATGGCCGTCGACGCCTTGGGCCGCCCCCTGCGCCTGCAATACGAAGACTGGCGCATCGCCTACGAGTACGACAGCGACGAGCGACAAGCCCTGCCTGGCCGGCTCTTCGTCGAACGCGAGGCGCTCCTTGAACTGCGCCTGCGCATCGACGAGTGGTTGCCGCTGATACCACTACGCGCCCCCCTCTCGCCGCGCGCCCCGGCAAGTTCGGCGCCTTGAGCAACCGCGCAAACTTCGCCATGACGACCTCCGCCGGCCAGATCTGGGATTGGCACAGCGCCTATCCAGCGCCGGCCAAGCTGAACCTCTTCCTGCACGTCGTCGGCCGGCGCGCCGATGGCTACCACCTGCTGCAAACACTGTTTCGCTTTCTCGGGCACGGCGACCGCCTGCGCTTCGCCCCGCGCGCCGACGGCGCCATCCATCTGGCGACACCACTGCCCGGCGTGCCGCCGGAGAGCGACCTCACCGTTCGTGCCGCGCGCCTGCTGCAGGCGGCAAGCGCTTGCCGAAAGGGCGTCGAGATCAGCATCGAGAAACAACTGCCCATGGGCGGCGGCCTGGGCGGCGGCAGTTCGGATGCCGCGACCGTCCTGCTGGCCCTCAACCATCTTTGGCAACTCGGCTTGCCTCGCCAGCAGTTGCAGGAAATCGGCCTGCAGCTCGGCGCCGACGTACCGGTCTTCATTTTCGGTCGCAATGCTTTTGCCGAAGGGGTCGGTGAAACGCTGCAAGCGGTCGATCTGCCAGCGCGCTGGTACCTGGTTCTCGAACCGCCGCTGGCGGTCGCCACGGCAGCCGTCTTCGCGGCCCCGGAACTGAAGCGCGACTCATTGCCGATCAGCGTCGAGCAATGGCAGCCGGGATTCGGCAGCAACGACCTGGAAACCGTCGCGGCGGCCCGTTATCCGGTGATTGCCGAGCATCTCGCCAGCCTGTCGGCCTTCGCGCCGGCCCGCATGAGCGGCTCCGGCGCCTGTGTTTTCGCCGAGTTCGAAAGCCGCGAGCAGGCCGAGGCAGCCCTGCGAAGAATCCCTGCAAAGCTTCGCGCCTGGGTCGCTGCGGGCCTCGCAGCGCACCCCCTGCGTGAGCTGGCGAGCGAATAAAGCGCGCGCAAGCAGAAGAATTATTGCTTTTGCACTTCTTTTCCTGAGAAATCCCGGGTACAATGCGCGCCTCGTTCGCCAGCCAGGCGATGCGAGCGACAGCTGGGGAGTCGCCAAGTTGGTCAAGGCACCGGATTTTGATTCCGGCATTCGAAGGTTCGAATCCTTCTTCCCCAGCCACTCTATTTCTGTCAAAGCGGGCAGGCGTCCTTACCTGCCCGTCTTGCTTTATACGGCGCTGCTTCACCGGCGCCTCTGGAAAGCGCAGCATGGCCTACGACAGCCTGATGGTGTTCACCGGCAATGCCAATCCGGCATTGGCTGCCGACGTTGTCAAGCGCCTCAACATCTCGCTCGGACGAGCGCAGGTGGGTCGCTTTTCTGACGGCGAAATAAGCGTCGAGATTCAGGAGCATGTGCGCGGCATGGACGTGTTCATCCTGCAATCGACCTGCGCGCCGACCAACGAAAACCTGATGGAGCTACTGGTGATGGTCGATGCGCTCAAGCGCGCCTCGGCTACCCGGATCACCGCCGCCATCCCGTATTTCGGTTATGCCCGCCAGGATCGACGCGTACGCTCGGAGCGCGTGCCGATCGCCGCCAAACTGGTTGCCGACCTGCTCACCGCAGCCGGCGTACACCGCGTCTTGACCATGGACCTGCACACCGAGCAGATCCAGGGCTTCTTCAACATCCCGGTCGATAACATCTATTCGCTGCCGATCATGCTGGGCGATGTCTGGAAGAAGAACTTCGACCATCTGATGGTCGTCTCGCCCGACGTCGGCGGCGTCGTGCGCGCACGCGCGCTGGCCAAGCGTCTCGAGTGCGACCTGGCGATCATCGACAAACGGCGCCCGAAAGCGAATGTTTCAGAAGTGATGAACATCATCGGCGAAGTCCAGGGACGCACCTGCGTGATCATGGACGACCTGGTCGACACCGCCGGGACGCTGTGCAAAGCGGCAACCGCGCTCAAGGAGGATGGCGCCCGGCACGTCGTCGCCTACTGCGTCCACCCGGTACTCTCGGGCAAGGCCGTCGAGCGAATCAACGCTTCCGATCTCGACGAGTTGGTCGTCACCGACACCATTCCGCTGCGCGAAGACGCGCGGAACTCGCCGCGCATCCGGCAACTGTCGGTCGCCGAAGTGATGGCCGAAACGATTCGTCGGATCAGTAACGAGGATTCGGTTTCGTCCTTGTTCATCGAATAGGACAGCGCGCGCGCCGAGCGCCGAGCGCCGTCAGAACCATTTTCCATCCCTCGCCTGGTCGCGGGCGGGGTTGTGTTTCAACCAGGAGTTGTCCATGAAATTTGAAATTGAAGCGCGCGAGCGCACTTTGCAGGGGTCCGGAGCGAGCCGCCGCCTGCGTCGCGAAAACCGGGTCCCGGCCATCATCTACGGGGGCACGAGAGATCCGCTGATGATCGACATCGACCACAACGAAATCCTGCTCAACCTGCGCAAGGAAGGTTTTCGTTCGTCGGTTATCACACTCACGCTTGATGGCAATCGCCAGCAAGCCTTGCTGCGCGATGCCCAGGTGCACCCCTGGAAGCCGCTGGTCCTGCACTGCGACTTCCTGCGGGTAGACGCCACCCATGCCATCCATCAGCGTATCCCGCTGCACTTCCTGAACGGCGAAATCGCCCCCGGCGTCAAGCTTGAAGGCGGTGCCGTCGCCGCAGCGATCAACGACATCGAAGTCAGCTGCCTGCCGCAAGACCTGCCGGCATTCATCGAAGTCGACCTGAAGGATCTCGCCATGGGCGACACGATCCATCTTTCCGAACTCGTCTTTCCCGACAAGGTCACGCCGGTGGTGTCCGGCGACGACCAGGTCGTCGTCTCGATCATCGCTCCCAAGGTTGTCGAGGAGGACGAGGTCGAAGGCGAAGAAGTTGAAGGCGCCGCTACCGAGGAAGGCAAGGAAGGCAAGGACGAATAGGTCCAGCCCGGCCATCCAGCCAGACCCAGGCCGCCGTCCGGCACTCGCTGCCCTCGGCGGCCTTTTCTTTTTGCGGTCATAACCTGACACCCGGGTCATGAAAGTCATCTCCGTCCTCCCTCTTTCCCGGCCATTCTTCCGCGAAGGGAGACGGAAATTTCGTGAGTCGCGTCTGCGACTTTCACATTGACGGTGCCATCGATGTCATGCCCCCACCCCGCCTGATTGTCGGCCTCGGCAACCCCGGCGGCCAATACGAAGACAACCGGCACAATGTCGGCTTCTGGTTTATCGACCAGTTGTCCGTTCGCCTGCAGTCGCCGCTGACGCCGCAGGGGAAATTCCTCGGCCGAGTCGCTCGCCGCGACGAACTGTGGCTGTTGCAACCGTTGACCTTCATGAATCTCTCCGGCCAGGCGGTCGCTGCGCTGGCGCGCTTCTACAAGATCGCCGCCGACGAAACCCTGGTCGTCCATGACGACCTCGACCTCGAACCGGGTAGCATCCGCCTCAAGCAGGGCGGCGGCAACGGCGGGCACAATGGCCTGAAAGACATTCAGGCGCGCCTGGCGACGCCGGACTTCTGGCGCCTGCGCCTGGGAATCGGCCATCCCGGCGAGCGTGCCGAAGTCATCAACTATGTCCTCAAGGCCCCCCGACGCGAAGAACAGGAACTGATCGACCGCGCCCTCGACCGCTGCCTGCTGGCCTGGCCCGATCTCGCCGCTGGCGACTACGCGGCCGCGCAACGCCAGCTGCACGTCAAGACCGTCTCACCATAGGAATCCGAGCATGAGCCTCAAATGCGGTATCGTCGGCCTGCCCAACGTCGGCAAATCAACCCTATTCAATGCCCTCACCAAAGCGGGAATCGCCGCCGAGAACTACCCTTTCTGCACCATCGAGCCCAACGTCGGCATCGTCGAAGTCCCCGATCCGCGCCTCGCACAGCTGACCGCCATCGTCAAGCCACAGCGTGTACAGCCAGCGATCGTCGAATTTGTCGACATCGCCGGGCTGGTCGCCGGGGCCTCGAAAGGCGAAGGCCTGGGCAACCAGTTCCTGGCCAACATCCGCGAGACCGACGCCATCGTCAATGTCGTACGCTGCTTCGATGACGAAAATGTCGTGCATGTCTCGGGCCGCGTCGACCCGCTCTCGGACATCGAAACGATCATGACCGAACTGGCGCTCGCCGATCTGGCCGCCGTCGAACGTACGCTCAACCGCGAGAGCAAGAAAGCCCGCTCCGGCGACAAGGAAGCGCAACAACTGGTCGGCGTCCTCGAACGCCTGCTGCCACACCTCAACGAAGGCCATCCGGCACGCACGCTGTCACTTTCCGAGGACGAAAAAACCGTCCTCAAACCACTCTGCCTGCTGACCATCAAGCCGATGATGTACGTCGGCAATGTCCTTGAAGACGGTTTCGAGAACAACCCCTATCTTGATAGCCTGCGCGGCCATGCGGCCAGGGAAGGCGCGCCGGTGGTCGCCCTCTGCGCCAAGATCGAGGCCGAACTCGCCGATCTCGACGACGCAGACAAACAGGACTTCCTCGCCGACCTCGGCCTCGAAGAACCCGGCCTGAATCGCCTGATCCGCGCCGGCTACCAGCTGCTTGGCCTGCAGACCTACTTCACCGCCGGCGTCAAGGAAGTCCGCGCCTGGACCATTCACGTCGGCGATACCGCCCCGCAGGCCGCCGGCGTCATCCACACCGACTTCGAACGAGGCTTCATCCGCGCCCAGACCATCGCCCTGGCCGACTTCATCGCCTACAAGGGCGAACAGGGCGCCAAGGAAGCCGGCAAGATGCGCGCCGAAGGCAAGGAATATGTGGTCAAGGACGGCGATGTGCTGAACTTCCTGTTCAACGTCTAAGCAGAACTCTGGATTTCGCCGACCGTCAGCGGACGATCAAAGCGTTGGCGATTGAGTGAGCGCTCGACGCTTCGATCAACGCTTCGCGAGCGGCAGCGGCATCGGCAACCGCGCTTTAGCCATCAACAGGAGCATGTCTTCCACTCTGCTCCGCCAGGGAGGAAATGGTCCTCGGGAACGATTGAATTACCGATGACGGACTCTTACAATTCACGGAGTGACTTTGCCGAGGAACGAGCATGAGAAGCACCATTACCGAACGCGGACAAACGGTGGTTCCAGCCGAGATTCGGCGGCAGTTTCACTTGAGCCCGAGCGATCGCCTAGAGTGGGTCGTGGATTCACAGGGAATTCGAGTTGTGCCGGTACGGGCAAACCCGATCGCGGCTTTTCGCGGCCAAGGCAAAGGCGGAAGCACACAGCGCCTACTGCAGGATCGCAAAGAAGAACTGGTCGGCGAATGATTACGTATTTGCTTGACACCTCCGCGCTCCTGACCTTGCGAGACGACGAGCCGGGCGCAGCCCGGGTGGCGGACTTGCTCGAACAGGCACAAGCGAGGACAGTGCAATGTTTCGGCTCGTTCATGTCGCTGATGGAAGTGTCGTATCGCGTCTGGCGCGACGAAGGCGAGGCTGCCGGCCGCCTGGCCTATGAACAGTGTCTGGCGCTTCCCGTTGTCTGGATGCATGAAACGTCGGACTTGCTGAAAAAAGCCGCCGCGATCAAGGCAACTTGCCCCCTATCGGTCGCGGATGCCTGGATTGCCGCATCGGCGATCGAGCAAGGAGCCGTGTTGATCCACAAGGATCCGGAGTTCAAGGTGGTGCCGGTACGCCAGGAACTGCTGCCATTGAAAGAAAAGTAGTTCGCGAGCAAGACAGGCAAAGTGCGCTTCGTCGCGCCGACCCTGGCACACCGAACGACGGCGGCCGCTCCAGCGACCCACGCTTCGTCCGATGAAACCTTGCTCTCGGGCCGCGGTAGCGAGAGGAGATGGTCTCGTTCCTGGCCTGAGTTGGAGAATTTCGTACGGCGCCCAAGCCTGGATGCGCAGGTGCATCCAGCCAAGAACCGGGTCGAGCAGATACCAGTACAGGCGAGTGGCCTGTGCCGGTTGCCGGAAAGTGTGACGCAGATTCCCGCGCCCTGGGCGCGCGAGGGAAGCCGCTTCACGCTGTTGTGCGAGGCGTTGACGCTTGCGTTGCCACCGACGATATCGTCGGTCTTGGCGGCCGCTCGACTGCTGGGCGAATGCAGTCGCAGACTGTGGCGGGTGATCGACCATCACGTGCGCCAGGCGCGCGCCCGGGAGGGTCTTGCCGGCGTTCGCGCTATCGGCGTCGATGAGACCGCCCGAAAGCGCGGCCAGACGTACGTCCCTGTTTTTTTTATGATCTTGATGAACAGCGCTTGCTGTTTGCGACGCCCGGTCGCGACAAGGCTTAAGAAACGGAAGCAGGCGGATCGCGGTAGGGGCATCGTGAATGGTACGCCATCCGGCCCGAACCCGCAGGGTGCAAGCACTTTGCCGTACCATAGAGTCTTCCCAAGCGAAACGACACAGGGATCTCCATGAACGCATTCCTTACTCGATCTATTTTCGCCCTCGCGATCCTCCTGATCAGTCCATCGCTCTTCGCGCAATCCGCCAATCCCACGCTGACCGTCGACAGTGAGCGCGGCAGTCACAGTCTCAGCCTCGACGAGTTGCGTGACAGTCTGGAAACACGCGAGATCGAGGTCATCAATCCGGATCTGGGGCGACCGATTCGCTACCTCACGTTTTCGCTCGCCGATGTTCTCAAGCTGATGGGTGCGAGCAACGCCGAAGATCTGGTTTTCCATTGCCTGGACGGCTACCAGAGCAGCACCGCCGTGGCCAACGTCGCCAAACTCGACCTCCGACTCGCGTACGGCGAAGACGGCATCCCGGGCCAGTGGTCGCTCATCCCCACCGGCAAGACGATGACCAATCCGGCGCCATTCATCGTCGTCAGCGCCAACACCTCGGACTCGAAGGTGTTTTCCTGGCCATTTCAAATGAACCGCATCGAAGCCGTCTCCTTCGCCAGCAAGTTCCCTCTGGTCCTTCCCACGGGAGTATCCGCGAACAGCGCAGTCGCCAGGGGCTTCACCATCTTTCGCGAGCAATGCCTGAAATGCCACTCGGTCAACCTGCAGGGAGGCGAAGTCGGCCCCGAGTTGAACATTCCGAAGAACATCACTGAATACCGCAGTACCAACTTCCTGCGTCAGTGGCTGCACGATCCAAACCAGTTCCGCGCCCGCGCAAGAATGCCGCCAACAGAGCTGACCCCCGAGGAAATCGACGAGGTGATCGCCTATCTGCGGCATATGGCTCGCCACAAGCAGGGAGGATAGCGGGCACCGGCAGGCGATCAAGCGCTGTTCTACGCGCCTGCAAGTGTCGCCCGGCCCGTCGGGGGGGAAGCTCCGCTTACCCGGCTGAAACTCCGGCACTGTCGCCACCTCGCGTATCGAGATGCGAATACACGGTGCACATGAACACGAACAGGACGCCCGCCATGCACGCCGCCGATGACAGCCAAGCGCCCAAGAAGGCGGCAAATCCCCGCGCCAACGCGGACCGGCTGCACAAGGCCAGGGAAATGGACATCAACACAGACCGTACGCGAAGCCCGCAAGCAGCGGCAGCGCGAGCAATGGCTGGCGCGGAGAAGAAGCGGACAGCGATCGCGACGTACAACGATCACGTCGAGCAGCATGGCGTGTTCAGCGGCGGGCTGCGGACCTTCTGATGACTCAGTTCGCCGTGCGCCGCACTCCGAAACCGGATGACCGCATCCTGACCAACGCTACTCACCCTTTCGACCCTGAGCGGGCTGTCGAGGACAGGGTAAGCGGACATTCAGGAACGTACAAGTAAAGGGTGGCCGCGGAGCGCGTAGGGAAACACAAGCGCAGCTTGTGGCCGTCCGCTCGACTACCGGGTTGGGCGTCGTCGCTTATGTACGCTGAACGCCGTAGGTGCGCAGGGCACTCTCAATCTGCTGCTCCTCTGTTCGTTCTGCTGTCATGCGATAGCTTGGTGCGATGATCGGAAATGTCTTTTTGATAGTCACTCGAAAAATATTGCGGATTGGAAAAGACCCGTTCGTAATTGCTTCCAATGGAACTAGGAGCTCCGAAAATTGCAGACTGCTTGGCTCAACGACAGTTGCACTCCCTTTTACCTTAAACCCCTTTTGAACGAAGACATCAACAAAGCTCACGCACACCTCTGGCCATGAACGAATATTCTTTTCGCTTTCTGGGGACGCAATATTGGCAATCAAAATCAAATCTTCGCCCCAAGCGCAGAATACCTCTTTGGGTGACACATTCGGATTTCCACAATCGTCAACGGTGCCCAGCCAACACAACACACTGCGCTCGATGTAGGCCTTAAGGTCGGGAGACAGCATTCATATCCTCCAGCGTGGTGAGTGGTGCAAACTTATGAAACCCAACGTTTCAATTAAAGGAAACGCTTCAGCGCGTCCCGCTTGAAGATGGGTTGCACGTCATTTCCAGAAGCGCCACCAAGGCTTCGAATCGGCAGACGAGCACGTTTTGCGGAGAACTTCGAAGTTTTCGTAGTCGACGCCAGGAATGTCTTCATCGTGCTTGAAGCCGATAACCTCCTTGGCCGCGTTTAGTGGGATGTCGAAGTAGTGGTCAACGCCAGCCTTTTCGCCACCGTCCGCTTCCTGTGCTTCCTTGTGCTCCGCAGCCATGACTTCAAACCCGCGTGGCAGGATGCCAGAAGTCTTTAAGTGAATGGGGCTATTTTCACCGACATGTTCCGCACGCCATACCTGATCGCCACCGGCCCAATACTCGGCGGAGCTGAACATCACATGCTCCTCGATTGAGCAAGCAAGCACGGGAAAGTGCTCAGACAAAGGCCCCAGCATCTTTGGTTGCAGGAAATGGCTGTCGCACCCACGCGCAACGATGAGGAACCAATTTGTGGGGAGCGCATAGCTCGATAAAGCTTCACGCGCGTATTCGCACGATTGACCAGTGCGGGCGTAACCAAGCTGCTGGAGTGCCTCGACCGCGTCGGAGGTTTGAACTGCAAGTAATGATAACGAGTAGCCCATGTTATGACGACCAACTCATAAGTTAATATCCTAGCGTTAAACATCGTCAGCAGCTATTTTTCACGTTATGAAGCATATCACGACAACAACGGTTATGTGCTTGGCCCGCCGTGCCTAGATCGATTGAGCTTTTCGATTGAATGTCCGCTATGGAAATAGCTTCCTCACCGGCCGCTATTGGCCGATTGTACTCATTCGGTGTTCCGACCGAAAGCAGCCGTTCAAGCAGTCTTCGGAATGAGCGCAGCGCCATGCCGAACGTTTGTCGGGCAACGGTTCTTTGAGCTAGCCAAGGCAACCGGCCAGGGCGCGGACCTTGACGCTGTGCGCGAGTCGACAACCAGGCGCAATGGCCAGCGACGCAAGCCCGACAGCCCGTCAACTGAACTCCCAGCGGTTCGGCAAGGCTGGGGTCAGCCGGCGCGTACGCCTTGGAGCCTTTGCCACAGCGGTTCGACGAGCCTTGCCGACTCGCGGAGGAATGAAGTTGAGTCTCTGAGCCTCACCACTGACTCTCTGAGTCATGAAGTTGAGTCACTGAGCCTCACCGCTGACTCTCTGAGTCATGAAGTTGAGCCTCTGAGCCTCACCGCTGACTCTCTGAGTCATGAAGTTGAGTCGCTGAGCCTCACC
>NZ_SPMY01000060.1 GCF_012939955.1 Candidatus Accumulibacter phosphatis
CAGCCCTTGCCGGCATCGCCGATCAGGGTGAATATCGCCGCACCCTTGTGGCCACTGCGCAGGACGTTCGTCGCACCGGGGTTCTTCGAGCCATAGCTGCGCGGGTCGGCGAGGCCGAACAGGCGACTGGCGACCAGTGCGAAGGAGATCGACCCCAGCAGATAGGCAGCCAGGACGGCAAGGGCGGTAAGCAGGGAGGGCGGCATAGGGGTAAAGTGGGTCGTCGGACGGTCGGTGGCGGCTTGGCTGCTCGCTTGCTCAGATGGTCGGCGTGGCTCTGGGTTAAAATGCGCACACTCCTCGTCGCGCGGCAGACTGCGCGACCAGCCCGGGATTCTACACCGACCTGACGCCACGCCGCATGGACATCATTTTCATTGACGCGCTTCGCGCTTCCACGCTCATCGGCATCTACCCGCGCGAAAAGGCGATGCCCCAGACGATAGAAATCTCGTTGCAGATCGGCACGTCGACGGCCAGCGCCGGCGCCAGCGACGATATTGGTGACACTATCGACTACGCGATGGTCGCCGAGCGCCTGCGCAGCGAGTTGGCAGCGCGCCACTTCAATCTCCTCGAACGGCTTGCCGAATATGTGGCAACGCTGTTGCTCGAAGACTTCGGCGCCACCTGGGTGCGCGTCTCGATCGCCAAACTGGGCATGATGAGCGGCGTGCAGCGCGTCGGCGTAATCATCGAGCGCGGCGCCGCCGCCTGATCGACCCACAGGTCCGTGCTGCGCGCGAGCCGACAACGGCCCGGCTCTTCGCGCTCAGAAGCTCAGGTTCATGCCGGCGTAGATTGAGCGTCCCATACCTGGCACGGTGGTCCCATAGAGCATTGGCCTTTGGCCAAGATAGGCGCCGCCGAGTGGCGAATCGTAGAACCTGTCGAACAGATTGTCGACGCCGAGATCGACGCGCAGCTGCTTCCACTCGTAGCTGCTGCGCAGGTTGAGCAAGCCGTAGCCGCTGGTCGCCACTTCGTTGCGAACCTGTGACACCAGCGTCTTGGCGGCGACGAATACCCCTTCGACGGTGTTGGTCCACGCGCCTGACTGCTGCACCAGAGCCAGCTTCGCGTTCATGGGCATGATGTGATAGAGATTGTCGTCAGTCTGCGAATTCCTTCCGCGCACATAGCTCAGCACACCGGTCATGCTGACATTGCCGAGCGCGCCACTTCGTAGCACAGGCACACGGGCGCTGGCGTCAGCTCCGTACAAGCGCGCCGTCTGATTGGCGAACTGCAGGTAAACGAAGTTGTCGGTGCGCGTCAGGTTGCTTCCCTGGCACGGTGACATCCCGCTGCCACCTGAACAGCGCACTGCGTCGACGTAATCCTGCACGTAGGTGTAGTACGGCGTGAGGCTGAAATTCCACTGCTCGCGCGCCGCGTCGTGCCAACTGGCCGTCGCGCTGAGCGTATGCGCGACTTCTGGATCCAGGTCAATGTCGCCGACGTAGCCGTTGCCGTCGCCGAACCAGTTGACCATGTTCATGGCCATCGGGTTGTTGCTGGACCAGGCGTAGCGTTCGTAGAGATTCGGCGAACGCGTCTTGCGCGCATAGCCCGCCTCGTAGGTTTCTTCGGCAGCGGGGGTGAAGCGCAGCAAGGCTGCGAGATCGATGTTGTGATCGGTCTTCTGGCGATCGCTGGCGTTGAAAGCGCCGGGAATCGACGCCGGATTCTCCGGATTGCCGTAGAACAGCGTGTTGTAGCCTTGCACGTCGCCGGTATCCATGCGCACCGTGCTGCTGCGCAGCCCGAGCTGCGACAGCCACTGCCGATCCCAACGTGCTTCCCATTCGCCATAGACGTCGAAGCGGTCGCGCTGGCCGTCGTTGATGTTCCAGAAAGTTGAGCCTTTCATGCCCGCCATCGGCATCGCCACGACCGGTGAGATCGGATCCCACCAGTCGTCGAGCCGGTAGCGCTGATACTCGGCGCCGACCCGGAACAAATCGCGCTCCGAGGAAACGATCTCCGCCTTGAGCTGTGCGCCGGTGGTTTTCCCGCGCGTGTCCATCGGCATGCCGGCCAGGTTCTGCATCGGACCGCTGGTTTCCAGCTTGTCCTCAAGGAAATTCATGGTGTGTCGTGTGTCTTGGTAATAGGCGCGCGCTTCCAGAGAACCCCAATCGTACTGACCCAGATAGCGGGCATTGACCTGATTGCTGGTGTTATCGGTCATGTCCATGCGCTGATTCGGGAAGCCCTGATACGGAATATGCTGGTAGCCATACTTGAGCTCGAAGAGATGTTCGGCGTAGCGTAGCGCCAGGCCGAGCAACTGATTCTCCGACTTGTACAAGGACGATCCCACTTCATCGCCGGAAAGCCATTCCGAGGTTCCAGCCGACAGTCCGGAAGGCTTGAACTTTCCCCCTGCCTGGTAGTTGTCGGCCTGCGTCGTCGAGCCGGAATAGTTGAGGCTGAGCATCTCGTTGGCGATCGTCGCCGAGAGATTGGCGCCGCGAGCGTTGCCGTTGCTGCGATAAAAAGCACCGGCCTGGCCTTTGTGCAGAGTGTCTTCGCCAGCTTTGGCAAACTCCGCAGGCGCCGAGTTGACCTGAATGGTTCCGGCAATGCTGTCGCCACCGGCGCTGACCGGCGTTACGCCGGCAAACAGCTTGATGTTATCGACGTTGGTGGGGTCGATATACGAAAGCGGTGGGTTCATGTGGTTGGCGCACGAGGAGATCAGGTCCATGCCATCAACCTGAATGCGGATGCGGTCGTCAGCCAGGCCGCGAATCACCGGCAGGCTGGAGACGCCACCGGCGCCGTAGCTGCTGACACCGGGCAGTGCGTCGAGCAGTCTTGCGCTATCGCTGGTCGATGCCCGGTAGGGTGCGATGATCGCCGCGCCGAGCTGGCTGCTGTCGAGCGGCGCGCCGCCTTCGATGCGTGCTGCCGTGACCACTACTTCCGACATGACCGGCGTGGCCGCGTCTTCCTGCGCCACGGCGACCTGCCAGATGCCGGGCAGCGCCAGTGCTGCTGCGACCGCATTGGCGATCACTTTCCTGTCCCGCTTCATTAGCAACACTCCCTGAATGATTTTCTTGTGCGGGCATTCTAGGGAGTGATGTTGCAGCGCGGAATGTGGCAAATCGCCGCATAAGGCTGGAAAGTAGCGCAGCTCGGTTTGGCCGCCGCCAACCTGCGCGACGAATGCAGCTATATCTTCTTGGCAGCAGAACGACGCTCAGGGCAGCGTCATTCCGACAGTCCACATCATGCCTGCCGCGCCGAAAAGCACCACCTCCGAACAGAAGCGGTTATAGCAGTAACCCATCGACGGTATGATGGCAGGAGCATACCCGGAGCCGTTCATCGGGATCTTGTCCTGATACTCACCCCGATAACCATGTATGACGCCAGCGGTAAGCTTCAGGTAGAACGGTTGCACCGTCTCGACCGGCCGCCAGAGGAGGCCGCCGTAGGCATACCAGGTAGCTTGGCCAAAGGAGTTGTCGAAACTGGCTGCGCCGACCAGCACCTGACCCTTTAGCCACTGCTTGTCCAGGCGCCACTCGGGGTTGATCAGGGCCTGCGAATTGTCGTGCTCGTCGTCCGGGTCGAAGTGCACCGATGCGATGCTGGTCTGCAGGTAGAAACGGTCGGTTCGCCACGGCTCGGGCGCACTCCAGGCGGTCTTGGCGTCCGCCTCTGGCGGGGTCTGTGCGATGTGTTGCGCCATGACGGCGGGAACGGCCAGTGTCGTCGCCGCCAATGTGGCAATTGTTCGTTTCAAAAACGGCATCATCAGTCTCCCTGCACGCGTCGCGCGGCGGCATTAGTGGCTGGAACGGTGCGAATCGGTTCGATCGCGTAGAAAGTCAGTGCGCCGCCGCAAAAGCAACGCATTTTGCGAGGGTCGGGACGAAAAGGCAGCACGATAGCACGGCTTTCCCGGTTTTGTCAGGCTTGGCCGCGTCCGCGAGGCGCCGGCAGGCGTCAGCCAGGCATTGGCAAGGCACTTAGTCGCCTGCCTTTCGGCCGGCCGTGCTGGCCGGCACTGGCTGCTCGATGATTGGCCAGACGCCGCGGGCACGCGCGCGACTGCCCTCGAAGACCAGCCAGCTCTGGCTGCCGTAGTGCGGCAGTGGGCGCAGCAGGGCGCGCAGAGAGCCGGCGTCGCGTGCCGAAACGACGGCAATCGGCACCTCCGCCTGGCCAGCAATGGTCCATACCTGGGCGCTTCCCTGCTGCTCGAGCTGCTGCGGACGCGGCGGCAAGCCGGTTGCCGTCAACGCCGCATCAACGTCGGCATGCAGGCCGATCATCAATGCCGGGGTCGTCGTCTTGCGCAGATCGCCTGGCGGGATTTCCCGTGGCGCGGCTTCAAAGACCCGTGCGCCCAGCGCTGCTGCTGCCTCGCGCACCTCGGGAGGGTTCGAGACCTGCAGTAGCCGCGGCCCGCGGGCGACGATCCACTGGCGCAGGATCGGCGGCAGTTGCGCGGCGTCCAGCAATCGCCAGAGGCGAAGTTGCGGGTCGAGGACGACACTCTGCGCCGGGCCGTCGACTGCCAGAGCGACTTTCTGCTGCAGGCCGTCGATGTCGACGGCACGGTTTTCGGAGCGCTGGCCATAGTTCACTTCGATGGGCAGACGCAGGGCGTAGGCGGGTGCGCTCTGTGTCACTTCGATGGTCAGGCCTGTGCCGCTGGCGAGCGTGCTGGTGCTGGCGCTCTGGATCTGCAGTTTGGGTGCGCCGTCGCGCTCCAGCCACTGCCTGAAGAAAATTGTCAGCGACTGTCCCGACGCCTGCTCGAAGGCTTGCCGCAGGTCGTCCCAGGCGGCGATGCGAAAGCGCTGCTGTTGCCAGAACAGCTGCAGGCCCGCGCGGAACTGTTGTTCGCCGAGCAGGTCGCGCAACATCACGAAGAGCATCGCCGCCTTGCCGTAACCGACCGCCGCCGCCGCGCCGTGCGTTCGCGAGCGGAAGGAAGCCAGGGTCTGCCGGCTGGCCGCCGGCAGAGCCGCGAAATCGCGTAGCCAGCCGAGGCGCATGGCGCGCGCGGCGTCAGCCGATTCGTTTTCCTTGTAAGCGTAATCGGCCATGAAAGTGGTCAAGCCTTCGGCCCAGTTACCTGTCGCATAATCGACGTAGACGCCGTTTCCCCACCAGTTATGGAGGATCTCGTGGCCCAGCGAGGTGGCCCGAATGAAAGGCAGCTTGAGCACTTCGGCACCGAGATAGGTCAGGGTCGGCATGCCGAAGCCGGTCGGCAGCGGACTGGCAACCACCGAAAAGCCACTGAACGGGTAGGCGCCGATTTCCCGCCCATAGCGCTTGATATAGGCGCCCGTGTCCTCGAGGTAGGCGTCGGCCAGGCCAGCGATCTCGTCCAGCTCGCGCGTAAAGTAAGTGCGCAGGCGCAAGGGTGCGGCGTCACTGGTCGGCATCATCCTCTCGCGAACGATCCACGGGCCGGCCATCAGGTCGATGCCGTCCGCCGGATGGACAAACTCGAAGCTGGCGCGATAGTGATCGCCGGCGGCGGCCGGTGATTCCTCTTCGAGCAGCCGGCCGGCGACCAGCGCGCGTTGCTCGCCGGGGACGCTCAGGCGAACGCGGTAGGTGAACAAAGCCGCTGGCTGTGGATACCAGCCGCTGCCGGCAGGTAGAAAACTACCTTCCACAGCCGCCATCGGCGGCAGTCGCCCGAGTACCTGGCGATGGTCCAGGTGCCCAGCGAGAGCCGGTAGTGTGCCCTGGTATTCGATGCGCAGCGTGGCATCGGCTGTCGGCAGTCGTGCCTGCCAGGCGCGCAGATTTCCCTGCTGCCCGGCCGGCCGGAGCACGATCGCTTGCCCGTCGACCGACGCCGTCTCGATGTGCAGGGACTCGTGCAGTGCAAAGCGAAAATTTCGCTCGCCGGGGCTTACCGAGGCGACCACGGCGAGCTGGCGAGTGCCCGGATCGAGAGTGAGTTCGAGTGCCAGATGCGCCGCTGGCACGGGTGGTGCAGCGAGTGCCCAAGCAGGCATCGTCAGCGCCAGCAACGGCAGCAGCAGCGAGCGCAGCGCTTGCCAGCGACTCATCGTTCGGCCGGGAATTTGACGACGATGTCGATTTTTTCGTCGGCGCGCCCGATCTGCAGTGGCAACCAGGTTCCCGGCGGCTGCTGTCGTATCGAGTTCAGCAGCGACGTCAGGCCGGACAGCGGCTGGCCGGCGACGGCGAGGATCTGGTCACCATCCTGCAGACCGCTTTTCTCGGCCAGGCTAGCCTTGCTCACGCTGGCGACCAGTATTTTCCCGTCCTTGCTTTCGAGCGCCACGCCAAGGCGCGGCGGTGCGATCGGCACGAGCGGCGGCGTCGGCACCATGAAGACGGCGTCTGCGAGCCCCGGGTCAAGCTCCTCGCAAGGACTGCTCGCCGCCATCGGCAACAGCGTGCCGATCGAGCGCACGCCGAGATCGCGCAACTGGTGCGGCACACCATGCCCGAAGCGCAGGTGGCCGCTGCCCATGATCCCGACGATCAGCGCTTTGCCGCCGGCCGCCGTCGGCTTTGCCTGAGCGGCGAGCACTTCCGCCATCGCCCGATCCCAGGCCAGCTGCGAGTCTACGAAGTGGGCAAAAGCGGCGTCGCCGGGCTTTGCCTTGGTCGATTTACCGCGCATCGTCGCGTGCTGGCGATAAATCTCGAAGAGGAAGTCGCGGTAGGCGTCCGGCGGCGCGGCCGCCTGGCCGACGCCTTCGCGTTCGGCAAGCGCTATTGCCTTCCAGCCCTGGTCGGCAATCTTGCGCGTCAGTTCCTGGTCGATGTTCAAGGCCAGCATCGGAATCCGGTTCAGGCGCGCGAACTCGAACAGTGGCAAATACAGTTCTGGCGGCGTGTTCCAGACTTTTTCCCACTCCGCCTGGCGCAGGAACTCCTTGACGCTCAGTTCGCCGGCTACCCAGCGATCGAGTACCGGCTGCAGGCGGCGGGGAAACATTTCGAAGCCGATGACCATCTCCGGACGCAGCGCGTGCAGCCCCGCGAGCACCTGCAACTGCCATTGGTGGTGATCGGCGTCGTCATGCTGTTCGCCGAGCAGCAGCACCTCGCGTCCGATCAAGTCGGCCAGGATCTGCTGCTTGCTGACCGTCTGCGGCTGTTGATCGGTCAACACCGCCCAGCTGGCTGGTGTCAGACAGGCTTGGGCCTGGGCTCTTGCGTTGCCCGCTGCGCTGCTGTCGGCGACCAGTGCGCCGAGCAGGGTGCTGCCAATAGCTGCAAGCAGGAGCAGCGCGAACTTCGATCGCGGACCGGATAGGGAAGCAAAACGGGCGGCAAAACGGCGAGAAGAGAGTGGCATCATGGCGGGTGGCTCTGCGGGTGGTCCTGGTCGGGAAAGAGGGCCTTGCCCCGCCCTGGGCATGGCGACGCATTGACTGCTGCGGCAGTTCGACCTGTACCGACATCATAGGACAGAAAGCGTTCGCATCGGCAGGCCGCACTTCCCGTCCGGGCATGCCACCGCAGCGGCCAGAGACCAGTCGGTTGGCGCCGCTGCCAGGCCATGGCAAAGGCTGCCGAAAAGCGGCGGAAGCTGCTATCTTCGAAGCATCGCCACCAGAACGGGTAAAGTGCCATGGTCTCGCCCCCCTCCACCCCTGCCGATCACACACAGCGTCCGCGGCGCCTGTCCGCACGACTGCCCGGATACCTGCGCCCTCGAAGTGAGCGTCAGCGACGGTCGCGTCGTCAAGGTTGCCGGAGCTGCCGATCACGCGCCGACCGCTGGCGTGCTCTGTACCAAGGTCGCCTTTTACCCCGAGCGTATCTACCACCCGGAGCGCTTGCTCTATCCCTTGCGTCGGATCGGGCCCAAAGGCCCTGGCGCGGCTTTCGAACGCATTTCGTGGCCGCAGGCGCTGGCGACGATCGCCGATCGCTATCGCCAGATCATCGCCAGCGACGGTGCCGAAGCGATCGTTCCCTACAGCTACGCCGGCAACTCCGGCCTGCTCGGCTACGCTTCGATGGATCGCCGCTTCTTTCACCGCCTCGGAGCGTCGCAGCTCGACCGCACGATCTGCGCCAGTGCTGGCGCAATGGGCTACCGCGCCAGTATCGGCGGCAGCTTCGGCTTCGACGTCGAGAACGTCGTCGATGCGCGCCTGATCATCATCTGGGGCAGCAACAGCGTCGTCTCCAACCTGCACTTCTGGCGGTTGGCGCAGGAAGCGAAACGACGCGGTGCACGCCTGATCGCCATCGACCCCTGCCGTACGGCGACCGCCGACAAGTGCGACCAGCACATCGCGCTGCTGCCGGGAACCGACAGCGCACTGGCACTTGGGCTGATGCACGTGCTGATCCGCGACGAGCTCCTTGATTACGACTATATCGCCCAGCATACGCTCGGCTTCGACGCCCTCAAGGAGCGCGCGCTGCACTACCCGCCGGCGCGGGTAGCGACGATTTGCGGCATTGACGCCAGCGAAGTCGAGCAGCTGGCGCGCGAGTACGGCAGCACGACCCCGGCCGCGATTCGTACCAACTACGGCATCAACCGCACCGCCGGCGGCGGCATGGCGCTGCGCACACTGGCCTGCCTGCCGGCACTTACCGGTGCCTGGCGACACCCTGCCGGCGGCATCCTGCTTTCCAGCTCGGGCAACTACCCGGTCGATAGCGCCGCCCTCGAACGCCCTGATCTGATGCCCAGCCCGACGCCGCGAATGATCAATATGAGCACCATCGGCCAGGATCTGCTGCGCGCCCGGCCGCCGATCAAGGCGCTGTTCGTTTACAACAGCAATCCGGTGGCGATCGCACCGCAATCGGGCGAAGTCGTGCGTGGCTTTGCCCGTGACGACCTGTTCACCGTCGTCCATGATCTCTTCCAGACCGACACCGCCGACTACGCCGACATCCTCCTGCCGGCGACCAGCCACGTGGAACAGCTCGACATCCACAAGTCCTATGGGCACCTGCATATCCAGGTCAATCAGCCGGCGATCGCGCCACTTGGCGAAGCCGTGTCGAATACCGAACTTTTCCGTCGCCTGGCCGGCGCGATGGCTTTCAGCGAAGCGTGCTTTGCCGACTCCGACGAAGACCTCTGTCGTCAGGCCTTCGACTGGAAGGACCCGCGTCTGGCCGGCCTGTCGTGGGAGAAGCTCAAGGCCGACGGACATGCCCGGCTGAACCTGCCACGCGCTACCGCGCCCTTCGCCAATGGCTGCTTCCCAACGCCCTCAGGAAAATGCGAGTTCTACAGCACGGTTCTTGGCAGCGCCGGCGTCGACCCCTTGCCGGACTTCATCGCCCCGCGCGAATGGCGGCAGAGTCCGCTGGCCAGCGAGTTTCCGCTGGCCCTGATCACCCCGCCGGCGCGCAACTTCCTGAACACCAGCTTTGCCAACTCGGCACGTTTCCTGGCCCAGGAAAGGTCGCCGGCGATCCATCTGCATCCGGCCGACGCGGCGGCACGGGGCATCGCCGACGACAGCCTGGTACGCATCTTCAACCGCCGTGGCGAGTTCCAGGCCCGTGCCATCGTCAGCGACCGCGTTCGCCCCGGTGTCGCCATGGCCACCTCGATCTGGTGGCGCAAGCTTTCCCCCGACGGTCGCAACTGCAACGAAGTGACCAGCCAGGCACTCACCGATATCGGCGGCGGCGCCACTTTCTACGATTGTCTGGTCGAGGTTGCCGGCGTCCCGTCTGAAGCGCGACTCGCCGGCTAGCTTGTTGGCCGCCCGGGTCGGCGCTCGGCTGCGCAGAGACGGCCGTACGCTATATCGCGGCAAGTCGCGCGGTCCGCAAGTTTGAGCACGGCCACAAAAAGCTGCAGTAGTAATGTTCGCCGTGACCCCCTCCGTGTGCAGCAATGTGACGCCGTCCGCGGTTCTTGCCATAGCGGCCGCGAGCCTCGGCGTTCTAGCTCGCCAATGCCGTGCGATAGTCGCGCGGCGCGGCACCGCTCCAGCGCTTGAAGGCGCGGGTGAACGCGCCTTGTTCCGAGAAGCCGAGCAGAAAGGTAATTTCCGTTACGCTCTTGGTCGATTCCTGAAGGTAGTTTTTGGCCAGTTCATAGCGTGTTTCTTCGAGAAGCTCATGGTAGCTGGTGCCCTGTTCCCGGAGTTTGCGCTGCAAAGTGCGTCGGCTCATGCTCAGGGTATTGACCAGATCGTCTACTCTGGGTTCACCCGAAGTCAGTTGTTTTAGCAGGAAGACCTGGCAGCGCGAAATGAAGTCCTCTTTGCTGTGCGCGGCCAGTTGTTCGGCAAGAATCGCGTCGAAGGCCGCTGCCAGTTCGCGGTTGGCCGTTCGCAAGGGCATTTCGGCGTCGGCAGTGGCGAGTACGAAAGCGTCCTCATCCGCCCCGAAGTGCACGTCGCAAGCGTAGAAATCCTGGTACGGGCGCGGGTCTGCCGGCGCAGGCCGGCGCAAAAAGATGCGCACCGGGTTGAGCTTGCGGGCGAAATTGCTGCGACACATGGCGACGATGAGTGCGAGAGAGTAGTCGCTCATGACGTGTCCGACGACCAGGTCGCTACGGTTGTGATCATAGACAAAACGCAGCCCGTTCGTCTCGTCGACGCAACGGCAGCCCCAACGGTCGCCGATAATGCGGGCATAGCGCTGCATGCGCTGCAATCCCTGCCGCAGCGTGCTGCTCGACAACCACGCATAGCCCAGCACTCCCAGGTTGGACGGATGCCAGCACTCGGCCGCTGCCAGTCCGAAAGCCGGATCGTCGATCACGGCGGCGGCGCGGGCAATGACGACATCGACCACCCAGCTGGGTATTCGCGCGCCGGGCTGTCGTGCCAGTTCCGGGTCCATGCCCAACTCGCGCAGCCACGTGTGAGCTTCGACGCCATGCGCTTCGAGGAGGCGAAAAAGAATCAGCCACGAGCTGGCGAGCGTGCTCTCCTTGGTCATTGATGGCAATCCGCAATGAAGTTGACGAGGGGTTGGCACAAATGGTGAAACGAATGGCGCGCGCGGTCAAGGAGGAAGTGGTCGCCATGCCTACGCTTGAAGCCTTTCGAATTAGCAGGCTTACCGCAGCTACCCCATTCCGATGCACGACAATCGTCCAGGCCGCGACCCCATCACCGGTTTTCTGAGCCGTTCCTCCGGCCTGCACGCGGCCGCGCGGGCGGTCACCGAGGCGGAGTCGACAGCTAGCCCATTGGCCGTATTGTGGATGGACATCGACCGTTTCCGGCAAATCAACGAATCCTTCGGCCATGCCGGTGGTGACCATGTCATTGCGCTGGTGGCAGAGCGCTTGCGGCTGGCCTTGAGCGGCGACAGTATCCTTTTGCGCATGGGTAGCGACGAATTCGTAGCCCTGATTCCTTCGGCGGTCCTGCAGATGGCGACAGAAATCGGGGCGATGTTGCTTGTCGAGATCGAACGTCCGCTGCTTATCGACAATCTGCTGATGCGTCCATCAATGAGCATGGGCATCGCGTTGCACGAAGCCGGTGAAGACTCGCTAAGATTGTTGGAACGGGCTGAGCGGGCAATGCTGGAAGCCAAGCGCCGCGGCGGTAAACGAGTGGTCGTTTCAGGCGATGAGCGGGTCACCGGTCGGCAGGGCGTGCACCTGGCTCGCGAAGAGCTGGCCGTCGAGGGGGATCTGCACCGGGCCCTGGAAAGCGGTGGTCTGTCGCTCGAGTACCAGCCGCTGGTGGGTGTCGACGGCCGTATCGAGGCCGTCGAAGCATTGATGCGCTGCAACCTGCCCCGACGACGCTTGATGCCCGGCAAATTCATCCCGGTTGCCGAGAAAACCGGGCTCATCGTCCGCCTTGGCGAATGGAGCCTGCTGCAGGGCGCGCAATTCGCGGCCCGGCTGCGCGACGAAGGCGTAGCGACCAAGGTGGCGATCAACGTCTCGCGTGCCCAACTTACTTCGCGTAGCTTCGCGCCCGCGCTACAGGCGGCGCTGATTTGCGCCAACGTGGCGCCGGCACTCATCGAACTCGAATTCACCGAATCGCTGTTCCTCGATGTTTCGGAAACCGTGCAGAACAATTTGCGCAGCGTTCGCGCGGCTGGCGTCGGGATGGCGATCGACGATTTCGGCTGCGGCTACTCCAGCCTTTCCACCCTCAAGGATCTGCCGGCCAGCAAGCTCAAGCTCGACCGCTCGTTCATCAAGGTTCTGCCGGAGGACCGGCGCGCCTACGCGGTGGTGAAAGCCATGGCCATGCTCGGGCGTGAGCTGGGCATGACGGTGATCGCCGAAGGGGTTGAAACTGCCGAACAGCAGGCGGCTGTCGAGAGCGCCGCGGTGGATGCGGTGCAGGGCTACTTTCATGCCCGACCGATGCCGGAAGAAGCCATGCTGGCGTGGCTGAAGGAGAGAACGACACATGAGTTTTGACACGCAAGCGGGACAAGGCCGGCTCGCCGCGGTGCTCGAGCGAACGATCCGCGACATCGACATTCCTCCGCGACCGACGATCATCGATCGGATTTGCCACGAGATGCGCAAAGATATGCCCAATTTCACGCTCATCGGCCAACAGATCGGCGCCGATGTCAGCCTCGCCGCGGGCCTGATCAAGACCGTTAACTCGCCTTATTTTGGTTGTCGCAGCCGCTGCCGTTCGGTCCAGGAAGCACTGCTCATGCTCGGCCTTGACGCAAGCAGCCGAGCCATCGCCGCGATCAGCCTGCGCCAGGCGTTTCCCGGTTCCGCGCACTACGAGCGCTTCTGGCAGGCGTCGGCCCAGATTGCCGCCCTCTCCGGCTGGCTGGCCCAGACCGTCAGGAAATCGGGGCTGCGCGCTGACGATGCCTACACCTACGGCCTGTTCAGGGATTGCGGCATCGTCATTCTATTGCGCCGTTTTCCCGACTACATGAAGATGCTGGATCGCGCCAACCACGAGGCCGAACGCTCTTTTACCGACATCGAAGAGGATCTGCTGCCGACCAATCACAGCCTGGTCGGCTGTTTGCTGGCGCAGAACTGGTGGCTGCCGGAGGAAATCTGCCTGGCAATCCGCTACCATCACGACCGCGACGTGATCGACCATTTCGATTCCGGTCTACCAGGCGCCAGCCGCTATCTGGTGGCTGCCAGCCAGACCGCCGAGCACATCCTGCAGTACGTCACCGGCGGCAGTCACACCGAAGAATGGCAGAAACTTGGCCCGTCCTGCCTGCGTCTCCTCAACCTCGACGAAGGCAAGTTGACGGAGCTCTACGACGAGGGTGCGGCTCTGATCAAACGTAACGAGTAGCGATTCGAGATCGCTGCTGCGCTCGATCCAGGCCGGGCAGCGTTACGTTCGAGGCTCCAGCGCCAGACGAACAGACGAACACCCCGACCGAAGGGGGCGGCGCCCTTCGAGTAAAAAATGGCCACGCAGGGGCAACAGCCATTTCGCAGGACGTGCGCGCAGCTCTGCGTGTGAGCCAATATTGCCAAGCCGCAACAATGACTTGACCCCACACGTGGCCCCTTCTAAGGTAGAGGCGGTCCTGGATACTGCGGATACTGCGTGGTGGAGCGTCGAAAGCTAGCCACGGCGACAGTCGATAATCACGGAGAACAAAATGACAACGCCCTCGCGCCTGCTTATTCCCCCGCTGCTGTTTCTGGCGCCGGCTCCGACATGGGCCTCCGCAGGGGGGGGGCGAGCGCCTTGACCTGACTGCACACTGGGTTGGTTTCGCAGCCCTGGCCATCTTTGGCTTCGCTTACGCACTGGTGATGGCGGAGGAATTCACCCAGCTACGCAAGTCCAAACCGGTGATCCTGGCCGCCGGCCTTATCTGGGCGCTGATCGGCATCGTCTATGCTGGCCACGGCATGAACTATGCCGCAGAAATGGCCGTGCGGCATAACCTGGTCGAATACGCCGAGCTGATGTTGTTCCTGCTGGTCGCGATGACCTACATCAATGCCATGAGCGAGCGCAATGTGTTCGAGGCCCTGCGCTCGTGGCTGATCGAGAAGGGCTACGGACTGCGCAAACTGTTCTGGATAACCGGCGTGCTGGCGTTCTTCATCTCCCCGGTGGCAGATAACCTGACCACCGCCCTGCTGATGTGTGCGGTGGTTATGGCGGTCGGCGGCGAAAACTCCAAGTTTGTTCTGGTTGCCTGCATAAATATCGTCGTGGCGGCAAACGCCGGTGGCGCCTTCAGCCCCTTTGGCGACATCACCACCCTGATGGTCTGGCAGAAAGGGATAGAGACGCCGCAGGGTGGGATCGGTTTCGGGTCCTTCTTTGCCCTGTTCATTCCCGCGCTGGTCAACTGGCTGTTGCCGGCCGCCATCATGTCGATGTCGGTCCCGAACGTACAACCGCGCGGGGGTGGTAAGGTCGTGGTGATGAAACGTGGCGCCAGGCGCATCATTGCGTTGTTCCTGCTGACCATCGCCACCGCCGTCGGCTACCACAACTTCATGTATCTGCCACCGGTCATCGGCATGCTGACCGGCCTGGCCTATCTGCAGTTCTTCGGCTATTACCTGAAGAAAACCGTGTACCGTGAGTACGGCATGACCAGCCGTCAATTCCGGACCGAGTGCAGTCACGACGAGCAGCTGGGCAGCCTGCCGGCGTTCGACGTATTCAACAAGATTGCCCGCGCCGAGTGGGATACCCTGCTCTTCTTCTACGGCGTGGTGCTATGCGTCGGCGGCCTCGGCTTCATTGGCTACCTGGCGAAGGCTTCCGAGCTGATGTATGGCGACTGGGGTGCGACCAATGCCAATATCGCGATCGGTATCCTGTCGGCGATCGTCGACAACATCCCGGTGATGTTTGCCGTGTTGACCATGATGCCCGACATGTCGACAGGGCAGTGGCTGCTGGTGACGCTCACCACCGGCGTGGGCGGTTCCCTGCTGTCCATCGGTTCGGCCGCGGGCGTGGGGCTGATGGGTCAGGCACGCGGCAAATACACCTTCTTCGGCCACCTTAACGGTCATTGCAGTTGCGGCCGCCCCGGATCATGAAAGAAAATTCGAGTTGGGAAGCGATGGGTAGAGGTCGCGCAAAGCTTTGGCGGCTCGACCCCGAACTTTAACGTGACCCGCTGAACCGACTCGTACCCCCGGATTGCTGCCTTTGAGCGCACACATTAAAAGGGCCGTTGGCGACCTGTCGCCTTCAGGCAACTTCGGTTCTGGCACCCACCGCCTCCCGCTTTCAAGTTTATTGCGAAAGGAGACGGTATGGAACTGGTTCCGATCCACAAGCGGGTCATTGGACTCGACATTCATCAAGCCCAGATCACGGCGTGCGCGATCATCGAGGAATCGGGCGGCGAGACACGCATCGAACAACGGCAATTTGGTGC
>NZ_SPMY01000061.1 GCF_012939955.1 Candidatus Accumulibacter phosphatis
GCGCCGAGCAGCAGTGCGCTAGCCAGCTTGGAGAGGTTGTGCATGTCTGTGTCTTCTGTGGTGTGAGTTTGATCTTGGGGGTGAAACAAGCGCGATCAGGAATCGATCGCCGACGTCAAGGCCGCTTCCTCGGGAGTCATCGCCCTGATGCTCAGGGCGTGAATCGCACTGCGCAGCAGATCGCCAAGGGCCTCATGAACCATGCGGTGCCTGGCGACACGGCTGTGACCGAGAAAGGCCGGCGAAACAATCAACAAGCGATAGTGGGCGCCGCCGCCGCGGGCACCTTCGTGACCGGCGTGTCGAGCCGAGTCGTCGATCAGTTCGCAACGCTGCGGAAGCAGCACGGCCAGGCGCTGCTGGATGACCGCTTCCCGCTTGGCGGCCGCATACTGATCGCTCACGCCGGCAGCGCTTTCTTGAACGGCTTGACGCTGACCGCCTGGTAGACGCCGCTGGCCACGTAGGGGTCGGCATCAGCCCAGCTGCGCGCCGCTGCCAGCGAGGAAAACTCGGCAACGATCAGGCTGCCCGAGAAGCCAGCCGGCCCGGGATCCGGGGAATCGATCGCTGGAAAGGGACCGGCCAGGAGGAGGCGGCCTTCTGCCTGCAGCGCCTTGAGACGGTCGAGGTGCGCCGGCCGGGCCGCGAGACGGTCGGCGAGCGAGTCCGGGCGATCTTCACCGACGATGGCGTAAAGCATCATTATTTCTCCTCGATATGTTTCGACAGCAGCAAACCTTGCGCGAGCACGAAGACCAGCGTCAGGCCAGTGGCACCAAACAACTTGAAGTTGACCCAGTCGTCCGTCGAGAAATTGAAAGCGACCAGCAGATTGATGATTCCCATGAATACGAAGAATCCCATCCAGGCCCAGTTGAGTTTGTCCCAGGCAGCCTCCGGCAGATCCATCTGCCCGGCCATCAGGATGCGAATCAGGTTCTTGCGCCGAAAAAGCACGCCACCCAGCAAGATCGCGGCAAACCCCCAGTAGAGGATGGTCGGCTTCCACTTGATGAAGGCTTCATCGTGCAGCAGCAGGGTCATTCCTCCGAAGACGGTGATCACCACCAGGCTGACCCAGAGCATGGTGTCGATCTTGCGGCCCCGGAACAACAGCCAGGCGATCTGCGCAAAAGTGGCAGCGATCGCCACTCCGGTCGCGACATAAAGGTCCGCAAGCTTGTAAGCAACGAAGAAAAGGATGACCGGGAAAAGGTCGAAGAGAAACTTCATCAGGAACGCCGCAAAAATATCCCGAGATTATGGCCGATTTGCGGCGCAGCTGTCCATTTTCGGAAGATCATCGCAGCCCTTCGCTGCGCCGCTCGATGCCTCCCTCCCGGCTGCCGGGCAAAGCCTCGCCAAGGCATTCACTCGCGCGTTCATTCCGTTCATTCACTCAGGCGGTCTTTTGGCGAGCACGCGAATGATCGCCACGAACCCGCATGGCGGCCGCCGCCGACCCGCGCGCGGGAAAAATCGGGTAGCCTTGGCGGCCCTCTTCGCTTCCGCCACCGATGCTCGCCCAGCAGTCCCGCCTGATTGTCGCGCACGCGACGCCAATGCTGATCGCGCAGCTGACGTCGATGGGCATGATGATCATCGACACCGCCCTTCTCGGCCACTACGGGACCGAAGATCTGGCGGCGGTGGCCGTGGGCGGCGGCATCTACATCTCGGTGCTCTTTGCCTTCGCCGGCATCCTGCAGGCCGTCGCGCCAAGCGTTGCCCACCTGCGCGGCGCCCGCCGCGAGCAGGAGATCGCCGGCACCCTGCAGCAGGCCTTCTGGCTGGCGCTGCTGCTGGCCATCCCCGGCGTACTGATCCTGCTCCACCCCGAGCCGCTGTTCGCGCTCTCGAGGATCGACCCGGGCGTCGAAGAAAAGGCGCGCGCCTACCTCAGCCTGCTCGCCGTCGGACTGCCGGGCGTGCTCCTCTACCGAACTTTCCACGCCTTCTGCAACGCCCTCGGAAAACCCCGTCCACTGCTGGTCATCAGCGTCGCCAGCACCCTCCTGCACGCGCTGCTGGCATGGTTTCTGGTCACCGGGCGCTGGGGCGGCGAAGCGCTCGGCGTCCTTGGCTGCGGCGTCTCGAACGCCGTCGTCGGCTGGTTCTCGATGCTCGCTGCTGCCGGCTACCTGCTCTTCGCCAAGGCGCTGCAGCCTTACCAGCTGCTCGCCGACTGGCAGTTGCCACGCCGCCGCCCGCTGGCAGAACTGCTGCGTCTCGGCCTGCCGATGGGTTTCTCGAGCTTCGTCGAGATTTCCTCATTCACGCTGATGGCCTTGTTCGTCGCCCAACTCGGCGCGACGGTGGTCGCCGGTCACCGCATCGTCGCCAACCTCGCCGCAATCTGCTACATGCTGCCACTGGCGCTGGCCATCGCCACGCTGGCCCAGGTCGGACATGCCGCCGGTGCACGCGACTGGCGGCGGGCCGAACTGTCGATCAGCGCCGGACTGCTGCTTGCCGGTGTGCTGTCGACGCTGCTCGGCCTCTTGCTGTGGCTGATCGCGAAGCCGCTGATCGCCGCCTACACCGACGATCCGGCGGTACAGGCGGTGGCCCTGGCGCTGATCGGCTACGTCGCCCTGTACCAGGTCTTCGACGCTGTACAGACAATTGCCGCGCACGCCCTGCGCGGCTACAAGATTACGTTCGTGCCGATGCTGGTACACGTCTTCTGCTTCTGGGGCGTCGGCCTGTTCGGTGGCTGGTGGCTAGCCTTTCATGCCGGACAGGCAATGGGCGCCGCCGGCTTCTGGCTGGCCTCGCTGCTTGGTCTGACCCTGGCGTCGATTCTGCTCGGCTACCTGCTGCGGCGCGCCGTACAAGCGGTGAAGGCGTAGCCGCCACTGCCGGATGATCGCCGGCAGCTTAGCCATCATGGTGCCCTTTGCCGACCCCGCCATGTCATGCACAGCCCGTGCGCCAATCATCACCGGCCGTGGCCACCTGCGAATTGCCTGCTTGCTGGTCGACCAGTCTCTCAAGGGCTCGTGCGTCGCTTTCGACTATCCGGGTTTCTGGTCCCATTCCCTGTTCATGGCGGTGGCCAGCCAGGAATTGGGGAGAAGTTCAAAAAACCGGGCTCCAGGCGACGCGTAATTCAGCGATCCGCCACAAGCGCCAACCATATTGGTTCGCTTCCTCTCAGGCTGTGGCCGCTGAGCTCGACTTCAAGGCCAAGATCAAGGCTTCGGCAATACCCCTCGCCGAAACCTCGGAGTCCGTGCGCACCGGATCGGCCCGGCAGGAACATTCATCGGGCGAAGCGACGGCAGTGGCCAGATCGTGATGCAGACGGCACAGGAAATGCAGGCAACAGCCGAAGCGGTAAGCGCGGTTTCCGACGAACTCGATGGCCTCGACCGGCGCTCGCGCGAAATCGGCGCAATCGTTGCCGCGATCAAGCAGATTGCGGAACAGACCAATCTGCTTGCCCTGAACGCAGCCATCGAAGCCGCCCGCGCCGGGGAATCGATGGCGCAGGTGTGCAGCACGGGCCTGCAGGTGATCACCGTGGTCGATGCGATCGCACAGGCAGCGGCGGCAAGCAAGGAAAGCGGCGCGCCGATTGTCAGGCACGTCGAAGCCATCGCCGACCTCGCGCAGGAGAACTTCGGTGCAGTACAGGCTTCGAGCGTCGCGGTGGCAGACTTGAAAACGATGGCCAACGAGTTGACCGCTGCAGTCGGCGTCTTCCGCTGGTGAATACGCCCGCACGGCACTTTTCCCCGCCTGGCCCACTACCCCTTGCGGCCAGGAGTAGGGATGGTCCGGGTCCGCTCCACACACCGACCCGAGCCAATCCGGCAGCGAAGCGCGCAGACCACTGCATCTAGCCATAAAGTTTCCGCTCAGATTGCCGTTCCATGACATGAATCGCGGCAAAACCATGGCCGCGACATAATTTTTTTACCCCTTGCAGGAGGAATCACTTTGTTTGCAAGACTGTTATTAAGCCTCGTCGCTGCCCTGACCCTCGCCAGCACGCCGAGCAGCGCTGTCGATTCGAGGCCTGACACGCCGACCACCATCAACAACGCAAAAATCATCGCCGTCGGCGAAGCCAGGAGCTTGCTCGACACGAAAGCAGCCCGCTTCTTCGATACCCGCAACGCGCTCAACTTCGGCAAGGGCCACGTCCCCGGTGCCTCCCTCCTCGCTTACAAGGAAAAAAGCGAGTTCGCAACCGACTTCGACGCGGCGCAGGACTCTTTCGACCTCAGCAAGTTGCCGGCCGACAAGGACGCCACGATCATCATTTACAGTCACGGCCCGCAAGGCTGGAAGTCGTACAAGGCGGCCGTGCTGTCGGCCAGGGCGGGATACAGGAACGTACTCTGGATGCGCGAGGGCTTTGCCGGATGGACAGCAAAGGGTCTACCGGTCGAGTAGGCGGCGCGACGCGCTGTCAGTGACAAGGACGCCCATGACGCTACGTGCCCGGCTGCTCGCTATCGTCCTGCTTTCACTGGCCATGGTCAGCTTTCTGATCGCGGCGGTGGTGCACGGCTATCGCACAATCGAACGCAAATCGGCAATGGCCGATGCCGCTGCCGAGCAGTTCATCAGCTTGCAGCTGGCCTTGCGCGGGCTTCATGAGACGGTCCTCACGGAAGGCACCGCTGCCCCCCGGCGGCTGGTCGCCGAGAACATGCGCAATTTCGCCCGAACGTGGCCAACATTGATTACGCAAAGCGATGACCCGGCTCAGCAAGTGCAGCTCACAAGCGTCTTGCAGCCCCGCTGGCGAGAGTTCCGCGATGGCGTCGACAGCTTTTTGGCAATTCGCCTGCCGGGACCCGACAACGACGAAGCCATGATCGCCTTCGGCAGATTGATCAGCCAGGCCGAACTGTTGAGCCGTGAGCTCGACGAACTGCGCGTCGCTGCCAGGGCGTCGGCTGAAGACGAGGCCGAGCGTCTGCGCAGTCTGGCGACAGCCGGTGTGGTGTTCATGACCTTCGCTCTGCTGGCGGCCTTCGTCTGGGCTTACCGCGGCATCATGCGGCCAATATCAAGCCTGGTCGGGGTCATACGCGAGGTCTCGCAAAGCGGCAACTACGGCGCGCACGCGGCGATCGAGTCGAATGACGAGATCGGCGCCCTGGCCAGGGGCTTCAACGTCATACTCGAACAGATCGAGGATCGCGAGCAGCGCCTGGCGGCGCACCGCGATGTCCTGGAGAACGAAATCGAGCTGCGCACCGCCGAGCTGCGCCAGGCCAAGGAGCAGGCCGAAGCCGGCAGCCGCGCCAAGAGCGAGTTCCTGGCCACCATGAGCCACGAGATCCGCACCCCGATGAACGGCGTTCTCGGGATGACCGAACTGCTGCGCAGCACCACGCTCGACGCCCGGCAACGCCGCTTCACCGACGCCGTCTACGAGTCCGGCGAGCATCTGCTGAACATCATCAACGACATCCTCGATTTCTCGAAGATCGAAGCCGGCCGGCTGGAGATCGAAAGCATCAATTTCAACCTCCGTCAGTTGGTCGAGGACGTCGGCTGCCTGTTCGCCCAGGCGGCCGAGAGCAAGGGCCTGGAGATGGCCTGCAGCGTGCCGCACGACCTGCCGGTGGCGGTGCGTGGCGATCCGGTACGCATCCGCCAGATCATGACCAACCTGGTCAGCAACGCGATCAAGTTCACCGCCGATGGCGAGGTCGTCGTTCGCGTCACCCTGCGCGAAGAGAATGCCGCGCAGGCCCGCTTCCGCTTCGAAGTCGAGGATAGCGGCATCGGCATCGACCAGCGGGCGCAGGAGCGCGTGTTCAGCGCCTTCATCCAGGCCGACAGTTCGACCACCCGCCAGTACGGCGGCAGCGGCCTGGGCCTGGCTATCGCCAAGCGCCTGGTCGAGACCATGGACGGCGAGATTGGCCTGCACAGCAAGCCCGGACGCGGCACACTGTTCTGGTTCGAGATCCCGCTGCTCAAGCAGGATGCGCACGCGCGCGCGGTAGTCGATATGGCCGTACGCCTGCGCGGCTTGCGCGTGCTGGTCGTCGATGACAACGCCACCAACCGTGAGATTCTCGCCCACCAGCTCGCCGGCTGGTCAATGCATACCACCGATGCGGCCAGCGGACGCGAGGCGCTGCAGACCCTGCAGCAAGCGAGCGGCGCGCCTTTCGACCTCGCCATCCTCGATCTGCACATGCCTGAAATGGACGGTTTTACGCTCGCCCAGGCGATCAAAACGGAAACCCGCTGGCAGGGCTTGCCACTGGTAATGCTGTCGTCGGTGAGCATCGCCAACGATCACGCGCGCCGGCGGCAGGCCCCAATCGATTACTACCTGAGCAAGCCGGTGCGCCAGTCGGACCTCTACGACGCCATCGCCACGGCGATGGCGCAACCGTCGCTGGCCGGTACACAGGAGCGCTCCCTGCTTTCGGTGCACTCGCCGCAATCACCACACTCGCTCGCCGACGACGGACCCACCAGTCTGGTCGGCCGCGTCCTGATCGCCGAAGACAACCCGGTCAATCAGCAGGTGGCCCTGGCCATGCTCGAGTCGCTGGGGCTGCGTTGTAGCCTGGCCGACAACGGCCGCCTGGCCGTCGAACGGCTACAGGAGGAAGCTTTCGACCTCGTGCTGATGGATTGCCAGATGCCCGAAATGGACGGCTTCGAGGCCACCGCCGAGATCCGTGCCCGGCAGGGCGACGGCCGCCTGCGCGGCCGCTTGCCGATCGTTGCCCTCACCGCCAACGCCGTCGACGGTGACCGCGAGCGCTGCCTGGCGGCGGGAATGGACGATTACCTGAGCAAACCCTTCTCGCGTGAGCGCCTGCTCGCCACCTTGCGGCGCTGGCTGCCGCTGGCAACAAGCACCGAGACCCCAGCCGCTCCGTCGGCAACGCCCGTTGCAAAACCCGTCACGGCCGAACAGACGACCGCCGCGAGCGGCGAGGGGCCGATAAACCCGCGCGCACTCGACGCCATCCGCCGCTTGCCAGGACCCAATGGTGCCGCGCTGGTCAACAAGGTGGTCGGCGCCTACCTGGCCGATACGCCCCGGCGTCTCGCGCAGATGCACGCTGCTGCCGCAGCAGGCGACGCCGAAACCTTGCGCAAGGCCGCGCATGCGCTGAAATCCAGCAGCGCAAATGTCGGCGCCGAACAACTGGCAACGCTATGCAGGGAACTCGAAACACTCGCTCGCAAAGAAACCGTGGACGGCGCGAAGCCACTGCTCGAAGTAGTAGAATTCGAGATCCCGCGCGTACTCGCCTCACTGGCGACCATCCTTGCCGAAAGTCCAGACCATGCAGCTGCCTGAGGCGGCCACACGACCGAGAGTCCTGATCGTCGACGACGACCCTGTGATGCGCATGCTCGAAGAGGAGACGCTGGTGCAGTTCGACTTCGAAGTCAGCATCGCGGCCGACGGTGAAGAAGCGATCGAACTGCTGGCAGGGCCACCGCCTGCGCTGGTCCTGCTCGACGTCGACATGCCGGGAGTCGATGGCTTTGCCGTTTGTAGACACATTCGCCAACGCTGGGACATGAGCGAGCTGCCGGTGATCATGGTCACCGGCATGGATGATATCGAGTCGATCAACCAGGCCTACGAGTCGGGTGCCAACGACTTTATCTCCAAGCCGATCAACTGGCCGATTCTCGGCCACCGGGCGCGCTACGTGTTGCGTTCGGCGCAGGAGGCGCGACAGTTGCGCAAACTGGAGGAAAAGCAGGCAGCGATCGTGCGCGCCATGCCTGACATGATCTTCCTGATGGATCGCTACGGAGTCCACCTCGACTACAAGGCAGGTTTCGGCGCCGAGCCCTATGTCCCGGCGAACGAATTTCTCGGCCGCAAGCTGTCGGAAGTCTTGCCCAGCGACGTTGCCGCGGTCATTCTGCTTGGCGTCGAGCGCGCCAGCGAGCACGGCGACCTGCAGTCCGTGGTGTACAAGCTGACGATGCCCGACGGCGTCCATCACTACGAAGGCCGCATCGCACCGTGTGGCCCGGAAGCAGTGGTCATGGTCGTACGTGACATTACCCTGCAGAAGCGCAGCGACGAGAGAATAAGGCGCCTGGCATACTTCGACACCCTGACCGGTATGCCCAACCGCGAGAATTTTCTCGAAAAGCTCGACCTGGAACTGCTGCGGGCAAGCCGCGCACGGCGTCAGGTGGCGCTGCTGTTCCTCGATCTCGACGGTTTCAAGCGGGTCAACGACACCCTCGGGCATAGCGCCGGCGACTATCTTCTGCAGGCCGTCGCCGCACGACTGAAAGAAAAGCTGCGCGCCGGTGACGTGGTCACCCGGCCGGCCCTGGTAGAAGGCGGTCTGCACCTCGCCCGCCTGGGCGGCGACGAGTTTACGGTCGTCCTGCCCAACCTCGAGAACACTCAGACGGTCAGCATGGTCGCCGAACGCCTGCAGGCGCTCCTCACCCGACCTTTCAGGATCAGCAGTCAGGATATCACCGTCACCGCCAGCATCGGCATCGCCATCTTCCCGGAAGACGGTGATGACGCTGCGACGCTACTCAAGCACGCCGATACCGCGATGTACCACGCCAAGGACCAGGGCCGCAACAACTGGCAGCTCTACGACAGGTCGCTCACTGCCGAGACGATGACTCGCATCCGGCTCGAGGACGACCTGCGCAAGGGCCTGCAGCGCGACGAGTTTCGCCTCTTCTACCAGCCACAGGTCAGCGCCGACGACGGCAGCATCGTCGGCCTCGAGGCGCTGATTCGCTGGCAGCACCCGGAACACGGCCTGGTCTCGCCGGCACAGTTCATTCCCGTCGCCGAAGACAGTGGTCTGATCGTGGCCCTCGGCGATTGGGTGCTGCGCACCGCCTGCCAACAGTTGCGCAGCTGGCAGGCGATGGGTCTGGCGACGCCACGAGTGGCGGTGAACGTTTCAGCCCGCCAGTTGCGCACGCACGACTTCCTGGGCTCGGTTGCGACAATCATCGCCGAGACGGGGATTGAACCCAGCCAGGTCGAACTGGAACTGACCGAGAGCATTCTGATGGAGCCGGAGGCCCGACGAATCGACGGCTTTCATCGTCTGCGCGCACTCGGCGTGCATTTTTCGATCGACGATTTCGGCACCGGCTATTCATCGCTGTCGTACGTCAAGCGCTTTCCGATCGGCATGTTGAAGATCGACCAGAGCTTCGTCCGCGGCCTGCCGGACAACGCCGATGATGCCGGCATCACCACCGCCATCATCGCCATGGCGCACAGCCTCGGGCTGGAGGTGATCGCGGAAGGGGTCGAAACCCACGCGCAGCTTGAATTCCTGCGCCAGGCCAACTGCCCGAAGATGCAGGGTTATTTGTTCAGCCGACCGCGGCCACCCGGCGAGGTCGAGCAGCTGCTGCGACAGGGCAGCATCGAACTGCCGCCGCAAGCAACCCGGGCAGACGACAAATTGCAAAGACAGCTTGCAGACCAACCGGACAAGAGAGAACAACAATGAGGTACGAGCACACTTTCGCGCAAAGCGCCGTGTTTCTGCGCCAGGCAGTGAAACGGATGGGCCAGCAGGAGGCCGGCCTGCACCCGTTCAGCTACGCGATCTGGTACGAATATGTGTCGGGCATCAATCGCGACCTGCAAATAGCGCTCGACGCGTGCCTCACGACGGAAGGCAAGCTCGACGACCCCACCGCCTGCGCGCTGTATTACAAACACGTCGCCGACCTGGACTCGAAAACCGCGCTGAGTATCGGCGACAGCGTCGGCCATCTGGTCGACCAGGTCGCCGACTCGGCAACTCATGCCGGCGATCAGGCCTCACATTACAGCGACTCGCTGGAACGTTGGGGCGAGACGCTGCAGCACCCGACAAATGCCAAGGGGGCACAGCCGCCGCCACCCGGTCTCGCCGAGATCCTGCGCGGTACACGCGACATGCAGAAGGCGATCGGGGACCTGCAGGCGCGCCTGGAGAACAGCAGTCGTGAAGCGCAGGAGCTGCGACACGAGGTCGCGCGTGCCCGCGAAGAAGCCCTGGTCGACGGCCTGACCGGGCTGGCCAATCGCCGGGGCTTCGATCTGGCCCTGGCCGCCAGCCTGCAACAAAACATCCCTTCCGGCCCCGGACCATGCCTGCTGATGATCGATCTGGACCGTTTCAAACGGCTCAACGATACCCACGGTCACCTGTTCGGCGACAAGGTGCTGGCCGGCGTCGGCGAAATGCTCAGGGCCAACGTGAAAGGCAAGGACTCAGCTGCTCGTTATGGTGGCGAAGAGTTTGCCGTCATCCTGCCACGAACGCCGCGCGGCGGCGCCGTCGGCCTGGCCGAGGCCTTGCGCGCGCTGGTCGCTGCCAGCCGTATCAAGACCGGCGGCGGCAAGCAACTCTTGATTGGCAAGATTACCGTTTCCATCGGTATCGCCGATTACGTCGCTGGCGAGTCGGCCGCAGAGTTCATCGCACGCGCCGATCAAGCGCTCTACGCGGCCAAGGGCGAGGGTCGCAATCGTGTCAATCTGGCACCGCGCCCGCAGCCTGCCGTGGTCAACAAGTGAGCTGACGCCAGCCTCGGCCCTGGCGGGAAGCACATGAAATCGAGCTTGGCCACGAATGCTGCGCTGGGCGACGCGCTGCGTGCGCTGATCGATGGCGACAGCGAAGCACAGCCCACCGCGATCGACGCCGCTACACCGATTGGCGGTGCTTCGATCTCGCGCACGCTGCTGGTCGGGAGCGGCCAGCGGCGCTGCTTCGTCAAGCTGAATGACGCCAGCCTGCTCGACATGTTCGTCGCCGAAGCAGACGGCCTGCGGGCACTGGCGGCCTGTTCGGCGCTGCGCGTGCCACGCGTCGTCGGCCACGGCAGCGCTGGCGGGCAGGCCTACCTGGTCCTTGAACACCTGCACCTGCACGCTCTGCGAGAAGGCGAGCAGGTGGCGGCGGCGGGCCGCTCGCTCGCCGCACTGCATCGCATCAGCGGCCCACAGTACGGCTGGCACCGCGACAACTTCATCGGCAGCACACCGCAACTGAACACCGGACGGACTAGCTGGCCGGCATTCTTTGCCACGCAGCGACTGCAGCCACAGCTTGCACTCGCCGCAGCTGCTGGCTACCGCAGCAGACTGATCACCGACGGTGAACGGCTGGCGGAGAATCTTGCCACCCTCTTCGCCGATCATCGGCCAAGCGCCAGCCTGCTGCATGGTGACCTGTGGTCCGGCAATGCAGCCATCGACGAAACGGGCATGCTGGCGCTGTTCGACCCGGCAGTACATTTCGGCGACCGTGAATGCGACCTGGCAATGAGCGAACTGTTCGGCGGCTTTCCGGAGCGCTTCTACGCCGCCTACCGCGAGGCCTGGCCAGTGCCCGACGGCTACCAACAGCGGCGAACGCTGTACCAGCTCTACCACGTACTCAACCACCTGCACCTGTTCGGCAGCAGCTACCTGCGCCAGGCTGAAGCGATGATCGCCTCGCTGTTGGCCGAAGTCGGCCACTGATCGCCGCCGCACTGACGCCAATCGCGCACATGCCCTCCACAGCCGCCGCAAACTGCCTGCTCGGCAGCACGCCGATCAGTGACCCGACCACGAACGGGCTGCTGGCGATTGGCTGCGCGCCGCAGAGGTGGTCGCCGCAAGAACTGCGCAGCGCCTCCCTGCGACGCGCACACAAGGACTGAAAAATGCCGCAAGTGCCCCCCCCCGCTGATCGCCGCCCTGCTCGAAGCCGACCGCTATCCGGACCCGGCAAGCGGCGTCGAAGTCATCGAAACGCACGCCTCATGGCTGCTCCTGGCCGGAGCCTTCGCCTACAAGATCAAGAAGCCGGTGCTCCTGCCCTTCCTCGACTACAGCACGCTCGCCAAGCGCCAAGCCTGCTGCGAGGCGGAGCTGCGCCTGAACCGTCGCTTCGCGCCAGACCTCTACCTGCAAGTCGTCGCCATTGCCGGCACGGCGGCCGACCCGCAGATCGGCGGCAGCGGCGAGGCCATCGAGTTCGCCGTCAAAATGCGCCGCTTCGCGGAAGCAGGTCGACTCGATCGCCTGTGCGGACGCCAAAAAACTGCATGCGAAACAGATGTCCGCCCTGGCCGCCACGATTGCCGAGTTTCACGAGCAGGCGGCAGTGGCACCGGCCGGCACGCATTTCGGCGAACCCGAGCAGGTGCTGGCGCCGGCCCTCGCCAATTTCGCCGAGCTGGCACCGCTGCTGCCAGGCCGCGAAGAACAGGCACGGCTGGCACGGCTCGCCGCGTGGACGCACCGCGAATTCGAGCGGCTGGCCCCCCGCTTCGCCGCCCGCAAAGCGGCCGGCCGGGTGCGCGAGTGTCACGGCGACCTGCATCTGGGCAACCTGGTTTTGATTGACGGCAGCGTGCGCCTCTTCGACTGCATCGAATTCAGTGAAGACCTGCGCTGGATTGACGTCGCCAGCGAGATCGCGTTCACCTTCATCGATCTCCTCGACCACGATCAGCCCGGTCTGGCCGCCTGGCTGCTCAACGAGTGGCTGTCCTGCAGTGGCGACTACGACGCCGTGCAGGTGCTGCGCTTCTACGCTGTCTATCGCGCACTGGTGCGCGCCAAAGTGGCGGCGCTGCGGGCCACGCAGACGAGCAGTGATGGCGGCCACGCCAACCATTACCTGGCGCTCGCCGAACGCCTGGTCAACCCGCCACCGGCACGACTGATCATCACCCACGGAGTCTCCGCTTGCGGCAAGAGTCGCGCCGCACGCCGAGTCTTGCTGCACGATCCCGCAGCGGCGACGCTCCGCCTGCGCTCCGACGTCGAACGCAAGCGCCTGTTCGACCTCGACGCCGCCGCGCGCAGTGGCTCGCCGGTCGATGGTGGCCTCTATGCCAGGAACGCCAGCGAACTGACCTACCGCCGCCTGTACGAACTGGCCGAGGAGCTGCTGACAGCCAACTGGTCGGTGATCGTCGACGCCGCCTTTCTAGAACGCGCCCGGCGCGACAGCTTCCGAGCCCTGGCCGCGCAGGCGGCAGTCGCTTTCTTTATCGTCGCGCCACAGGCAAGGCCAGCGGTGTTGCGCGCGCGCATCCTCGGCCGCCTGCGCAAAGGTCGTGACGCCTCCGAGGCGACACTGGCCGTACTGACGCAACAGCTGGCCAGGATAGAAGCACTCGCGGCCGAGGAAAGCAACTGCCTGTTGCAGAGTGCGGTGGAGGCTTGAAAGCAGTATCGGCAGCAAGCCGTCAATCGAAGCAGCAAATGGCACTCGCACGCGGCAAAAGTGTCGGTAAATTTTACACGGCATTTTTGCCGTTAACATGCAAAAACCCTAAGCCATTGCTTTAATGAAATCACTTGATTGATGAAAAAGTGGCAAGGTTCTTGCTTCTACTCAGATACGTCTGCTTGGTGCGATCGCTAGCAGGGTCTCGCGACGGATCGCCTTGGACAGTAGCGGCCGGCAGCTAGCTTCCCACCTACGGGCAGGGCTCTTAACAAGCTTTCTTGGCTTGCAAATCCCTGAATTAACACATGACAAAATCCGCGAAGATGACTATCGACGAACCGAATCACGGCATCCGGCCCACTTCCGAAAGGCAGCGCAGCACTGATTTGTCGGCTAGAATGGTGAGTCGCTTGGCTACTTCGCATCGAGAACGGGGGTGGGGGCACTATGAATATCCTCAATAACTGGAAAACGCTGGAACTGATCACCCGTGAGGGCGAGAGACTGGTGTGCATCGAAGGGCGCGTGTATGGCACTAATCCGCGCTTTCCCTCGTCCTCGCACATCAGGACATCGCCACTCACTGGCCACCGATTCGAGTCCAATTCGATGGTCGTAATGACCAAACGCGGCTCGGAGTATCTACTGGGCAAGCCCGACCCGGCGGAAACTTTTGCGCAGCAGCGCCTGATGCGAAGGCTGTCGCGTTTGAGCCAGCAAGCGCCTTCAGGTTTCAACGAACTCGAGTCGCAACTTACCGGTTACGTCGAGGGGCAAAAGGACCGCACGGCAAAGGAAAGCTGAAACGACCTCAGTACCGCTTGCTGTAAACCTGTAACAACTGCCAAGCCGGAAACAAACGCGCCGCAAACCCACCCGTTCACGACGACGGCGCTGACCACGGCGCATCTTGACGTCGAAAAGCCTCCAACAGCATTTCCAGCTCTGGTAGCAGTGCCTCGCTTTGCACCGCCAGCCAGCCATGGACGCCCTCGGCTCTACGCCCCGGCAGCGCTTCAACAACCAGTTGCATGGCGACCGCCAGGTCGTTCTGGTGCCCGAGCTGTTCCTGCAGGGCGGTAAGCGACTGATGGAAGTTCTGCAACACGGGCCCGGCGAAGATTGGCGAAAAGAATTCGAGCGCGTAGCGCAATTGCTTGAACGCCAGGCGCAGACGGTGACGAGCCTCGTCGCCGCCCTGCTGTGCCTCTGCGGCGCGCTGGTTGACGCGCTGGGTACACTTGTCGAGCCAGGCGGGAACAAAGTCTCCCAGCGAACCGCGCTTGGCTTCGGGCAAGGCCTGAAGAGCTGCCGAGAAGTCGAGCAACAGACGCGAATAGGTAGCCGACTTGAAGGCGGCTCGCGCGGCCCGGCGATTGCTTGTGCAGCGCCGCCGGGCGTAGCGGAACAAGGACTCGACTTTCGCCTGATCTTCTGCCCGGTCGGCAAAGGCCGCACTCAATAGCGGCGCGGTATCGGCCAGGAAGACGTCCCAGTTGCGCACTCCCCCCAGACGCCTGGCGAGCTCTTGCCAGAGGGGATCAAAACGGGCCACGAATGGCGCCGGGAGGTGGCGCTGCCAGACACGTATGGCCGACCGCAGGCGGCGAATTGCGACGCGCGCCTGGTGCGCAAACTCGGGAGCATCGGTCGCGAGAATTCCTTGCTCATTGCTCTGCAACTGGTTGACGCAGGACAGGGCAATGCGACGAAATGCGCTGATGCTCGCCAAGCTGGCGTCGATCGCAACCGGCAGCGCTTTGGCCGCGGTCATCGGCGTGTCGAGCATCAGGCGATAGGCGCGATCGGACTTGCTGCGAGCTTCCGGATGCAAAGGCAGGCTGGCCTGCAGCGCAACGGCCAGGTCGAAGAGATCGCCAACGGCGCCGGACAGCAGCTCAAGCTCGACCTCACGGATTGGCTGGCGACGACCGCTGGCCTCAATCGTCCCGCAGTCGAGCGCCAGTTCGATGCGCACGCCCGCGCGCGGTTCCAGCAGCCAGGCGTGGCGCTGGAAGCGGGTGACAAACGCCGGCTGCAACTGATCTCGCAAGGACTCGAGAAGATCGCGAACAGCGCTTTGGTCGACATGCGAAAAGTCGAACTCGCCGGGCCGACCAGGGCACTCCCACTCCTGGCGCTCGGCCAGCCCACCGCTGAGTTGAGCAGCAGTCTTGACGCCCAACAGCCAGTCGCCCCCTTGCTGACGATAGCGCACGATCAGCCGCTCGCTGCGCAGGCGGCAATCGGGCGTATCGTAGTAGGTATTGATCAGCAGTTGCCGCTGCGACGGCACGCCCGACAGCAAGACATGGCGGCGCAACTGGCTGGCCGCGCGCGCCGACAGCGATAGCTTCATTTCGGTTTCAGTGGCCATGGCGAACCCTCGTGGCGGGAAAGGCATGCCTTCCCCGGGTCATATTATGTCGTCTCCCCTGGCGCCAGCCCGTCATCGCTCCTGCTGCAACGAGCCCGGCATGGCCGCGCGCCGTCACGTAGATTAGCACAGGAGTATTTCTTTTCCTGTTTCCGGCGGCCGGCCGCGCCAATGTGACCTGGTCGGCCCGCAAACGCAGCTTGTCGAGCCGAATGGCGGGCCTATGGTTTACCATCAGTGAACACACCACCTCCGTTCCGCCATCTTGCCCGCTGCCGAAAACCCAGCCGCCCCAACCAGCCATGCCATTACGCCCTGACGATCTCGAGCTTATCACGACGCAGACCCTGGCCCATTACGACCAGCGCGCCGAGGACTTCCGTGCCGGCACTCGCGAGCACGACGTGACGCAAAACATCGCCGCACTGTTGCGCCATATCCACGGCCAGGCACCCTTCACGGTTCTCGACTTCGGCTGTGGGCCGGGCCGCGACCTCAAAGCGCTTACCCAGCTAGGCCATCGGGCGATCGGACTCGACGGCTCGCAGAACTTCGTAGACATGGCACGCCAGGACAGCGGCTGTACAGTCTGGCAGCAGGACTTCCTCAAGCTCGATCTGCCTGAAGCACACTTTGACGGGGTCTACGCCAATGCCTCGCTGTTCCACATCCCACGCCAGGAACTGCTACGCGTCCTGCGGCAATTGCGCGCCACCCTCAAGCCCGCCGGCGTCTTGTTCTGCTCAAACCCGCGTGGCAACAACGAGGAAGGCTGGAGCAGTGGCCGCTACGCCAGCTACCACGACCTCGCCGCCTGGCGCGAACACATGGCGGCGGCAGGCTATGTGGAGATCGAACACTATTATCGTCCGCCCGGCCTGCCGTGCGCGCAGCAACCCTGGCTGGCGAGCGTCTGGCGTCGGACCAGCGCATGAAGCAAAATGGCGCTTTCTTCCGTAAAACGGCAGACGGGCACTTTTCTGTCCGTGAGTCGCGCACGCGACTTTCACGGTAACGGTCATGACACGTCGGGAGACCCCGGATCATGAAAGTCATGACCGTTTCCCCCTCACTTGCAGTGCGCATTCCGGCTTACACGCCGGAATCGTTCGCCGGGCAGGGAGCATGCTCCCCGAATTCCCCGTCTCACCCCCGGCCCTTCTCCCGCGAGGGGAGAAGGGAGGTTCGTGAGTCGCCTGCGCGACTTTCACATTAAATGGCACTCTGACCATGCAAGATAGACGCTTCTCGAAACGCAACGCGCAGCTCAAGGCAGGGCCCCGAATCGCCGAGGCGATTCTCGACTTCGTCGGCCAGACACCGGTCAGTACGGAACTTGAAGCACGCAAACCGGAACTTCGCGCGCGCGCGATTGCCGCCACCGCAGCACGACGCGCGGCTGTGACCTCCAGCGGACTCAGCCTGCCGCCCGGCCCGCTCGGCTGGCTGACCCTGCTTCCGGAACTGCGCTCGCTGTGGCAACTGCAGACCCAGCTGGTCGCCGACATCGCCGGTTGTTATGGAAAAACTGCCGAGTTGGGCCGCGAGGAGATGATCTACTGCCTTTTCAGGCATACCGACGCGCAAGCGGTTCGCGATCTGGTCGCCCAGATCGGCCAGCGTTTTGTCGTTCAACGCGCCTCCCGCCCGCAGGTCCAGGCGGTGGTGCTGAAGATCGGCATGCACATCGCGCAAAGGCTGATCGGCAAGGGGATTTCGCGCTGGATACCGGTATTTGGCGCGCTTGGCGCTGGCGCCTACGCTTACTACGACACCGCGCAGGTTGCCGACACGGCGATCGAGTTCTTCGCCGGTGTCATCGATGTTGAGGCCGAGGACGCCCAGGTGGGCAGCGACCGTGCCGAGTGGGACGTCGACGACGAGCGCCGCTGGCGGCGTTAATGTGAAAGTCGCGCCAGCGACTCACGAAACGCCCTTCTCCCCTCGCGGGAGAAGGGCCGGGGGTGAGACGGGGAATTCGGGGAGCATGCTCCCTGCCCGGCGAACGATTCCGGCGTGTAAGCCGGAATGCGCACTGCAAGTGAGGGGGAAACGGTCATGACTTTCATGATCCGGGGTATCTCGACATGTCATGACCGTTAGCACAGCCACTGCGCCAGCTCGCTTGTCCGTCAGCGCGACTACGCTGCTAGAATGACTCTCCATGTGTGACAGGGGCAGACAGCATGGTCAAGGCCACCAGCAAACATCTTGAGGAATGGGCGAGCCCGCGAACGGTCATCGTCTTCTCGCTGCTGTTCGTCGCGGCCTTGTGGGCTGCCGTGAGCTTCTGGATCGACTCGGCTCGCGATGAACGCGTCGCTGCGACTCGCGAATCCCTGCAGCGCATGACCCACGCCGTCGAAGACCAGACGCGCCGGCAGTTTCGTCTGGCCGAGGTCATTCTTGCCGTGTGTGCCAATTGGCTGGCGGCCAACCCCGACCTCGACCCAGCCAGCGCCCCCGGTTTTCGGCGCTTGCTCGCGGACTTTCGCGACCGCACTGCCGCCACCATCGAGATCCGTCTGCTGGCTGCCGACGGCACGGCGATAGACCCACTTTCCGACTCCTCCGAGCCATTGGCAAACGTCGCCGACAGCGACTACTTCAGAAACACGCCGGCAGGCGGCCTGTTCATCGGCGCCCCGACACGCAGAACGCCGGCAGGAAATTCCGAACTACCCATCGCCAGCCGTCTGCCCACGCAGGCTTTCCCAATCCTGGTCGCGGTGATTGACCTCGGCAAGCTGACGACCGTTTACGAGAAGCAGCGCCGCAAGCCGGGCGGGGTAATCACCCTCCTCCGCTCTGACGGCACAATTCTGGCGCGAGCGCCCGACGACCCGCGACTGCTCGGCCAAGCGATCACCGGCGTCACGCTTCCCGGCGCGCAGCTCTTGCCGCAAGGACAGGCGGTGGTGTTCGAGGAGGGCGGCGACAAGCAGCGGCGACAGTTCGCCAGCTACTCGTCGGTCCCCGATTTCCCCTTGCTGGTGACCGTCTCAGTGCCCTACGATGAGGCGCTTGCGCCGTGGCACAAACAAACCCTGTGGGTCCTCATGCTGGCCATCAGCGTCACCGTGCCGCTGGCCGTGGTGGCTTTTCGATCCTTGCAACTGCTGCGCGCGCTGGCCAATCAAGACGCCGCGCTGCAACATCTGGCGACCACCGATCGGCTGACCGGCGTCAGTAGCCGGCAGCACTTCGTCGCGGCGTTCCACGCGCAATTGCAGCAAGCAGACCCTGCGCAGAGACCGCTCTCGATCCTCTTGGTCGATATCGATTTCTTCAAGCGCATCAACGATGGTTATGGCCACGCCACCGGTGACCAGGCGCTGATCTCGTTTGCCGAGGTGGCCACCACCTGTCTACGCGGCGCGGATATGATCGGGCGACTCGGTGCCGGTGAGTTTGCCATGCTCCTGCTCGACACCGATATCAGCGCAGCGATCGCGGTGGCCGAGCGCATCCGCACGGCGGTTGCCGACATCTCGATCCCGACCGAGAACGGCACCGTCCACTTTACGGTCAGTGTCGGTGCCAGCCAGGCCGGTGCCACGGACCACTCGTTCGAGGACGTCCTGAAGCGGGCCATCGAGGCACTGCACGCTGCCCGAGCCAGCGGCCCCGATCAACTGGCAGTCGTCTGAGTCGCCAGGGGCCTCCGGCCAGCAAGCCCTTTTCGCGGCGGCAGGTGCTCTGGCCAGCGCCAGGGCCCTGTGACGCAAAACTACACTAGCGGCCCGTCCACTCCGCCTTGCGTTTGCCGATAAAGGCATCGATTCCCTCGCCCGCGTCTTCGGTCATCATGTTGCAGGCCATCACTTCGGAAGCGTACTGGTAAGCGCCTTCGAGACCCATTTCGAGCTGTTTGTAAAACATCTGCTTGCCCATGCCAATGGCCACCGACGATTTGGCGATGATCGAGCCGGCAAGCTTGTCGATCTCGGCATCGAGCACGTCGCCAGCCACCACGCGATTAACCAGCCCCTGCTGTAGAGCGGCCCGTGCATCGATGAAATCACCGGTGAGCAACATCTCCAACGCCTGCTTGCGACCCAGGTTGCGCGACAGACCGACACCCGGCGTCGCGCAGAACAGGCCAACATTGATTCCCGAAGTCGCAAAGCGCGCGCTGTCGGCGGCAACCGCGAGGTCGCACATCGAGACCAGCTGACAGCCAGCCGCGGTGGCAATGCCATGCACGCGCGCGATCACCGGCTGCGGCATCTGGGTCAGGGCCATCATCATCCGGCCGCAACGCTTGAACAGGTCCTGCATGAAAGCCTTGTTGTGATTGGCACGCATCTCCTTGAGGTCGTGTCCGGCACAGAAGGCCTTGCCGGCCCCGGCAATGACCAGCACGCGCACGGCGGGATCAGGCGCGATGGCGTCAATCTGCGCCTGCAGGGCGGCGATCATCGCCTGTGACAGCGAGTTGAACTGCTGCGGACGGTTCAGAGTCAGCGTGGCGACGCCCTGCTTGTCGCTGCGCACAACGTAAGGGTCGTCCTGAATCGGCATCTCGGTGCTCATTCTTGCCTCCTTGATCTATCACTACCAAAAAAAAACCGGTTCTGCGCGGCTACGGGCGGCGCCCCTCAACCAGCAATCGTTGCCGGGCAGCGCTTCAGCTGGCCATCTCGCTCGATTTCCTGCAACCAGCCAGCGAGTTGCCGCCCGAGTTCGTTGCTGGCCGCAACCAGGGCGCGCACGCCACCGGGGGCATCGGCACTGGCTGCCGGCTGCTCGATGCTGAGCCAGCGTTCGGCGACGATCTGCCGCCTGGCGTCGAGCACGCTGGCCGTTCCCTGCAGCACGCCACGACTCAGCAGCGGCGTATCGAAAAGCTGCGAGAACTCCTGCAGTTCCAGACGCAGCAGGCAGCCAACCGCCGTGCGCCCGCTGCCGCTGAGCACACCCAGCTGCTGCCGCAGGTGCTGCGCGAGCAGCAGTCCGGGCGCGCCAGCCCAGCGGCTGGCTGCGTAGCTACGCAACTTCAGAGGGTCGTCGTAGAGCAGGCGATATTCGATACTCAGCGAGTCAAACCAGTACGGTGCGCGAATCTCGAGAGCCAGCTTCGACCAGCCGGGGCCTTCGGCCAGACGCGCGGCCGGCAAACCGAAGTCATAGACCTCGGCTTGGGTGGCGGTGCGTGCTCCGCCCGCGCAGGCGGCGAGCAACAGGCACGCTGCAAGGCAGATCGACAGTCTCTTCATGGAGATCCTTCACGCTTTGGTGGGGCTACGAAACCGGCTTCGCCGGGTCCGGGAGAATGCTTTGGCGAGCCAAAAACGAAACTTTGTGGCGCATCCTCGAGCATCTGCAACACCCGCTGCAATTGTCGCGAGTTGGCCGACAACTCGCTACCGAGTTCGTTGAGGCGTGGCGCGAGTGCGGCGACCCCGCTCGGCGACGGGTCGCCAAGCAAGCCATCGACGCGCTCGCTGACCGCCTGCAGACGCACGACCAGTTCACGTGTTTCGAGCAGCAAGGGCGTCGCATGGCCCGCCGCCTGCTCGGCGCGAGCCAGCGTGGCGTTGAGCAGGCGCAGGCTTTCGGGAGTTTGCGCCAACAGCTGACGAAACTGGCTGATGGCTTCGTTGGCGTTCGCGGTGGTCGCTTCGAGATTGCCGAGAATACTCGCGAAACGTTGCTGGTTGTCGCTGCCGAGCAGCTTGTTGGCATTGCCCAGAAACTCGCCCGCCGCGCGCAAGGTGGCACCGCCGGCATCGGACAGTTCCTCGATCAGCGATGGCCGCATGAGAATTCGCGAGGCCTCCCCGGCATTACCCGGCAGTGGCTGCGGATCGGCGCCGCTTTCTTCGAGCAGGACATGCGCAATGCCGGTCACTCCCTGATAGCCCATCTTGGCAACCGTCCCACGGGTCACCGGTACCGAATCGTTTACGCTGATGCGAACGAGGATGTTGCGCACATCATCCGGGTCGAGCTCAATGGTCTGCACTTTGCCGACGCGAATGCCGCGGTAGCGGACCTGTCCTTGCAGGCTCAGTCCCGTAACGTTCTGCCGCGTAACAACGGTGTAGTCGCGGCTGCTCTCGTGCTTGCCGCCGATCCACCACACCGAGAGCACTACCGCAACTCCCAGCAACAGGGTGAACAATCCGGCTAGCAGCGCGTGCGAACGGTTTTCCATGGCTAGCTCGCCTCGTGTCGAATCGCTGCCGCGGCGCGCTTCGGAGCAAAGAAGTTGCGCACGAAGGGATGATCGACGGCCAGCACTTCGGCCGGCGTGCCGCAGGCAACGATCTGTTGATCCGCGAGAACTGCCAGACGCGTCGCCAGGCCGAGCAGGGTATCGAGCTCGTGCGTCACCATGACCACGGTGAAGCCGAGTTCCCGCTGCAGCAGCTTGAGCAACTTGATGAAGTTCTCGCTACGATCGGGGTCGAGCCCGGCCGTCGGTTCGTCGAGGACCAGCAGTTCGGGCTCCAGGGACAGCGCACGCGCCAGTGCCACGCGCTTGATCATCCCGCCAGACAATTCCGCGGGCATCAGCCGGCCATGGCGTGGCTCAAGTTCGACCATCGCCAACTTGAGCAAGACCAGATCACGGATCATGGCTTCGTCGAGTGTGCGCAGTTCGCGCAGCGGAAAGGCGATATTGTCAAAGACCGAAAACGCCGAAAAGAGTGCGCCTTGCTGAAAGAGCATTCCGAAGCGACGGCGAAGCGCTCGCCCCTGCTCGTGATCGCCGTCGAACAGCGTCTGGCCAAAGAGTTTAAGCGTCCCCGCGCTGGGCCGCAACAGACCGACGATCGCGCGTAACAAAGTCGTCTTGCCGCTGCCCGAGCCGCCGACCAGACCCAGCATCTGCCCGGCTTCGACCTCAAGATCGATGTCGCGATGAATCACCACCTCATCGAAGCGCGTACACAAGCCGCGAATTTCAATGGCCGGCACCCTTGTTCGGGCCACCTCTGCGGCCGCGCTCACAGCGGCAGTCCGATTCTGCGGGTCAGAATCGCAGCAACGGCATCGACCAGAATCGCCACCGTGATGGCCGTCACCACCGAAGCGGTCGTCTGCGCGGACAGACTTTCGGTATTTGGCTTGACTCTGAGACCAAAATGACAGGCAATCAAGGCAATCAGAAAACCGAAAACAACGCCCTTGCCCATGCCAATCCACAGATTGGCGACCGGCACCACCTTGGGCAGCGTATCAATGAAAAAGCCATACGACAGGTCCATCTGCAGATTGGCCGAAACCATGCCGCCGATGATCCCCGCCGCTGAACACCAGAGCACCAGCAGCGGCATCGCCACGGCGAGCGCGGCGACCTTGGGCAAGACCAGGCGCTGGCTTTGCGAAACGCCCATCGTGGCCAGCGCATCAATCTCATCGGTGACGCGCATGACGCCGATCTGGGCGGTCATTGCCGACCCCGAACGACCGGCGACGAGAACGGCGACCAGCACCGGGCCCAGTTCGCGAACGATACTGATGCCGAGCAGGTTGACGATGAAGACGTCGGCACCGAAGTTCGCCAACTGCAAGGCCGAAAGGTAGGAAAGAACGACACCGATCAGGAAACCGATCAAGGCCGTCACCGGCAGGGCCTGCGCGCCGCTCTTGAAGAGGTTTGCCGAAAACTCTCGCCAGGGTATGTCCCCTGGATGTCGGCAGAGGTAAATCAGGTCCAGGATCAGTTGGCCGATCAAGGCCACCAGGCCAGTGAAGTGACTGGCCACGGCGAGAGCCGGCCGACCGATGACGAGCAGTAGCGACAAACGTTCTCTCGAGCGCTCCGACGGCCGCTCAAGCGGCATCATCTCGATACGCGCAATCACCGCCCGATGGCGGCTGGAAATGGCCAGCGACGCCGGCCACTGTTGGCCCCAGGCGCGCCACAGCAGAATCCCGCCGGCGCTGTCCAGGCGTGCAATCGACTGCAGGTCCCACGCCGGATTGCCGGCTGCCAGCTCGCGCAGGCGCCGCTCAAAGCTGACAATCGGCTGCGGCATGGTCGCCAGCGTCCAATCCCCGGACAGGCGCAGTTGCCGTACACCTGGCTGCTGCTGCAGCTCGATCGCGGCGACGCTCACCCCGGCCTCACTGCCACATCCGTCCAGACGGCAGGGCTCTGAGCTGCAGCTGGCTGCCGATACGCTCCCAGAGCAGCGACTCTTCGCGCAAAGCGGCGCGAGCCAGCGGATTGCCGTCCAGCCAGGCAGCCGAAACATCGAGCTGGAAACCCACAGGCGACTCACGGATCGCCAGTTCTGGGGGCGCCTGATCGTCACGCGAACGATGCAGCAAGACTGCCAGCCGAAAACAGAAGAGTAGCCGCCAGTTCGCATCGCCGGCCGGCAGCGAGGCCAGTTTCTGCAGCCTGCCGCGCTGACCGAGAAGCAACAGCGCCAGACGCGACTGATCGCGCTGCGAAAAACCCGGCATGTCGGCGTTGGTCACCAGATACGCACCATGCTTGTGGAAACCGCCGTGCGCCACCGAAATGCCGATCTCGTGCAGGGAGACGGCCCAGCGCAGGAAGTGAACTTCCCGCTCGTGCTCAGGAGAATCGAGCTGGATGAGTTGTCCGAGCAGGGCCAGGGCGGTGCGCTCGACACGCCTGACCTGCTCCTCGGCGACCTGATAACGGCGCATGAACTGGACGACCGTCACGTCGCGCGTGTCATGATGCTCGAAGCGGCCGCGCAGATCGTGCAGGACACCGAGTGGCAAAGCCCCCTCCGAATAGGTCATTTGTTCGAGTTCGAGCGAGGAAAACACCGCCGACATGATGGCCAGAGCACCGGGGAAGATGTGCAGGCGGTCGCTGCGCAGGCCTTTCAGCGGCAGCCGTTCCGCCGCGCCAGCGGCAATGATCATCGCCCGCAGACGGGCCAGCCCCTGGCGAGTGATGCCAGCGCCGCACTCAGGGTTAAGACCGTTCAGCTCGAGCACGCCAGCAAGTTCCTGCGCCGAACCCGACGAGCCGACGGCCTCGTGCCAACCGCAGCGCTGGTAGTCGGTAACCACCGCTTCGATTTGCCGAGCCGCCGCCACTTCGGCAGCGCGGAAGCGCTTCCCGTCCACCTTGCCATCCGGGAAAAAGCGCTGGCGAAAGTTGATCCCCCCGATGAATAGCGACTCCATCAGCAGGGGTTCGATTCCCTGGCCAATGACCAACTCGGTCGAGCCACCGCCGATATCGACCACCAGACGCCGATGCGTCGCAGGCGGTAGCGCGTTCGCGGCACCGATGAAGATCAGGCGGGCTTCCTCGCGCCCGCCGATGATTTCGATCGGGAAACCGAGCGCGGCCTCGGCTTGCTGCAGAACGAGGTCGGCATTGCGCGCCACGCGCATCGCGTCGGTGGCCACCGCGCGCACCTGCTCCGGCGCAAAGCCCCGCAGCTGCTCACCAAAGCGGTGCAGGGCGGCGAGCGCGCGTTGCTGCGAGGCATGGTCGAGAATTCTCTCGCTGGTCAGGCCGGAAGCAAGGCCAACGCGCTCTTTCAGGTGTTCAAGCGGGTGAATCCGATCGCCAACGATACGCCCAAGTTGCAGACGAAAGCTGTTGGAACCCAGATCGACGCCGGCAATTAGCTCGTAACTCATGCCCGTTCTTTTTCTCGCCGCACGGCAAAGGCAATTTTCAGAACGCCCATGTTACCACCGCCGGCCGCCCGAGCAGCGCGCGACAGCCGATCGCACAGTAGCTTTGTAAGGACAAAATAGGGCTTTTACCGAGCAGCGGCAGGGTGATGGTTGTAATATGTTTGCTGTCGTCAGCACGCCTGCCTGATCCATCAATTTTTACGGAAGGAACCCATGAACACCGCCGCCACACCCACCGAAACCCCTCCCTCCAAGGCCACTGACGGCTTCCCGTCGGACTACTTTCAGAATCGCGAGATGGGGCTGCTTGCTTTCAATCGGCGCGTGTTGTGGCAGGCCAAGAACCACAAAACCCCACTGCTGGAACGTTTGCGCTTCTTGTGCATCGTCAGCAGCAACCTCGACGAGTTCTTCGAAATCCGGGTTGCCGGCGTCAAGGAGCAACTCAAACTGGGATCGGTAGCGCTCACCACCGACGGCAAGACGGCACGCGAAGTCTACTCTCTGGTCAGCGACGAAACGCACGCCCTGGTCAAGGAACAGTACGCACTGTTTAATGAAGAGATCCTGCCGCAGCTGGCGAGTGAAGGCATTCGCTTCCTCAAGCGCGGCGACTGGAGCCCCGCCCAGCGCGAATGGATCAGCGCCTTCTTCTTCCGCGAAGTGATGCCGGTGATCACCCCGATCGGCCTCGACCCCTCGCACCCCTTCCCGCGCGTGCTCAACAAGAGCCTCAACTTTGCCGTCGAACTCGAAGGTCGTGATGCTTTCGGGCGCAGCTCGAACGCGGCCATCGTGCAGGCGCCACGTGTTCTGCCACGCGTCATCCGGCTGCCACGCGAACTTGGTGACAGCGAATACTGCTTCATCTTCCTGTCGTCGATCCTGCATGAGTTCGTCCACGAGCTGTTCGCCGGCATGAAAGTCCTTGGCTGCTACCAGTTCCGCGTCACGCGCAACAGCAACCTGTTCGTCGACGAAGAAGCGGTCAAGAATCTGCGCGCCAAGATCCAGGGCGAATTGCCGCAGCGACACTTTGGTAATGCGGTTCGCCTCGAGGTCGCCAACAACTGCTCGGAAGCAATGGCCGAGTTCCTGCTCGGCCACTTCGACCTCACCGAGCGCGACCTCTTCCGCGTCGCCGGGCCGGTCAATCTGGTCCGCCTGATGCAGGTTCCCGACTGGGTACTGCGCGACAACCTCAAGTTCCAACCCTTCAAACCCGGCACACCGAAAGTTCTGCAGAAGAATGCCAACGTGTTCGACGCCATCCGCGGCGGCGACATCCTGCTGCACCATCCCTACCAGAGCTTCAATCCGGTCATCGAATTACTCGATCAGTCAGCCGCCGACCCGCAGGTGGTGGCCATCAAGATGACCGTTTACCGTACCGGCACTGACTCGGTGCTGATGCAGTCGCTGTTGCGCGCGGCACAGAACGGCAAGGAAGTCACGGTGGTCGTCGAGCTGATGGCGCGCTTTGACGAGGAAGCGAACATCGGCTGGGCGACCAAGCTTGAAGAAGTCGGCGCGCACGTCATTTACGGCGTTGTTGGCTACAAGACGCACGCCAAGATGCTGATGATCGTCCGCCGCGAGGAAAGCAAGGCCGGCGGCAGCCTCCTGCGCCGCTACGTGCACCTCGGTACCGGCAACTACCACCCCAAGACGGCCCGCCTGTACTCCGATTTTGGTCTGCTCACCTGCAACGAAGATATCGGTGCCGATGCCAACGAGGTGTTCAAGCAGCTTACCGGCCTCGGCCGCGCGCAGACCCTGAAGCACCTCTGGCAAGCGCCTTTCTCGCTGCAACCGAATGTCGTCGCCGGGATCCGTGCCGAAGCCGAGGCAGCACGCACCGGCAAGCGTTCACGAATCATCGCCAAGATGAATTCGCTGCTCGAACCGGAGACCATCGCTGCGCTCTACGAAGCCTCGCAGGCCGGCGTCAAGATCGACCTCATCGTCCGCGGCGTCTGCGGCTTGCGTGCCGGCGTCAAGGACCTGTCCGAGAACATTAACGTCTGGTCGATCATCGGTCGGCAACTCGAACATCATCGGGTGTTCTATTTCTTCGCCGACGGCGAAGAAAAAGTCTATCTATCGAGCGCCGACTGGATGGACCGCAATTTCTTCCGCCGCATCGAACTCGCCTTTCCGATCCTCGACCGCAAGCTGAAGCGCCGGGTAATCACCGAGGGGCTGCAGATCTACCTCACCGACAATACCCTGGCCTGGGAACTCGGAGCGGATGGCAGCTATCATCAGCGGCGCGGCTCACGGACCAGCCCACATTCGTCGCAAGCCGAACTGATCGAACTGCTGAAGGACTGACGAGCAGCTGGAGACGTCGTAAGCGCCGGCCTGGGAAACCCACCAGGCCGGTGCGACTCAGGCGCGCCTTGCGGCCACCACGCCTTCGACACCGTGCAGCAAGCTCAGCGTGCGGTTGAGCTGTGGGATGCTGCCAACTTCAGCGGTGAAGCGCATCAGCGCCTTACCCTGCCTGGACTGCGTATTGACCGCGATGACATTGAGTTTTTCACGGGCAAGCACGTCGGAGACATCGCGCAACAGCCCCTGGCGATCGTGAGCGTCGATGACGATATCGACGGCAAAAATGCCCTCCTCCTCGCCACCACCCCAGGTGGTTTCGATCACCCGCTCGGGATTCATTGCGCGCATGTTGCTAAAGTTGCTGCAATCGGCGCGATGCACCGACACGCCTTTGCCCCGGGTGACGAAGCCGACAATCGGATCCGGTGGCACCGGCTTGCAGCAACCCGCCAACTGCGTCAGCAAGCGCCCCATGCCGACGATCAGAATCCCCTTCTCGGCGTCATCGCTTGGCCGCAACCTGGACACCGCCAACTCGGCGGGATCGTCTTCGTCCAGCGGCGCCTCGCCGCCACGCACCGCCAGCTGCAACTGGCGCATGTTCAGCTTGGCCCGGGCAACGGCAATGAACAGGTCGTCAGGGCGGGCAAAGCCGAGCCGGTCCGAAAGCTCGTCGAGACTGACGCTCGACTGCCCCATGCGCTGCAGTTCGCGCGTCACCACCACCCGCCCCTCGGCGAGCATGTCCTCGAGCGCCAAATTGGCAAACCACTGCCTGACCTTGGCGCGCGAGCGATGGGTGAACACGTAGCCCAGCGCGCTGTTGAGCCAGTCGCGTGACGGGCCGCCGTGCTTGGCAAGAACGATTTCGACGCGCTGTCCGGTGGCCAGTTGCGTATTCAGCGGCACCAGTGCGCCATCGACCTTGGCGCCACGGCAGCGATGGCCGATGTCGGTGTGCACGCGGTAGGCAAAATCCACCGGCGTCGCACCACGCGGCAGGTCGACGACGCGCCCCTGTGGGGTCAGGATGTAGATCGTCTCGTCAAAGGCCGCTTTCTTGTAGTGCCTGACCCAGTCCGACGAATCGACGGACTCGTCCCGCCAGGTGAGCAGTTGCCGCAACCAGGCGATCTTCTCGTCGTAGCGGTCTTCCGGGGTCGCCTGGCTGCCCTCCTTGTACCGCCAGTGCGCGGCAACTCCCAACTCCGCATGCTTATGCATATCGGGAGTCCGGATCTGCACCTCGAGCGCGCGTCCGTCCGGGCAATGCACGGCCGTGTGCAGCGAACGATAGTCGTTGCCTTTCGGGTGCGCAATGTAGTCGTCGAACTCACTGGCGATCGGCGACCAGATATGGTGCACGATGCCCAGTGCCGTGTAGCAGTCCTTGACGTCCTTGACGATGACGCGCAGCGCGCGCACGTCGTAGACCTCCGAGAAAGCGACATCCTTCTTGCGCATCTTGTTCCAGATGCTGAAGATGTGCTTCGGTCGGCCGTAGACCTCGGCATCGCCGACAGCAGCGTCAGCCAACTCGCGCTTCAGGCGATCGACCGCGTCCACGATGAACTGCTCACGCTCGGTTCGCTTCTCGTCCAGGTGTTGCGCAATATCCTTGTAGATCGCCGGATGCATGAAACGGAAGGAGAGATCCTCGAGCTCCCACTTCAGCTCCCAGAGGCCGAGCCGATTGGCCAAGGGCGAATACAGTTCCAGCGTCTCGCGCGCCACCGCCGCACGCAGCGGATCGGGCTCGACGGCGTAGTAGCGCAGGGTCTGCGTGCGCGAGGCCAGGCGCAGCAAGACGACGCGAATATCTTCGACCATCGCCAGCAGCATCTTGCGCAGCACCTCGACCTGCGCCTTCATTTCCTGCGGCTTCTTGTCGTCACTTTCCGACGAATGAGCGACGAAACCGCGAGTGATCGGTCGCACGCGGTTCAGACGCGAAATACCGTCCACCAGATGCGCAACGCTGCGCCCGAACTCTTTTTCGATCAGCGCCAGGCCATGCTCCTGCTGCGCCGGCAGCGCGAAGAGCAGCGCCGCCAAACGTGCATCGGCGTCGAGCTTGAGGCCGGCAACGATCAGAGCCATCCCCAGAGCGTGCCCCCAGACGCTTTCGCCACTGCCCAACTGGCGCACGGCATAGGACGACCGGGCAAACTCCACCGCGCGTCGAATTCGCTCACCGTCAGCGACCGGCACTCCCTCAAGCAGGGATTGCAGGGAATGTTCGAAGTCGCCCTGAGCGGCGACCGAATGAGTAACTGAAACCATAAGGCAATTATAATGGACTCGCCCGCGCATCAGGCATAATGCGCCTTTGTCGCCCCCTGCCGCCGATGTTCGCCCGCCTGCAAAACCCTTACCTGCTACTCACGCTGACCGTCTTGTTCTGGTCCGGAAACATGGTTCTTGGCCGCGCCATCCGCGACCAGGTGCCGCCGCTGTCACTCGCGTTCTGGCGCTGGGCGATTGCTCTGGCACTGGTCCTGCCGCTCGCCCTGCCGCATCTGCGCGCACAGTGGCCACTGCTGCGGCGCGGCTGGAAGCCGGTTGTCGTGCTTGGCCTGCTTGGCGTCGGCAGCTACAACACGCTGGCTTACGTGGCCTTGAACTACACCGCGGCGACCAACGCCGTACTGCTCAACTCGTTCATCCCGATCGCCACCATTGCCCTGTCGTGGGCCTTCCTCAAGAAGCACCTGCGCGGCATCGAGTGGCTCGGAGTGCTGCTTTCGTTCGTCGGCGTGACGATCATCGTCTGTCGCGGCGAGGTGCAGACACTGGCCAATCTCAGTCTGAACATCGGCGACCTGTGGATGCTGGTGGCCGTATTCACCTGGGCGCTATACACCATCGGACTACAGTGGCGGCCAGTCGGTGTCGACCCGATGTTGCTCCTCGCCGCATTCATCGTCGTCGGCCTGATCGCCCTCGCCCCCGCCTATGCCTGGGAGATTTCCCAGGGCAAGACGATCGACATTTCGACCAGCTCGCTGGCCGCTATCGCCTATACCGGCGTTTTCCCGGGCTTTCTCGGGTACGTTTTCTACAACCGCGCCGTCGGTGAAGTCGGCGCTAGCAAGGCCAGCCTGTTCATCCACCTGATGCCGGTCTTCGGCACTCTCCTGGCGGCCATCTTCCTCGCCGAGATTCCGCGCTCCTACCACTACCTCGGCATTGCCCTCATCTTCACCGGCATTTACCTGACCACCGCAGCTCCCGGGAAGGCGAAAGCGTCATGATCGGCAAGCTCATCGGCTGGTTGCGAAAACAACCGCAGGCCGCCGAGATTCCCGATTCCCTGTGGCAGGAAATCGTTTCGGCGCTGCCTTTTCTCAGAGCGCTCGACGCCGACGAACAGCAGCGGCTGCGCGCCTTGGCCCAGGAATTTCTCGCCGAGAAGGAGTTCACCGTCGCCGGCGGCCTGCAACTCAGCGACGAGATCTGCGTCTCGATTGCCGCTCAGGGCTGCCTGCCGATTCTCGAACTTGGCCTCGACTATTTCCGCGGCTGGGTCGGCATCGTCGTGTACCCTGACGAGTTCGTCATCCCGCGCAGCGTCGAGGACGAATTCGGCGTTGTCCATGAATACCAGGAACTGGCCTCGGGCGAAGCCTGGGCCGGTGGGCCGCTGCTGATCTCCTGGCGCGACGCGCAAATGGCCGGCGCCGGCTACAACGTCGTGATCCATGAGTTCGCGCACAAGCTGGACATGCTCAGTGGCGAAGCAAACGGTGTCCCGGCCCTGCCACCGGAAATCTCGCGAGCCGCTTGGCAGCAGATTCTGCTCGCCAGTTACGAAGACTTCTGCGCGCAGGTCGACGAAGCGGAAGCCAGCGCACAGGACACCGTTTTCGATCCCTACGCGGCAGAGAATCCGAGCGAGTTCTTCGCCGTCATGAGCGAGGCATTCTTCGAGATGCCGGCAGCCCTGCGCGCGCAATTTCCGGCCTTCTACGAACAGCTCGCAGCTTTCTACCGCCAGGACCCGGCAGCGCGCATGCTACCGGCGAATCGCCTGCAGTAAATGCGCAGCGCTGTTTGCCCTCCGTGAGCATTGCCAGCGCCCGGGCTGGCGTGGCGAAATCGTTCCCGGGAAGCTTGCCGCAACCTGGTCAAGGTTCGCGAGCGTCGTGTCCGCCTGGGTCCGCTACGAGCCCCGCCCGCACACACTGCCGGAATCTGCCGGCTATGATCTCGCGGTGAGTATGGACAGGAAATCATCGAATCCCGGATGAGCAGGCGTCTGTTTCTTGGTGCTAGCGCCCTGAGTTTCGCTGCCGGTGCGGCGTGGTTGGGACGCGACTGGCTACCATTGCGCGGCCTGCGCAATCCCTGCCTGGCGCCACGCTTGCCCGACCGACTGGCCGAGCACCCTGTCGTCAGGGATGTCCTGGCCGGTCTCGATCCGGCCAAGCTATGGGATTGCCATGTGCATCTGGTTGGCACCGGCGACTCGGATCCGGCAAAGGTATGGGTCAATCCAGCGCTCGACAGCATCTGGCACCCTTCCCAATTCCTGCAAAAACGGCTGTACACCAACGCCGCCTGCGTTGATGAGGCGGTCGGCGGCGACGCGTCCTTCCTCGCACGCCTGGCCAGCTTGATCGACCCGGCAAGCGGGATGCGCCTGATGCTGCTCGCCTTCGATTACAACCACGGTGTGGATGGTCGGCGGCGCCCGGAATTGAGTACTTTTTTCGTCGCCAATGAGTACACCCAGTCGGTGGCGGCGGCGCGCAGCAACTGGGAATGGATCTGCTCGGTTCATCCCTATCGTGAAGACGCGCTCGAGGCCCTGGATTGGGCCGCCGCACACGGTGCGCGGGCGGTGAAATGGCTGCCACCGGCGATGGGAATGGATCCCGCGTCGCCGCGCTGCGACCGCTTTTACCAGGCCCTGCAGCGGCTGAACCTGCCCTTGCTGACACACGGCGGTGATGAGTTGGCGGCAGAGGGCGGCGGACATCAGGACTATGGCGATCCACTGCGACTGCGGCGCCCGCTGGAACAGGGCGTGCGCGTGATCGTCGCCCATTGCGCATCACTGGGGGAAACCGCGAAGGGTGGCGAGAGCGGCAAACCCTCCCGAGGCCTGACCAACTTCCAGGCTTTCCTGGGCATGATGCGTGAGCCCGCGTACGAGAAACTGCTGTTTGGCGATCTGTCCGCGGTCACCCAGATCAACCGCGCGCCCGAGGCGCTACAGACGCTGCTGCTCGCCGAAGATCTGCACCACCGTCTGCTCAACGGCTCCGATTATCCCCTGACCGGTATCCTGCCCTTGTTCTCCTTGCATCAACTGGAGCGACTTGGGCTACTCGATCCACAGACGGCCGACGTCGTCGCGGAGATCCAGAAACACAACCCCCTGCTCTTCGACCTGGTGCTGAAACGCAATCTGGTCTGGAAGGGGCATCGCTTTCCTCGTCAGGTATTCGAGACGGCCGATTTCTTCCTGCCCAACGCTCATCACCTGCCGCAACAGCGCCTATCATGAAGCTCTTGACCAGTAGCTGCCTGCGAGTTTCGCCACAGCAACAGCCAGGTTGAATGGCTGGAAAAGTCGGCTGGAAAAGTCGCACGGATTGCCCTTCAACGAGAGGAGAAACAAGGAATGAACAGACTTTTCGCACTAACCGCCGTAGCGATTTTCCTGGCCTTTGCGCCACTGCAGCGAGCAGAGGCTGCCGATGCGCCGCAGGCCTGGCCATTCAGCGTCCCGGCCGAATCAACCATCCCTGCCGGCCCGCTGGGCGAGGCGATCAAGCTTGGGCAGAAGGTGGTGACCGACACCCAGAACCATGCCAAGGCTTACGTCGGCAACGGGCTGAACTGCTCTTCTTGCCACCTCAATGGCGGCACGGTTGCGGGGGCTGCACCCTTTGTCGGCCTGTGGGGCGTGTTTCCCGAGTACCGCTCGCGCAGCGCCAGCGTGAACGCCCTGCAGACGCGGATCAACGATTGCTTCGAGCGTTCGATGAACGGCAAGGCTTTGCCCGAGGAAAGCCCCGAAATGATCGGCGTGCTGTCGTATGTGTGGTGGCTTTCGCAAGGCGTCCCTACCGGGATGGATAGCGCCGGGCGCGGCTTCAAGGAAATCCTTGCGCCTGCTACGCCGGACAAGGCCAGAGGCAAGAGCATCTATGCGCAGAAGTGCGCCTCCTGCCACGCTGCTGACGGCGCCGGCCTCAACAAGCCCGATGGCAGCTATATGTTCCCCCCACTGTGGGGGTCGAAGGCGTTCAATATCGGCGCCGGCATGGCGCGACTGAACACGGCGGCTGCGTTTGTGAAAGCCAACATGCCGCTCGCTCAGGGTGGCACGCTCTCCGACCAGGAAGCCTACGACGTTGCCGCCTTCTTCACCACGCAACCGCGCCCAGACCTTGCCGGCAAGGAAAACGATTGGCTCAAGGGCGGCAAACCGAAGGATGCGCGTTACTGACACCCCTCTTCTCCCGGCCCTTCTCCGGCAAGGGGAGAATGGAGGTTCGTGAGTCGCTTGCGCGACTTTCACAGTACGGGCGCCTCTATCGTGCTTCAAGCAGTTTGACAATGGCGTACAGGGCGCGATTGACCGGCGTCGCGATGCCCAGTGCCTCGCCTTTGCGCAGCACGTAGCCGTTGAGATGGTCGATCTCGCTGGGCTTTTTGCGCGCCAGGTCCTGGGCCGTTGACGAGAGCTGGCCGGGCATGGTGCGCGCGATCTGCTGGACGGCGTGCCAGGTGTCGCCGGCGACGCTGATCCCTTCCGCCTGCGCCACGGCGAGACACTCGCTCAACACGTCGCGCAGCACGCCCTCGACACCGTCACCCTGTACCAGGCGGCCATAGGGGATCTGCGTGATCGCGGACAGGGCATTGTAGGCGCAGTTGAGAATCAGCTTGGCCCATAGCGCACCCGCCACGTTGTCGGAAATGGTGACCGGCACGGCAGCGTCGGCGAACAGCTTCAGCAGGTTCTTGCTGAATGACGACGGTCCGATGACCAGCTCTCCTCGCCCATGATGTTTGACGCAGCCAGGGCCGGCCATTTCGGTGGCCACGTAAACGACGGCCGGAGCGACTTCCCGGCGCAGCGCGGCTTGCAGCCGCTCGGCGTTGTCGACGCCATTCTGCAGACTCAGCACGAAAGCATCGGCGTCCAGATGTGGGGCCATTTCTGCGGCGGCGCTTGCGGTATCGGGCGACTTCACGCAACAGAGCACCAGCCGCGCACCGCGTACGGCACTCGCGTCGGTACTGGCCTGCATCGGCACCTGCGCCTGAAAGGACTGCGTATCCATGAACAGCCCGTCGCGCGACACCGCAGCCACATGCGGCGCCCTGCCAATCAAGAGCACCGCATGTCCCGCACGGGCCAGCATGCCGCCGTAGTAACAGCCAACCGCACCGGCGCCCATCACTGCAATTTTCATCTTGCTCCTTGAAACAGCTGCGTCGTCGCTACCAGCCCCTCGAAATACCGGCCTTTACTGCACAAAGCGACGGTCCTCCGCAATAACTCGCTTGAGTGCGGCGCTACTGGCGTCGATTACCGGCTGGCGCTGATCTCTGGGTAGCCTCTTGTCCTGCCCATCATAGACATCGTAGCGGAAGAACTCGCTGCCGGTGAAAGGGAAGACGAGCTTGCTGTCACCGTTCTTGATGCCCATGAAGTTGTAGTTGCCAAGGACCAGGAAGTCCTCGCTCTGGAACAGGTCGCCGGCCAGAGTATACGCTTGCGCCGGGGTCGAGACACCCAGGTACTCCATCAGCGTCTTCGGGATTTGCAGGTGCGAGGTGGGATGTTCAAAGGACTGCGCCGGGTAACCGGGAAGGTGCAGCAGCAGCGGCACCCGGATCTGCTCTTCGGGAAAATAGTTGCCGTGCCCATGCCCCCAATGGCCGTTCTCCATGAACTCCTCGCCGTGGTCGCCGGTGAACAGCACCACGGTGTTATCCAACTGCTTGCTGGCCTGCAGGGCGTCCAGGATGCGCCCGACCTGCGCATCGACGAAGTGGGCGGCGTTGATATAGCGCTGGTGGATGGCATCGACGTTGGTCAGCAAATCCAGCTTGGCGTAGTTCACCTCGTGCAGGTAGTCTGGGCGAATGACCGCCGACTCGGGGAAGGTGTACGGGGCGTGCGTGGCCTCGAAAAACATGAACATGAAACGCCGCCTGGTGCCGTCGGCGCCCGCCAGTTCGGCGAGGAGGTTATCGATATTCTGCTCGTCACGCCGCCACGGCTCACCCTCGTTCAAAGCCTGCATCAGGGTCCCCGCGGGCATGTCGGCAAAAACGGTATCGTCCAGCTCCGGATAGGTAAAACTCTGGCTGGTACGCAATGAGAACAGGTAGCCCTTATCGATCAGCAGGTCGATCAGCACCGGCCGCACCCGCTGCTTCTGGAAAGCGTACCAATAGGGTGCGTGCAAGCCGTAGAACATCGAGAACATACCCATGCGCGTACGGTTGCCGCCACTGTAGTGACGTTTGAAGCTCAGCGACGTCTTGGCGAACGCCCAGAGATTCGGCGTAATCTCCGCGCTGAAAAGATCCCAACGAAACGACTCAGCGGTCAACCAGATGATGTTCGGGTACTTGTCGCGGGCCGTCGCGGTGATCGGCTGCAAGGGATAGATGATCTTGCCCTCGGCCAGTTTCAGGATATTTGATTTTTCCGCCGGCGCCACGCCGAGTCGGCGCAACAAGCTGGTGGCACTGGTATTCAGATGTAACGGCAGCACTGAAGCTGCCTGCAAATACGACTCCTTGCCGGTGTAAGCGCTGAAGGCATAGACCCCTTCGGTCACCAGCAAGGTCAGGAATAGAAGCACGGCCAGGCTTGCTGCCATGCGCGGCACCGGACGTCCCGGTTCGGCAGGCGATTTGGCCGCCACGCGATGCAGCAACAGCAGGAGAACGGCGAGCACAAGTGCTGCGACAGCGACCAGGACGACGACAGTAGAGATCGTTTCCTGGCTCGCTCCCAGCGCAGCAAGCCCCCCTGGCGTGGTCACCAGATTCCACACGAAAGCGTTGATGTGGTACTCGTAAAGCTTGAAGAGTTGTAGATCGATAAACACCAGCAACACGACAATCAGGCCGAGCAAGCAGACAACCCCATAGACCAGCGCCAGCTTCCAGCGTGGAATGGCTTCGCCGCGGGGGCGAACGAGCATTTCCAGCGACCAGCCAGTCAGCATCACCGGCGACAGAAAGATCGCCGCGTAGGTAAGCGACGAGAGCGCAGCGAAGAGGAGAACAGTCGGCTCGGGAGCCTCGATGTACGGCCAGAACTGCACCAGCAGCAGGCACAGCACAACGAAGATGAGCAGGTAGAAGCGCCGCAGTGCGCGCTGAGTTTGTGTCACCGGAATACCTCGACAAGAAAGCTTGGCGCACGATAGTGCAAGGCCAATCTTAAGAGGGACTGAAGCGCGGCCGAAAAAGCACCTGCCCCCGCGCGGGCTTGCGCTCGGCTTCAGCAAGTCGTTATCATGGCCGCACGACCAGTCCTGGCGGCCTCACGCACCGTGACCGGTCGCCATCCCTTCGCGCCGCTGCTGGCGCAAAGCGTTCGACAAGGCTGCTCACAAGCACTGCCCGCCGAGTGAACCGCTCTTCCACCCAAGGAGTCACCCATGAAAGCTCCCCTTAGCGTTGTAGCCTGTCTGCTGTGCCCGGCTCTCGTTTTCGCAGCCGAGACAAGCGTCACTCTGAACCTGGCCAGCAGCCAGGGTGTCGGCTCTGCCGTGGGAACGGTGCGCATCGTCGAAACAGCGTACGGCCTGGCGTTTTATCCCGAGCTCAAGGGCTTGCCGCCTGGTCTGCATGGCTTCCACGTACACGAAAAGCCGGCCTGCACCCCCGCGGACAAGGAGGGCGTGGCAGTCGCAGCGCTGGCGGCGGGTGGGCACTTCGACCCACAAGAAACGAAGCGGCACGGCGAACCGTGGGGCGACGGGCACCTCGGCGATCTGCCAGCGCTCTACGTTGCCGCCGACGGAACGGCCAGCACCCCGGTGCTGGCACCAAGGCTGAAGCTCTCTGACGTGCGCAATCGCTCGCTGATGGTGCACGCCGGCGGCGACAATCACTCGGACCACCCGGCGCCACTCGGCGGCGGCGGCGCTCGCGTCGCATGTGGCGTGATCGGCGGCTGATCGGCGATCGGCCACAAGAGCAAGCCTCGGCTGGAATGGCGATTGCCGGGATCGGGGCCTGCGTTCTACCCCAAGGCCCTCTCCGCGCGAGCGGCGCGATCGACGCAGGGCAGGTTCAGCTGACTCAGACGACCAGCAGGAAATCGCGCACCGCAGCGATCTGCTGAGCGTCGAGAAAGGTCGGCGCGTGTCCGACGCCGGGAATCTCGACAGTCTGCGGGCGCGGACCGCGGTTCGCCATTTCCTGCAGCGTCGCGTGCGTCAGGACAGTCGAGTCAGCGCCACGAACGACCAGTGTCGGGCAGCGAATGGCATCGTAGAGCGGCCACAGGTCGACGTCGCCAGCGCTGATCTGGCGCCGGAACGGGTCCCCGATTGCCGGGTCGTAGCGCATCTCGAGGCGGCCATCGTCGGCCCGCTGCAGGCTGTACTCGGTAAGATGGCGCCACTGCGCGTCAGTCAGGTGGCCAAAGGGCTCGCTGACCAGGCGCACATACTTTTCGGCGTCCTCGTAGGTCGCGAACTTCGGTGCCCGACCGACGTAGTCGCCAATCAGTTGTAGCGAGGCCACGGGAATGAGTGGGCCGACATCGTTGAGCACCAGGCGGGAAATCGGCGAATCGTCCTGGCTGGCAATCCACATGCCGAGCAGCCCGCCCATCGAAGTACCCAGCCAATGGACCCTGTCGACATCGAGGCGCGCGAGCAGAACCATCAGGTCGGCCACGTACTGCGGAAAAACGTAGTGCGCCGAGTCGCGTAACCAATCGCTGCGCCCACGCCCGACAACATCGGGGCAAATGACGCGGTAGTCGGCAGCCATCGCCCGCGCCAGAGCGTCGAAATCGCGTCCATTGCGGGTCAGGCCATGCGCGCAGACCAGGACCTTCGGATTGTCGCGCTCACCCCACTCGGTATAGGCCATGCGATGCAAGCCGGCGGCTGAGGCACAGCACACCTCACGTTCAACGATTCCCGGCGTCGGCCCAATGAGCCACGGTGAGAAGTCAGCGCGGATGTTCATCTGGTAAATCTCCCTGCAAGTTTCATTTCCCCTGCCTAGTCTGCCGCTCGAGCTTGCGTCGTGCCTGCCGCCTGCAGCGCTTGCTGCGGGGAGAAGGGCGAAACTCTAGCACAGGCCTGGAATCCGCGCCCAAGGACCCAACGCGGTCAGTACCATAGCAACCCTGCACGAATCTGCACCTGTGTCAGTTTTGTACCACGCGTGGCGACAAACGCTTGTCAGCGTCGGATCAGGCTTGACAACACCCCCCAGCCATGGAAAACAATAAGCCGAGCTTACAGAAGCTTAGCGACTACAGTTAAAGTCGCTTATCACCTCATAGACTCTGAAACTCGAACGCTGGACCCAAGAAACGCTTCAAGAACGACACAGGATGGCCGTTGCAGAGGTATCAGCCAGATCATTGCGGCCAGTAATACTCTCCTCAAGGAGCGCAGCCCATGAACATTTCAGATGACGCCGTACTGCAGTTCTTTCGCGATCTCGTCCGCGATTTTTCGCAACCGCATTTCTCGGAAGCGGAATTTCTCCAGCAGCAATACGCCGTGATCGAAGCGTATGTGGAGCACTTCCCGGCAAACGAGAGGGACTCCCAGGCGCTGGCATGGATCGAGGCCAACGCCGGGCAGTACCGTCAGCAGTGGCGCCTGCAGGCGGCAAGCGGCGGACGCCAGATGCAATCCAATCGCAGCCACTAGTCCCCTCTTGCGCAAGCGCGCCGACAAGCCCAGGCTCACTCCACGGCGGCAGCTGAGTTGATCTCGGTCGAGGACAGCGTGTTCGGAAAACCGGCTGCCCGCAGACCGTCGTGATGCGGCGAGCAGACGAGCTTCAAGCCACCCGAGCGCGTCCACTCAGCCAGAGGCCTGCGCGACCGGGCAAGCAAGGCTTCGGCCGACTCACCACCGGCGCTGAGCGCTCCCAGCCAGCCATTGCGACCCGCGCCCTTGACGGCGTAGAGCGCCGCATCGGCGATATTGACGGCGCTAGCCCAGTCCAGAGTGGCGGCATGCTGGATTGACAGTGGAAAGCAGCAGAAGCCGATCGAGCAGGTCTTCGACAGGAAGCGGCCGTCGTCCAGTTGGAAAGCCTGATCGGCCACCGCCGCCCGCGCCCGCTCGGCAAGTTCGGCCGCGTGCGAGCGCGGTGTCGCTCGCGCCACGACGAGGAACTCTTCACCACCCCAGCGAATCAGGTAATCGGTGTCGCGAAATACGCGCACCAATCGCGCGCTCATTTCCCGGATCACCGCGTCGCCCGCGGCATGGCCATAGCGGTCGTTGACGTGCTTGAAGCAATCGATGTCGAACAGGAAGAATATCAAGCCGGCATCCTCCCGCAACTTTGCTCCGTACTTGAAGTGACTCTCGTACTCGCGCACCGCCAGGGCGGCATCGGCCTCGATGTGCTGAGTCAGGAAGCGGCGGTTGCGCAAACCGGTCAAGGGGTCGGTCAGGCTCGATTCTTCCAGGGCGACCGACTTTCGCTGCAGCGCCAGCGCCAGGGCCTCCAGTTCGGCCGTGCGCGCGTGCACCATTTGTGTCAGTTCCATCTCGTGCAGGCGCAGATGACGGGTTCGCAAGCGCACCAGCGCGTTCACCATGGCCAGCAGCAGGCCCAGCACGAGCAGCCGAAACCACCAGCTTTGCCACCAGGCGGGCAGCACATGCACCTTGATCGCCAGTTCATGCGGACTCCAGGCGCCGCTGCGATTACTGGCGCGCACGCGCAGAAGGTAATCACCAGGGTACAGATTGCTGTAACTGGCGACCCGGGAATCGGCGCTAGTTTCGATCCAGTCAGGATCGAAACCCTGCAGTTGGTAGGCATAGCGCACACGCCCCGAGTCGCTGAAATCGACCGCCGTAAAGGCCAGGCTGAAGCTGCGCTGCTCGGGCGCCAGTTCGATGCCGTCGAGGATTCCTCCGGCCGACTGGCGCTGGCCGTTGATGGTCAACTCGGCGATCAACAACGGCGGTGCGTAGGCCGAGGCGTCGAAGCGCTCGGGCCTGACCACCAGAATGCCCTTGCTGCCGCCAAACAGTAGTCGCCCATCAAGCGTCTTGGCCCGTGATAGAAACCAGCCGGTGCCCAGATCGGCACCGTCGGCGGCAGTCAACTCGTCGAGCCGGTCGCTGGCGGGATCGTAAACGTACATCTGCGTCCAGATGCGTCCGCGCGCATCTTCCTGCAAATTGCCACCAAACGGCCGGCCGACGATGCCATGGCGTTCGCTGACGCGCTCGAAAACTGCCTGCCGGCCATCCCAACTGCGCATCCGATGCAGGCCACTCACGGCCGTGTCCACCCACAGCGTCTGCTGGCTGTCGAAGAGAAGTCCAATGACACTAGGGTTGCCAAGGCCGGCGCCGGCGGGCGCTTCGACCGGCAACAGCTCGTCGCCACCAGCAGCAACGCGAAACAGCCCCTTGCCGCTACCCACCCAAACGCTCCCATCAGACGCCTCGGCAAGGGCATTGATATCGGCGCGCAACGCTTGCCCCTGCGGCTGACTGATGCGCACGACTTCGGCGGAACCGGGCCGCCAGCGGAAGACGCCATCCTGCGTAGCCACCCAAAGTGAGCCATCTCTGGCGGCGAGCAAACGTCGTACCAGGCCGCCAGCATGCGGCAGCGTTTGCAGTTGCCGATGATCCTGGCCGAACTGATAGAGCATTGAATCGGCCCCCAGCCAGACGCTGCCATCGCCGGCCTGGGCCATGGCCTCGACGCGTACCGGCGGCGACGGCTGCCCTTCTGCCTGGCTGGCCGCCAGCGCCTGTTTCGGCGTCCGCGGCCACAGCGCGCCGGTCACCCGCAGCAGGCTGTCCATGACCGCCACGCCGCCCTTGTTGGTCGCCGCCCAGATTTCGCCATTATCGACTTGCAGCAGGCTGCGCACGTCGGCCTGAAAAAAGGGGCTACCGACTTGCGCATCGGCGCCGCGCAACCAGATGCTCTGGTTATTCGGATCATGGCGCTGCAGACCGACACCAAAACCGCCCACCCAGATCAGGCCGGCCTGATCGCGGAGCAGCGCCGTCACTTCGTTGCCCGCCAGACCCGAGCGCTGGCGCGCATCGTGCCGCAAGCGCTGCACAAGACGGCCGTCGGCGACCGTGTGCAAATCGATGCCGGTCGATCGACCGACCCCACATTTGCCCGCCCGAAGCCTCGACCAGACTGGAAACGGCGCCCTGGTTGGCAATGTCCTGCGCGTAGTCGAGGAACAGGCCCTTGTCCGTCGCCGGGTCGACGATCGCCACATCGCCCTGCTGCGTGCCCACCCATATACGCCCGTCCGATGCCTGGAACAAGGCCTGCACGATGCGCCCGGCGAGGCTCGCATGGCCGTCCCCGTCGCTTGAGAAGACCGCCTCGAAGCGATCACTAGCCGCCTTGCGGCGGCTCAAGCCGGCCCAGGTACCCACCCATAGCGAGCCCTGGTCGTCGATCAGCAGTGCCTGCACGCGATCATCGGGCAGGCTTCCCGGCTGCGGCGAATGTCGGTAGTTGACGATACGGCCGCTGCTCGGCTCGAAATGATCCAGGCCGCCGCCCTCGCTACCCGCCCAGATACTGCCGTCGCGATCCTCGGCCAGGGCGCGGATGGTCGGCAGCACGCCGGCGTTCTGCTTGCTGTCGCCGCGCCAGGAAGTGACACGCTCGGTCGCCGGGTCATAGACCGCCAGGCCATCCCATTCGGTACCTACCCACAGACGACCATCGCTGCCGGCGAGCAGGGCGCGGATCCAGCCCAGGTTGCGCGCCGCCGGGTCCGCACTCTCACGCTCCTGCGCACGAAAGCGATAACCGTCAAAGCGCACCAGACCGTCGCCGGTCGCCACCCACAAGAACCCGGCCCGGTCCTGGACCATCGTCGGCACGACAGCGCGCGGAATGATGCCGACCCCCACCGACTCGAAACGCGGCTCGGCCAGCGGATTGTCGACGTTGAGGGGAAGCAGGGGGTCGGCGTGCAGCGCCGTGACGGTGAGCAGCAAGAGCCCCAGCAGCTTCATCGGGCGGCGCTACGGGGTGAGCGAACAGACGCGCACGCTCCGGGCAATGGTGATCTCGCAGACATGCCACATTGTAGCCGCCAAGACCCTACCGGGGTCAGTGCTCTGGCTTGGCAAGCAGGTCGGCGACAAGCAGCCGTGGGTCAGCTGGCTGTGCGCTGCCCATTCTGCTCACTGTCCATACCAGTAACGCCGATGTTCGCTGCGATACGCGGCAAGCGCCACGCCGCCGGCAAGCTCGATGCGCACCGCGCCGTCGGCATCGCTGCGCCACACGCGACTTCCGGCATAGCGCGCAAGGACATCCGGCCGTGGATGCTGGTAGCGGTTGCGGTAGCCAACGGGAATGATCACGTCACGGGCGCCAACGGCGGCAATGAACGCCGGCGTCGACGAGGTGCCGCTGCCGTGATGCGGCACCAGCAGGACTTCGCTGCGCAAGAGCTCGGGCGCACGATCAAGCAGTTCCTGCTCGTCGCGAGCCTCGATGTCCGCGCTGAGCAACATGCTCCCGGAGGCATTTTCCAGGCGCAGCACGCAGCTCATGTTGTTGGTTTTGGCGCTCTGGAGTTGGTAAGCGGCGGCGTCAGGGTGCAGCATCGTGAAGCGAACGCCATCCCACTCCCAGCTCTGGCCGGCCGCACAGCGCTCACCGTCCAGTTCCGGCAGCGAGCTGAGCAGGCGGCCGACCGGCAAGGCTTCCCGGATGGCGACCAGGCCGCCCGAATGATCCTTGTCGCGATGCGTGACGATCAGCGCATCGAGCCGGTCGACGCCGATCGCTCGCAGGTAGGGGAGGACGATGCGCTGCCCGGCGTCGGACTCGGCGCTGTACAGCGGCCCGGTATCGTAGAGCAGGGTGTGCTCGGCGGTGCGCACGACAACCGCCAGCCCCTGGCCGACATCGAGCACATCGACCCAGGCGTCGCCGGGCGCGGGTCGTGCTGCCGGCCAGAACACCGCCGGCAGCAGCAGGCAGAAACCGAGCCAGCGTGCCGGAAAGCCGCGCGGCAGCAGCAGGCACAGCACCCCGATCAGGGCCAGCAGCGTGGCCAGCAGCGGCGGTGCCGGCTGTTGCCAGAGCGGCCAGCGCGCCAGCCATTCCAGAACGATCATCAGCAGCGACAACAGCCAGTGGTCGAGCTGCAGTAGCGGCGGCCAGGGGACGAGGGCATAGATCAGGGCGAGCGGAGTGATCAGGAAGCTGACCACCGGGATGGCCAGGGCATTGGCCAGCGGCGAGAGCAGCGAAAATTGCTGAAAGAGGAGCAACAACAAGGGCAGCGTACCGACCGTCACCGCCCATTGCGTCGTCCCCCAGCGAGCCAGTGTCGCACGCCAGCCAGGCCGCGCTCCGAGCCGCGCCGTACCGACAAAAAAGAGCACCCCCACCGCCGCGAACGAAAGCCAGAAACCCGGCGCGAGAACCGCCCAGGGATCAAGCACCAGTACCAGCAACAAGGCCAGCAGGAGGCTGCGGCTGGCGCCGAGGTTACGCCCCGACCATAGCGCCAGCGCCACCACGCTCAACATGTAGAGCGTGCGCTGCGTCGGTACGGCAAAACCGGCGAGCAGGGCGTAGCCGAAAGCGGCCAGCCAGCCGGCGGCGATCGCTGCCTTCGCTGCCGGCAGCCACAACATCAAGCCTTCGCTGCGCCGCCAGAGCCAGCCGACCAGTGCCGCAAAGAGCGCGGCGACCATGGTCACGTGCAGCCCGGATATCGACATCAAATGGGTGACGCCGGTCTGCCGGAAGACGTGCCACTGCTCTGTCGAAATCGCCTGCTGATCGCCGATCGCCAGCGCGGCAAGAATCCCCACGTAGGGCGCCTCCGGCAAGGCCGCGCGGAAAGAGCGGCGAATCCGCTCGCGCAGGCGCTCGATCGCATAGCCCGGCCCGACAACGAAGTCATCGAGGCGCTGCGCCACGCCTTTCGGGCGCACATAGCCTGTCGCCCGCAGGCCGCGCTCGAAGAGCCAGGCCTCGTAGTCGAAACCGTGCGGATTGGCATTGCCGTGCGGCTTTTTCAGGCGCACGGTGAACCGCCAGCGCTCGCCCGGACGAGTGCTGGGCACTGCGGCGGGCACTGCGGTCAGCGCTTCGTAGCGCTCGTCGGCGCGCTGGCCGTGGTACCAGGAGAGCATGATTCGCGGCGGCACCCGTGCCTGCGGCGAGGCAACCGACTCCACCGACTCCACCGACTCGACGACAAAAGCGAAGCGCTCGCCGTTCTCGAAGTCCTGTGCCAAGCCGGCGACCACCCCGACGATCTGCAGGTCACGACCTTCCCACTCGGCCGGCAAGCGCTCCTGCAGGCGCTGCTCGGCGAGCAGTGCTGCCCACGCCAGACCCAGCACGGCGCAGGCCAGAACCGAAATGCTCCGCCAGGCAAGCGGTGCCAGCTGCCGACGAGCACCCGCCCAGATCAGCCAGGCGGAAGCGCCGAAAAACATCGCCACGACCAGCGCGAAAGGCGGCAAACTTCCCCGGGTCTGGAGAAGCCCGACCCCCATGGCGAAGGCGAGAATGTTGGCGCGCATGCGCCATTAGAACGGAAAACTGCCGTCACGCGCGCACTTCAAGGGGAGTCAGGCGAGTTTGAAGCGGCGAACTTCGGCGTCGAGGCCTTGCGAAAGGCTTTCCAGCTGTGCCGCTGTACCGGCATTGCCAGCCACCGCCGCGCAGTTCTCCCCGGCCATCTGGGCAACACGCTCGACGTTGCGGGCAATCTCGGCGCTGGCGACGCTCTGTTCGCGCAGTGCGCTCGAGATATGCGCCACGCTGTCCACCACCTTGCTGGCATTGCCGCCAATTTCGCCGATCGCGTCGCCGGCCTGCGTGGCCAGCGCGACGCCCGCGCTGACACGGCTAACGCCCAGCTGCATGCTGCTCACGGCATCACGAGAGCCGTTCTGAATGGCGTCAATCATGCTCGAGATCTCCTTCGTCGAGCGCGTCGTCCGCTCGGCCAGCTTGCGCACCTCGTCGGCGACGACCGCGAAACCGCGCCCCGACTCGCCAGCGCGCGCCGCTTCGATCGCCGCGTTGAGCGCCAGCAGGTTGGTCTGATCGGCAATTTCCTTGATCACATTGACGATCGCCGAGATCTTCTCCGAGCGCCCACCCAAGTCGGCGATGACCGACGCCGCGTGGTTCACGATCTCCGCAATGCGCTCGATCTCGTGCACTACGTCACCGACGACGCGACTGCCGTCGGTCGCCAGCTCGCCAGCGCGGCTGGCCAGCTGATTGGCGTCCTGGGCACTGGCGGAGAGGTTTTCGATGCCCACCGTCATTTCTTCCACCGCCGCCGCCATTGCCGAAGCGGCATCGCTCTGCTGTGTGCTGCTGCTGGTAATATTCCCCGCCGAGGCAGCAAGGTTCTGGGTGGCCCCGAGCACCTCGCCGGCACTGCGCTGGACCTTTTGGATCAGGACACGAAAACCCTCGGTCATTTCGTTCAGGCTGTCGCCAACCAGCCTCAGCTCGTCACGAGTACCGAGATCCACCCTGACGCTGAGATCGCCGGTGGCAATCATTCGCGCATTCGCTGCCAGGCGCTTGATACTGCCAATCGTCGCCAAATAGAAAGCGATCGACACGTAAGCGTAGATCAGCAGAATGAGCGCGGTAACGGCAATACTGATGCCCAATTCCCGCTGTGCTCGCTGTAGGCGCTGCTGCAGCACTTGTTCGAGGGTCGGGAAAAGGCTGTCGAACATCTCCTTGTAACCCTTCTCGATCACCCGCGTCGTCACCGCAAAATAGACCGCCGGCAGCATCTCGTAGCGCTCGCTGAGGATGTCGTCGTTCACCATGGTGCCGAACTCTTCCGCCGCCGCGCCCATGTCCTTAGCCGCAGCGTCGAGCGCCGACTGCAAGCCGGGATTGTAGTGCGAGGTCTTGGCGATATTTCGCCGCAGACCATCCACGGCTGAATTGAGCCTGCCCAGTGCTGCGGCCAGTTCGACCCGCTGCGCCATCGCCAGCGGTTCTTTCCGGGCCAAGGCGCCGGTGCCCATGGCGCGCAGCTGGCCCATGTTCTCCAGCGCCAGCGGCAACTCGTCAACCAGTGTATCAATGAGATAGCTGGAGTCGATGTCAGGATCGTTGGTCAGGGAATTCTGATCGGCGATGGCGCGCTGGAAGCGGGCAAGTTCATCGATCAGCGCGGTGTGGCGCAGAAAATTCTCGCGTACCCCCAGCTTGAGGCCTCCTTGCTGGATGGTCCCCCACGCGGCGACGAGCTTCTGCCATGAAGCAGACGCGGCCGATTGTGGCGGCAAGCTCGCAGTGACGGCCTGCAGCGCTTCCTTGACTTCCGTTTCCCTGCCTGCGCGCCGGTATTCCATCCTCTCGTCGCCATTGAGAACCCCTGACGAAAGCCCGCGATGGACCTGCAGATGCTGCACCAGAATGGCGATCGGCTTGATCGTTTCAAGACCGGCCAACTCCTGCTGCGAACGGTCGATTACCCGCTGCTCGGAACGGTAGAGATTCGCCCCGAGGAGACCGATCGCGATCAACGCCAGCATCCCCATCACCGTGAACTTCTTCGTATAACCAAGGCGGTTGAGCAGGGCAATGGCCGGGGCGAACAGGGTCTGCATGATGATCCGTCTCCAAAAGGTGCCGCAAGACCCTTAACGGCAGCAGGCGCCGAAACTTTAGGCGATTGGCGCGCCAGGCAGAATCTCAGCCGTCAGAGGGCTGCAAGCGGCCGTCGTTCAGGGTCAGGATGCGTTCGGCACGGCCGGCAAGTGCCGGGTCATGGGTGACGACGACGAAACTGGTTTGCCGCGAGCGGTTGAGCGCCAGCATCAGCTCGAAGACGCCGGCGGCGGTTTGCCGATCGAGGTTGCCGGTCGGCTCGTCAGCGAGCACGCACGCCGGCTCGGTAACCAGCGCGCGGGCGATCGCCGCCCGCTGCCGCTCACCCCCGGACAGTTCCGAGGGCGTGTGCTGCAAGCGGTGGCCGAGACCGACTTCGCGGAGTATCGCTGCGGCCCGCGCTTCTGCTTCCGCCCTCGGCAGGCGGCGAATGATCAGCGGCATGGCGACGTTCTCGAGGGCAGTAAATTCGGCCAGCAGGTGATGAAACTGATAGACGAAACCAAGGTGGTGATTGCGCAGCGTCCCTCGTTGCGCGTCGCTGATGCTGTTCAGATCCTTACCCATCAACTGCACGCTGCCAGCGCTCGGCGCGTCCAGGCCACCGAGGAGATGCAGCAGGGTGCTCTTGCCCGAACCGGAGGCGCCGACGATGGCCACGCGTTCGCCGACCTGGATCTCAAGATCGACGCCGAGCAGCACCTCGACTTCGCTATCGCCCTGGCGATAGATCTTGCTCAGCCCTTGACAGGCCAGAACCGGCTCACTCATAACGCAGGGCTTCCGCTGGATTGACCCGGCTCGCACGCCAGCTCGGATAGATCGTCGCCACCAGTGCGAGCACGAAAGCAACGCCGACGATCGTCGTCACATCGCTCCACTGTAGTTCAGAGGGCAGGTTCGAGATGTAATAAACCTCCTTGGCGAGAAACTGTGTGCCGAGCAGGCGCTCGATGAAGGGCACCACGACATCAACGTTGAGGGCCAGGGCAACGCCGCCGGCGACACCAAGGCCGAGGCCAATGAAGCCGATCAGCGCGCCCTGCACGATGAACACCATCATGATGCTCATCGGGCTGGCACCGAGGGTGCGCAGAATGGCAATGTCGGCCTGTTTGTCGGTCACCGCCATGACCAGCGTCGACACGATGTTGAACGCCGCGACGGCGACGATCAGCGAGAGAATGATGAACATCATGTTTTTCTCGATTTGTACGGCGCGAAAGAAATTGGCGTGGCTGCGCGTCCAGTCGCTGATGAAGGCGTTGATCGGCAGGGAACCGGCCAGGGCGCGCGACACCTGCGGCGCCTTGAACAGATCGTCGAGCTTCAGGCGCACGCCGGAAACACGATCGTCCATGCGATACAGACGCTGTGCGTCGGCGAGGTCAATCAGCGCCAGGCCACTGTCGTACTCGTACATACCAACTTCGAACAGGCCGACGACGTTGAAAGTCTTCAGCCGCGGGATCACCCCGGCCGGCGTCACCACGCCCTGCGGTGCGATCAGCGTCACCCGGTCGCCAACGCGGACGTCGAGCGCGCGCGCCAGTTCGCTGCCGAGGACGATGTTGAAGCTGTCGGGAGTCAGATCGTCGAGCTTGCCGCTCTTCATGTGCGGGCGAAAATCGGCGACCCGGTCTTCCTGGTCGGGCAGAATGCCGCGCACCAGGGCGCCGCGCACTGCCTGCCCGGAGGTAAGCATCGCCTGTGCCTGCACGAAGGGCGCGCTGGCGAGCACGTGTGGCTGTCCGGCTGCCTGCTCGGCGACCGCTTGCCAGCCGGCCATTTCGCCGCTGCCGCCGGTGATCTGGACGTGCGAGACGACGGCCAGAATGCGCGAGCGGAGCTCGGTCTGAAAGCCGTTCATCACCGACAGCACGACAATCAGCGCGGCGACCCCGAGGGCGATGCCAAGCATGGAAATCAGCGAGATGAAGGAAATGAAGTGATTGTGCTTTTTGGCGCGCGTGTAGCGCAGGCCGATCAGCAGCTCGTAAGGAAGGGCCATCAGCGGCGGGAACTCATCTCAGGTTGGTGCTGCGAAGCGCCGAAACGGCAAAGCCGCTATGCTACACTTTTTCGGCTAGCGGCTGCCCGTTCAAGCATTCAAGCATTCCACACTCCTCGGGCTACGCTGGCCGCGCTCACGCCATCCGTCCGTTGTCTCGCCCGCCTTCTCGCCCAGCGCTTCCTCCACTGTCTCGCCTCCTCCGGCCCACCCGCATGCAGCTCACTCTTGTCGTCCCCGAACTCGTCTGGCCCGAACCCGACGACCGCGAAACTTTCGACGCCCTCGCCTGCCCCGGACTGAACACGCTGATCGCGCGCAGTCGCCTGCAGCGACGGGCGCCACAGTCCTTCGAAGCAACGCTCGGCGACGCCTTCGGCCTCAGCGGCAGCGTTCCCTGGGCGGCTTTCCGGATCCTCGGCGAGAGTCAGGCACCGCCCGCCGCCGGCGCCGACCCGTGCTGGCTTTGTGCCGACCCGGTACATCTGCGCCTGCACCAGGAAAAACTCATTCTTGCCGACGGTAGCAGTCTCGACATCAGCCTCGACGAGGCGCGGGAACTCATCGCCGAACTCAATCGCCAGTTCGCAGATGTCGGCACTTTCCATGTCGCCACGGCCGATCGCTGGTATCTGCAGCTCGCTGGCGAAACCGATCTGGGCCATTTCGACGTCCCGCCGCTGTCGGTCGTCGCCGGTCGCAAGCTTGGCCGGCAGTTGCCGGAAACCCCGGAGGCGCGCCACCTGCGGCAACTGCTCAACGAAGTGCAAATGGTTCTCTACGGGCAGCCGGCCAACGAAAAACGCGAGGAGGCCGGCCGCTCGACGATCAACAGCCTGTGGTTGTGGGGCGCTGGCGCGCAAGCCGCAGCGAACAGCAGCGCCGGTGCCGGCAATTTCGCCGGTATCTGGGGCGCAGACGTACTGGCCTGCGGCCTGGGCCGCGCTTACGGCATCCCGATGCAGCCACTGCCCGCCGACCTCGGCGCGCTGCTCGCGCAAGCACCGGCCGGCAGCCGACAACTGGTGATTCTCGACACGCTGCAACGCCCCGTGCAGTACGAAGACGCCGACGCCTACGGCAAAGAACTGGCCAGGCTCGACAAACACTGGTTTGCGCCCGTGCAGAAAGCACTCGCCAGCGGCAGGCTCAAACGCCTGCGCCTTGAAGCCGCGACCGCCTACGCGGCGCTGGCCTGGGAAAGCGGCCGCGGCGAGCAATGGCAACTGTGGCGTCGTCCGCAGCCGCTGGCGGCAACCGCGCAAGCGCTCGCCCGGGGCAAGTGATGACCACCCTGCACAGCCGTCGCGTCTCGCCGCGCGTCCAGTGGCAACTCGAACAACAGGGCCTGCACCCCCTGTTGGCGCGCATCTACGCGGCGCGCGGCATCGTCATGCGCAGCGAACTCGACTACGACTTCCCGTCGCTGCTGCCACCCACGCGCCTGACGCACGCGGCCCAGGCCGCGGTCCTGCTCGCCGACGCCATCGCCCGGCAAGCGAAAATTCTCATCGTCGCCGACTACGACTGTGACGGCGCGACCGCCTGCGCGGTCGGCATCCGCGCGCTGCGCGCCTTCGGCGCCCGCGTCGATTACCTGGTCCCCAACCGCTTCACCTACGGCTACGGCCTGTCGCCGGACATTGTCGACCTGGCGGCGCAAAGCAGTCCCGACCTGATCGTCACCGTCGACAACGGCATCGCCAGCGTCGACGGCGTCGCCCGCGCCCGCGAACTGGGCATTGCCACGCTGATCACCGATCACCACCTGCCAGGTGACGAACTGCCCGCCGCCGCATGCATCGTCAACCCCAACCAGCCCGGCTGCGACTTCCCGAGCAAGGCACTGGCCGGCGTCGGCGTAATGTTCTACGTGATGCTGGCGCTGCGCGCCGAGTTGCGCCAGCGCGACTGGTTCGCGGCAGCCAGCGGCCGCCGCGAACCGAAGCTGGCGACCCTGCTCGACCTGGTCGCGCTGGGCACCGTCGCCGACGTCGTCAAGCTCGACCACAACAACCGCGTGCTGGTCAGTCAGGGCCTGCAGCGCATCCGCCAGGGTCGGCTGACGCCCGGCATCGCGGCCATTTTTCGTGCCGCCGGACGCACCCCGACACAGGCCTCGAGCAGCGACCTCGGTTTCATCATCGGCCCGCGCCTGAACGCCGCCGGTCGCCTTGCCGACATGTCGCTGGGCATCGAATGCCTGATCACCGACGACCCGGGACGGGCGATGAATATCGCCCAGCAACTCGATGCCCTCAATCGCGAGCGCCGCGAAATCGAGGCCGGCATGCAGGAGCAGGCGCTGCTGCTGATCGAAAAAGCCGGCGCCGATGCCGCGGCCACCATGCCTGCGGACCCGCACTCGGCAGCAGTCGGCGTTTCGCTTTTTGACGCCGACTGGCACCAGGGAGTCGTCGGCATCGTCGCCGCGCGCATCAAGGAAAGGCTGCACCGACCGGTTTTCGCCTTCGCCCGCGGCGAGGGGGACGGTGGCGAAATCAAGGGCTCTGGCCGCTCGGTCCCCGGTCTGCATCTGCGCGACGCGCTCGACCTGGTCGGCAAACGCGCACCCGGCCTGCTGCTACGCTTCGGCGGCCACGCCATGGCCGCCGGCGTGACCATCAAGGAGTGCGATTTGCCGCGTTTTCGCGAACTCTTCGCGCAGGTCGCCGAGGAGTTGCTGGCCCCGGCCGACCGCACGCGCACCCTGGAAACCGACGGCGGCCTCGAATCAGGCTACTACTCGATCGCCACTGCCCGCCTGCTCGAAGCCGAAGTCTGGGGCCAGGGTTTCCCGCCACCGCTGTTCGAGGACGATTTCGTCGTCGAAAGCCAGCGCATCCTCAAGGACAAGCATCTCAAGCTGCGCCTGCGCAAAGGCGCACAAAGGCTGGACGCCATCCAGTTCAACTTTTCCCACACCCCGGGAAACACCATCCGCGCCGCCTACCGGCTGGCCATCAACGACTACAACGGCGTGCAGACGCCGCAGTTGATGATCGAGCATATCGAGAACCCCTCGGCGTGAACCAGCCGCGGACGAGCAGGCGCGGCGGCGCGCTGGCCCAGTCTGCCCGTGGTCTCGCGACGCGACCGCGACCGCCGAGGCAGCAATAGCTACAGCTCAGGCGCACTCCACGGCGCTTCTGCGGTCAGTGTCGGCGCGACGTTCGCTTTTTCCCACGGCGTCCACGAAGCCGCGCTGCAAGGCGTGTGTCCGTCGGCGATCGTCTTCACGGCGGTCGTCGAAGTGGGCGAAGCGGCATTGACAAGCTACCACGTTACAGTCATTTAACGGCAAACGCGGCGCCTCTTTGGCGAGAAATCGTGTCCCTGCAAGTTTCCGTACCGCGGCACAGGTATGGCTCCCCTGTCTTATCACGACGCCACGGAAGGGCAGCTGGGAATAGGGCACTGACTTTTCCCTTGTCGACGTCGGTCGCGCGCGCGCGCGTCGAGACCAGGCGACGACGCCAAGCACGCAAGAAAGAACAATCAGCCAGATCAACATGCTTTCCTCCCGAGATCAGTTTCTTTTTCTTGACCACTCTGAATGTCAGAGCACGCAGTTCGTAGTGCATCGTCAAGAGCGTGGTGGAGCCGACCACAGCGAGACGTCCCGACTTCGGCCCGCGCCTTAGGATAACAAGAAATCCCACTAATATCAGAACTCAAACCATATTCGTCCAGGCACAAGACGGGGCTTGCTTTGCCCTGCGCAAGCGAAGTGGCCAAGCAGGGCGAGCGTGCCCTGACGCACCACCACTCGTGAACAGCGGCGAAGCTGTCGCGCGCCCACGCGCCGAAGCTGCCGCCCGGCAGCTGGCGGCGGACGTATATAATGGGCGGTTCATTCTTCAAGCGATCAGAGAAAACATGGAAGCCGAACAGCTCAACCTCATCGAAAACCGACTCGACGACCTCGGTCAGCGGGCCGCCGAACTGCGGAGGTATCTTTGACTACGATCAGAAAGCCGATGAACTCAAGGCCGTCTCTCTAGAACTCGAAGATCCGAAAGTCTGGGACGACGCCGAGCGCGCGCAGGAACTGGGCCGCGAGAAGCGCTCGCTCGAAAATATCGTGCTGACGCTGGATACGGTCGGTAAGGTCCTGCGCGACGCCGGCGAACTGTTCGCCATGGCCCGCGAAGAAGATGATGACGAAACGCTGCTGGCGATTACGGCCGACATCGACGGCATCGAGAAGGATGTCGCCGGCCTTGAGTTCCGGCGCATGTTCAACAACCCCGCCGACCCGCTCAATTGTTTTGTCGACATCCAGGCCGGCGCCGGCGGTACCGAAGCGCAGGACTGGGCGGCCATGCTGCTGCGTATGTATGTGCGCTACGGCGAACGCAAAGGCTACGCGGTGGAAGTGCTCGAGGAGTCAGAAGGCGACATTGCCGGCATCAAGACGGCCAGCATCAAGCTCAACGGGGAGTACGCCTACGGCATGCTGCGCTCGGAGACCGGCATTCACCGTCTGGTGCGCAAGTCGCCTTTCGACTCGAACGCCCGCCGCCACACCAGCTTTTGCTCGGTAACCGCCTACCCGGAAATCGACGATTCCTTCGAGGTCGACATCAACCCGTCCGACCTGCGCATCGATACCTACCGGGCGTCCGGCGCCGGCGGCCAGCACATCAACAAGACCGATTCGGCGGTACGCATCACCCACCTGCCGACGAATATCGTTGTCCAGTGCCAGAACGATCGCTCGCAGCACCGCAACCGGGCCGAAGCAATGGCCATGCTCAAGTCGCGCATCTACGAGGCTGAAATGCGCAATCGCCAGGCCGAGCAGCAGAAACTCGAAGACGCCAAGTCCGATATCGGCTGGGGCCACCAGATCCGCTCCTACGTTCTCGACCAGTCGCGAATCAAGGACCTGCGGACCAACGTCGAGGTCGGCAATACGCAGGGCGTGCTCGACGGCGACCTCGATCAGTTCATCGAAGCAAGCCTCAAACAGGGAGTCTGACCCATGCCACGACCCTTCCTCACCATCGCCCTGGCCAGCCTGCTGCTTGTGCCAAGCTTCGTGCCGAACTTCGCCGCCGCGGTCGACAGCTCGCTCGACGCCTATGTCGGCCAGCAGCCGGAAGCGCTGCTCAAGGCGAAGCCGGAGTTTGCCAAAGCCTACCGCAGCGCGGTCGGCGAACTCGACTTCCCGGCATGGACGCAGCGACTCGCTGCCGGCAAGCGCGCCGAGCGCGTCGACATCAACGGCACCGGCTACATCTTGACCTCGGCGTGCAGCTCCGCCGGCTGCCTCGACGAACACCTCTACATCCTCTTCGACCCGCAAAGCGGGCGCGCCAGCGGCCTTTTCTACCTGCCGCCAGCGAGCGACAATCCGGGCGACACGCGTACCGCGTTTTCACGCTGGTACGGCATGCCTGCCGACAAGGCCACGGCCCAGGCCATCGGCGCTTTCCTGCTCGAGCGTGCAGCCACCGATGCGCAGACCCTGGCCAACCCCGTAAAACAGTGATAACCCGCTGATCACCCGAGACCGACCGCCATCATGCCCGACACCGATACCGCGCAGGATAGCTCCGCGCAGCACGACGAAAACCGCATCATTGCCGAACGACGCGCCAAGCTCGCCGAATGGCGGCAGACCGGCAGCGCCTATCCGAACGACTTCGCGCGCGAGAACACCGCCGGCAAAATCATCGCACTGTACGAGGAAAAAGACCGCGAAGAGCTCGCCGCCTTGCCGGTCGAAGTACGCGTCGCCGGTCGCATCATGCTCAAGCGGGTGATGGGCAAGGCCTCGTTCATCACCCTGCAGGACCTTTCGGGACGCATCCAGGCCTACGTCAGCCGCGACCTGATCGGCGAAGAAGCCTACGCGGCTTTCAAACGCTGGGACATGGGCGACATGGTCGGCGCTGTCGGCACCCTCTTCCGCACCCGCAGCGGCGAACTGACCGTCGAATGCTCGCAAGTACGGCTACTGGCCAAGTCGCTGCGGCCGCTGCCGGAGAAGTTCCACGGCCTGACCGACCAGGAACAGAAGTACCGCATGCGCTATGTCGACCTGATCACCAACGAGCGCTCACGCTTCACTTTCGCCGTACGCAGTCGCATCGTGCAGTCGATCCGCAGCTACATGGTCAACGACGGGTTCCTCGAAGTCGAAACGCCGATGATGCATCCGATCCCCGGCGGGGCCTCGGCGAAACCCTTCAAGACGCACCACAACGCCCTCGACATGGAGCTTTTCCTGCGCATCGCGCCGGAGCTATACCTCAAGCGCCTGGTCGTCGGCGGGCTCGAAAAAGTCTTCGAAATCAATCGCAACTTCCGCAACGAAGGCATCAGCCCGCGGCACAACCCCGAATTCACGATGATGGAGTTCTACGAGGCGTACTCCGAGTATCGCCGCCTGATGAACTTCACCGAAGGGCTGTTGCGCCACAGCGCGCGCGAGGCGCTGGGCAGCGAAATCTTCGCCTACCAGGGCCGGACCCTCGACTTCGCCAAGCCTTTTGCGCGCCTGACGATCATCGAGGCGATCCGCAAGGACCATCCCGGCTACAGCGTCGAGCAGCTCAACGACGCCGCCTGGCTGCGCGCGAAGCTGAGCGCGATGAAAGTCGAGGTGGCTGCTAGCGCCGGCCTCGGCACCCTGCAGCTACTGCTCTTCGAAGAGACCGCCGAAGCCGGCCTGTGGGACCCGACGTTCATCATCGACTACCCGGCCGAGGTCAGCCCCCTGGCCCGACGCAGCGACAGCAACCCGGAAATCGCCGAGCGCTTCGAGCTGTTCATCGCCGGCCGCGAAATCGCCAACGGCTTCTCCGAGCTGAACGACCCCGAGGATCAGGCAGCCCGTTTTCTCGAACAGGCCAAAGCCAAGGACGCCGGCGACGAGGAAGCGATGTACTACGACGCCGACTACGTCCGCGCGCTCGAATACGGCCTGCCGCCAACCGCCGGTTGCGGCATCGGCATCGACCGCCTGATCATGCTGCTCACCGACTCGGCGAACATTCGCGACGTGATCCTCTTCCCGCAAATGCGACCCGAGTAGATCGCCTGCCCAGCCGGCCATGAACCAGCACGCAATCGTCATCGGCGCCGGCCTGGCCGGCAGCAGCGCCGCCGAACGCCTGGCCGCGCGCGGCTGGAAAATCGACCTCATCGAGCGCGCCCACGCGCCCGCCCAGGGCGCCTCGGGCAACGTCGCCGGCGTCTTGCGCCCGCTGCCCTCGCTCGACGATAACCGCCTGGCGCGCCTGACCCGGGCCGGCTTCGAACACGCCTGCCGCCATTTCGCAGCCTTGACCGCCGCCGGCCAAGCCCTGCGCTGGGGACAGACGGGCGTCCTGCATCTGGCCCGCGACGAAACGCACGCGGCCACCCAGCAACGGGTCGTCGAGATCCGGAAGGCGGCAGCCGATCAACTCTACTTCGTCGATCGTCAGCAGGCGCGGAAACTCGCCGCCTGGCCGGTGGCCAGCGGCGGCTGGTGGTTCCCCGGCGGAGGCTGGGTCGATCCGGGGTCGCTGTGCCGCGCCAATCTCGCCCGCTACGCCACAGCCATCACTGCCCACTACGCCGCTGAGGTGGCGCAGATCGACCGCCCGGCCGATCTCTGGCGCGCCCGCAACGCCGCCGGCGACGTCATCGCCGCAGCACCGGTACTGATCCTCGCCAATGCGACGACCGCCCGACATTTCGCCGTTACCGCCCATCTGCCCCTGCGCGCCGCCCGCGGACAGGTTTCGCATCTCGCCGCAACAGCAGGGTCGGCGCCTGACGTCGTCGTCTGCCGCCTCGGCTACGTGACTCCAGCCATCGACGGCCTGCGCTGCGCTGGCGCCACTTTCAGCGTCGATGATGGCGAAGCCGCGCTGCGCGAAAGCGACCACGCCGAAAACCTGGCCAAACTCGACTTCATCCTGCCCGGCTACGGCAATGGGATTCAGGCACGCGACCTTGCCGGCCGCGTCGGCTTCCGCCCACTATCCCCCGATCGCCTGCCGATGATCGGCGCCATTGGCGACGCCGCAGCGATCGACCCCGACGCCCCCTCCCCGAGCACTCTCCGAAATGCCGCGCCTGCCAGGTCTCTACCTGATCAACGGCTTCGGCGCCCGCGGCATCGTCTGGTCGGCTCTCGCCGGCGAACTGCTCGCCTGCCTGGTCACCGCCGCCCCCCTGCCGCTGCCCGATGATCTGGTCGACGCCGTCGACCCCGGCCGCTTTCTCCTGCGCGGCCGAAGCCGGCGGCAGCGCGTCGAAAGAGAGCGGTGAACCGTCGCCTGGAGCGTGAGCAAGACCACCCCGGCTTCTCTGCTGCGACTGAAATAGATCACCCGCACACTGCCAGCCTTTCGCGAAGCGGCCCTTCCCCAACGAACTTTGCGAAGCACGGCGTATGCGCTTCGCCACGCTTGCTTTAAGATAGCGAGCAGCATTCTGAGCCGGCGGCCCCTCTTGCTTCGACACCTCAAACCCTTTGTTTACCACCCGACGCTTAATGCGTGCTGGCTGCTGTGCGCGCTGTTTTCGGGCAGCACGCTGGCGCAGACCGCGCTTCCCGAGCCCCCTGGCCTGTCGCTGGCGACGATGCTGCAAAGCGTTCTCGGACTGGCCCTGGTCATCGCTGTTCTGTTTCTGGCTGCCTACTTTCTGCGCCGGCTCAACGGCGGCCGTGGTTTCGGCAGCAATGGCCCGATGCGCGTCGTTGGCGGTCTGATCATCGGCAGCAGAGAACGCATCGTGCTGGTCGAGGTTGGTGATACCTGGCTCGTTGTCGGCCTGGTGCCGGGCCAGATTCGAACCTTGCATACGCTACCGAAAGGTGAGTTGCCATCGACCGGCGACGGCGAAAAGCCTTTCTCGCAATGGCTCAAGCAGGTCGCCGAGCGCAAGAATGAAGGCCGCTAGACGCAGCCGCGGTGGCTTCCTGCTCGCGCTACTGGCGGTGCTGGGTTTGCTCGCGCCGCTGGCGGCCTGGGCCCAGGCCGGCGGCCTGCCGGCGCTGACCAGCACCCCGGGCGCGGCTGGCAGCCAGACCTTCACGCTGTCGGTGCAGACCCTGCTGACGCTGACGGCACTGACCTTCATCCCGGCAGCGCTGCTGATGATGACCAGCTTTACCCGGATCATCATTGTCCTGTCGCTGCTCAGGCATGCGCTGGGGACGCAAACCTCACCGCCCAATCAGGTGCTGCTCGGTCTGGCGCTTTTCCTGACTTTTTTTCATCATGTCGCCAGTGCTCGACAGCGTCTATAGCGAAGCCTATCAACCGCTGTCGGAAAACAAGATCACCTACCTGCAGGCGATCGAACGCGGCGCCGTACCGCTGCGCAAGTTCATGCTCAAGCAGACGCGCGAAACGGATATCGCGCTCTTCGCACGCATGGCCAGCGCGCCCCGCTTCCAGTCTGCCGACGACATTCCGATGCGTCTGCTGGTCCCGGCCTTCGTCACCAGCGAGCTGAAAACGGCGTTCCAGATCGGCTTCATCATCTTCATTCCCTTCCTGATCGTGGACATGGTCGTCGCCAGCGTGCTGATGTCGATGGGCATGATGATGATGTCGCCGGTGATGATCGCCCTGCCCTTCAAGCTGATGCTCTTCGTGCTCGTCGACGGCTGGCATCTGATCCTCGGCTCACTGGTGGCCAGTTTCGCCACATGACGCCCGAACTGGTCATGGATATTGGACGCCAGGCGGTCGAGATGACCTTGCTGCTGGCCGCGCCACTGCTCCTCGCGGCGCTGCTGATTGGCCTGATCGTCAGTGTTTTTCAGGCCGCGACGCAGATCAACGAGCAGACACTGTCCTTCATTCCCAAGCTGGTCGGGGTATTCCTGATCCTGCTCCTGGCCGGCCCGTGGATGCTGGGGCTGATGGTCGACTACGTGCGCCGACTGTTCGAAAGCATTCCTCTACTGGTCGGCTAGGCCAGCGATGATCAGCCTGAGCTCGGCCGAGATCAACGCCTGGATCGTCGCCTTCTTCTTCCCGCTGGCACGCGTCCTCGCCGTCCTGGTCAGCGCGCCGCCGTTCAATAACCCCGCCCTGACCGTCCGCATCCGGCTGATCCTTGGCCTGGCGATCACCCTGGCCATCGCCCCGGCGCTGCCACCGATGCCCGCCGTCGACCCGGCGTCGGGTGCAGGTCTGCTGATCCTCGCGCAACAAATGCTCATCGGCTTTGCCATGGGTTTCGCCGTACGCCTGGTGCTCGCCGCAGTCGACCTGGCGGGCAGCATGATCAGCCTGCAGATGGGTCTCGGCTTCGCCACCGCCTACGACCCACTGACCGCCGGTCAGACCGGGGTGGTCTCGGAGTTCCTGGGGCTGCTGGCACTGCTGATTTTCATGGCCATCAACGGCCACCTGATGGTCATCGCCACCTTGACGCACAGCTTTACCGCCATCCCCATCGGTGCAGCACTGCCGGAAACGGGCAGCTGGTGGCAGCTGGCGCGTTCCGGTGCGCTGATCTTCTCGTCGGGCCTGCTCCTGGCGCTCCCCATTCTTGTCGCGCTGCTAGTCACCAACCTGGCGCTGGCCATCCTCAGCCGCGCCGCGCCGCAACTCAACCTGATCGTGATCGGCTTTCCGCTGACCATCACTCTCGGCTTCGCCGGACTGGTGTTCGGTCTGTCGTATCTGAGCCAACCCATACAGCAGATTTTTGAGTACGGGCTGCAGGCCATGCTCGGCAATTTCTCGCCAGCCGCGCGCTAATCCACCTTCTCAGGATCACTTCGGACCAGTTGGAACGTGCCTTCCGCGTAGCGATGCGTAAAAGGCGTGCTCGACTCGACACCCTCGGAATAGTCGAGAATCCGGAAGCCCAGGAAGCCATGTTTGCGCTGCAACTGTAGCGCTCGTCGCTTGAGGATCAATCCGGACTCACCATCGCCGCCAGTGCGGAAACTCTTGGCGCGCATCGACAGCAGGTAGGTGTCGCTAGCGACCATCTGCTCTTCGATAGTCCAGTTCGGTGCCAGCGGATCGTAAACCACATAGGCGATGATCGCGCCGGCAGCGGCCATGCCCAGATTCGCCGCCGGCCCGGTATAGGCGGAGGCGGCATAGCCCACCGCCCCGACCAGGGCGATAGCCTTGCCAGGCTCGACGCTGACGGTCGGATCGGGCGACTGCGCATAGCGGCTGTCCGGGGGATTGCTCACCGCCCGCGCGGGCGGCTGCACGTCGACCGTGCCACAGCCCGCCAACAGGGTCGCGAGAAAAAGACCGGCCGGGAGGAGCCTGGGCATGTTGATCACTTACAGATAGCTGAACAGGCTCAAGCCACTGATCGTGACAAAGGACTTCTGGGCGGCTTCGAGACTCAACTGCTGACGCGTGAAGTCCGAGAGCGCTTGCGCATAATCCAGGTCCTGAAGAGCCGACAGGCTCTGCTGATGCAGGATATCGACCGCCGCCGAGTTGCTGCTCAGACCATCCAGTGCCTGCAGGCGTGCGCCGACCGATGCCTGCACGCGGCTGACGTTGGCCTGCGCCTGGTCGAGATGGTTCAGATGTCCTGCCAGCTGGCTGGTGAACTCTGTCCTCGCCTGGCTCGAACCGAGCGGGGAGTTCAGCAGGCCGATCAGCTCCTGCATCGTCTGGAAGACGCTCTTGTTACCACTCGGCGTGACACTGAAGCGGTCGCCATCGGCCGGCAGGCCGTTGATCACCACCTGTGCGCCAAAGTCGGCCGCCGGCGCACTGCTCAGCAGCGGAATAGCCTGTCCGGAAGTAAATGGCAGCAGCTCACTGACTGACCTGGCCGGCAAAGCGGCGGCCGGTGGCGGCGACGTCGAGACGTCGAACAGCTGGTAATGACTGCTCCCGGCGACCGACGAGAATCTTATTTCCAGCGCCTGATTGCTGCTTCCCTGCCAGAAATCCGAGTTCAGGGCGCGCTGCCACTTCTGCGGGTCAAGCACCGAGCCGCCGTCAATGACCCCGGCCCCCTTATTGGCAAGGGTGCCGCCGTCACCGCCAGCAGCGGCCAGGAAGCTGCCATTACCTTCACGGATGTTCATGAACAGATCGCTGCCGGCAACGCTGCTCGGCATCTGCTGTGCCGGCCCGACCTGCATCAGACGCTCGCCATCGTCACCGAAATAGCTGACCGAGGTCGGTGCCGCCGACGATGTCGCCGCGCTGAGCACAAAGGGCGTCGTCGCGCCCTGGTGACCGGCAAAGAGATAATCGCCCTCGGCATTCTTGCTGTTGGCAATTCCCAACAGCTCCGCGAAACGTGCCTCGAGTTCGCTGGCCACGGCCTGGCGGTCGCTGTCACTGAGAATCGTGTTCCCGGCCTGAATGACGCGCTCACGAACGCTCTGCAGGAGATCGGTCGCCGCGCCGAGCTGACTGTCGACCAGTCCCAGGCGATCAGCGGCCGCGCCCTGGTTACGCGCGTACTGAGCGGCGACCTCACGAGTCTGCGTGACGGTCAGCGCTCGCGCCGCGCCGATCGGATCGTCGGCCGGTGTGAGAATTCGCCGGCCGCTTGAAATCTGCTCCTGCAGCTTGAGCAGCTGGCTCTGGTTGCGCTCCATGCCGCGCACACCGGCATCATAAAGTTGATTGCTGCTGATCCGCATCTAAGTCTCCTTAACGGTCATGACAGTCGTGACACCCCAGATCATGAAAGTCATGACCGTTTCCCTCTTCCCCTGCCCCTTCTCCCGCAAGGGAGAAGGGAGGTTCGTGAGTCGCTTGCGCGACTTTCACATTAACGGTCATGACATGTCGAGATACCCCCGAATCATGAAAG
>NZ_SPMY01000062.1 GCF_012939955.1 Candidatus Accumulibacter phosphatis
GCAATGAGAGATCAACGATACGGTTCAGCATGGTTTTCCCCTCAGTGCCCGTGACCTGCGCCAAGCTCCGACTTCATGATGCGTGCCTTAAGGGCGTAAGCGCCCGCCGTCACCACCCGCTCGCCCGTCGCCAGGCCACTCTTGACCACCAGGCGCCCACGCAGTTTCTGCCCGAGCACGACATTTCTCGGCTCGAAGCCGTCGCTGTCCTCGATAAACACCGTGGGCTGACCATTCATCAACACGACGGCCTCGGTGGGGACCAGCAAGGCTTTGACTGTCGCACCCTGTCTGGTCGTCTCGATGGTACGGATGGCGACGGTGGCGAACATTTCCGGTTTGAGCCGGCCGTCCAGATTCGTCACTTCCACACGCGCTTGCACGGTACGGGTCTCCTTGTCGACCACTGCCGCGATGTAGGTCAGCGTGCCCTCGAAGGACTCGTCTGGATAGGCGGCGACGGTAACAATCGCACTGGCGCCTACCTGGATGCGGCCGAGATCCTTCTCGAACAGATCGGCTGCGATCCACAGTTTCGACAGGTCGGCGACGACGAAAAGCGGACTGTCTGGCTGGGAGAGCTCGCCGAGGATGGCGTGCTTTTCGATTACCGTTCCGGCGAACGGCGTGCTGACCGGGAAGGTGGATCGTGCTTTGCCGTCGCCCGTAGGCGAGGCGTCCACACCCAGCATGCGCAGCCTGTCCCTGGCCGCTGCGAGAGCGGCCTTGGACTTCTCGTACTCGGCATGGGCGCGCAGATGGTCTTTCTGGGCAATGATCTGATCGCCGTGCAGCTTCTCGGCGCGCTCGAAGTCGGCCTTGGCTACCGACTGCTGGGTCGCTGCCTGCAGGTAAGCCGAGTACGCATCGCCGACTTCCAGGCTATCGAGAACGGCCAGCGTCTGCCCGGCCTTTACCTGGTCGCCGAGATTGGTTTTGACATTGACGATGCGCCCAGGGACGCGTGGCGCCACGTGCGCTATGCGGTCTTGATTCGGGCGGATGGTGGCGGTCAAGGTGAGCGGTTCGCTCACTTCCTGCACCAGTATTTCTGCGCTCTTGATGCCGGCAGATTGAATCTCTTCGGCACTGAGCTTGAGTGCTTCCACCCCCCCTGCTTCATGCTCGTCGCCGTGGCCGTCCCCGTCTTTGCTAACCGCCCCAGCGTGTGCCCCGGCTTTCTCGCCCGCAGCGTGTTCGTCTTTGCCCCGGTGTTCGCCTGGCTTCTCGGCAGCGGCGTGCTGCTCTTCGGCGCTGCTCATTGCCGTGCCGGCTTTGGCGGCGGTGGCCGGAGATTCGGTCTTACCACAGCCGCCGAGAATCAGGGCGGAGAAGCCGAGCGCGAAAAGTGCAGCCCGCTGCGCCGGGAGTACGTGGAATAGGTTGTTCATGAATGATCTTTCAATGGATACGTTTTCAGGTGACGGGTGCGGTGTGCGACTCGGTGATGACTCATCACGAGCCTTTCGGCTGCCGATGCCAGCCCGCTGCCTGCTCGAGTTCGATGCGCACCAGGGCCAGATCGGTCATGGCCTCCAGCACTTCGCGGCGGGTATCGAGAACTTGCCGGGTTGCTAGCAAGAGTTGAGTGAGGCTGATCTCACCGGCCCGGTAGCCTGCTACGGACAGACGCTTGTTCTCGTTCAGGCGTTGCAGGACAACTTGATCGAGCTGCTTTACCCGACCACGCAGGCTTTCCCGCTTCTGCCACAGAGCCAGGACCGTTGCGCGCGCGTCCCGATTGGCCACCTCGCGCTCAATCTGGACTTTGCTCACGTCGGTGACCGCTCTGCCGATGCCGGTGGCGTTGCGGCGAAACAGTGGCAGGGGTAAGGAAACGGAAACGCCGGTGATCTGCTCGCGTGCATCGCTTGATCCTTCACGGGCCGTGAAAACGCCAACAGTCACGTCCGGGTATGCCGCGGCACGCTCCAAGCCCAGGCGACTGCGGGCGGCCTGCTCCTGGTACTCCAGCGCACGTAATCGCGGCCGGTCAGCGGCTGCGGCCAGCAGCTCGTCCAGGGTGTATGGCGTGGCCACTTCGGAGGCCAGTGTCCCTCGTACTTCCGGCAGCGCTTCGGCCGGCAATTGCAGAGTGGCGGCGAGATCTGCGCGGGCCTGGATGAGCTGTTCGCGCGCCGCTTGCAGCTGATTGTCGGCGCGACCGAGCTCAACCTCCGCGAGATTGCTGTCGAGCTTGGTATCTTCGCCCGCCGCGAAGCGTTTTCTTGCCGCTCCAGCAGCATCCCTGATCAAGCTGACCAGTTCAGCCTCGGTCGTAGCACGCGTCTGCAAGCCCAATACCTGGACGAACTTCTGCTCGACCTCGGCGAGGACCCGTCGGCGGGTCTCTTCGATGCTTTCCTGGAGTGCGGCCAGATCCTGCTCAGCCGCGCTGCGACGATAGCCATGCTGACCTGCGATCTCCAGGGTCTGGGAAAGATCGGCACCCCACTCCCGCAGGGTGTCATTTCCCTGGCCCGGGAGAGGAACCTTGCGGCGGGCCTGTTCGGCGGTTAGTTGCGGGTTGTTCCAGAGCAGGCCACGGGTATCAGCGAGTTGCCCCTCGGTGGCGGCCAGATCGGCTTGCGCTGCCCGAAGTTGGGGGTTGGCCGCTTCGGCAATCTGCAAGGCCGCTGCCAAGGTCAGGGGTGACTCTGCAGCCAGCACCGCCGACGTGGCGGCCGCCAAGATCAGCGTTGTGATGAAGCGGGCCACACGCCCACGATGAATATTTGAATGCATGTCTCGTTGAAATCTCCGTTTGATACCCGCGCATGTAGGCGGCAAGGCGACCAGAAAGTTGGCCTTGGATTTATCAGTTGTTGCCGCGGGAGGCGCGCTGAAAGCCCGTATTGGCAGGCGTTTGCCGCCGATTTGCGCGATTGCGCCACGGTTCTAGCTTGGTGGCCGCCATTACTCTGAAGCACCGTTTGCGACGGCCGCTTAGCCCCTGTTCTGGGGCTTAAGAAGAGAATTTGCGGTTGAAAGCTGTGGACGTTCCGCCGGATCAGACGGCGGGCGCCCAATTGGGTCGTTCTGGACCCTGGAGAAAAACGGAGAGGGGAAAGCGAGCGGGGGGGGCGACAGCCGAAGATGCTGGCGTGGACAGCAGCACTGGGGCAGGAGAGATAGCGACACCGACACATCCGAGGTGACACGAGATGCAATCGGTATCAGAAACGGTTGCGGCTGAATCGACGTCGTCGTTCTGGTTGGCCGCCTGATGCTCGTGTACGTGATGGCCAAAATGCTGCGTGTCCGCACTCCGCTCGTCATGCGGACAATAGCCGCCCGCCAGGCCCCAAGCAGCCTGGAGCGGCGCCACTACTAGCAAGAGGATAAGGACGAGGCGCTTGATCACGGGCGCAGTATAGCTAAGAAGCCTTGCCTCTGCGTCGGTTTCATCCGCTGGTTTCCCGGGAAGGTAGGTGGTTTTTGCACGTTCGTCATAGCAATGCCGATTGGTCTGGGCGGTTGAGATGGTAGCCTTCGAGCCTGAGATATCGGGTATCACGGTCGCCTCTGGAATACCGGTTCGCACCCGAATGCAGTGCGTACGGATATGCCAGAGGCGTGGCCGTAACAAAATTTTTACGGATCGAAACTGCCGCCAACATCACCGTAACTCAAAGACGAAGAGCTCAGATGTTACCCCGCACCTTTTGTATAGATTGCCTGCATTCGCGCGCGCTCGGCGGGGGTAATATTCTTTAGCTCATTGAGCACTTCGGCTCGAGTTTTGCCCGGCCCGACGCTTTTGACAGGAGCCGGATAATTTACCAGAGACTGTTGGTAGCTCCCGTCTGCCTTGGCCTCCTGCCATTCCTGCATGACCTGGGCGGTGGTCTTGGTGGACTTCACATGATTGGGGTGAAACGTGTAGCCCACCTCGCCTCTCGATAAATGCATCTCCGATTCGGCCAGCGCAAGCGTCGGTGCGGCGAGGGCGATGGAGAGGATGGGGAAAAGTATGGCGGTACGAATCAACATAATGGGTTTCCTTCTTGTAGGCGAAGTGGAATTTGATGGAACTTGAAAACACGCTGGTGTGCGGTAACGATGCCGTTTGGGTTGAACGTTCGGCACGGGAGGTACGATAGCGCGCCGAGCACGTCAATTTGCGAACTGCCAAATTACGAATTCGTAATCCTTTTGCATCGCCGATCCCGCGATAATTCGCGTATGAAGATCCTGGTCATCGAAGACGAATTGAGGCTTGCCGAGTACCTACGCAAGGCGCTTACGGAGAACAGCTACGTCGTTGATGTCTCACACAGCGGCCCGGCCGGGTTGCAGCTTGCGCTGAACGGCGGATACGACGCCGTCCTTCTCGACGTCATGCTGCCAGGGATGGATGGTTTCGCAATCGTGCACGCGCTTCGACGACAGAGCGCTGTGCCGGTATTGATGCTCACAGCGAAGGACAAGGTTGAGGATCGGGTGAGGGGCCTGCAAACTGGGGCCGACGATTACTTGGTAAAGCCCTTCTCCCTTTCCGAGCTACTTGCCCGGGTGCAAGCCCTGCTGCGTCGCGGAACAAGAGAGCCCCGAGGTCCGGACGCCCATATCCTCAGGCTGGCGGACCTCGAAGTTGATCTCGCGCGGCGGCGGGTAACGCGAGGCGGCGAGCGCATCAACCTGACCGCTAAGGAATTTACGCTGCTCAGCCTCCTACTGCGCCGACACGGGCAGGTGATTTCGCGTGCAGCACTGGCCGAGAAGGTGTGGGACATGAGCTTTGACAGCAATACAAACGTCGTCGAAGTAGCCGTGCGTCGCCTGCGAGGCAAACTCGACGATCCGTTCTACGAGAAACTCCTTCACACCGTCCGTGGAATGGGCTACGTCCTAGAAAGCCGAAAGTCATGAAGACGAGTGCTCCAGTGTCGATAGACCACTGGTTGTCTCGTTGGCTCGCTGTGCAGGCTCTTCTAGGGCTTGGGCTAGTCTGTGTGGCGGTGTACTTCGTCACGAACCTCAGTTTCGTGGCTCGCCAGAGTGAAGAGCTTCAGCACAAGGAGGAAGTAATCCGCCATCTGGTGGCTGAAATTGGAGCCGAAGACGAATTGACCAGCCTGCGTCACAAGCTTGACGATTTCTTTGCCGGCCATGCTGATCTTCAGTTGCGCCTGAGCACCCCCGCTGGCGCTCTCGTCTACAGCACCGCATCTACCACACAAGCCGCCATTTCTCAGAGGCAGCTTACTTTTGATATTCCGTCCATGCTATTCGGCACATCGGCCCTTCGCGCCCAGATGACGCTGAACACGGAAGCAGATGCTGAACTAATGAGACGCTTGGCGTGGACGCTTCTAGCGTGTGCCTTGGCCGGTTCCGCGTTGATCTACCTGAGTGGCGTTTGGCTCGTAAGACGGGGACTGGCGCCGATTCACGACCTCGCCCGGCAGGCGGCAGCACTAGCCCCGGACAGCCTTGACCAGTCGCTGGATGGGTCAGGCCAAGCTGAAGAGTTGCAGCCTTTGGTTACGCAGTTCAACGCGCTCCTCGCGCGGCTGGACTACGCCTACAAACAGCTGGATGGCTTCAATGCGGACGTCGCACATGAGTTGCGAAATCCCCTGACAATACTGATTGGCGAGACGGAATTGGCGTTGAGTGGCAATCGAGAAGCGAATGAATTGAGGGAAGTCCTCGGCTTAAACCTTGAAGAACTGCGGCGCCTTGCCGGCCTCGTTAACGACATGCTGTTCCTGTCAAGAGCCGCTTGTGGCGCGCTCGCACGACGAGATCGTATTGATAGCCTGGCGATGATCGCAGCCGAAGTCATCGACTATCACGACGCGTCGCTACAGGAAGCTGGCCTACGTGCTGAGGTGCATGGAGACTCTTCAGGCTTCTTTGACACAGCGTTGCTACGCCGGGCACTGTCAAATTTGCTATCGAATGCAACCCACTTCGCCGATCCAGGCTCAATCGTTGAGCTGGCCATCGACTCCGACGCGACAAATGCCGTCAAACTTTCGGTAAGCAACATCGGCCCGACCATCCCGGAAGAGCACCAATCTCGCCTGTTTGATCGCTTCTACCGGGCGTCACCTGCGCGTGAACATAGCGAAACCAACCATGGTCTAGGGTTGTCGATCGTCGCCGCCATCGCGCGCATGCATGGCGGCAAGACATTCGCAGAGTCCGCGATAGGCAGGACGACCGTTGGTTTCGTGTTGCCCATGGGGAGCACGCAACCAACGACTCCAATCTGAGAGCAATTTGCTACTGACGCACCAGCCTTAGAGCGTTAGCCACAACCAGCAGACTCGCGCCCATATCAGCGAATACCGCCATCCACATGGTGCCCATACCGAGCAGCGTGAGTACGAGAAAAACGACTTTGATGCCCAATGCCAGCGCGATGTTCTGTACCAGTACCGTCCGGGTAGTGCGCGACAGGCGGACAAAACGCGCAATCTTGTTCAGGTCGTCATCCATCAGTGCGACGTCAGCAGTCTCGATAGCCGTATCGGTACCCGCCGCGCCCATGGCAAAGCCGATGTCAGCTCGCGCCAGGGCCGGTGCATCGTTGATGCCGTCACCCACCATGCCAACCTTGCCTGTTTGCGCGTAGCGTTCGATAGCGCGCAGCTTGTCTTCCGGCAGTTGATCGCCCAAGGCTTCGTCAATCTGAACCTGGGCCGCGATGGCTCGCGCGGTGTGTGCGTTGTCGCCGGTCAGCATGACTGTTTTGATACCCAACTCATGTAGCGCCCGGATCGCGGCGCGGCTACTGTCCTTGACCGTATCGGCCACCGCAAACAGGACCAGCACGCGCTCGCCATCGGTGAGCAGAATGACCGTCTTGCCTTGCTCTTCCAATTCACCAAGCCGAGCCTCCAGGGGAGGAGTACATACGCCAAGCTCATGGATCAAGCGATGGTTACCAAGCTGATATTGCACGCCGCCAACGGTTCCGAGCACACCTCGCCCTGGAATAGCGGCGAAGTCCGCTACATCAAGCAGGACGGTGTCGTTCCGTTGTCCGCTTGTGGCTATGGCGTGAGAAACCGGGTGATCGGAGCGTGCAGCAAGACTGGTGGCCACTCGGACGGCATCCACTCCGTCCGTCTGATCGAGCAAGACCGTATCGGTCAATACCGGTTTGCCGTGCGTGATGGTGCCGGTCTTGTCGAATGCCAGCCACGCGAGCTTGTGACCTTCCTCAAGATAAACACCGCCCTTGATCAGAATGCCGTGGCGGGCTGCTGCTGCCAGACCGCTGACGATGGTGATGGGCGTGGAAATGACCAAGGCGCACGGACAGGCTATGACCAGCAGAACCAGCGCCTGGTATACCCAATCCTGCCAGCTGCCACCAAGTAGCAGCGGCGGCACAAGGGCTACCGCGATGGCGAAGACGAACACCGCCGGCGTGTAGATCTTGGCAAACTGATCGACGAAGCGCTGGGTTGGCGCACGTGCGCCTTGCGCTTCTTCGACCGCGTGAATGATGCGTGCCAAGGTCGAATGCGTGGATTCGGCAGTAACCCGGAATTCGACGGAGCCAGATTGGTTGATGGTCCCGGCAAAGACACTGTCTCCAGCCGACTTGTCGACCGGCAAGCTCTCGCCGGTAATAGGCGCCTGATTGATGCTTGATCGCCCAGCCGTCACGACACCATCGAGGGCGACGCGCTCGCCTGGTTTGACGCGCACGATTTGGCCGATGGTGACAGCCTTGGCTGGCAGTTCGGCCCAAGCACCGTTCGCTTGCCGTACTGTCGCCATTTCCGGCGTCAACTGCACCAGGCTGCGAATGGCATTGCGTGCCCGATCAAGTGACTTCGCTTCGATCAGCTCGGCAACAGTAAACAAGACCATGACCATGGCCGCTTCCGGCCACTGGCGCAGCAACACCGCACCCGTCACGGCAATGCTCATCAGGGCATTGATATTGAAATTGCCGTGGCGCAACGCAATCCAGCCCTTCTTGAAAGTGCCGACACCGCTGATTGTTATGGCGACGAGAGCGAGCAGTCCGGACAACCATTCTGGCAATCCAGCCCAATGAACAATTTCCGCGCCAAGAGCAGCAACCCCGGCCAGCGCCAACGGCCACCAAGGCTTACTGACTGCCTCGGTGGGCGCGCTGCCTTGGCTGCTTGCTTCCATTGGCTCGGTACTCATGCCCAAGTCACGGATGGCCGTCTCAACGGCAGGTAGCGTGTTGTTCTGGTGGACAACGGTCAGGACCCGCTGCATGAGGTTGAATTCCATCCCGCTCACCGTGGCTATGCCACCCAGCTTGTTGCGGATCAACGCCTCCTCGGTCGGGCAATCCATCTGTGCGACGCGTAACCGAGTGAGTGTGTAGCCGGCCGGAATTTTGGCTGTGATCAGACTGGCGTTGCCTGATGCCGATGTTGGTAAGGGATCGGCAGCGCAACACTCATGACCATGGTCGTGCGAATGCCCATGATCGTGATGAGCGGGCAAAGCGTCGTGAGCATGAGACTGATCGTCGCCGCATGCGTGGTGAACATGCGTAATTTTCACGGGGCGAGAGGGCATGGCGTCGTCGAATTGTTGGTATATTGTCCATTTCACACCCTGCAGTTACTATAGGGTCAAGTGTTTTGGAGACTACCCGTGAAGATCGGTGAACTCGCCCAAGTGGCGCAATGCACGGTGGAAACCGTGCGTTACTACGAAAAGGAAGGACTGCTATCCGCGCCGGCACGGACGCGGGCCAACTACCGCAGCTATGGCGAGCTCCACGTCGAGCGGCTTCGCTTTATACGGAATTGTCGTGCCCTGGATATGACGCATGCGGAAATCCGCACGCTACTGGGTCTGATGGATCAGCCTGCCGGTGATTGCGGTGGCGTCAATCAACTACTGGACGAACACATTGCCCACGTCGACGTGCGTATGGCCGAGCTGTTCCAGCTCAAGCAGCAGCTCAGTGAGCTGCGTCAGCGCTGCCAGAGCGACCAGGCCATGGACGCCTGTGGAATCTTGCAGGGGCTGGCGTCTATGGAAACAGAACCTCGGCATGAACGGCACACGCACCTCGGTTAATCGAGGTCTTGGCGTACAACTTTTTCCCGTTTCGTGAGCTGATTCCTCAAATGGCGGCTGGTGACACGGCTGCTTGTTCTACCCCCACACTGTGGATTCGCCCAGCAGGAAACCATGTCGACTGACGCTTGCCAGTTCTACTACGAGTGCCGCAACTGCAAGAACCTGCTGCGCCCCAACTCCGGCGACTGTTGCGTATTCTGTTCCTTCGGCTCGGTAAAATGCCCACGGATTCAGGCGCAGAACAGGAGTTGCGGGTAATTCCAGGCTTTCCCCGGCACCATCGACAGCCCGCCTTTGCGCGGGCTGTTTGCGTCATGGCGCGGCGAAAAGGCTTAGCGTGCTCTATTTTCCGTTTTCTGAGACGTCCCCTAGCTTCGAGCAGCAGCGCTACCGACCTTCCGACCTCAATCTGGTGAAAGTTCGCGTTCGACGGATGAGAAAGCCGTCGTTCGTGGCCCCGTAGTGTTGAACGACCGCTGACCGTCTCATCGCAGTCGTTCCTGGTGCGACAACCCAACGGCCCCTCCGGCCGAGAACCTGCCCCAGAGGCTACACCGCCAAACGTCACGTTGAACGGTGGCAGCGGCCGTTCAGAGGTCTCGTTTCTTCGCGACGGCAATGACCAGGTCGTGGTCGAGGCAGCACGAACGCGCCACGATTCGCCGCCGTCGACCAGCCGTCACACCACAGCCGTAGCGCCCCCTGGATGGCACACCCCTCAAAGCCGCTTCTGCAAATTGCTCACCCACAGCCACAGGGCGTACGAGATCGAGACGATCAACAAGGGTGGCAGCAGCGAGGGCATCGGCAACGGCACGATTATCCAAACGGCAAGTCCTACCAGAACGGCCCATAGCACGCGCACCCCGAGGCTGTGTCGGATCGGGCTCCGGGCCAGGAAGGAATACTTGCGGATTTCCCGCACGAGCTGGCCGTCGCTGTAGGCCGCCATCACCAAGGGAATGCCTGGCACCAGCCATCCCATCAACACTTGCAGGCGGTAGGCGACCAGGCCGATCCACAACCAGGTCGCGACGATCCGGCCCTGCGCCCAGGCGCTGAGGTCGGAACTCCCAAAGGGTCCCTGCCCTGTCGATTGAGCGTCGATGATGAAGCTGCGAAAATCCGACGCCAGCGATTTTTCCATATCGTCCAGGGTACGACCGTAGACATCGCTCTCACCCTTGCCAGCAATCGCGTAGACCGCCGCCCGTTCGGCGATCCAGGCATTGCGGATCGCCGTCGGCGGAATGAACGCCCAGGTGGCCGCCATGAGCAGAAACAGCGCGACGGCGACGAAGGTACTCCAGGCGTTGTCGGTGCGCGCAGGCCTCATGGCTGCGTCAGCAGGATGGGAAACCGTCCCTTGAGCGTCCGGCCACCGGACAGGCGCGCGATGAAGTGCAGCGGTGGCAACTCACCGAGCATCGCCGCCGGGAAGAGTTCGGCCTCCTCCTCCAGAATCTGTTCCTGATAAGACGCGGTGTATTCGTCCTGCACGTGGCTATCGACGTTGTGCCCGTAGCGCAGGGCCATCGAACGCACCTTGATCTGCGGCATGCCTTCGGCCAGGTATTTTTGCGTTTCGGAGTCCAGAACACGCAGGGCGATCTTGTTGTTGGTGTTGGCGAGCACCTGGCGGGCCTTGTTTTCGTCGCCGAGTCGGCTGGCAAAATCGGCAAAGGTCTGCGTGGCGATGGTCACCCGGAAATCGGCGCCGCCGCCCTTGTTCATCAGTTGAATGGCCGGCTGGTTGAGGACCTCCGCGGCTTCATCGATGAACAGATTGACCGGCGTCAGCGAGTCGATGCCGTAGTTGTAGCGGTCGCCCGCGACGGCGGTGAGATCGGCCAGCAGGATGGAGCCGATGGCGCTGCCCACCGTCGAGTCGGCGAGCGAATCCAGACCGATGTAGACCACCTTGTTGCCGTGGATGATCTTCGACATGTCGGTCACCAGCCGCTCGTGGCCGGGCTCGAAGTCCGGTGACAGGAGCGCCTGCAGGGGCTCACTGGTGAGCATCGAGAGGATCGGGATCAGGGACGCCACCATCTTCTGGAAGTGCTCGCGATTGTGCTCGTAGGTCGAGATCAAGCCATCGAGATCCACCGACTGCGCGTCATGGATGGCGATCTCCCGATAGAAAGCGATGTAGGCTTCCAGCAGTCGATCCTTGTAGCGCCGGATATGGGACGCGGCCCGGCTTTCCCAGTCCTTCACCTGGCGAGTGAAATGAACTTTCAGGGCCCGCTGCAAGAGGCTCTCGGGGCCACCTTCGACGTAGCGGCGCAGCTGCACCAGGTTCGGCCGATGACCGGTGGCGATCATGCCGTTGGTGATGTCATTCAGCACTTTCCAACCGAAGGCGGTGAACGGGTCGGCACCCGTTTCCGAGGGGATCAACGCCGCCACGCGACTGGCCAGCTCGGTCTTGCGGTTCCAGTTGTGCAAGGGATCGATGCACGCCGACCGGTCGGGATGCGCCGGATGAAAATACACGAAGCGCTCCCCTGCCCCGCTGGCGTCACACGCGGCGCGAGCATTTCTGGCCAGCGCGTGATCACCCTTCGGATCGATGATGATCACCGTCTCGCCCCGGAAGATTGCCTGGGCGATGAGCAGATCGAACAGGCGTGTCTTGCCGACACGGGTCGTGCCGACGATCAGGGTGTGCCCGACCAGGTGCTCGCCAACACCAACAACAAGATC
>NZ_SPMY01000063.1 GCF_012939955.1 Candidatus Accumulibacter phosphatis
AAGTCCATGGCAGCTCTGCCCGAAAACGCGCCGTCGGCCGGCATCACCGATGCGACCCGCAAGAGACACAGGAATGGCAAGACGCACTGANNNNGATCGGGAAGCGCCGAGCGCGCTCACTACCTGATTGACGGCCTGATTTCCCACGCCCGCCAGGAGGGAATCGATATTCCCTACAGCGCCACCACCGAGTACATCAACACCATTCCGGTCGATCAGCAGCCCAAGTATCCCGGCAACGCGGATCTCGAAATCCGGATTCACAACTACATTCGCTGGAATGCCATGGCGATGGTCGTGCGTGCCAACAAGGACAGCAACGTCGGCGGCCACATCGCTTCGTTTGCCTCGGCGGCGGCCCTCTACGACGTCGGCTTCTCCTGGTTCTGGCACGCGCCTTCCGAGCAGCACGGTGGCGACCTGATCTTCTTTCAGGGGCACTCGGTGCCTGGGGTTTATGCGCGCGCGCATCTGCTCGGGCGGCTGACCGACGAGCAGATGGACTGCTTCAGGCAGGAAGTCGATGGCAAGGGTGTCTCGTCCTACCCGCATCCGTGGCTGATGCCTGACTTCTGGCAGTTCCCGACCGTCTCGATGGGCCTCGGTCCGATCCAGGCGATCTACCAGGCGCGTTTCATGAAGTACCTCGACAGCCGCGGCTTCATCACCGCTGGCGACCGCAAGGTCTGGGCTTTTCTGGGCGACGGCGAAACCGACGAGGTCGAATCGCTGGGCGCCATCGGCATGGCCGCGCGCGAGAAACTGGACAACCTGATTTTCGTCATCAACTGCAACCTGCAGCGTCTCGACGGGCCGGTGCGCGGCAACGGCAAGATCATCCAGGAACTCGAAGGCACTTTCCGCGGCGCCGGCTGGAACGTCATCAAGCTGGTCTGGGGAACGCAATGGGACACGCTCCTGCAGCGCGACAAGAAGGGCATCCTCAAGCAACGCATGATGGAGGCGGTGGACGGCGAGTACCAGACCTTCAAGGCCAAGGATGGCGCTTACGTCCGCGAGCACTTCTTCAATAGTCCGGAACTCAAGGAACTGGTCGCGGACTGGACCGACGAACAGGTCTGGGGGCTGAACCGCGGGGGCCACGACATCTTCAAGATCTTCAGCGCCTACAAGGCGGCTGTGGAACATCAGGGTCAGCCGACGCTGATTCTGGCCAAGACCATCAAGGGCTTCGGCATGGGCCAGGCCGGTGAGGCGATGAACATCTCGCACCAGCAGAAGAAACTCGATTTCGAGGCCATCAAGCGCTTCCGAGATCGCTTCAACCTGCCGGTCGCCGACGATCAGCTCAAGGAACTGCCTTACCTGAAGTTCGAGGAAGGCTCGCCCGAGTTGACCTACATGCGGCAGCGGCGGATGGACCTCGGCGGCTATCTGCCGCAACGCCGACGTAGTGCCGAAGCGCTGGACATTCCGGAGCTCCCGGCCTTCGATGCCTTGCTCAAGGCGTCGGGCGAGGGCCGCGAGGTGTCGACGACGATGTCTATCGTCCGTTTCCTCAACATCCTGCTCAAGGACAAGAAGATCGGCCGCCACGTGGTCCCGATCGTGCCCGACGAATCACGCACCTTCGGCATGGAAGGCCTCTTCCGCCAGATCGGCATCTGGAACCAGCAAGGTCAGAAGTACGTTCCGGAAGACCATGACCAGCTGATGTTCTACAAGGAGTCGATCGACGGCCAGGTACTGCAGGAAGGAATCAACGAAGCCGGCGCAATGAGCGACTGGATCGCCGCGGCGACCGCCTACTCGGTGCATGGCGTGCAGATGATCCCCTTCTACATCTGCTATTCCATGTTCGGATTTCAACGCGTCATGGACCTTTGCTGGGCGGCTGGCGACCAGCGCGCGCGGGGCTTCCTGATCGGCGGTACTGCCGGCAGGACGACCCTGAACGGTGAAGGTCTGCAGCACGAAGATGGTCATTCGCTGATTCTCTCCGGACTGATTCCGAACTGTATCAGCTATGACCCCAGCTTCTCCTTCGAAGTCGCGGTGGTCATGCGCGAAGGCATGCGCCGGATGTACCAGGAACAGGAGGATGTCTTCTATTACATCACGGTGATGAACGAGAACTACGAGCATCCGGAAATGCCGGCCGGCGCCGAGGCCGATATCCTCAAGGGTATGTACCTGCTGCGTCGCGGTGCGTCCCCGGATAGCAAGCCGGCGACGCCACGCGTGCAGCTGCTGGGTTCGGGAACCATTTTCCGCGAAGTCATTGCTGCCGCCGAGCTGCTCAAGAACGATTGGGGTGTCGATGCTGACCTCTGGGGTTGCCCCGGCTTTGGCGAGCTGGCACGTGACGGCAACGACGTGCAGCGCTGGAACATGCTCCACCCGACCGAAAAACAGCGCCTGTCGCACGTCGAAAAATGCCTGGCTGACACGCGTGGTCCGATCGTTGCGGCGACCGACTACGTCAGGATGTACGCCGAGCAGATTCGCCCCTTCGTCAACCGTCGCTACGTGACGCTGGGTACCGACGGCTTCGGTCGCTCGGACACGCGCGAGCAGCTGCGTCACTTCTTCGAAGTCGATCGCCGCTGGGTCACCGTTGCCGCGCTGAAAGCGCTCGCCGACGAGGGAGCGATCGAGCAGCAGACGGTTGCCACGGCGATCGCCAAGTACGGCATCGACGTGAACAAACCCAATCCGATGACGGTTTAAGGGAGCCCTCTGATGAGTCAAATGATCGAAGTAAAAGTCCCTGATATCGGTGACTACAGCGACGTGCCGGTGATCGACATCTGTGTCAAGGCTGGTGACGTCGTCAAGGTCGATGACGCTCTGGTGACCCTGGAATCCGACAAGGCGACGATGGACGTGCCGTCTTCGGCGGCTGGGGTGGTCAAGGAAGTGCGCGTCAAGCTGGGTGACAAAATCTCGGAAGGCGCGGTGGTCGTCGTTCTCGAAGCGGCCGGCGAAACTGCCGCAGCCGCGCCGGTGGCTGCAGCTGCCGGCGCTCCAGTCGCTGCTCCAGTCGCCACCCCGGCAGCTGCTCCGGCAGCCGCTGGCGGAGCAGTGGTCGAGGTCAGCGTCCCCGATATCGGGGACTACAGCGATGTGCCGGTGATCGACATCTGCGTCAAGGTCGGTGACACGGTCAAGCTCGACGATGCGCTGGTGACGCTTGAGTCGGACAAGGCGACCATGGACGTGCCGTCATCGGCGGCCGGCGTGGTCAAGGAGATCAAGGTCAAGCTCGGCGACAAGATTTCCGCTGGTGCGGTGGTCGTCGTTCTCGAGGGCGCGGGCGGCGCTTCGCTTGCTGCCGTTGCCGCCACTGCGGCGAGTGCGCCAGCGAGTGCCCCGGCTGCGGCCGCGGCCGCAGTCGCCAGCCCGCCGTCGGCAGCGGCCGTTGTGCCGCCAGCCGCTGGTCTGGCCCTCGGCGCCAAGACCCACGCCAGTCCTTCCGTGCGTCTGTTGGCCCGTGAGCTCGGTGTCGACCTGTCCAAGGTCACTCCGAGTGGCCCCAAGTCACGGATCCTCAAGGAAGACGTCAGCGCCTACGTCAAGGGCGTCTTGAGCGCCGGGCCGGCCGCTTCGGCTGCCGCCGCTGCTGCGCTGGGCGGTGGTCTCGATCTGCTGCCCTGGCCAAAAGTCAACTTCGCCAAGTTTGGCGCTGTCGAAGTCAAGCCTCTGTCGCGGATCGCGAAGATTTCGGCACAGAATCTGGCACGCAACTGGGTGATGATCCCGGCCGTGACCTATCACGAAGACGCCGACATCACCGACCTCGAAGCCTTTCGCGTGGCGATGAACAAGGAGAATGAGAAGTCAGGGACAAAGATCACCATGCTCGCCTTCCTGATCAAGGCCAGCGTCATGGCGCTGAAGAAGTTCCCGGCGTTCAACAGCTCTCTGGACGGCGACAATCTGATAATGAAGCAGTATTTCAATATTGCTTTCGCTGCCGACACGCCGAACGGACTGGTCGTACCGGTGGTCAAGAACGCCGACCAGAAATCGGTGACGGAGATCGTCATCGAGAGCGGCGAACTGGCGAGGAAGGCGCGCGACGGCAAGCTCGGTCCGGCCGACATGTCCGGCGCCTGCTTCACCATCTCCAGCCTGGGCGGCATCGGCGGTACCTATTTCTCGCCGATCGTCAATGCGCCGGAAGTGGCCATTCTGGGGGTCAACAAGTCGGTGATGAAACCGGTCTGGAACGGCCGCGAGTTCGCGCCGCGGCTGATCCTGCCGATGTCGCTGAGCGCCGACCACCGTGTGATCGACGGCGCGCTGGCCACTCGCTTCAACGTCTACCTTGCCCAGTTGCTCGCCGACATGCGACGCGTGCTGCTTTGATCGGGAGAAGACCATGAGCCAGATCATTGAAGTAAAAGTGCCCGACATCGGTGACTACCAGGACGTGCCGGTGATCGACGTCTGCGTTGCGGTTGGCGATACCATCAAGCTCGACGATGCCTTGGTCACCCTCGAATCCGACAAGGCGACGATGGATGTTCCGAGCAGCGTCGCTGGCGTCGTCAAGGAAGTGAAGGTCAAGCTGGGGGACAAGATCTCCGAGGGCGCGGTGGTGGTTCTGATCGAGACCAGCGAGGCCGTGCCGGCCTCGGCAGCCGCGGCACCGGCTGCCGCCGCCGCAGCGCCGGCGGCAGCTGTCGCTCCGGCACCGCAGGCCGCAGCAGCGATCAGCGGCAGTGCCGACATCGAGTGCGAGATGCTCGTTCTCGGTGCCGGCCCGGGCGGCTATTCAGCCGCTTTCCGCAGCGCCGACCTGGGCATGAAGACGGTTCTCGTCGAGCGTTACGCAACGCTCGGCGGCGTCTGTCTGAACGTCGGCTGCATTCCCTCCAAGGCGCTGCTGCACATCGCCGGGGTCATGGAGGAGGCGCAGCACATGGCCGACTGCGGGGTCAGCTTCGCCGCTCCCAGCGTCGACCTCGATAAATTGCGCGCGCACAAGGACAAGGTCGTCGGCAAGCTGACCGGCGGTCTTGCCGGCATGGCCAAAGGGCGCAAGGTTGAAGTCGTGCAAGGTGTCGGGCAGTTTCTCGATCCCAACCATGTCGAAGTGACGCTTGCCGACGGCGGCAAGAAGATCGTCAAGTTCCAGAAAGCGATCATCGCTGCAGGTTCGCAACCGATTGCGCTGCCGTTCATGCCCAATGACGACCCGCGCGTGGTCGACTCCACCGGTGCCCTCGAACTGCGCCAGATTCCGAAACGCATGCTGGTCGTTGGCGCCGGCATCATCGGCCTGGAAATGGCCACCGTCTACTCGGCGCTCGGTTCGCGCATCACGGTCGTCGAACTCGGGCCGATCGTCATGCCCGGTGCCGACCGCGATCTGGTCAAGGTCTGGGAGAAGAAGAACGCTCATCGCTTCGACCGCATCCTGCTCAATACCGGCGTCGTCGCCGCTGCGGCCAAGGCCGATGGCATCGAGGTCACCTACAGCAACGACGAGAAGGAAAGCTTCGACCTGGTGCTGGTCGCCGTCGGTCGTTCGCCGAATGGCGGCAAGCTGGCTGCCGACAAGGCCGGCGTCGCGGTCAGCGACCGCGGCTTCATCGCGGTTGATGCGCAGTTGCGGACCAATGTGCCGCACGTCTTCGCCATCGGCGATCTCGTCGGCCAGCCGATGCTCGCCCACAAGGCGGTGCATGAGGCGCACGTCGCTGCCGAAGCCGCACACGGCAGCAAGCGCTGTTTCGATGCCCTGCAGATTCCCTCGGTGGCCTACACCGATCCGGAAATCGCCTGGGCCGGCAAGACCGAAGATCAGTGCCGCGCCGAAGGCATCAAGTATGGCAAGAGCGTCTTTCCCTGGGCGGCATCGGGTCGCGCGCTGGCCAATGGTCGCGAAGAAGGCTTCACCAAGCTGATCTTCGACGAAGCGACGCACCGGGTGATCGGCGGCGGTATCGTCGGCACCCACGCCGGCGACCTGATCGGCGAAGTCTGCCTGGCGGTGGAAATGGGCTGCGACGCCGCCGACATCGGCCACACCATCCACCCGCACCCGACCCTGGGTGAGTCGGTGGGCATGGCCGCTGAAGTTTATGAGGGCGTGTGTACTGACCTGCCGGCGATGAAGAAGAAGTAGGCGGAGCGACCGCCGGCCGTAGTTACGACAACGCCGCCGCACGTGAAGTGCGGCGGCGTTGTGTGTTATCTTGCCTGGCGTTTCGTTGCCATGACGGGAAGGGGGCCGGCCGGGAATCCACGGCCTGCACTCAAGGTTCGACCAGGATGCCCCGCACAAAACACTGCCAGCCGGTCTGAAGGATGCGTTGGCGACCCGAGAGGAGATACATGGTGGGCTGCGTCACGGTGGGCGCGTCGAAGTCGATGTGCACGTGATGCACCGCGGCACCCGCCGTGTTCGGGTCTGCCTTGATCCACAGACGGTCGCCGTCCCGTTATCCGATCGGCAGCGTCGCCACCGAGAATTTTCCTCATGACGTCACCCTGATCGCCAAAGCCGGGGCCGGGGTTCGATGCGTTGTAATTCGAACCGGCCGACGCCAGGTTACCCGGCGTACTGCCGCTGCCATCGACAGTCATGTAGAGGGTCGTGGAATAGCTGGTCAGAAAGCTGCTGACGTAGTTGGCAGCGGACTGGAGTTCATTCTGGCGTACAGTACCGTCTGTGAGGTGGTTGAAGCCGACGCCCGCTGCATCCGTATAGTCGAACGACCACACGACGGCGGCATGGGTTGGTGCAGCGGCAAACGCAGCGCAGATGGCGGCGGCGGCAAGTTTTTTCTACATGGTGCATGACTCCTGTCTGTGGTTACGGGCAAGTCCTCAGAGTTGCCCTGTTTTTTCGGTCGCCATTGGGGCGGAAATACTCTGTATCTGACTACGGGCTTTGCCAGCCCGCGTCCTTGCGAAGCGTGAACAGCCCGCTGCAAAGCCATCAAGGAAATTCATCGCAACGGTCTACGCATCACGGACGGTTGTGAAAAGAAAAAACCAAGCCAGTGTTTTACAAATCAATTAGATCAATGTTCTACAGGCGCATGTAGCGGCCATGGTTTCGTAAGTGTAAAGTTTTCCGACACCTGTGCCGCGGCATGAATAAGCGGGGCGAAACGGGCCTCGAGGCGGGTCTCAGTGGTGCGGGACGCTGTCGTGCCAATGGCTGCAAAGTGAACACCTTGACTGGCAGCAGCTACCGCTATAATGCCGGGCTCTGTTACCTACTTTCAGGATCGAGATGCGCCTACTCAAATTTCTCCCGTCTGCAGTGGCAATCGTTCTTGCTGCCCCGCTTGCTTTCTCGGTGTCCGCGGCACCGATACCCATTGATCTCTCGCACCGCCTGGATGAAGGACAGGGCGAAAGACTCGAGAAATTCGTCGCACGTTTCAATGAGCGGCAGAAAGACTATCAGATCAACATCACGCGCCGCGTCGACGGTGACGCGCCGAAACACATCAATCTGGTTACCCGCGAAGAACAGGCCAAATTTCAAGCCAGCAAGGCCGATTTCAAGCCTCTCTACCAGGTGATGAAGCAGGCGAAACAGCCTTTCGACAGCCGCAAGCTGTCGCCTGACTTGCGTGTTGGCCTTGACGATGCCAAGGGGAATTTGTTTGCTTTGCCGGTGGCCTTGTCCACGCCAGTTCTCTACATCAACAAGGATGCTTTCCGCAAGGCTGGCCTGGACCCCGAAAAGCCACCGAAGACCTGGGTCGAGGCACAGAAAGCGGCCGACAAGCTGTTCGATTCCGGCAGCGACTGCCCTTACACCACGTCCTGGCCGGCGTGGGTGCATATCGATAATCTGAGCGCCTGGAATGGTGGCGAGATTGCCGATGCAAAGGGCAAGCTGGACTTCAACGGCCTGGTTCAGGTCAAGCACACGGCGATGCTGACGACCTGGTCGAAGGCCAAATTCTTTGCCTATTTCGGTCGTCGTGACGAGGCTGATCGGCGTTTTGCGGCAGGCGAGTGTGGCATGCTGACCAGTACCTCTTCACTCTACGGCGCGCTGCGCGATGACCGCAAGGTCGAGACCGGTGTTTCGGCGCTGCCCTATCACGATGATGTGCAAGGCTCGCCACAGCAGACGCTGGCCGACGGCGCTTCGCTGTGGGTCGGGGGCGGCAAGAATGCCGACGAGTACAAGGGCGTGGCCATGTTTATCAGCTTCCTGCTGGAACCGGCTCTGCAGGTCGAGTTCTCCGCCATGGAAGGCTTTCTGCCGATGACTCCAGTGGCCCGCGCGGCCGCCAATAGTAAGCTTTTGCAGGCCGACGTTGCCAATCTCGACGTCGCTTACCTGCAGTTGCAAGGCAAGGGCTCTTTGCACCCGCTGCGTGTTTCGCAGATCGAACCGGTGCGGGTCATCGTCGAGGAAGAGCTGGAAGCGGCCTGGGATGGTCGGAAGCCGGCCAAGGAGGCGCTCGATAATGCCGTCGAGCGTGGCAATGAGGTGTTGCCGGCGGCGCTCAAGGTGCAGTTGTTGAAGTGATTCGTCCGCGGCTCGGCTGGGCGCTGCCGCGCGTTTTCGCGCACCGCTGCGGTGGTGCGCTGGCGCCGGAGAACACCCTGGCTGGCCTGCGCGTCGCTGCCCGCATGGGCGTGCGGGCAGTCGAGTTCGACGTCATGCTGTCGGCCGACGGCTCGCCGTGGCTGCTACACGACGAAGGGCTAGAGCGCACCAGCAATGGCTTCGGGCGGGTCTGCGAGACGCGCGATGCGAGCTTGCGGACCCTCGACGCGGGGGCGCATCAGCACGCGGCTTTTCTGGGCGAGCCGATTCCCACGCTCGAGTCGGCGGCCTTGCTCTGTCGGCAGCTGGGGTTGATGGTCAACGTCGAAATCAAGCCAGCCGTCGGTTTTGAGGCGCTGACCGGCGAGGTCGTTGCTCGGCAGGTGCGCGAACTCTGGGCTGGCGCCGAGTTGCCACTGGTTTCTTCGTTTTCGGAAGAGGCGCTGCTGGCGGCGCGCGCGGCGGCGCCCGAACTGCCGCTCGGCGCGCTCTACGAAGCTCCGCCGGACGATTGGCCGACGCGCATCAATCGTGTCGCGGCGCTGAGCCTGCATTGTGATGCCGAGCGTCTCGACGACAACGTACTCAGCAGCGCTCGAGCCAACGGCATACCTGTGCTCTGCTATACGGTTAATGAGCCGCTTGCCGCCGAAGCACTTTTTTCGACGTGGCGTGATAGCGGTGTTCAGCGATCGCATCGACTGCGTGCGCGACAGCTGAGCCGGGCTGCGCCGGGCGACTGCCCGGCATTGGCCGGTGGTGGCTGCGGCTTTCACGTTAAAATCGCAGCTTTTGAACGACCCCGAGCGGGTATGGACGACGATGAAAAGCCCCCCCATGAGCAGCGCCGAAATTCGCGAGAAGTTCCTCCAGTTCTTTGCATCCAAAGGCCACCAGATCGTCGCATCGAGTTCGCTGGTGCCGCATGACGACCCGACGCTGTTGTTCACCAACGCCGGCATGAACCAGTTCAAGGATGTCTTTCTCGGTTTCGACAAGCGTCCCTACCAGCGGGCGACGACGTCCCAGAAGTGCGTTCGCGCCGGTGGCAAGCACAACGACCTCGAAAATGTCGGCTACACGGCGCGTCACCATACTTTTTTCGAAATGCTCGGCAATTTCTCCTTCGGCGATTACTTCAAGCTGGATGCGATCCGCTACGCCTGGGAATTGCTCGTCGATGTCTATGGGCTGCCAGCAGATCGCCTGTGGGTGACCGTCTATGCCGAGGACGACGAAGCCTACGCAATCTGGACCAAAGAGATCGGCGTGCCCGCCGAGCGGGTGATCCGCATTGGCGACAACAAGGGCGCGCGCTACGCCTCCGACAACTTCTGGATGATGGGCGATACAGGTCCCTGTGGTCCGTGCACCGAGATTTTTTACGATCACGGCGAAGACATTCCTGGTGGTCCCCCCGGTTCGGCCGACGAAGAGGGCGACCGTTACATCGAGATCTGGAACAACGTCTTCATGCAGTTCAACCGCGACGAGGCCGGCGTCATGCACCCCTTGCCAAAGCCATCGGTCGACACCGGCATGGGGCTCGAACGGACGGCGGCGGTCCTGCAGCATGTGCACAGCAACTACGAGATTGACCTCTTTGCCCGCCTGATTGCTGCCGCGGCTCGCGAAACCGCGTCGGCCGATAGCGACAGCCCATCGCTGCGGGTGCTCGCCGACCACATTCGCGCCTGTTCCTTTCTCCTCGCCGACGGCGTCATTCCGGGTAACGAAGGCCGCGGCTACGTCCTGCGGCGGATCATCCGGCGAGCCATTCGACATGGCTACAAGCTTGGGGCACGCGCCGCTTTCTTCCACCGCATGGTGCCCGACCTGGTCGCTGAAATGGGCGCTGCCTACCCCGAACTGGTGAGCAGTCAGGAGCGTGTCAGCGAAGTGCTGCGCCAGGAAGAGGTGCGCTTTTTCGAGACCATCGAGCACGGTATGAGCCTCCTCGAGAGCGAACTCGCGGCCTTGGCCGGTGACGGCGTTTTCAACGGTGCCATCGCCTTCAAGCTGCATGACACCTTTGGTTTTCCGCTTGATCTGACGGCCGACGTCTGCCGTGAGCGGGGAGTCTGCGTCGATGTCGCCGCTTTCGATGCGGCGATGGCCCATCAGAAAGAGCAGGCACGCGCCGCCGGCAAGTTCAGGATGGCCGCCGCGCTCGACTACAGCGGTCCGGAGACGGCCTTTCACGGTTATGACGCGCTTGACTTCAATGGCCAGGTGCTGGCGCTATACAGGGATGGCAGCCCGGTCGATGAACTCAAGGAAGGCGAACTGGGCGTCGTCGTTGTCGACGCGACGCCGTTTTACGCCGAGTCGGGTGGTCAGGTGGGCGATCGCGGCGTCTTGCAGGGTGCGCAGGGTATTTTCGCCGTCGAGGATACGCAGAAAATCCAGGCCGCTGTCTTCGGTCATCAGGGGATCGTCAGAACCGGCGCGATCGCCGTTGGCGACAAGCTTGCCGCCCGCGTCGATGTCGTCGCGCGCGCACGCACCGTGCGCAACCACTCGGCGACACACCTGATGCACAAGGCGCTGCGCGAAGTGCTTGGTGCGCACGTGCAGCAGAAGGGCTCACTGGTTGACCCGGAAAAGACCCGTTTCGACTTTGCGCACAATGCGCCGATGAGTGCCGAGGAGATTCGCCGCGTCGAGCGCATCGTCAATGACGAAATTCTCGCCAATGCCGCTGCCGAGGCCCGCATCATGGCCATCGACGAGGCTCGTAAGTCGGGGGCGATGATGCTTTTCGGCGAGAAATACGGCGATCAGGTGCGCGTGCAGACGATCGGTTCATCGATCGAATTCTGCGGCGGCGTGCATGTTCGCCGCACGGGCGATATCGGTCTCTTCAAGATCGTCTCCGAGACCGGCGTCGCGGCCGGCATCAGGCGTGTCGAGGCGGTTACCGGTGATGTCGCGTTGGCGCTGGTGCAGCAGCAGCAGGCGATGCTGGCCGAAGCGGCCGCGGCTTTCAAGGCGCCGGTCGCCGAAGTCCCGGCCAAGCTCGCGCAGGTGCTCGACAATGTTCGTGCGCTGGAAAAGGAACTGGCGCGCCTGAAGGCCAGGCTGGCGTCCGCGCAAGGCGACGACATGCTCACGCAGGCAGTCGATGTCAAGGGGGTCAAGGTTCTCGCGACGCTCATGGAAGGCGCCGACGTCAACGCCCTGCGCGCCGCGGTCGACAAGTTGCGTGACAAGTTGAAGAGCGCAGTTGTTGTCGTCTCCTCGACCAGCGAAGGCAAGGTAACGCTGATCGCCGGGGTCACCGCCGACCTGACCGGCAAGCTCAAGGCGGGCGAGCTGGTGAATATGGTCGCCCGCCAGATCGGCGGCAAAGGTGGTGGTCGGCCGGACATGGCGCAAGCCGGCGGCAACGAACCGGAAAAGCTGCCGGCCGCACTGGCCTCGGTGGCGGCATGGGTCGACCAGCGCCTGTGATTCAGCCGCGGGCAAGGATCTGACCTGGAATCGGAATGATAACGAAGCCAACAATGCAGCACTTCGCCAGTGACAACTACGCCGGCATTTGTCCGGAGGCCCTGGCCGCCTTGCTGGCGGCCAACGCTGGCCACGTCCGCTCCTACGGCGACGACCAGTGGACGCTGCGCGCTGCCGACCGCTTGCGTGAAGTGTTCGAGACCGAGTGCGACGTGTACTTTGTCTTCAACGGGACGGCGGCCAATTCGCTGGCGCTTGCCGCGCTCTGCCAGTCTTACCACAGCGTCATTTGCCACCAGTTGGCGCACGTCGAAACCGACGAGTGTGGCGCACCGGAGTTCTTTTCCAACGGCGCCAAGTTGCTCGCGCTCGCCGGCGAAGAGGGCAAGCTGACGCCGGCGGTGATCGAAGAAGCGGTGACCCGGCGCAGCGATATCCATTATCCCAAGCCGAAAGTCGTGACCCTGACCCAGGCCAGCGAAGTCGGCACCGTCTACCGTCCCGATGAATTGCGCGCCATCACCACGACGGCACGCGAGCTGGGGCTGCGGGTGCATATGGATGGCGCCCGCTTTGCCAACGCCGTCGCCAGCCTTGGCGTTGCGCCGGCCGAGCTGACCTGGCGCGCCGGTGTCGACGTACTCTGCTTTGGCGGCACCAAGATGGGGCTGCCGATTGGCGAAGCGGTCGTCTTCTTCGACCGCCGTCTGGCCGAAGACTTTGCCTATCGCTGCAAGCAGGCCGGCCAGCTGGCGTCGAAGATGCGCTACCTTTCCGCACCGTGGCTTGGAATTCTCGAAAACGACAGCTGGTTACGCCACGCCGCGCACGCCAACGCAATGGCCCGGCAACTGGCCAGCGGCCTGGCAAAAATCGCTGGTTTGCAGACACTTTTTCCGGTCGACGCCAATGGCGTTTTCGTACACCTGCCGCGCGTCGTCGAGCAGGGCCTGCGCGAGCGCGGCTGGCTCTTCTACACCTTCATCGGCGCCGGCGGCGCACGCCTGATGTGCGGCTGGGATACGGCGCCGGAGACCGTTGATCGCTTTCTGGACGACGTCCGCGCGTTGTCGGCATTGCCGGCAAGCTCGTGACCCCTGGCTGGCAGTTCTGCCCCTGCTGTGCCGCGCGCCTCGCGGCCTGCGAGGAGGGTGGACTGCCGCGGCTGGCGTGCAGTGCCGGCTGCGGCTTCGTGCATTGGGACAACCCGGCACCGGTGCTGGCGGCCCTGGTCGAGTATCAGGGCCGGGTCGTGCTGGCGCGCAACCGGGCCTGGGCCGCAGGGGCGTTCGGGCTGATCAGCGGTTTTCTCGAGCGTGGCGAAGACCCGGTCGCCGGTGTCGCACGTGAGGTCAAGGAAGAACTCGGCCTGAACACACTGGCAACGACGCTGATCGGCGTCTATCCCTTCGCGCGCAAGCACGAAGTGATCATCGCCTACCATGTCGTCGGGCAAGGGGAGATCGGTCTCAACGAAGAGCTTGCCGAGTTCCGGCTGATTGCACCGGAGAAGCTGAAGCCCTGGGATTTCGGGACCGGGTTGGCAGTGAGTGACTGGTTGGCTCGGCGCTCTGGGGTCTGAAGGCGTTCGCCGGTACGGCCCAGCTTTGCCATTGGCGCCGCCGCCCGGGGCCGGGCCCTGCCGGCTGCTAGACCTGTGGTCGCGGCAGCGCGCCGTCTTGACCTATAATGTCGCCTTGCCAACAGAGAACCGTTCCTCAACGACTTACCAAGGCCAGATCATGGAAGAACAGCCCGTCCCGAACTTGGAGTTCTCGGGAAAGTATGATGAAGCGCATGCGAAGTATTATTTTGACAAGCATGAGAATGAATTCTGGCGCAAGCTTTCGAACTGGCGCGACCATCAGATTGCCAGGAAAGCCCTGAAACTTGCAGGCGATCCAAAATCGGTTCTTGATGCGCCGTGTGGCACGGGCCGGTTCTGGGACGTTCTGGCGGAACAGCCGGACCGCATCATTCATGCCAGTGACTATAGCCAGAACATGATCGACGCTGGCCTCAAATACCGCCCTGCCGCCATCAGCAAGCGTATCCAGTCTTCTTTCCAGGCATCCGCATTCAGCTTGCCAGTGCCTGACGATTTTGTGGAATGTGTCTTCTGTATTCGCTTTGTGCACCATCTGGCGAAAGCTGAAGATCGTATGACTCTTCTCAAGACATTCCACCGGGTGGCGTCGAGTTCGGTGATTATTTCACTGTGGGTTGATGGCAACTACAAGTCCTGGATTAGAAGGCGACGCGAGAAAGCCAGGGGTGCGCATCAGTACCAGAATCGCCTGGTGATTCCCGCAAAGCGCATTGAGCAGGAGTTCAAAGACAGCGGCTTCAGAGTCGAGGCCAGCCTTGATTTCATCAAGTATTACCACATGTGGCGCACCTACGTGCTCAAGAAGATCTGACTGGCGTCGTAGACCGTGCTCAAGGAATATTTCAACGACGCCTGGTTGCCCATCCTTAAGCACAACCATCTGGAGAGCTTCGAAGCCCTGTGGGAGCTGAACAAGGATGACTGGTTCGAGCCGCCAAACTACAGGCGAGGTGGCTGGAGCGGTGTCATCAGAACAAGTATCGCTCTCCCCGAGGGCGGAAACGTCGGGGTTTTCATCAAGCGTCAGGAAAATCATTTCTTCCGCTCATGGCGAAATCTTTTCCGGCTCACGGCCACTTTTGAACGAGAATTCCGAAATATTCTCAACTTTCGCAAGCTTGGCGTGCCCACGCTGGAACCGATCTACTACTGTCAGAAGACCGTTGCCGGAAAGCTGCGAGCCATTGTGGTTACCCGGGAGCTTGCAGGCTATCAGCCCTTCGATGCGCCGTGCTACAAACCAATAGACCAGTTAGCTAAAGGCAGACGCCGGCCATTGATTGCCCGAGTGGCGAAGACGCTGCGTCAGATGCACGATGCACGCCTGCAACATAACTGCCTGTACCTCAAGCATATCTTTGTCAAGGAAGAGCCCGGCGGGGCCGCTGACGTGCGCCTGATCGATCTGGAAAAAGCCAAGTGGCGGCCGATCAGGTCGATTATCGCGACACGCGATTTGTACTCGCTGTATCGCTGCGCTGAAGGCTGGTCAAGGACTGATCGTCTCAGATTCTTCCTGGCCTATCGCGACGAAGATCATCTGAGTGTGGAGTCAAAAAAACTCCTGCGCCGTATCGTCAAGAGATTGGTCGACAAGAAACGCAGGGTTTGAAGTCTGTGGATCAGCGCTTGCTGCTGGCGCACAGCGCTGCCTGACATTCCTCAGTTGGGCCAGGATTGTTTGCAGCCAACCGTCGTTCCGCCTCGCCGAGCTTTCGACGACCCCTTCGACCGAAATGTGTTCGAGCCTATCTTCGCGTGGCAGAACGCTGTAGCGACCGGTCTGACCAACGCTGCTGTGCCGTTCGCGCTCGGCTGACCACTGGCCAGCGGTGGTAACCGCAGTTCCACGACGGCTATTTTTCGCAGAGCGTTGGACAGCAGATTGCTTCTTGACTGGGCTTGATACGCCTACTAGACTGGTTTTCGTGGTGTTGAAGGATTTCTGTCCGGCTGGTGAGTGCGCAGATAGTCGGGCATCCTCCCCCAAGCCCCCCTCTCAATGGAGCGCAAACGCGCTGCGCATTTGCTGTACCACTCACGTCTTGCTGTCGGTTTTCCCCCTTGCATGCTTTTTTCCATACGGGCGCGGCGTATAACCGGCCGTAGTTCCGATTCACCCGATTTTCGGTATTACCAACGGACGTCGGGGAATGTCAAACATCCGCAGCGAAGCGATTGGCCCATTACGAGAACATTGTAAATTGGCCGTTCGGTCAGTACGAATGTGGTGGTAGGTCACGACAGTAGGGTCTTGCTTTTTTTTTTCGACAAGCAGGGCTGGCCGGTGTGCCGGGCTCCTGGTTGAATCGCCCATGGATCAGTGCAGTGTTCAGCGAAGCTTTTTCTGCCATGCGTTTCAGGTCAGATGCCCTTGACAGCATAGCCTTATACACAACTTACCCAGGATCTGCCTGACGCATGAACTGGAGGCCGATAGCGCAATCCATGACACGCTGCAAACCGAGCCAGATGGTTTTGACGCCCGGTTCTCCGTCGCCTTTGCGTGCAAGGAAGCCGCCGAGCATGGCGACCAATCTCAGGACCTGGTTGAGAGTTGGGAGGTCAGCGGGTGGTTTCTTCTTGTGAAGGAGGTAGGCGGCATGCCATTCATCTTCGTGGAAGAACAAGTCGGCGGGCAATTCGGGGCAGGTTCGGCCGAATCGCATCAGCACAGCAATCCGCCAGGAGACCATGAGGTAGAGTGCGATGGCACGTTGCAGACCAGCGATGGTTCCCAGTTGCAGAGCCTCAATGCGGCAGCCGTTCTTGAGGATGTGGAAG
>NZ_SPMY01000064.1 GCF_012939955.1 Candidatus Accumulibacter phosphatis
CGTCCTGAGCACCAAGGACAGCGAGGCCGTCGCCAAGCAATTCCCGAAAACGGTCGCCGCATCGGGCAATGTCGTACTCACCTCCGCGGGCAGCCGGACCAACCAGATCAAGGGCAAACGCGTCGCCGTCCTGTTCTCGGGCGGCCCTGCCGCTGGCGGTCACAACGTCGTCTGCGGCCTGAAGCGGGTTCTTGGCTTCGGCAACACCCTGCTCGGCGTCAAGGCCGGCCCCAAGGGCCTGCTCGAAGGCTCGCTGTTCGAAATCAACGATGCCGACGTTGACTTCGTCCTCAACACCGGCGGCTTCAACTTCCTCGGTTCGGACCGCACCAAGATCAAGAGCGACGCCCAGTTCGCGCAGGTTCGCGACACCTGCATCAAGCACAATCTCGACGCCATCGTCGTCGTAGGCGGTGACGATTCGAACACCAACGCCGCCGTACTCGCCGAATCGCTGTACCGCGGCGTCAAGGCCGACGGCTCCGGCGTTCAGGTCATTGGCGTACCGAAGACCATCGACGGCGACCTGCAACTCGGCGACCTGCTGGCGATCTCCTTCGGCTTCGATACGGCGACCCGGATCTACAGCGAAATGGTCGGCAACGTCCTGCAGGACACCGCCTCGTCGCTGAAATACTGGCACTTCGTCAAGCTCATGGGTCGCTCCGCCTCGCACGTCGCACTCGAAGTGGCGCTGCAGACCAAGCCGGCGATCGCCATCATTTCCGAGGAAGTGGCGGCCAGGAAGATGTCGCTGGCGAGCATCATCGACAGCATCGCCAAAGTCGTCGTCGAGCGCTCGCAGAAGGGCATGAACTATGGCGTACTGTTGGTCCCGGAAGGCCTGATCGAGTTCATCCCCGAGATGAACGCGATGATCGCCGAGCTCAACGACGTCCTGGCGCATGAGGCCACGGCTTTCGCCGCTCTCGCCGACGACAAGAAAGCGGCTTTCGTCGAAAGCAAGCTAAGTGCCAACAACGGCAAGCTGCTGGCTTCCCTGCCGCACTACATCGTCGACATGCTGCTCGCCGAGCGCGACTCGCACGGCAACCTGCAGGTCTCGCTGATCCCCACCGAGCAGCTCTTGATCGACATGACCAAGGCGCGCGTCAAGGAACTCGACGGCAAAGTCCCGTTTGCCGCGCACAGCCACTTCCTCGGTTACGAAGGGCGTTGCGGCGCGCCGACACTGTTCGACGCTGCCTACACCTACAACCTCGGCCTGACCGCCGGCTCGCTGATCCTCGACGGCCACAGCGGCTACATGGCGACGATCACCGGGCTGACCAGCGGCGGCGTGCCGCAGGCGATTCCGCTCGCCGGCCTGCTCAACATCGAGCGCCGCCACGGCCAGGATGAGTTCGTGATCGAGAAGGCGCTGGTCAAGATGGACTCGCCGGCGATGAAGTTCTTTGCCTCGCGGCGTGACGAGTGGGCCGCCAGCGACCTCTTCACGTCACCGGGTCCGCGCCAGTTCTGGGGCCCGACGACGCATCAGCAACCGATCAGCGTGGCCCTCAACTCGGGTTCCAATTCGCTGATGTTCAAGATCGGCTGATCGCGCCGTCGCCGGTGACAAGCTGGGGCCATCGGCTGACGATGGCCCCTTTTTCTTTTTCCCACACGGCTTATCATGGCCAGTCGCCCGACGGCCGGCGGTTGATGCCGCGTAATGGCACACGGCAGCAGATTCTCACAGGCAAGCCCGGCGAGAAGCCGACAGTCGGGAAACACCCTCATTGGCGGGCACCGTCCAGGGAGAAAGAATGCACGTAATCGTTCTTGGTGCCGGCGTGGTTGGCATCACCAGCGCCTACTATCTGGCGCGTGACGGCCATCAAGTCACACTCGTAGACCGCAACCCGGGCGCTGCCCTGGAAGCCAGTTACGCCAACGGCGGCCAGTTGAGCTATAGCTACGTGGCACCGCTGGCTGACCCAGGGGTGTGGCCAAAGCTTGTCCCCTGGCTACTCTCCCCGACCTCCCCGGTCCGTTTTCGTCCCCAACTGGACCCTCGGCAATGGCGCTGGTGCCTGCAGTTTCTCGCTGCCTGTCGCGGCCGCTGCAGCGCGGAAACGACCCGCCACCTGTTGCGCCTCGGGCACGCCAGCCGTCGTCTGATGCACGAACTGCTCATCCGCGAGCCGGGCCTCGACTGCGCCTACGCCCACAGCGGCAAGCTGGTCGTCTACCGCGATGCGGCGGCCCTGGAGAACGCACGCCGCCAGGTCGAATTCCAGCAAGGCCTGGTCGCCGACAGCGACTACCGCCAGGAGGTGCTCGACAGCGCGGCGTGCATCAATCGCGAACCGGCCCTGGACGGCCTGCGCCGGAAAATCGTCGGCGGCGTGCACACGCCGAGCGAGGACAGCGCGGATTGCTATCGCTTCAGCATCGGCTTATTGGCCAGGATGCGCGCCGCAGCGCCGGAAAACCGCTGCCTTTTTGACACCTCGATACAGGGTCTCAGAGTCAGACAGGGCGAAATCGTCGGCGTGGAAACCAGCGCCGGACTGCTGCAAGCCGACGCCTACCTCCTCGCCAGCGGCTGCGACAGTGCGCGCCTGGCGCGTCCGCTGGGCCTGGCGCTGCCGATCTACCCACTCAAGGGCTACAGCCTGACGGCGCCGATCAGCGACCCGAACGCTGCGCCGACCCTGAGCGTCACCGACTTCCAGCGCAAGATTGTCTATGCCCGCCTCGATGGGCAATTGCGCGTTGCCGGCATTGCCGATATCGGCGGCTACAGCCGCGCCATCGCGCCGCAGCGCCTGGCAACCCTGCTCGCCGAAGCACGTGCCGCTTTCCCTGCTGCGGCCAATTACGAGCAGATTGAGGGCTGGGCCGGCCTGCGACCGGCGACACCGAGCGGACGGCCGATCCTCGGCCACAGCCCGTACCGCAAGCTGTGGCTGAATGTCGGCCACGGCGCACTCGGCTTCACGCTGTCGCTGGCCAGCGGCCGTGCACTCGCCGACCTGATCGGCGGCCAGTCGCCCTTCGTCGCACTCGACGGCTTCACCTTGCCCGGCGGGCCGGGCAAGGCAGGCGCAAGCGCGTGCTGAGTGCTTGCGCCCGGCCGGACGATCTACTCGGGCAGAGCATTGAGAAGGACCATCACCTTCAGCACTTCGCCCGGGTTGCCAAGCGGCCCGAACCATTTCTGGAGGACGGGGCCGATTTCGCCAGTGCGATACAACTGTGCCAGCGAGCGATCGACGGCCAGGCGCATGTCCGAATCGCGGCGCATCATCAGACCGTAGGGCTCGTAGGTAAACTGATTATCACCGATGGAGTATTCCGTACCGCCGCCACCGAGCAGCGCCGTGGTGATCAATACCGTGCGATCCGCGGCATAGGCGGTCGCCTTCTTGCTCTTCAGGGCCGCCAAGGCTTCCTTATGGTCCTTGACCTTGAGCACCTGCAGTCCCAGATTCTTGTCGGCGGCGAGTAGGTCCATTGCTTTTTCGGTCGTCGTTCCGGCGACGACGACAATACGCTGCCCCTTGACATCCTCTAGCGACTTCGGATTTCCATCGCGGAGAAAGAGCATGCTGGCGCCATCGACAAAAGTCGTCAGGCTGAAGTCAAAGTCCGCGCGGCGCCCTATCGTCTGGGTCGTGTTGCCGCATTCGATATCGATATCACCATTCTTCACCGCGTCGAAGCGGTTTTCTGCACTCACCGCCACCCACTCCACTTTCAGATCCGGAATACTCAACTGCTTGGCAATGTCATCAGCCACGCGCAGGCACAGATCGACGCTGTAGCCCATTGCCTTCTTGTCGTCGCCAACGAAGGAGAACGGTGGCGAGTTCTCCCGGTGGCCGAGCTTGATGGTCGACGTTTCCTTGATTCTGTCCAGAGTGGATTGATCAGCCGCTGCCGGGGTGGCAAGAAAACATGAAGCTGCGACAGCGCCAGCGACGAGAGTGCGAAATATCATTTTCAGTCCTTGGTTAGAAGCCCATTCGGGCCATTAAAAAACAACAAGCTGCCAGATGACTGGCCGTTCGCAAGCGCGTTCAGCCGGCGATGAATCCCTGTTTCTTCAATTCGCCATCAATGAGGCCCGCGACCTCCTTGATCAGTTGCTGACGGGAATCCGGACTTACCGATTCGGTGGTCATCGTCCACAGCATCTTCCCGCCTGGGATTTGGTAAAGAATCGTCTCGATCATGTACTTGCTCTCCTGATAGGTATAGCCGGGAACGGTATATACCGAAGCGTAGGCAAAGGTGCCATAGCCGTAGAAAGACCCGTATGGCCCGAGCATCGTCGGCGCCAGATAGGTCTGTGGCGGCATATAGACATTCTCTTTATCCACCGAGGCCAGGCGCGCCGTCAGCGCACCGTCGAAGCCTTCCTTCTGAAGACGCGCGGCGATCGCTTTCTCGTTCTGCGCGTTGATCTCCTTCGCCTCCGGGAAAAGCGTATAGCTCGGCACCCCCTGCGTGCCCTTGGGAAACGACGCCGCCAGACGATCCTCGGCCGTGCGCCGGGTGGCGTCTTCGCTCGCCGCGACGTAGATCAGGATCTTCTTGAGCGCCGCGCCGTGATAGCCCGGATCGCGCCACTCGGAGATCACCGAAGTCGATGAACAGGCGACCAGCAGAGCCGTGAGAAGCGCGGCAAACAGGGTGCGGCGGAGCAGGCTGAAGCGCATGGCATATTTCCAGATTGAGTGAATTGGGGAAAGAAGTATAGCCCAGGGTTTGTCACCCGGCGACCGGGTGAGGCAGTGAGTATTTTCTCGAGTTCCCCGTGTTTGGGAAGAATTGCAGGCCAGATATCAGAACTTGGCGAATTTCCACGGCTGGAAATACTCCGCCATTCGATAATGTAGCGCGCACGGACAAAATGAGAAGCGGCGGACTCGCCGGCGCAATTCCCCACCGCCCCGTATCAAGGCACGCACTTGCCTACGGCGCACCACAAAAGGGCTGGGGCGCCCACAGCTGAGCCCTTGCTTTATCCAGATCAACGACTTGCCTCCATGGCACGGCTTTTGCTAGGCACAAGCAGGAGCAAGAAAACCATGATCAAACAAGTCAAATCCACCTGTTGTTACTGCGGCGTCGGCTGCGGGCTGCTGATCGAAACCGAGAACGAGCGCATCGTCGGCGTGCGCGGCGACCCCGCGCATCCGGCCAACGCTGGCCGCCTGTGCACCAAGGGCGCCTCGCTGCACCTCACGGCGCGCCCCGATTATCGCCTGCTCTATCCCGAGTTGCGTCGCGAGCGCGCAATACCGCGCCAGCGCGTCGGCTGGGACGAGGCGCTCGAGCATGCCGCCGGGCGCTTCGCCGAGATCATCGCCGCGCACGGTCCGGACAGCGTCGCCTTCTACATTTCCGGGCAGCTGCTCACAGAGGACTACTACGTCTTCAACAAGCTCGCCAAGGGCCTGATCGGCACCAACAACGTCGACACCAACTCGCGCCTGTGCATGTCGTCGGCGGTGGCCGGCTACAAGCAGACGCTCGGCGCCGACGCGCCACCGTGCTGCTACGAAGACATCGCCGCCACTGACTGCCTGCTCATCGCCGGCGCCAACCCGGCGGTCGCCCATCCCATCGTCTTCCGCCGCATCGAAGATGCGCGCGCCGCCAATCCCGATCTGCGCATCATCGTCGTCGACCCGCGGCGCAGTGAAACCGCCGCCATCGCCGACCTGCATCTGCCGCTCAAGCCAGGCACCGACATTGCCCTTTACAACGGCCTGCTGCACGTGCTGCTCGCCGAGGAACTGGTCGATCGCAACTACATTGCCGCGCACACCGAGGGCTTCGCCGCGCTGGAACAGACGGTCGCGGCTTTTCCGCCGGCGGTGGTGGCCGAAATCTGCGCCCTCGCCGAGGCCGAGATCATCCAGGCCGCGCGCTGGTTCGGCAAGTCGGCGGCAGCGCTGTCGCTGTACTGCCAGGGCCTCAACCAGTCCTCGCACGGTACGCACAACAATGCCGCGCTGATCCACCTGCACCTGGCCACCGGGCAGATCGGCCGGCCCGGCGCCGGCCCCTTCTCGCTGACCGGGCAACCGAACGCCATGGGTGGCCGCGAAGTCGGCGGCCTGGCCAACCTGCTTTCCGCACATCGCGACCTCGCCAACCCCGAACACCGCGCCGAAGTCGCACGCCTGTGGGGCCTGCCCTCGGTTCCCGCGCAGCCCGGCAAGGCAGCGGTGGAACTCTTTGCCGCACTCAAGCGCGGCGAGATCAAGGCGGTATGGATCGCGTGCACCAACCCGGCGCAATCGCTCCCCGACCAGAGCGAAGTGCGCGCCGCCCTCGAGGCTGCTGACTTCGTCGTCCTCCAGGAAGCATTCGCCAATACCGACACCGCGGCCTACGCCGACCTGATGTTGCCGGCAACCACCTGGGGAGAAAAGGAAGGCACGGTCACCAACTCCGAGCGCTGCATCACCCACATCACGCCTGCGGTGTCGCGGCCGGGTGAAGCGCGGCCCGACTGGGAAATAGTCGTCGACTTCGCACACCGGCTCGGGGCCCGGTTCGGCCAGCCGCTGACCGGGCAGCTGTTTCCCTACGCCAGTCCCGAGGCGATCTTCAACGAGCATCGCGAGAGCACACGCGGCCGCGATCTCGACATCACCGGCCTGAGCTATGCGCTACTCGACAGCAGCGGAGCGCAGCAGTGGCCGTTCCCCGAAGGGGCGAGCAGTGGCCGCCAGCGCCTTTACGCCGACGGCGTTTTCCCGACCCCCTCCGGTCGCGCCCGCTTCGTCGCCGTCGAGCACCTGCCGACCGCCGAAAGCACCGACGAGAGGTATCCGATCAGCCTGCTCTCCGGCCGCCTGCGTGACCAATGGCACGGCATGAGTCGCACCGGTACCGTCGCCCGCTTGTTCAATCTCGACGACGAACCGCTGCTCTCGATGCACCCCGCCGACCTGCGCCAGCGCGGCCTGGCCGGCGGCGATGTGGTGCGCGTCGGCAATGCCCGCGGTCAGGTACATGTGCGCGTCAAACCCGACGATGGGCTGGTGCGCGGACGCGCATGGATGCCGATGCACTGGGGCAGCCAGTTCATGAACAGCGCCGGCGTCAACGCGCTCACCCTTTCGGCGTACGACCCGTTCTCGCAGCAACCCGAACTGAAGCATGCCGCCGTCGCTGTCGAGCAGGCCGAGTTGCCGTGGCAACTGGTCGTTCTGCGCAAGGCGGGAAGCGGAGAACTGGCGGCGCTGACCCTGCTCGCCAGGGCGCGCAGCCTGCTCCCCGAATTCGCCTTGGCCAGCGTCGGACTCTACGGACGCAGCGAAGCACTGGTGGTGTTCCGCGCGGCACACGGCGAAGCACTCCCCGAATCCCGCCTGCGCGAGATCGACGCGCTGTTCGGCCTTGACGCCGACGCTGCGGCGGCGATCGTTTACGCCGATCAGCGCCGACAGATCAGCAAGCGTGCCCTCGCCCCGAACGGCAAGCTGATCGGCATTCGCCTCGCCGGCGAAACACAGGCCCAGTCGTGGCTCAAGGAAGTGATGGCTGCGGAAGCCGAAGGAAGCGATGCTGCCGAGGCGGCGCTCGACCCGGCGCTGATCCGCTGGGCGGTCGCACCGATCGGCAAGCGGCCGGGCAAGCTGCCGCAGCGCAGCCGCATCGTCTGCAATTGCGCTGACGTCAGCGAAGCACAAATCAAGGCCGACCTCGAAGGCGGCGCCACGCTGGCAGTCCTGCAGGAAAAGCGGAAATGCGGTACCTTCTGCGGATCGTGTCTTCCCGAACTGCGGCAGATGGTCGCCACTCAGACCCAGCGCGCCACCACCGAAGTGGTTTCCTGAAGACACTATCGGAGGCGGCATGGCGGCTAGCGAAGGGATAGAAAACATGAATTTGGCGGCGGTCATCAGGGAAATCGGGCGCGGCGCAGCAGGCGCCCGCGACATGTCCAGCGCAGAGGCACAGGCGCTCTACGCCGCGATTCTCGACGACCAGGTGCCAGACCTCGAACAGGGTGCGATCGCCATCGCCCTGCGCATGAAAACCGAGACCATCGACGAGATGGTCGGCTTCCTCGCTGCCGCCAACGAACGCCTGCCGAGCCTGGCTCGACCGGCCGGTCACCTTCGCCCGGTACTCATCCCCACCTATAACGGCGCTCGCCGCAGCGCCAACCTGACTCCCTTGCTGGCGCTGCTCCTGCAGCGCTTCGGCGTGCCGGTGCTGGTACACGGTCTCAGCGCCGACTACGGACGCGTCACCAGCGAGCAAATCTTTGCCGAGTTTGGCCTGCAAGCCTGCAGCAGCCTGGCGCAGGCACAACTGGCGATCGACGAATACGGCCTGGCCTACGTGCCGCTGCCGCTCATCTCTCCCGGCCTCGACCGACAACTCGCCTTGCGCAACCGCCTCGGACTGCGCAACAGCGCCCACAGCCTGGTCAAGATGCTCGACCCCTTCCGCGGCGAAGCCTTGCTGTTGGCTGCGGCGACGCACCCCGACTACATCACCAGCATGCGCGCCGTCCTGAGCGCCGCAGGCGCGCACGCCCTCCTCCTGCGCGGCAGCGAAGGCGAACCTTTCGCCAACCCCAAGCGCCGCCCGCTGATCGAACATCTGCACGACGGCGTCAGCGACATCCTCTTCGAAGCCGAGCGCGACAGCCTCAGGAGCCTGCCGCAACTGCCCGAGACCTGCGATGCCGGCGCCACCGTCGCCTGGATGCACCGCGTCCTCGCCGGCGAAGCCTCGCTACCATTGCCAATCGCCAATCAACTCGCCTGTTGCCTCTACGCCTGCGGCCGGGCCAGCAACTTCAATCACGCGAAAGCGCTGGTGGCCATCGAATGCGCCGGGCTGGCGATTGTCTAGCGCGCGGCCACAACACCCGACAAAGCCCCCAGGCAACACGGAGACACGGAGTACCCACATGAAGCGCCAAAGAGCCACCGTCATCGTCGAGATCGACGGCAAAATCCTGCTCGTCGAAAACCGCGGCGGAATGCTGCTGCTACCCGGCGGCGGCATCAACGCGGACGAATCGCTCGCGCAGGCAGCCGCCCGCGAACTCGCCGAAGAAACCGGCCTGCTCTCCGATGCGCTGCAGTTCCTCTTCAGCCACGAATCGCAGACCAATTGCCACCATGTCTTCCGGGCCAGCGCCAGCGGCGCAGCGCTGGCGGGCGATGACGCCATGGCTCTACACCTGCTCGGCGAGCATGATCGGGCGCTGGTCATCAGAATGTCCGCTGCCACGCGGCTGATCATCGAGCGCTTCGAGCGCACTCGCGAAAACGGTCAGTCCCCGGGAGACTTTCTCGACGGCAAAATAGCGAGCGCGGAATTCACGTAGCGTCAGGCCAACGGCCAGGCTGCCGTTGCCGTTGCTGGTAATCGCGATCAGCTGACACGCTTCTGCCAATACCGCGCCTGTGAGTCACCAGCGCCTGAGCGGTTTTCGGGAGGTATGAAACACACGCAGGATTTCTATATGGTCGGCGCTGACGCGATACGGAATCAACTAACGCGTTCTTGGCACAGGTAGTTCGCGCGTTCCGGGTACCCGACCAGGCCGCCCCAAAGCGGGATGCTGCGCCAGCATGGCTACTGCATCGAGAATGCGCCCCACAACCACGCGAGCTGCTGCAGGGTCTTCGGCCGAGATATAAGACGCCTCCTCGTCGAGGTTCCGTAGCGCAGTGCGCAACCAACGGACTTTCAGGTCCTCTTTCCCTGCACGGCCCGCACGTCATCATCGCTGGCGAAGTCCCCGCATCTGCTTCCGCCAACCCCGCCTTGACATCGCCAATCTGCCATTCATTGACTTCTACATAGTCGCGAATCGCCAGTGCCAGTGCCAGTGCCAGTGCCAGTGGCTATGATTGCCTGACCTTACGTCCACTCGTGGGTCTGACGAACTCGTTGCTCCCTTCGGACACGCCACCTGGTGCGAGAAACTATGCAAGTCGGCTCACAGCAACTTCAGCCACATCATTTCCGCCGGCGCGGCGGCCTCGCGGGAGCTTCGGGCAGATCGCGGATGCGGCGCAGCCACAGAGCGCTGTCCGGGTCGGTGCGTGCGAGCACGGCTTGACGATCGTCGGCTTCGTCGACTTGCGCCAAGGCTATCAACAAGCTCGCCGATGTCGGCGCTTGCGGCGAGATGTGGGCAGTCAGCAAACCGGCGACGTCACGGAGCAGCCCGGGGTCGCGATAATGCTCGGCCAGGCCGGAAACGAGTTCGCCAAGCCAGATCTCCCAGCGATTTGCCCTCTCGTCACGCGGCTTACCGAGATCCCATGTGACCCAGCGTGCAAATGCGGACACGGCTTGTGGTAAGGGATAGAAAATCCCCGCATGCAGGGCTGCGGGTGCCGTGGAGGCTATACTCGGTCCCTCAGCAACCGAGTAGGCCACCTCGAAGCCAGCCAAGGCCTCGCCAAGCGCTTCCCGATAGCGACCAAGTTGATGGAGGGAGTGTGAGGCTGGTCTCATCACGCAGAGCTTCGGCGCCCGCAAGCAGAGGGTTGTCATTAGCCTGGCCGACGCCGACCTGCTTCAGGAATCCGAACGGCCGACGCTGATCATCCTCCATGACGTGCTGGCGTGGAGTGGACGGGCGCGAGCTCACTGCAAGCCTTACCGGCTGGGTCGAGAGTATGTTCGTGGCTGACGCCTCGGGAACTGCGGCATTTCAAAAAAGGCCGCGCCCCTACCGGCAGTTGCTCGGCGAAGTCCACGCCACGCTCTGCCCCCGTCGCTAGTGTAGTGTTGCGTTCTTGATGAGACGTTCGGCAAGCATCTCCCACCCTCCGTCATTGCGAGGGGGCTGGTGTGGCGGCGCATTCACCATTAACCATTCACCGTTCCCGACGCGGCCTTCAGCAAGCATGACAGCCGCCGTGCATGGTGACGCCGGTCGCTTGCCAGCTCAGGCGGCCAGCCTCTTCTTCAGGAAGCGCATCAGCCAGCCGATTCCGGACAGTTTTTCGTAGAGTTCTTCGGCGGCGTCCCAGTAGTCGCGATGCCAGACGACCTTGCCTGCGGCATCGAACTTGAGATGCGATGCGCCGCGGATCACTTGCGCCTCGCCGCCGCCCCGCGCGAGCACGCGCCGGAAGTGCATCTCCCAAACCAGCAGCGCGCCGTTTTCGGCGAGCACTCGTTCGCGCACCACGAAACGCGGTGCGCTGAGCTGCCTGAACATATGGGTGAAGATGCCTTGGATCGAGACAACGCCTCGCACCTCGTTGAAAGGATCTTTGAAGAAAGCGTCGTCGGCGTAGAACTCCGGGAAACGTGCGACGCTCACCGGGCTGAGGTCTTCGTAGAAAGCAATCAGGGCGTTTACGCTGGCGGTGTTGTTCATGGCGGTTTCCATCACCGCTCGGCCAGGCGGCGAATCAGCGGGAAGTAGAGACGGTAGGGTAGATGCGCGAGCAGCTTGAGCACGCGCGTGAAACGTTTCGGGTAGTGAATCTCGAAAACGCTGCCGGCAAAACCGGCGATCGTCGCCTTCGCCGCCTGCTGGGGAGTCAATAAGGCGGGCATGGCAAAATCGTTTTTCGCGGTCAGTGGCGTGGCGACGAAACCGGGGTTGATCAGCCGCACGCCAATTCCTTTTGGCTGCAGGTCGAGATAGAGCGCTTCGGCGAAATTGATCAGCGCTGCCTTGGTCGGGCCGTAGATCAGCGACTTCGGCAGCCCGCGATAGCCGGCGACGCTGGCGACGAAGCCGATCTGGCCCTGGCCCTGTTGCAGCAACTGCGGCACGACGCAAGCGGCGAAAGTCAGCGCAGCGACGAAGTTCACGTCGACCATGCGCTGCGCGGCGGCGAGATCGATCTGCCAGGCGCGCATCGGCTGGTAATCGCCAGCGACGTAGAGCGCCACATCGACGCCGCCCCACGCCGCCAGCAGTTCGTCCCAGGCGGCGCGCAGACTTGTTTCCTCGACCGCGTCGCAGGGCAAAACCAAGCTTCGCTCGGCGGCCGCAGGCGCATCCGTCGCCGCCACCCCGGCGACGACCTCGGCCAGGCGGCTGGCGTTACGCGCCGAAAGCGCGACACGAGCGCCGCGCGCCAGCAGTTCAACGGCCAATGCTGCGCCGATACCGGTGGACGCGCCGAGCAGCCAGACGCGCTTTGCGGACCAGTCGTCGATTTGTGGATTCATGGTCTCAGCGCTTCCTGAAGCTCAGGCTGACTTCGCCGAGACGAAAACCGAACTTGCGCATTTCCGAGCGGTTGAGCATCACCTGCTCGTCGATCAGGAACATCCAGTCGTCAAAATCGACGTTCCACACCCGACCATCAACCGGCAGTGCCAGCACATAGCGCCAGCGCAGCGCGTTGCCGGCGGCCTCGCCGTGTGCTTCGCCGACAACGTCGTCGGCGACGCCAATGTAGCGCGCGGCGTCGACCCGCGTGATCGTCCATACCCGGCGCGAAGTGCTGCCGTCTGACCACGAGAAATGCTCGTCGAGCGTGCCGACATCGACCCCGTCACGCTTTTCCCATTTTGCATCGATCAGCACATGGAAGCGCTTGATCACGGCACCCGATCGATCCTGGAACATTCCCCAGCCGTCGATCTGGCCATTGAAGTAGGTGGCCAGATCGAGCGGCGGCTGTTCGGCCCGGTAACGCTCGACGGGCACACCGGAACAGCCGCCCAGACCAAGAAGGCCGCAGGCAAAGCAGGCCAGCCATAGTGTTTTCATGAAGACAACTCCAGAGTGTTGCGCCAGCGCCAGGCGAGCAAGGCGGCGACGGCTTTGAAGAGCAGCGGCAGCAGACAGTAGACCGCCGCCAGAGCGGCGCTGGCTGCGGCGGCCCCGGGCCGGTAGCCGACGAGATCGAGAAGCGGTAAGGACAAGCCGGCAGCCAGCGCCAGGTTGAGTTTGGCGACCAGATTCCACCAGCCGAAATAGGCGCCTGCCTGCGCCGAACGGCCGGACTCGCCACGATCGTCAGCGGGGGCTTCCGCTATATCGGCCAGCAAGGCGGCGGGCAAGGTCAGGTCGGCACCCAGGGCCGCACCCGAGAGCAGGCAGACAACGGCAAAGGGCCAGACATCGCCGGCGCCCAGACCCCACGCCCAGGCAAAGGAGGCGACGGCGACGAGCATCGACGCGATCCAGCTGCGCACTCGGCCAAAGCGCCGTGCGAGACTGACCCAAAGGGGCAGGAAGGCGACGCCACTGACGAAATAGAGCGCCAGGAAAGCGCCGCTCCAGGCTTGCGCCTGCAGGACATCGGCGACGAAGAACAGTACCAGCGTCGCCGGCAGCGCGGCGGCGATTCCGTTGAGCACGAATACCGCCAGCAAGTAGCGAAAACGCCCATCGTCGAGCACGCTGCGCAGTTCACCGAGGAGATTGCCTCTCGCCGGTATCCGCGTCTCCGCCGGCGGCGAACCGGAAAATGTCCAGGCGGCAAGGAGTAGCAGGAGCAAGGGGAAAACCTGTGCCAAGCCGGATAGCCCGGCCGCCAGATCGCTCGAGATCAGGCCGGGCACGGCCGCCGCCAGCACCACGCCAAGCAGGCCGAAACCCTCGCGGCTGGCAGTCAGCTGCGTGCGCTCACCGGCGTCACGACCGAGTTCGGCGCCCCAGGCCTGGTAGGCGACGCTGGCCAGCGAGAAGCCGAAGTAGGTGACCAGCATCGACGCCAGCAGCCACAGGGGTGCCGAGACGGCGGGCGGGTGCAACAGGGCATACATGCCCAGCGCCAGGCAGGGCAGCGCCAGCATGATCAGGCGCGGCCGATTCGCGGCCCGGTCACTCCAGCCACCAAGCAGGGGATCGATGCCGGCGTCAAGCAGCCGCGCCGCCAGCAACAAGCCACCAAGCAAGCTCAGGCTCATGCCGGCGGCGTCGGCATACAGGCGCGGAACATGCACATACACCGGCAGCGCGGCCATCGCCAGCGGCAGGCCGAGTGCGCCATAGGCGAGAAGTTGCCGGCGCGGGATGGCAGCGGCCTGCGCAATGGCCATTTTCAATTCTCCGGACGGGTAAGCAGCGCGGCGCGAAGATCGGGGCTGCGGCTGCGCTCGTCAAGCCAGATGGCGAAGAACAGGCGTGCGAAATCGGCATCGGCGACTTCACCACTGCGCCGCCCGCGATGGAAGAAGACGGCGCCTTGCCCTGGATAGTGCACGCCGACGATGGTCTCGCCTTCCTTCACGTCCGGGAAGATGCGCTGCAATTCGCTCTGCCAGCGCTGCAATTGCGCTTCGCTGGCGCCAAGCCGGCGCATCTCGTCGACGCTGCTCTCTACCAGGCGAGCGCGCGGGATGTCGCGCCGATAGTCGAGTTGCAGGGCGCTTGGCGCATCCGCTATGGCTACCGCGGTCGGGCCGGCGTCAACCCACAAGGTGGCGCGATAGAGCGCAATACCGAACCAGCTCATTTCGCCACTACCCCATTGCCGCCAGTCGCTGCCGCTTTGGCGCAGGGCGTCAGGCACCGCCTGCGTCAGGGTGCTGCTGATGAGGAGCAGCAGGGCGAACAGCGCTTTCATCGCGCGTGCGCCAGTTCGAACTGCATGACATCGGTAGCGCCGCTGTTGAAGCCGGCCTGGCAGTAAGCGAGGTAGAAACGCCAGAGGCGCCGGAAGCGTTCGTCGAATCCCTGCGCCGCGATCGCCGGCCACTGCTGTTCGAAACTGGCCGACCACTCCGCCAGGGTGCGCGCATAGTCACGCCCGAAAGCAAAGCTGTCGTTCACCGCCAGGCCGGCACGGGCTGCCTGCTCGCCGAAGACCGACGGACTCGGCAACATGCCGCCGGGAAAGACGTGCTGCTGGATGAAATCGGTGCCGCGACGGTAGCGGGCAAAAAGCTCGTCGCGAATGGTAATGCTCTGCACCAAGGCTCGCCCGGTCGGTGCCAGGAGCTTTTGCAGAGTGGCGAAATAGCTCGGCCACCAGCGCTCGCCAACCGCTTCGAACATCTCGATCGAGACGATGTGGTCGAACTGCTCGCCGACCAGATCACGATAGTCGCGCAATTCGATATGCACCTGCCGGTCCACGCCAGCCAGCCGCATCCGCTCTCTGGCGTACTGCAACTGGGCCGGTGACAGCGTCAGCCCGACCACTTCCAGGCCAGCCTCGCGCGCCGCGGTTTCGGCAAAAGCGCCCCAGCCGCAGCCTATTTCAAGCACCCGCTGGCCGGGCTGGGCGTCGATTCTTTGCAGGATCCGCCGGTACTTGGCCAGTTGCGCAGCGGCCAGCGAGCGCGGCGCAGCGCTCGAGTAGAGTGCGCTCGAGTAGCTCATCGTCGGATCCAGCCACTGCCGGTAGAAATCGTTGCCGAGGTCGTAGTGGGCCATGATGTTGCGGCGCGAGCCGGCACGGGTGTTGGCATTCAGCAGATGGCGCAGGCGCGCGCTGATGAGCGCCCACCAGCGGCCGTATACGGCCTTCGCCAGCGCCTGGCGGTTGTTTGCCAGCAGGGTCAGCAGTGCCGTGAGGTCGGGGCTATGCCAATGGCCATCGATCCAGGCCTCGGCGAAGCCCACATCGCCACGCTCGATAACCCAGTCGAAAACCGACCAGCTGGCGACCTCCAGGACTGCGGCGCTGTCGTCGCTGCGCGCCTGGCCGAAATGCAGGCTTGCCCCGTCCGGCAAACGCACTTCAAGGCTGCCGTATTCGAGGCCTTCGAGCAGTGCCAGAATCGCCCGCGCGCTGCGCGGCATTGGCTTGCCGGCGGTCGCGGCCGGCAGGGTGAGTACATTTTCGAGAGCATTCATCGTGTCGTCTCCTCAAGTGGAGGTGCGGGTTTTCTGAAGAAGGGAACGCGCTTGACCCAAAGCTTGAGCGCCTGCCAGTGGATACGCAGGACAACGCCAAGGGTGAGTAGCGGGAAATGGAAGAAGGCTTTCAGCAGGGGGCCGCTGGCGAGCGGCTCGGCGGTGCCGGAAATCGAGGTATGCAGCAGGTCGCCGCCGGCATCGCCGTGGTCGATGCGCGCCAGCCGCCAATCCGGCTTGCCGCTCCTGCCGGCACGCGCGTGAAAACGGAAGCGGTAGCTGCCAGCGACGTCCATGAATGGCGAGACATGGAAGACCTTGCGCCGCTCGATGGTCTCGCCGTCGCGAATGGGTCGGCCGTCGGGATGTGCCAGAAGGTAGTTATGGCGCTCGCCAAAAGTGTTATTGACCTCGGCCAGAACCGCCTTCAGATCGCCGCTGCTGTCGTGACAAAACCAGAGGCTGATCGGGTTGAAGACGAAGCCGAGGAGGCGCGGGAAACACTGCAGCCAGATCTCGCCGTCGGCAGTGATCCCCTCCTGCTGCAAGAGCGGACTGATCCACGCCAGCGGATGCGAGCCGTCGCGGGCGCCGTGGTCGGCAAAATGGAAGCTGAACAGGTTCCAGCGATTGACCGCGAAAAAGGCGCTGCGCGTCTGCTCGATGTGCGACAGCGGCAACAGGCAGTAAACCACCGGATAGGTGAAGCGGTTCTCCACCGGACGCAGCCGGCGGTGCATCACTTGCCCGAAGAAAAGGCGTGCCGATGCGGCGGTCACGCGGCCAGTTCCGTCAATCGCCCAAGCGCTGCAGCAGTCGTGGCAGGCGCATCTCTCCCCTGCCATGGCGCATGGCAGCCAAGGGCATTGGCCACCTGCAAGGCGGACTTGAGACCATCCTCGTGGAAACCGTAGCCATTCCAGGCGCCGCAGTACCACACCCCGCTGGCGCCCGAGATGGCCGGCAACTCGCGCTGGGCGGCAATCGCCGCAGCGTCGAAGATCGGATGTTCGTAGTCGAATTCGGCAATCACCCGCTCGCCGCGCGGCGCGCGCTGCGGGTTCAGCGATACCAGCAGCGGTGTCTTGAAAGGCAGTGGCTGCAGGCGGTTGATCAGGTACGAGACACTGACCGGGCGCTGGTCGAGCTCCTGGCTGCTGGACAAATAATTCCATGCTGACCACAGGGCTGGCGAACGCGGCAACAGCGCTTCGTCGGTGTGCAGCACGGCGCGGTTGGCTGCGTAGCGGATCGCGCCGAGCAAACGCCGCTCTGCGGGGCGGGCGGAGTCGCCAAGAATCGCCAGGGCCTGATCGCTGTGACAAGCGAGGATCACCTGGTCATAGTGCTCGACCGCCATGTCGGTATGCAGCTGCACGCCGGCCGCCGTGCGCCGCAGCTGACGCACCGGCGTTGCCAGGCGGATGTCGTCGAGCGAGGCGGCGAGCTTGCCGACGTATTCGCGGCCACCGCCCTTGACCGTTCGCCAGAGCGGCCGGTCGAAAACCTGTAGCAAGCCATGATTGCCGCAGAAGCGGACGAAAGTGGCGAGCGGATAGTCGAGCATCTGCCCGGCCGGGCAAGACCAGATCGCCGCCGCCATCGGCAACAGATACCATTCGGCGAAGGGCCGTGAATAGCCCCCGGCAGCCAGGAAGTCGCGCAAGCTGCGATCGTCGTCGGGATGGGCGCTGGTCCAGGCGACGCTTTCACGGTTGAAGCGCAGGATGTCGGCGAGCATGCGCCAGAAGCCCGGCCGCAGGAGGTTGCGCTTCTGCCCGAAAACGGTGGCCAGGCTGCTGCCCGCCCACTCCAGACGAGGCTCCTCGAGGCTGACCGAAAATGACATCTCGGTCTCCACGCTGGCGACACCGAGGTGAGCGAACATGGCCGTAAGGTTGGCATAGGTCTGCGTATTGAAAACCAGAAAACCGGCATCTACCGGGTGACGCACGCCTTCCAGCGTCACGTCTACGGTGTGCGTATGACCACCGAGCCTTGCCCCCGCCTCGTAGAGCGTCACCTGATGTTTCCGGGCCAGTAGCCAGGCGCTCGCCAGGCCGGAAATTCCCGCCCCGACGACGGCGATACGCTGTGCACCACGCATCTTCATCTCCTCGTTCTCAGGCAGTTTCAAGAGTTTTCGCCGCTGAGTTCCGCGTAGGCGGAATGATTGTGGATCGACTCGAAGTTCTCGGACTTCACGGTCCATTGCGCGATTCGCGGCTCTTTCATCAGGCGCAAGGCAATATCGCGAACCAGGTCCTCGACGAACTTGGGGTTGTCGTAAGCACGTTCGGTCACCCACTTCTCGTCGGGCCGCTTGAGCAGGCCGAAAACCTCGCAGGAGGCTTCCTCCTCAGCCAGACGGACGAGTTCCTCGGGACTCATCCCCGAGCGCAAGCGCGCGACGATCGTGATATGCGAACGCTGGTTGTGGGCGCCGTAGTCGCTGATTTCCCTGGAGCAGGGGCACAGGCTGGTCACCGGTGCGACAACCTCCAGCGTCAACTCGCTGCGTTGGCCATCGCGCCTGGCGACAACCATCCGCACGTCGTAATCGAGCAGGCTCTCGACCGCCGACACCGGCGCCGCCTTGCTGATGAAGTAGGGAAAGGCGAGTTCGATCTCACCGCTCGTCGCCTCCAGGCGGAGCAGCATCTCGTCGAGCAGGCGCAGCAGGCGATTGACGTTCAGCGGCGCACGCCGGTATTCGAGAAGCTCGACAAAACGCGACATGTGCGTGCCCTTGACCTCTGCCGGCAAAGCCACCGACAAGGACAAGCGGGCGACCGTGTTTTGCACCTTGCCGTCGGCATCGAGGAGCGCAAGCGGGTAGCGCAGACCCTTCACCCCGACCTTTTGGATCGCCAGTTGACGCTGGTCGGCCCTGGCCTGGATGTCGGGAAGAAAGAAGCTATCTGGTGCATTCATGACGCTGTCTCCGGTGGAGAGAAGAAAGTGAAAATCACTGCTGACCGCTGGTCGATATCTGCTTGCCGCTGCGGTCGATGAGGTATCCATGGAAGCTCCACGGTGGCGGTGCTCACCGCTCGCCTGGCGCGAAAGTCAGCTGACACCAATTGTCCAGGACATACAAGACAGCTATACGAAGACTTCAGGCATGAAAAGCATTCGTGTCGTCGGCCGTGATCACGCCTGTAAGCACGATTCTCCGCTGCCATCCGAGGAATATCGGTCGCCAGATCGACAATTGAGAGCACCGATCGAAATGCAAAGAGCCACATTTCTGCGCCCTTTTTGTCCTGGACATAAGTATTCATGGCTCAAATATATGGGCGCAGAAAGCGATTGTCAAGCCAAATTCTCTTTTTTGTCCTGGACAACTTCTGAGATATGCGCGACACTTGGGCATTACGAAGCAATTCACAGGCTTTCTTGCCAACTTGCCCAGGACATCATGACAACTCTCCCCTCCATGAATATCAGCGCCGTCGAGCGCGACACCGGTCTGGGCAAGGACACGCTGCGCGTCTGGGAGCGTCGTTATGGCTTCCCGCAACCGACGCGAGACGACAATGGGGAGCGCGTTTACCCGGCCGAGCAGGTCGATCGTTTGCGCCAGATGAAGCGCCTGATCGACCAGGGCCACCGCCCCGGCCGGCTGGTGGCGGCTAGCGACGAAGAGTTCGAACAGCTTTGCAGCGTCGCCACCTCGGGCGGCAGAAGCGAGGCGGCGGCGACGGGCGAGGCTTCACTGATCGCCAGGATGATCGCCCTGCTCAAGGCCAACGATGTTCCAGCGCTGCGCCAGGCGCTGAACCAGGCCATGATGCGCATGGGCCTGCAGCGTTTCGTCATCGACGTCGTCGCGCCACTCAATGACGCCGTTGGCGAAGCATGGATGACTGGCGAGTTTCAGGTCTTCGAAGAACATCTCTACAGCGAGCAGATCAAGTCGCTGTTGCACCAGGCGATCGCCAACCTGCCGACAGGCGGCGCTCCACGCGTGCTGCTCACGACGCCGCCGGACGAGCAGCACGTCCTCGGCCTGCTGATGGTCGAGGCCTTGCTCGGCCTCGACGGCGCCACCTGTATTTCACTGGGTACGCAAACGCCGCTGGTCGACATCCAGCTGGCCACCGCGGCCCATGCTGCAGACATCGTAGCGGTATCGCTTTCGGCAGCTTTTTCCGGACGCCAGGTGCGTCCACTGCTCAGCCAGCTGCGCGCGATGCTGCCGGCGTCCGTCGAGCTCTGGGTGGGTGGCGCAGGCGCCCAGCGCATGCCAGCGCAAGACGGCATCGTGCCCTTGCCGACACTGCAGGCTGCGCTCGACGCGCTGGAAAGCTGGCGAAGAAGCCGCGCGAACGACAACTAAGGCGATTGCTTGCCAGGGGTGCTGGCGGCCCCAACGCGCCGCTACGGGGGCAGGTCAGCGCCCTCTCGTCGCGCATCCGAAACGATAGCTAGCCTGGCTTCTCAGAAGTTGGTGGGCCACCACCCTCTTCTTGCCCATCCCACCACTCGCTGGAGCTATTCGCGCAACCGGGACCGACTCCATTGCACTGACATTTAATGTGAAAGTCGCGCAAGCGACTCAGGAAACTCCCTTCTCCTCTCACGTCACTCACCGCAGCACGAGCCAGCGGCGACTGAGACCGAGAACGCTACGACTCCGCCGCGCCGAGAGCTGCCGAGGAGCGCTTGACGCGCGGCGTCGAGGCGACTGCGTGCCTTTCTCGCTTCTGCCTCAAACCGGCTGCAGCGGCCAGAACAGAGGAATCAGCACGCTCGCCGTCACCCAGACCACCAGATTGAGCGGAATGCCGAGGCGCGCGAAGTCGGCGAAGCGGTAATTGCCGGCCGTGTAGACCAGGGTATTGGTCTGGTAGCCGATCGGTGTCGCGAAACTCGCACTGGCGGCAAACATCACCGCCACCACGAAGGGGCGTGGATCGACGCCGAGATGTTCGGCGATACCGATCACGATCGGCGTAAACAACACCGCCACGGCGTTATTGCTGAGGAATTCGGTGGCAATCGAAGTGAGCAGAATCACCAGCGAGAGCATCATCCAGGGCGACAAGCTGCCGCCGACGCCGACCAGCGCGCTGGCCATCAACTTGTCGAGTCCGGATTCGTGCATGGCGATGCTCAGCGCCAGCATGCCGAAAATGAGTACCAGAATCGGCCATTCGATCGACTTGTAGGCCTCGTCGGCGCGCAGGCAGCCAGTCGCCACGACGAGCACCGCGCCGATGATTGCCAGCCCTTCGATCGGCATCACATTGAAAGCGGCCAGAGTCATCACGCCGACGATGCTGGCCAGTGCAATCGGCGCCTGGCGATGATTGCTCACCGGCGTGAGACCTTCGGTGATGGCGAACAGATCGCCGTTTTCGCAGAAGCGCTTGATCTGCGCCGAGCCGCCTTCGACCAGCAGGACGTCGCCAAACTGCAACTGAAAGTCGTCGCCGATATCGGCAATCGACGCGTTCTTGCGATGCACGGCGACCAGGTGGATACCATAGCGGGCAGTGAGGTCGAGGTCGCGGATCGGGCGCAGGACGTAACGCGAGGTCTGGCCGACGATTGCCTCGACCATCACCACCCCACGGCGGCGCAGCGTTTCCAGGTCATGCGAATCAGCCACCTGTGCCTGCACACCCATCAGGTCGGTGCTGCTGCGCAGATCCATCATCGCGCTGCTGCGGCTATGCACCACCAGCCGGTCGCCGACCATCAGGGCCGTCGCCGGCAAGGGTGCGGACCACTCCTCGTCACCGCGAAACAACTTCAGCACTTCGATCGTGCCGTTTGCCAGGCGCGCTTCCTGCAAGCTTCGTCCGGCCAGATGGGAGCCTTCAGGAACGAACAACTCGCTCATGAACAGGCGGTCGCCGCTACCGGTGAACTGCTGCGTCAAGGTCTCGCGCACGGGCAGAAAGCGCGGCGCCAACCAGAGCAGCAAGGCGCAGCCGATCAAGGCGATGGCGATGGCCGGAGCACTGATCTCGAACATCCGGAATGGCTCGAGCCCATGCTGACGCGCCACGCCATCGACCAGGATATTGGTCGAGGTACCGACCATGGTGATCATGCCGCCGAGGATGGTCGCGTAGGAAAGCGGAATCAGCAGCCGTGACGGCGCCACCCCGTAGCGCCCGGCCATGGTGATCACCGCCGGAATCATCACCATCACCACCGGCGTATTGTTGATGAACGGCGACACCAGCAGACCCACCGCGAGCATTGCCAACAGCAGGCGGCGCTCACTGTGGCCGGCCATCGCCCCCAGCCAGTCACCCAGGCGATCGACGCAGCCGGTCTTGCTCAGCGCCCCACTGATGATGAACAGGCAGGCAACCGTAATCGGCGCGCTGTTGCTGAAGACGCTGAGCACCTGCTTCGGAGTCAGCAAACCGAGCGCCATCAGCAAGGCCACCGCGCTCATCACCGCCACATCCGGCTTCAGCCATTCGCGCACGAAGCACGCAAACAGGCCGACCAGCGTCAGGCCGACAGTCAGGGCATGCAGTGACTCGGGGAGCAACATCAACAGGCCTTTGTGGCTAAGGGTCGGGAGGGCGTAGGCGAAGCAGCGCGCCAAGGTAGCGCAAAGCCCAAAGACTGCGAAAGAATAAAAAGTTTCCTGCTTATTCCTTCAAGGCCTATCGTTCGACGACAAGGAATGCGCCGCGCTGGCCCGAGCAGCGAACGGCGGCCACCGCTCGCCGCGGACAAGTTGAGGCGGCGGTGGTAGCGGCTTCTGTTCCGGAGCACGCGATGCCAGTTTGCGGCGGCGTAGAACGGCAGGGGTTTGGCGGCAAGAACTGGCGACGGTATATGGCGGTGATGGACGTCGGCAGTGCGACGACCATCAGCGTCTGATCCTTCGTTAAGGCCCCTGAGCCGCGCGTGCCAGCCGCTGAGTCTGTTGCCCGTCAGGGAACGTCGTCGAATTTCGCCCAGGTCTTGGGACCGACGATGCCGTCAGGTACCAGGCCATGAAGCCGCTGAAAAGCTCGTACCGCAGCTTCGGTTCGTGGCCCGAACTCGCCATCGACGGTCACGCCGACCTTGGCCTGCACCGCTTTGACCACATCGCCGCTGCGCGGGCGCCGCAGCGTCGCGCGGGCGCCTTGCGTCGCGCCGGGCTGTGGCGGCTCGCTTGACGGGATCAGCGTCAGCACCTGTTGCCCGCCCAAGATCGCCTCGACGCGGCTGCGGAAGGTCGGCATGTCGAATAGCGGATCGGGCTTGCGGCCTGGCGGCAGCGCGTATTCCTTGTGCCCGGCGCAGGCTTCGGCGCCCCTGCCGAGGTGGCGAAGGATCGCTGCGACGCCGTGCTGGTAGGCGTCCATCTGGATCGCCGGCCAGGGGTCGACGCCGGGCAAGCCACGGTTCTCCGCCTCGATGCCGATGAAGCTGGCATTACCCGTCTTGCGCCCCTGCCAACTGCCGTGCCCGGCGTGATTGCAGCGCCCGGCGGCGATCACGTAGTAGGTGCCGTCGCGGCCCAGCCCGAGTTGTGCCAGCGGGCCCGAGAGGTCGGGACGACCGTCGATCAGCATTCGCAGGCTTGGCATGTTGCCGCTCATCGGGCCGGCGGTATGGTGGCAGATGACGCCGAAGATCGCGCCGACGTCACCGCGGCCACGGCTCTGCCAACCGGGTACCTCGGCGACCTTGAGTCCGGCGCCGAGCAGGATATCGGGTAACCAGGTCAGCGAATAAGTGATAGCAGGCATCTCAGAGCACCCCCCCTCTCGCCGCCGGCAGCTGCTCGTCGGCGCTTGCCGCAGCGGCATCGATGGCGACATCGCAGCCACAGCCCTCCTCCTCGTCATCGGCAGGCGCGGGCCCTGACCCGTCACCAGCCGCCGGCTCGTTGTTCAGCAGTGTCGCGATGTCCTGACTGGTCAGCTCATTCGAGCCACCACGGCGCGTCTCTATATGCCAGGCGATGATCGCTTCCCGGCTGTCGGCGTCGAGGACGCCGCTCAGCTTGCTGCTCGGCATTTTCAGCGCCCTTTGGATGTCGCGCGTCTGCTGCTCGCTGAGCGCCCGCTCCGACTCGTTCAAAACATTCTGGAAGGGGCCGCTGGCGCCGGCTGGCGCCTGGCCGCCGGCGCCGCTCGGCGGACTTGGTGCCGCTCCAGCCGTGCCGGCTTTGCCGCTGGCGTCGGCTTCATTGGGCTTGGTGCCACGCAGTTTCACGAGTTGGCCAAGGAGGTCGAACCAGAATTGCGCGCCCAGCGTGCAGGCAACGGCGGTAATAAAAAAACCGAGCACCATCGCGGCAAGGTTGCCCAGCGTCGCCACCGTGTCATCGCTCCCGAACACCGGTGGCAGCCACTGCCGAGCGTTCCAGCCGAGCGGAATGCCAAGCGCGCAGAGTTGACCAAGCGCCGCTTTCCCCTGCGCGGACTCGTTCTGCCCCTGTGTGAGCGCTCTTGCACTACCGTCGCCCGGGCCATTGCTCTCGAGATTCTGGAGCGTGCCCAGCCCCGGGACACTCGGACACACAGCAAACCCAGGCGTGCTGTCCGCGGCCGGCGGCGCGGCCGGCGGCGCCGGCATTGCGACGTGGCGCTCGTTGGCGATCGCCAGGCCGATCCGTTTCGCCTGCGCCTGCGCCAGCTCCAGGGTCGCCAGAAATGGCTTGCTGGCGCTGACGCTGGCGCCGGCAAAGTCCTGCTGCAGTTTGACCAGGCCCGCGTCGATCGACTTCTGCGCCTCGGCGAGCAGCTCTGAATGTGGACTCGGCATGGCTTCTATGTTGCGCGCGCGCAGGACTTCCTGGCGCAGACTACTGGCCTGCATGATCAAGGCGGTTGCCCGACTACCGCTGCTGGCGTTGAGGATCTTGATCAACTGGTCGATATCGTCGTTGCTGAGCTTCTGCGCGCTGGCCAGCGCGCTCACAGCCTTCTGCTGCTGATCGCTCGCTGCCGGCGCGGCTGCCGGTACGGCCGCTGCGCGCACCGTCGCTTCGCGCTCGGCGACCGCCTGCTGGGCGGCAGCGACCGTCGCCGCGCGCAGCACCGGGTCATTCCATAAGGCGATGCTGATGACGATCGGGTTGATGTTGAGGACTACGGCCAGCGCCAGGCCGACGCCAAAAAGCAGCGCTTGCGTCTTGCGCGTGAACCAGCCGATCGAGCGATCAGTGGTAGCGACGAACCACTGGCGGACGCGCCCCTCGAAGGCCGGCCAATCGTTTTCGACGCCGGCGCACAGGCTTTGCAGCGTCTCGCCGACCGCCGCCAGCCCCGTCGCCGTGGCGGCGTTGCCGGCCGCTGGTGTGATCTTCGCCAGCAGCGCCGAGACGTAGCCCTGCGGCGTTCCCTGGCCGCGCTGCACGGGTAGTGTCGCTTCCTTGCCGAGCAATTCGAACAGTGCGCTCAGGAAAATGTCCGGTTCCAAATACGACGGTTTGCCGTCCTTGAGGTAGAGCGTGCGCACCAGCGGCAGCTGATAGAGCTTGCCAGCCAGTTGCGCGTCGTCACCGAGCATCGAGGCGACGGCGGCGAGCAGGTTGCTGCCGCGCGTCTGCTGCCAGTTGCTCACGAAACTGGCCAACACGCTGGCAATCAGGCTGGACAGTGCGAAAACGAGCACCAGGCCAATGGCTACGTCAAGGATGCGGTTGTCCATGCTGTACCCAATCCGTCAAGCGATGTCGTTGAAGAAACGATGCCGACCGATCTGCGCGCACGGCTGCTTGCCGCGCGCCCATTTCGGTGGCACCGACAGGATCTCGGAGTAGTAGTGAGTGGCGCCGCGCGTCGGGTCGTCACCGAGCCTGTCCGACGCAGCGTGCTGGCGGCCGTCCAGCCTGGCCACGGCGGCGCCGGCGATCGCCAGCGCCAGGACGAATTGCGAATCGGCCTCGTTCACGGCGAGGAGTTTCTTCAGATTGGGATCGCCGACGTTCCAGCACGTGAACTGCCACGCTTTGCGGCATACCTCGGTGATCGTCCGGCCCCACCACGATTTCTTCCGGCAACGATTGAGGACGACGTGGGCGACGGCGGCCATCGCCACGGCACCATTGCGCTGATCGCGCGCCTCGCCCCAGATCGTCCGCGCCAAGGTGTCTTCGCTGCTCTTGCTCGGCGCGTCGGCAACGCGCGGCGTCACTGCCGGCGACGCCGCCCGCACACGGACCGGATTATCGGCAGGCGCGAGCCCGTGCCGACTGCCGTCGCCGAGCCGGCAGCCGAGGCGCTCCAGTACCGGCCCGATCGGGCATCCGAGAGCGTTCCAGTCGACTTCCGAACGTGGCGCGCCAGCACAGTGCAGGCCGAGCAATTGGCCGCGCGCGTCGACCAGCGCGCTGCCGCTGTCGCCGGGCCCCGTTCCTGGCTCGTCGACCAAATACGCCAGCCCGTTTTCGAGCCAGTAATCCCGCATTCCGGGCACTTCCGGGGCATCGACCCAGCCCGACCACCAGCCGCGAAAGCGCGCGCCGAGTGGTCCCTGCTGGCACAGGATGCTCAAGGGTTGGTCGAGGAAGGAGAGATTGCCGGCGTGCGTCTGCGCCATGCCTGGATGACGCGCGATCAGTACGTCTGCTTGCGGCGCTGAAATCTCGGCGATCGCCGCGTCGATCGGCGTCTGCGGCCGCCACGCGCCGAGCACGGGCTGCCAGTCGCGCAGCCTGGCAACGACGTGGCCGTCAATCTCGATCTGGTCGTCGACGCTGGCGTCCGGGCTGCCGGCGAAGACGTGCGCGGCGCTGAGCACGAACAGGCGCGACGCATCGCGACGTCCCCGCAGGATCGCCGCCGCCGTTCCCGGCAGTCCGTTGCAAGTCGCATTGCGGGCGCTGCCCATGCTCGTGCCGACGTTTTGCTGGACGCAGCGCGGCGCACGAATCGAGCGCACCGGCCAGCGTTGGCGACCGTCGGCCGACGACAGCTGTGTGAGCAGACAGCCTCCGGGAGCGTCGTCGGCAAAAGCAAGTACCAGCGGCAACCATGGCGACGATGGCGCCAATGGCGCCGGCCGCCACAGCCACAGCAGATGCGCGGCGGCAAGTTCACTCAGCACCGGTGCCGAGCGGTAGTCGGGTCGGCACAGCAGTCGCGGGCCCTGGGCAGTGGCACCGACGATCGGCGGGCAGAATGGCGGCCAGATCATGGCTTGCCGCAGCGGCCTGCCAACAAGGCGTCGACGATTCGCGGGTCAGTGCTGTTCGTGGTGCCCGGCAAGCCGAGCTTCGCCCTGCAATCCGCGACCGCATCCTTCATCCGCCCGCCAACAAGGCAATCGTCCTCGAGCTGCCGCTGCGCGCAGACCTTGTGCAGGTCGTCCCGTGTGGCAGGAAGAGTGCGCTGGTTGTCCGCCGCGGGTGGCGGCGACCCATCCGCAGCGCCAGCCGTTTCCCCCTTTGGCCGAACACGAACCTCGCGGCGGGCAACGCCACTCCCGTCGGCGATCAGCAGCGTAAAGTCGACATTCGGTGCCGTCGCCGGCATCTTCAGCGTCACCACCTGCAAGCCATTGACGCCGCTGACGCTGACCTCGGCGCCTCTGGGCGCCGTGCCGAGCACTGCCGCCCGTGGCACCCCGGAGCCGCCGCTGACGACCCAGGTGAAGGTCTCGCCGCCGCCGAGGTGGATCTCGTCGCTTTCGGGATTGAGCATCAGCAAGGCATTGCCGGCGGCGGCGTTGAAGCGGCATCGCGACAAGCCGGCGACCTGGCGCGACAACATGTCGGCCTGCTCCAGCCAGTGCTGCAGATCAACCGTGCTGGCGGCCAGTTCCTCACCGGCCTGCTGCATCGCATCGACGGCCTGCGTCGCTGCGTCGCTGGGCGCGGCCTCGACGCCACCTGCCTGCGCGGGCGCCACTCCCGGCGGCGCCGCCGGCGTCGCCGGCGCCAACAGCGTCGCGCCCGAAAAGCGGAAAGCGTTGTTGCGCAGCGCCTCGGTGACCGCGAAGATGGCGCTGAGGTCGGGTTGCGTCTTTATGACTTCGGCGGCCACCTGACTCTGGATCTCGCGCGCCTTGCCGGTCAGCTGTGCCGGCGCGAGCCTGATCCGGGCCAGCAGGTCCTCGCCGCGGCCAATCACTTCACGCACCTTCCTGGCCAGCTGCGACGCAGCATCGGACTGCTGCCGAACGAGTGCGCGACTCGCACGATCACGCGCGACGGCGCGCGCGTCGGGACCTTTCATGCATTGCCGAAACTGAGTGTCGCTCTCACTGCTGGTCCGGATGCGCAACAGCTTGGCGTCGACGGCAGCCGTGTTCGGCGCGATCGCGGTCGCCTTCCTGCCGCACTTGGCGGCTGCGGCAGCTGGCCAGCTCGCGACGCTGGCGTTGACCCTGGTAATAATCTGTTCGTAAGTGGCCAATGCGCGACGGGCGGTCGCCATCGCAGCAAGCAGCGTCGGTCGCGCGCCGCTGTTGCCGCCGCTGTCCGGGTTCGCCACGGCGGGCGCCGGCGTCGGCTGTGCCGCGTCGTGGGCCACGGCTGCAGGTTTCGCGGCGTCCGCTGCAGGTGCTGCGACCTCGCCGTCCGGACTTGCGACGGAGTGGGTCACGACCGCAGGACTCACAACCGCAGGGCTGGCGAGCGCGGCAACAGGCATCGCTGCACTCGCCGGGCGTGGGCGAACGCTTTCGATCTCGTCCCGACGGTAGAGATAGGGGCGAGCGGCCAGCGATGCGCAACCCAGGGCGTCGGCGCCGGCCACGTAGATCAACTGCCGCGGCTGCGAGGTGAAGGTCGTGCCATAGGCATAAGCCGCGGCGCCGGTCAGGCCGGCGGCGGCCAGCCAGTTCTGCGTCGAATCCGATGAGCTGGTGATACCGCGATACATCGCGACCGCAGACAGCGGGATCAGCGCCGCGCTGATCAGGTTGCTCAGCGTCGTTTCGCTGCTGACGGCGTCGAGATAGCGCATCCGCAAGCGATTGACCCGGGCGATGACCGCGGGCAGTTCGCCGTAGAACTCCTCGTCTGCCTGTCCGCCCGGCGTATGCGAAAGATCTGTCTGTTCGAGCACTAGCTCCTGAGAAATGATCACCGGGCTAATTGTCGTACAGGCGCCAAGGACGAGAAGCACCGTGGCCATCAGCAAGCGGCTAGCCGCTGCAAGTCCGGCGCATCGTCGGCCACGGTCTCGGTAAACAGCAGATCCACTCACGCTTCCCCCCTCCCGGGTGGAACAACATCAACGCGACATTCACTGGAGAGAGCGAGATTGGCCCCTTACTCCGGATTAGGCAAATCCAATTTATCTATCGAAGTCTTCCTGGATGCGAGCTATGTCGGCGCGACAAGCGGGAAGAACTGAAGGACCGGGACGTCAACTGGGAGATTGCCATGAAGCGCGGCAAGCTCAGGTCTGTCTCTGAAAAGAGCGGGGTTGGTCAGCTGCCACGCAACTGCACACGCTGTTCGCCCTTGCCAATCTGATGATTGCGAAGCGAAAGCTACTGGCGCTCAACAGCCAAGTTGCGTCCTGGATAGGACGAAAGGCCCGGGAATGGGCCGCCTACAAGCGGTTCAGAAGTAGCCACCACGGATCTAATGGTCTTGTGGAGCGACTTGGTAGGCATTTTCCAGGGCCTGCCTGATTGGGGCAGGAATTTCTTTTGCCTTGCGCGTTTGTGGGTCAAAGAAGACTTCTACCGTGTCGTACGTGGCATGCACTTCCTTGGTATCAACATGCAACATTCGCTCGGTAAAAGTACAACTTTTGCGGCCGATACGGGTCAGCGAACTATCTACCAAAATCAAATCCCCTGCCAGCAGCTCCTGCAAAAACTGCACCGTCGCGGAGGCGGTTACCGTATGCACTCCAAACTCCTCCTGCATTTTCTTGTGACTCCCCCAGTAGAGCGGCCAAAGATGAAAGGCGGCGTCATCGAAAAAATGGCTATACCAACGGACATTCATATGGCCGAAGTTATCGCAATACCACGGATGCACAACTCCGCGCAGGATTTCTATGGGTTCAGACATCATTCTTCTCCAGTGATTTTTCGTCTCTCAATGCGACGCCATCCATGTATGCGATGGGTCCTCTGCCGGTCGAGCACCTGCGCGGGCGATGCTGACGGCTCCACGTAGGCATGACCGTCAAGCAGCAACGGGATCCGCTCACCCTGCCGACTGCGGAGCGCCGGATCAACAATCAGCGCCACGCCGACCCACCGTCATTGCGAGGAGGCGCAGCCGACGCGGCAATCCAGAGGTTTGGCTTTTCGCGTTGTAACTGTGTCACTGTGGCGGAACATAGCGAGACGATGGAACTGGATTGCCACGTCGGCTGCGCCTCCTCACAATGACGTGCGGGCTGGTGTCGCGGTTTCACGAGCCAGGCGCCGGGCGGCAAGCATGGCCGACGTACTGCTGACGCACCTCGCCGGCGACGCTTGGCGTCTCAGCGCTTCTTCCTCTCCGCCATCAGCTCATGCAGCGTCCGCGCCGCCGGCTTCATCGGCGTGCGGCTGACCGTCCAGCCGCCCTGCATTGGCGGGGTCAGCGCACGAAAGCGAGTCGCCAGCCAGCCAAAGGCGCGATATAGCGCCGGGCGGGTGTACAGCGCAGCCCAGCCCGACCAGACGGCGTCGACCAGGCGGCTCTTGGCAGCGCCCTGACCGCGCAGCGGAGCATGTCCGGGCCGCGCATCGTGCTGCGCTTCCTCGCGCAGGCGGACCAGCAATTCGGGAATCGGGATGCGCACCGGGCAGACTTCGCCGCAGGCACCGCAGAGGCTGGAAGCGGTTGGCAGGACGTGCGTGGCATTCAGGCCGAGCATGTGCGGCGAGATGATTTCGCCGATCGGCCCCGGATAGGTGGTGCCGTAGGCGTGGCCGCCGATGCGCGTATACACCGGGCAATGGTTCATGCAGGCGCCGCAGCGGATGCACTGCAGGGTCGAGCGCAGCTGCTCGTCGCCGTAGGCCTGCGTGCGCCCGTTGTCGACCAGCACCAGGTGCATCTCGCCGGGGCCGTCCTTCTCGCCGGGCTTGCGCGGACCGCTGATCATGTTGAAGTAAGTGGTGATCGCCTGCCCGGTCGCGGAGCGCGTCAACAGGCCGAACAGTGGCGGCACGTGTTCGAGCTTCTCGACCACTTTTTCGATGCCGGTGATGGCGATATGCACTTCGGGGACGGTGGTGCACATGCGCCCGTTGCCTTCGTTCTCGACCAGGCACAGGGTGCCGGTTTCGGCGACGGCGAAGTTGACCCCGGACAGTCCGACCTCGGCGTTCATGAACTTCTCGCGCAGGACGGCGCGGCCAATGCCGATCAACTCATCGACCGATTCGGTGTAGCCGGCGCCAGGTACCTTGTCGGCAAACAGGCGGGCGATCTGCTGCTTGGTCTTGTGAATCGCCGGCATGATGATGTGCGAAGGCTTCTCGCCGTCGAGCTGGACGATGTACTCGCCCATGTCGCTCTCCAGGGCGTCGATACCGGCGGCGGCCATGGCATGGTTGAGCTCGACCTCCTCGCTGACCATCGACTTGCCCTTGACCATCAGTTTCGTCGAATGGCGCTGCGCAATGCCGACGATGATCGCGCAGGCTTCTTCGCCATCCTCGGCCCAATGCACCTGCACGCCATTGTCGGTCAGCTTGCGCTCGAGTTGTTCGAGCAGATCCGGCAGCCGCGCCAGACTGTACTTGCGGATGTGCTCGGCGAGCGAGCGCTGACGTTCGAGCGCTTCAGGATTGGGGAACTGCGCGGCGCGCTTGCTGATCAGGAAATCCATCGCGCCGCGAAAACTCTTGCGCAGATGCGCATCGGCAACGGCGACGGAAGCACGCTGCTTGAATTCGCTGGCCGGAACGAAGTTGAGCTGCTGGCTATTATTCATTGCCCTTCCTCGTCGTTGACCTCGTTGACCGCGTTGACCGCGTTGTCCAGCAACAGCACTACCAGCTCCTTCGGACCGTGCGCGCCGTAGGCGAGAGTGACCTGAATGTCGGCAGTCTTCGACGGACCGGAGACGAGCAGCGCATTGGTCGGCATGCCCTCGCTCCAGCGCTGCGCCTGCATGGCGTCGAAAAGCGTGTCGTGGAGCTGATCGGCGTCGAGCAGCGCGAAGTGGATCGGTGGCACCAGCGACATCAGGCGCGGCTCCCTGGCGTCCGGCCAGACAATCAGCGTGCCGGTTTCGGCGATCCCGCCGCGCGTCGAAGTCAGGCCGGCATCGGTGTCTTCGAAGAGTTCCTTCTTCCACTCGCCGAGCGGGCGGTCGTAAGGCTTCAGCCCGGCAATACCGGCCGCCTTCAGCGCTTCGGCGTGTGCACTCGCTTCGCCGTAGAGCAGCGAGCGCACGCCCTTGGCGGCGCAGATTTCGCGCAGCTTTTGTGGCCAGTTGTCCTGCGTGACGCGCAGCACTTCACCGTGCCAGAACGCCATTTTTTCGCAGAACAGTTCGATTCTCGCCGCGCGCGTGCTGGCTGGCGTGGCCGCGCGGATGGCAGCATAGAAAGCAGGCACAGCCGGTGCCAGCGGCACCCTGCCTTGTGGCGCGGCGCGCAGGCGCTGCAGGATGTTGTCACGCGCGCTCATTGCTGTCCTCCTTCGCCACTCGTCCGCTGCCACAGGAAAGTCGCCAGGTGCTGCCCCTGAAAACCATCGCGCCGCTTCTGCAGCGTGTGGTTCAGGCTGAGCATGCAGCCGCAGTCGGCCGACAGGAAAGTCTCGGCACCGGTCTCCTTGAGCGCATCGACCTTGTCACCAGCCATCGCCGACGAGATCGCCGGGTGCTTGAGCGAGAAAGTGCCCCCGAAGCCGCAGCACTCCGATTCATGTTCGTGCATCACCACCTCGACCGCCCCCAGCTGCGCCAGCAGCGCGCGGCCGTGCTCGTGCGTGCCCATCTCGCGCCGCGCCGCGCATGAAGTGTGCAAGGCGACGCGTGCCGGCACACCCTGGTCTGCCAGATTGACTTTGGCAACATGCACCAGGAACTCGCTGAGTTCGAACACCCGCTCGGCAAGCGCAGTCGCCTCGGCCTTCAGGCGCGGATCGTCGGCAAACATCTCCGGATAATGATGGCGCATGGTGCCGGCACAGGAACCGGAAGGAACGATCACCGGCCACGCTTCCGGGAAGAGCTGCAACTGCGCCTGGGCAACGGCGCGTGCCTGCTCGGGAAAGCCACTGCTGTGCGCCGGCTGCCCGCAGCAGGTCTGGTCGGCCGGAAAAAGGACCTCGATCCCTTCGCGCTCGAGCAAGCGAAGAGCGTCCATGCCCGCCTCCGGGCAAAACATATCAATCAGACAGGTCCCGAAAAGGTAGACCTTGGCCGGCTTGGCCGGGTAGTGGCGAGGGCCTGCTGCATCCATGGCTGTCTCCTGTGCTCTTGTCGGCGGAAAGTGGTCAACCAAAAAGTGGTAAGACCAATTACCCAATACACTAATTGCAGCCCCTGCCTTTGTCAATCGCCTGCCGCTCACTGCAGCCAGTGCGCCCCGATTACCGGCAATTCGTAGCGCCGTAAGGTTAAACTGGCACGCCATACGCGGGGCAGGAATGGAAGCCGCAAAAAATTTGTAGACTGCCGGACGAAACAGACGGGTAAGACCATTTTAACGGTCATGACACGTGGAGACACCGCAAATCATGAAAGTCATGACCGTTTCCCTCTTCCCCTGCCCCTTCTCCCGCAAGGAGAAGGGAGTTTCGTGAGTCGCTTGCGCGACTTTCACATTAACGGCGCAATGATTTCGGCGAACCCGCCAAGGACATCAACAGATCAGCATGAATATTGCCAAGCTCCAGCTCCCGCGCATTCCTGACGCCGTCGCCCATCAGATCGAAACGCGCATTCTCGAGGGCTCCCTCAAACCCGGCGACCGCCTGCCTGCCGAACGCGAGTTGGCAATCGAGCTGGGCGTCTCGCGCCCTTCACTGCGCGAAGCCATCAAGAAGCTCGTCTCCCGGGACCTGCTGATCAGCCGTCATGGTGGCGGCACTTTCGTCACCGACCGGCTCGCAACCAGTTTTTCGGATCCCTGGCAGCAACTCATCGAGCAACACCCCCGCCTGCAGGAGGATGTGCTCGAATTTCGCCATCTGATCGAAGGGTCGGCTGCCGAACTGGCTGCGCGGCGGGCAACCGAGGGTGACCTGGAGCGTCTGGAGCAAGCCTACGTGAAACTTGACGCAGCGTACGGTGAGAACGATCGCAGTGCCCAGGTTGCGGCCGATGTCGCTTTTCACCTGACGATTGCGGAGTCGGCGCACAACGTGCTGTTCGGTCACCTGCTGGGGAGTGTTCTGCGCCTGCTACACGAGCATGTGCGGCGCAGTCTCCGTGACATCGCGGTGAGCCCGGAAACCGGGCGGCAACTGATGGCGCAACACCGGGCCATCCACGACGCGATTCGCGCACACGAGCCGGAAACTGCTCGCCTGGCGGCGCAAACGCATATCGATTTCGTCCGCCAGCGGCTCGACGAAGCCGCAGATTCGGAGCAGCGGCAACAGCGCTCCTTGCGCCACTTCAGTTGATGTGAAGTCGCGCAAGCGACTCACGAAACTCTCTTCTCCCTCGCGGGAGAAGGGCCGGGGGAAGAGGGGCGGTCATGACTTTCATGATCCGAGGTGTATCGATTGTCATGACCGTTAATGTGAAGTCGCGGCCGGCGGCCGATGGCCAGGCGCTGCGCATGCCCGCAGCCGGCCGAGCGGCCTAGACCTTGGCGCGCATCAGCCGCGCTTTCTCGCGCACCCAGTCGCGGTCTTTGTCGGCTTCCCGCTTGTCGTACTGCTTCTTGCCTTTCGCCAGACCAATTTCAACCTTGATGCGACCGCGCTGGAAATGCAGGTCGATCGGCAGCAGCGTGTAGCCCGCGCGTTCGACCTGGCCGATCATCTTGCTTATCTGCCTGGCGTGCAGCAGCAACTTGCGAGTACGCACTGCATCCGGTTTGATGTGCGTCGACGCCGCCATCAGCGGTGTGATGTGCATCCCGAAAAGGAAAACTTCGCCTTTGCGGACGACGACATAGGCTTCCTTGATACTCGCCCGACCGGCGCGGATCGCCTTCACTTCCCAACCTTCCAGCACCAAGCCCGCCTCGACCTTCTCTTCTATGAAGTAGTCATGAAAAGCCTTCTTGTTGGCGACAATGCTCATGGTGCCTTTTCTCGGGAAATTGGGGCGTGGGTGGGGGCGTGCGATGCTAGAATATTTGATTCTACAGGATTCACGAGGTACGGCAGAGGATGGCCATGGTCAAGAAATCGGTGCTGATCGAACGTTCATCGCAGCAGATGTTCGACCTTGTCGACCGTGTCGAGGACTATCCGAAGTTTCTACCGTGGTGCAGCCAGACGCGCTGCGAGTTTCGCGACGAGCAGAAAACGGTCGCCACGCTGCACATCAACTACCGCAACGTGACTTCGCATTTCACCACCGAGAACGACAAGGAGTCGCCACAGTGGATGAGAATCCACCTGGTGGATGGCCCGTTTCGCCGCCTTGAAGGCCTCTGGCGTTTCAAGCCCCTGGCCGACTACGCGTGCAAGATCGAGTTCCAGCTATCCTACGAATTCTCCAGCAAGATGTTCGAAAAAGTGATCGGTCCGGTTTTCAGCCAGATCGCCAACACTTTCGTCGACGCCTTCGTAAAACGCGCCAACGAAGTGCATGGCTTGCCCAATGCCTGAACTGCTCGCCATCGAGGTAATCTACGCCTTGCCAGACAAGCAGCAGCTGGTCAGCCTGCAGCTTGCCGCGGGCAGCACCGTGCGCGAGGCGATCGAGGCGTCCGGACTGCTGCCAAAGCACCCGGAAATCGACCTCGCAAAAAACAAGATCGGCATTTTCGGCAAACTCACCAAGCCCGATGCAGAACTACGCGATCAGGACCGCGTCGAGCTCTACCGCCCGCTGATTGCCGATCCGAAAGAAGTGCGCAAGCAACGTGCCGCCGAAGGCAAGGTCATGAAAAAAGGCGCCGGCGAAGGCGAGTAGGCGAGAAAGCAGGATTCGCGCAGCGCGTTTGCCAGCACTTCCGCAGCGTCCATAGCACACTTCACCCTCCACGCTTCTCTCAGTGGCAACTGGCCTGCACGTCCTGGCGTAGCTTGGCGATCGCCTGCGTGCGCTGCGCCTCGTCGAGGTAGTAGCGCTCGCCCTTGCTGTCACGCATTGCCACGCGTTCGCCAGACTCCAGAAGCTGCAGCGAGCGACGCGCGCTCGCGCAGTTTTCCTTTTTCTGCGCCGCCAGGCGCTGCTCCTTGTCGGCCTGCTCGGCGCCTTCCTGCGATTCCTTCTGACGCTTGCGAAACGCCATCTCGCGGTCAGCCAGGGTCTGGTCGCTGGCCTCGCTCGCTGGTGGGGAATCGGCTTCGATTTTCCGCGCGCCCGTGACGCTCCCGGGAGGCGGTCGGTCGGAAATTACCGTCGTGTTGTTTTCGTCCTGCCATTGATAAATCTGCGCCTGCGCAGCGAAGGCGGCAAGTAGCATGGCGGCAGCAGGAGCAATGCGCTTCATGGGCGTTCAGCGGTAAGGGAGCACGCTGTATAATACGTTTTTGTGACCTCGGATCAAAGGCTATGCGTTTAATCCAACGGGCGCTGACGTTCGATGATGTGCTCCTCGTTCCCGCCCATTCTTCCGTAATGCCACGCGATGTCACGCTCAAGACGCGTTTGACGCGCAACATCAGCCTCGAACTGCCGCTGGTTTCGGCGGCCATGGACACCGTCACCGAGGCGCGCCTGGCGATCGCCCTGGCGCAGGAAGGCGGCATCGGAATCGTGCACAAGAACTTCAGCCCAAAAGTGCAAGCCGCCGAAGTCGCCAAGGTCAAGCGTTTTGAGTCCGGGATCCTCAAGGACCCGATTACCGTACCGCCGACCATGTCGGTGCGCGAGGTGCTGGCGCTGACCACCCTGCACAAGATCTCCGGCGTTCCGGTGCTCGATGGCCGAGTCGTCGTCGGCATCGTCACCAACCGCGACCTGCGCTTCGAAACCAAACTCGACCAGCCGGTGAGCAACATCATGACGCCGCAGAATCGCCTGGTGACTGTCCCTGAAGGGGCAACGATCGAAGAAGGCAAGGCGGTAATCCACAAGCACCGTCTCGAACGCGTGGTGGTCATCAACGACGCCTTCGAACTGCGCGGCCTGATCACCGTCAAGGACATCATCAAGACCACCGAACACCCGAACGCCAGCAAGGACGCTTCCGGACGCTTGCGGGCCGGCGCCGCCGTCGGTGTCGGCCCAGGCACCGAAGAACGCGTCGAACTGCTCGCCGAAGCCGGCGTCGATGTCCTCGTCGTCGATACCGCGCACGGCCATTCGCAAGGCGTGCTCGACCGCGTCAAGTGGATCAAGAAGAACTTTCCCGATGTCGAGGTGATCGGCGGCAATATCGCCACCGCAGAAGCGGCGCTGGCGATGGTCGACCATGGTGCCGACGGCGTCAAAGTGGGCATAGGCCCGGGCTCGATCTGCACCACGCGCATCGTCGCCGGCGTCGGCGTACCGCAGATCACGGCCATCCAGAACGTCCATGATGCCCTCAAGGACTGCGGCGTGCCGATGATCGCCGACGGCGGCATTCGCTACTCCGGCGACATCTCGAAGGCAATCGCTGCCGGCGGCAACGCGGTCATGCTCGGCGGCCTCTTCGCCGGCACCGAGGAAGCGCCCGGCGAGGTCGAACTCTTCCAGGGACGTTCGTACAAATCCTATCGCGGCATGGGTTCGATCGGCGCCATGGCCGCCGGCGCTGCCGACCGCTATTTCCAGGAAGAAACGGCCAACGTCGACAAACTGGTCCCCGAAGGCATCGAAGGCCGCGTTCCCTACAAGGGCTCCGTGCTGGCGGTGATTCATCAGTTGATGGGCGGCCTGCGCTCGTCGATGGGCTACCTCGGCTGCCGGACGATCGCCGAAATGCACGCACGGGCGACCTTCGTCCAGATCACCTCGGCCGGTGTCCGCGAATCGCACGTCCATGACGTACAGATCACCAAGGAAGCTCCCAACTACCACGTCGATTGAGCATCGATTGACGATTCACGGGCGGCTACGGGCCGCCCGCTTCATTTGAGGCGTCGCCATGTCCCACCAAAGAATTCTGATCCTCGACTTCGGTTCGCAGGTCGCGCAGCTGATTGCCCGCCGCGTCCGCGAGCAGCAGGTTTACTGCGAACTGCATCCCTACGACGTCTCCGCGGACTTCATCCGCGACTTCCAGCCGCAGGGAATCATCCTCTCCGGCGGCCCCAATTCGGTCTACGACGTCGAGGACTTCAAAGCCCCGCAGGTGGTGTTCGAACTCGGCGTGCCGGTGCTCGGCATCTGCTATGGCATGCAGCTGATGGCGGCGCAGTTGGGCGGCAGCGTCGAAAGCTCGAACAAGCGCGAATTCGGCTATGCCGAAATGCGCGCCCGCGGCCACTCGGAGTTGTTCAGGGGCATCGAGGATAGACGCAACGGTGAAGGGCACGGGCTGCTCGACGTCTGGATGAGCCACGGCGACAAGGTCACCACCCTGCCCCCGGGTTTCAAGCTGATCGGCAGCAACCCATCGACGCCGATCGCCGCCATGGCCGACGAAGAGCGCAAGTTCTACGCCGTACAGTTCCATCCCGAGGTCACGCACACCCTCAAGGGCAAGGACATCCTCGGCCGCTTCGTGCGCGACATCTGCGCCTGCGGCCACGACTGGAACATGCCTGATTACGTCGGCGAAGCGGTCGACCGGATTCGCGCCCAGGTGGGCCAGGAGGAAGTCATCCTCGGCCTTTCGGGCGGCGTCGATTCGTCAGTGGCCGCAGCGCTGATCCACCGCGCCATCGGCGACCAGCTGACCTGCGTTTTCGTCGATAACGGCCTGCTGCGCCTCAATGAAGCCGAGCAGGTTATGCACACCTTTGCCCGCAATCTCGGCGTCAAGGTGGTGCATGTCGACGCCAGTGCACAGTTCATGGGCCATCTGCAGGGAGTCTCCGATCCCGAGCAGAAGCGCAAGATCATCGGCCGCGAGTTTGTCGAAGTTTTCCAGGTCGAGGCCGCCAAGCTGGCCAACGCCAAATGGCTGGCGCAGGGAACCATCTACCCCGATGTAATCGAGTCCGCCGGCGCCAAGACCAGGAAAGCCCACACCATCAAGAGCCACCACAATGTCGGCGGCCTGCCCGAAGATCTCAACCTGAAGCTGCTCGAACCGCTGCGCGAGCTGTTCAAGGACGAAGTCCGCGAACTCGGCGTCGCCCTCGGTCTGGCCCACGACATGGTCTATCGCCACCCTTTCCCCGGCCCCGGTCTCGGCGTGCGCATCCTCGGCGAAGTGAAGCCCGAATTTGCCGACCTGCTGCGCCGCGCCGACGCCATCTTCATCGACGAACTGCGTGCCGCCGGCTGGTACGAGAAAACCAGTCAGGCCTTCGCCGTCTTCCTGCCCGTCAAGTCGGTCGGCGTCATGGGCGACGGTCGCACCTACGAATACGTCGTCGCCCTGCGCGCCGTTGAAACGCAGGACTTCATGACCGCGCAATGGGCCGAACTGCCACACAGCCTGCTCGGCAAGGTATCCAACCGGATCATCAACGAAGTGCGCGGCATCAACCGCGTGGTCTACGACATCTCGGGCAAGCCGCCGGCGACGATCGAGTGGGAATAGGCAGCCGCCCGGCTTCTGGCCTTCTGCTGAGCACACCAGCGGCGTGACTTCCTGGTGAATTCTTCGCTTTGACGCGGAGAGCTTTAGCCAAGGGCATGTTACTTGGCCAGCGGCCGCCAATGAAGGGGTTTGGAGTGCGGCGGAACGGAAAGCTTTACGAGCTATTCTCTTGCGGCGCGCTGTGTAGTCGAAGCGCTGACCACAGGCTGCCGTTTGCCTGTCTTCACGCTCTTCAGATTGACCTCAAACGGTAAGCAGCGCTCATCCGCTACGTGCACCATCAACAGGCGAATAGCGTCCGAAATGGACAGGCCCATTGCTTTGAGCGCGACGACGGCGCGCTTCTTTGTCTTGGTGTCGATACGCGCACGCACATCAGTATCGGTTCTCATGGCAATTCTCCTTCCATCGGCTTCGTCCCTCGCTTGTGTTCCCATGGGGTAGCCTCACCGGGAAGACAGGTATCGGGACCTGCCAAACGCAAGAAAAACGGGGGGCCAACCGGCCCCCGCATTCTCCTGCGTCAATAGCTCAATAGACGTCGTGCTGGGTGTTGAAGACGTTGAACTTGCCGGTCGGCGTGATCAACTCCGGATCCTTGATCACTGCTTTCAGCTTGCGCGTCTTGTCGTCAACGACGACCAGCGCCGAATTCTTGTCCTTGGCGCTCCACACCGAGAACCAGACCTCGTCGCCGGCCACGTTGTACTCGGGCTGCACGATGCGCCTGGCGCCATCGTCGCCAAGGTCGGCCCAATCACCAATCGGCAGGATTTCAAAACCCTTGTCCAGGTTCTTGATGTCGAAGACGGCAACCGACTGACTGATCTTCGCTTCCGGATTGAGCGGTGTATCGACCCAAAGATTGGTCGATTTGGGATGCGTCTTGATGAACAGTGAGCCGCTTCCCTGCCCCGTAAGCGTTTGCACGACCTTCCATGCCTGTGCCTTGTGCTTGATCGGGTCGGTGCCGATCAGGCTGATGAACTCGTCACCCAGGTCGCTGGTCGCCCATACCGGACCAAACTTCGGATGGACGAAATTGGCGCCGCGTCCAGGATGCGGGATCTTGCCGACGTCGACCAGCGCGGCAAGCTTGTCCTCCTTGGTATCGACCACCGCGATCTTGTTCGACGCATTGGCGGCGACCATGAAGTACCGGCCCGTCGAGTCGAAGCCCCCGTCATGAAGGAATCGCGCGGCGTCGATGATGGTGATCTTCAGATTCTTGAGGTCCGAGTAGTTAACGGCCATGATCTTGCCGGTTTCCTTGGCATTGACGATGAACTCGGGGTTGTAGTGCGAACCGACGATCGACGCCACGCGCGGTTCCGGATGGTATTCCTGCGTATCGACCGTCGAACCGCGCGTCGATACGATCTTCAGCGGATTGAGCGTATCACCGTCCATGATCACGAACTGCGGCGGCCAGTAGGTACCGGCAATCGCGTACTTGTCTTCGTAGCCCTTGTACTTCGAGGTTTCGACCGAGCGCGCTTCGAGGCCTACCTTGATCTCGGCGACGTTGGTCGGCTCCGCCATCCACAGGTCGATCAGGTTGATGCGGGCATCGCGACCGATCACGTACAGGTAGCGCCCGGACTTCGACATCCGGGAAATGTGTACGGCGTAGCCGGTCGGCAGGATCTTGACGATCTTCTTGGTCTTGCCGTCGATCAGCGCGATCTTGCCGGCATCACGCAGCGTCACCGAAAAGAGGTTGTCCAGGTCCAGGTTGTTCATCTTCTTCGTCGGGCGCTGTTCGGGCGGCACGCTGATCTTCAGCGAGGCCATCATCTCCTTCATTCCCCATTCAGGCGGCACGGGCGGTTCCTGCTGGACGTAGCGCGCCATCATGTCCACTTCGGCCTCGGTCAGATCCCCGGAAGTCCCCCAGTTTGGCATCCCGCCGGGCGAGCCGTAGGTGATGAAGACCTTCAGGTACTCAGTGCCGCTAGCCAGCGTTTTGTCCGTGGTCAGCGGCTTGCCCGTTGCGCCCTTGCGCAGTACGCCGTGGCAGCCAGCGCAGCGCTGAAAATAGATATTCTTGGCCTTCTCGAATTCCTCCTTGGTCATCGGAGGCGCTTTCGGGTTGATGTTGTGGTGCATCGCGGTGTCGCCGACCGGCGACGAGTCGCCGGCCTGATAGCTCTGTTCGACCTGTGAAATCGGTTTCTTGGCATCCTCCTGTGCACAGGCGCTGCCCAAGGCCAATGGCAAAGAAGCGGCAAGCAATATGGCGGTACTACGCAATCTGCGATGAGTCGTCATTTTCCTGAATCCTCCATGTTTGGTCCTGCGGCCGGCAAAACGCCAAGCCGAGGTGTCGATTTACGCCTTAACCGCCGAATAGTTGTTGACAATGGTCAACTATTCTCAATTCTGCCGTGCGAAAGGGCGGCTATGGATGTGCAGCTGCGCGGATTGGCAATAGTGGTGGCTGCCAGTCTGTCCACATGTCTTCCCGGGATCGAGACGCATGACCCGATCGCAGGCAATGCGGAAGGTGTATTTCTGCTTACGGTTCGAGCGCCGTCTCCTGGTCGAGCCGTTCCAGGCGCGGAATGACCTGTCCCTCGCCTTCAAGGTCAAGCGAGGGAAGAAACAGGCTAGCCGGGTTTTCCGTCTAGCCGTGCCCGTGACAGTAGCGGCCAGTAGCGAATCGCGTAGAGTGATTGCGCGTACGGGCAAATGTACTTGCACATGTGCTCGCGCATGAAACCGGCGTTGCCATAGGTGGCAGCGCCGTAGAAGAGAACCCAGAATAGCTCCCACGGGCCAAGCGACAGCTCGACGATGCCGTGGGTCAAGTCGCCAATAGGCGTGAAATAGCCGACGAAAGTCAGGCCAGTCCAAAGGGCAAGCGCGATCCAGAGGGTGTGCTTTGCAGTCTTGACGGCCAACTTGTGCACCGACCAAGGTGCAGCGTCGAGCTTCATGCGTTTCGGTCGCTCACCTTCTGCGAGTTTTTCCAACCACAGAAACATCTCGGTGTAGACCGTTTGCGGACAGGTATAGCCGCACCACAAGCGCCCGGCGACGGCGGTGAACAGGAACAGTGCCAGCGCCGAGAGGGCGAGGAGGATCGCCAGATAGATCGCGTCCTGCGGCCAGAGGACGAGATCGAACAGGTAGAAGCGCCGCGTATCGAGGTCGAACAGAACCGCTTGCCGGCCATTCCAGGGCAACCAGCAGAGGCCATAGAAGACGAGTTGGGTCAACCAGATGAAGGCCCAGCGCCAACGTTGAAAGTAACCGTTGATCGAGCGTGGATAGACTTGGCGTCCGGGTCGACGATGGGCTTTATCGCGATGACGCGCTTTCTCGGGCTGGCCGTGGCGTTTGGCATGGTCTGGTGGTCGCGCTCCGTGCGGATTGACATACGGCAGATGGAAGTGCGGGGCAAGGGCCACCGGCCCTTGCCCCGGAACTCTCGCCTGATCCAGTCCTACATCGTCTTGCCGGCAAACGCGTTGGCACTGGCGACGGCTGCCGGATTACGTTGCACAATCAGTAAGCGCCCAGCGAAGATGGCCAGGAACAGCGTACCAAGAGCAAAAACGATGTCTCCCGGGACGCGCAACCAGACGAAGGTTTCCATCCACGACGAATGCACGAAAGCCGGCGAACGTGCAAACCATACACCCTCGCTGATGCTAGCCCACGCCTGGTAGACACCGGCCGGAACGAGCGACATGAAGACCATCATCGCCAGACCGATATTGAGCGACCAGAAAGTCAGAGCGAGCAACTTGTCGGACCACGCCCCGTGGTTCGCAAGACCACGCAGACAGAACAGCAGCAGGCCGATGCCGAGCATTCCATAGACGCCAAACAGAGCCGCATGACCGTGCGCTGCGGTCATGTTCATTCCCTGCATGTAGTAAAGGGCGATCGGCGTATTGAGCGTGAAGCCGAGGAGGCCGGCGCCGACGACGTTCCAGAAGCCAACGGCGATGAAGCACAGAATCGGCCACTTGTACGCCCGCACCCAGGGTGCTGCTTGCGAACGCTGATAGTTGCGCCATGCTTCGACGCCGATCATGGCCAGTGGTACCACTTCCAGTGCCGAGAACATGGCGCCGATGGCGATAACCGAAGTCGGCGTGCCGGTGAAGTAGAGATGGTGCAGTGTGCCGAGAATGCCGCCGAACAGGAAGACAATGGTTTCCAGGATGATCGCGCTGTTGGCGGTCGCCGCGCGGATCAGGCCGAGACGGGTGAAAAGCAGGGCAATGACGGCCGTGGCGAAGACCTCGAAGAAGCCCTCGACCCACAGATGCACCAGCCACCAGCGCCAGTATTCGACCATCGCGTAGTGTGTTTTCTGGCCCCAGGCCAGCGAAGTCGCGTAAAAGCCACCGATGCACAGCGCAGCAAGGAAGACCATGGCGATCAGCCCGCGGCTTTCGGAGGGTGTGCGCAGCGCCGGCATCAGGGCGCGGCCGAGCAGCGTTACCCAGATCAGCAGACCAGCGAACAACAGGATCTGCCAGACACGGCCCATGCTGGTGTACTCGAGCCCCTGGTTGCCGATCCAGAAACTGTAGTCGTTACCGATATTCTGCAAGGTGCCCAGCCAACCGGTGACCGTCGAGCCGGCGACGATGATCAGTAAGGCATAGAACAGAACATTGACACCCAGGCGCTGGTATTTCGGTTCGCTGCCGGAAATCGCCGGTGCGATGTAGAGGCCTGTGGCCAGCCAGGCGGTGGCGATCCACAGCACGGCGAACTGCGTGTGGATGGTTCGACTGACGGTAAAGGGCAGGATCTCGCCGAGCGGGATACCGAAGAAGCTCGTTCCCTCGACCGCATAGTGTGCGGTGATGACGCCCATGCCGACTTGCGCCAGGATCAACGCGATGACCACATAGAAATACTTGCGGGTGGCCAGCATCGATGGCGTTGCCTTGAAGTTGAAGAGCGGGTCAGCCTTTGGCGGGGTTGGGTCACCTGCTTCGTGGCTGGTCGAGTGGAAGAAGATCATCGCCGCGATCGCCCCGAGCATGAGAATGACGCTGGCGATCGACCAGACGCCGGTACCGGTCGTCGGCGTATTGCCGACCAGCGGCTCGTGTGGCCAATTGCTGGTGTAGCTCAAGTTGCTTTCGCCCGGGCGGTCGGTCACAGCCGACCAGGCGCTCCAGAAGAAGAAAGCCGTCAGGTCCTGCCGATCGGTTGCGTCGCGCAGAATATTGGCCGGCATCGCGTACTGCTCGCGCAATGCATCGAGCGCCGGTTCGCCACCAAAGAGGTCGGCGTAGTGCTTTGCCACCTGCGCGACTGCGGCAGCTCGATCAGCACTCAGGCTGATCGAGCCGCTGCCAGCGTCGTAGGTATTGCGGCGGAGCTCGGTCTTCAACAGTGCATCGAGCTGTGCTTGCTGACGGGGCTGAAGGTGCTCGTAGGCGGCGCCGAAATCACGCTGTGCCCAGATCGCCCGCAGCGCAACCGCTTCGCGGTGCAGCCAGTCGGCTGACCAGTCCGGCGCGAGATAGCTGCCGTGCCCCCAGACCGAGCCCAGTTGCTGGCCGCCGGCCGAGAGCCAGGATTGCTGGCCTTGCTGCACCTGCCCTTCGGAAAAGAGAACCTGGCCGTCACTGCTGACCACCTGCGTCGGAATGGGCGGCGCGTGCACGAAAATCTCGCGGCCAACCCAGCCCAGCGCGGCGAAGGAAAGCACGCAGATCAGCGCTAGCCAGATCCACAGCTTGCGTGTGTTATGCATGATAAAGCTCCTTTACGGTATCGGTAAAACCAATGGAAGGGAACGAAACGGCGACAAGCTTCTTTAAGTGGCATTCTAAATACCTCTTATAAAAGATGCAAACAAAATGCTTCTTATGTGACGGCAGAACCGAATGAAGTTGGCGACGATTGTCGCCAAATGCGGAGGAGCTACTTGGGAATGGCTAGCACAGGGCGCAGGACGTGAAGGATCACCCGTTCGCTCTTGCCGAGCAGATCGGCAAGCGTAACGCCATCCAGCACCTTGAGGAACGCAGCGAGGGCCTCTGAAAGCGCAAGCTTCAGCTGGCAATCGGGATCCAGAATGCAGGTAGAGTTCTTGCCGAAGCACTCGACCAGGTCCATGCCCGACTCCATATGGCGCAGAACATCGCCGACAACGATGGTCGTGGCTGGACAGGCAAGCCGCAAACCGCCCCCCTTGCCGCGCAAGCCATCAACATAGCCGCCACGGATCAAACGACTGACGACTTTCATCAAGTGGTTGCGCGACACGGCAAAGCGGTCCGCGATTTCCTGGATGGTCACCCAGCGGTCCTCGTTGGTCCCGAGGTAGATCAGTACGCGCAGTGCATAGTCAGTGTGCTGGGTGATGTGCATGGCAGGTTCTCGCTTCGCCCATTGGCATCGCCATCTCTGGCGGTGAGGCCCTGCCCCGCGGCGACGGCAAGGGACAGGATGCGCACTCTACCGGAGAGCGCCCACTGGTGTAAGCCCGGCTGTGCACGCCGATTGCATCTTGAGCTTCCGTGCAAGAACAATGATGAACCAGTGTGGATGACTCGTAACAGTGGCTGGCAGGCCTTCGCCCGTGTCAGTACGAACTCACGCCGATGGTCAACACCCGCCGAAGCTGTTACCCACGCATCCATGCCACAGCAGTTACTTGCGATGCAACATCAGGGTAATGAGAAGGATGGTCCCCTGTTTGCTATGCAGGGCATGCGGCGCCGCATCGTTCAGATAGATAAGGTCGCCCGGCCGCAGCGTCTGGGTTTTATCGTGACAACTGAAATCCACTTCGCCTCCCAGGCATTGCACCGTCATGGCACCGGCAGCGCTGTGCTCCTGCATGTGGGTGCCGGCACCCAGGACCAGGCGGAAGATCTCGATATGATCATCGCGCACCAGCGTGACTGAAGTATTGCTACTGAACTCGGCGGCGGCATCTTGGATGTTCACCAGATCGCCCGACTTGGCGTGTGATAGTGCCATGACCATTCTCTCCTGACGAAGCGACAGTCTCGCGGCAGTGCCGGGGACTGTCAGCATGTGAGCCGCTCATAGCGGCAGGTCGCGGGCGCCAACACGGCCCCACGTTCGTGGCGCAAGCTGCGGAGGTGCTTTTCCGCCCGCTCGGATGAATCAGGTGAGTGGGTCACAGGTACCTCCTACGAAGAATGTCGCTCGGCGGCCCGGGCTGCCCATCGCACAGCCTTCACAACCCTGTCGGCGGTTCAGAAGTCTGCGCTGCCGCGGCGCACTCTGCTACTGCGCTGTCTTCTCTCTCCAGTCTCCTCGGTATCGGGGCCGGAGCCACGCGCAGAGGGTTCGCGCACCAGCGCGTAGTCGGTACCACGCACGCCCTGCAACAGACCCTCGGTGCTTTCGGCCGCGACGCCGAGCATCTGCAGCGCCTCAGCCCCGAGACGAAGACTGCTCTCCACCACCTCGGGAAACACCCGAGTAGCGCCGGCTTCTTCCAGTTTCGCGGTAGCCTCCAGGTCGTGTGCCCGGGCAATGATCGGCAGTTGCGGATACTGGTGGCGCAGGTGTGCCAAGGCCGCGATCGCTGTTGGCATGTGATCGACGGTGATTATCGCCAGCGCCGCGTGCTCGACCGGTGCCGCGGCGAGCAGTTCCGGATCGGCCAGGTCGCCATAGTGAACCGGCAGGTGATCGGCCCGACCCTGGGCAACCCGCGCAGGGTCTTTGTCGAACACCAGGATCGGTACACCACTGGCACGCAGAATCATGGCGACGGTGTGCCCTACCCGACCGTACGCCGGCAATGATGACCGTACCACCCTCCGCGTCCCCCGCCGCGAGGACAGGTGCGCCGGTCGGCCCGACGCTTGGCTTCGTCAGGCGCCGCACCAGGGCATCGCCCGCACGCACCATCAGCGGCGTGAACATCATACTGATCGATATCACCGCCACCGACACCACGAAAGTACGGTCGTCGATCACGCCCAGTCCACGCGCCGCACCGAACAGCACGAATCCGAACTCCCCCGACTGCCCGAGCAGCACGGCCATGCGGATGGCCGATTCGACAGTGAATCGGAACGCCAGCGCCAGAGCAAACATTACGGCCAGTTTTATCAACAGGATGATGGCCACTTGCTGGATAAAAACCCAGGGTTCAGCGGCGAGGACCTCCAGTTCGATGGACATGCCGACGGCGACGAAGAAGACGCTCATCAGGATGCCCTTGTACGGCTCGATGTAGGCCTTTACCTGGTAGGCATAGCGTGATCCGGATAACAGCATGCCCATGACGAAGCCGCCCAGTGCCATCGACAGGCCAACCTCATTGGTCGCCCAGGCAGCGACGAACACTGCCAGCAGCACGACCAGAATGAACCCCTCGCGGTTGCGCTGCCGAGACAGTTGCTCGAGGACCCTGGGCACCACGTAGTGACCGAAGCCGAACAGCAGAGTCAGAGTGCCGATCACCAGGCCGATTTGCTTCCAAAGCGGCACCTCGATCGACAGAACCCCGGTCTGGGAGAGGATTGGCACAACTGCCAACAGGGGTACGATGGCCAGGTCCTGCATCAACAGCACCGCAAACGACGCCTGTCCGTGGGTGCTGGCCAGTTCCCCCCGTTCGTTGAGCAACTGGATGACGAAGGCGGTCGACGACAGGGCCATGGTGAGGCCAGCGAGCAGCGCCGTTTCCCAGCGATCGAGGTAGAAAAGCATGTAGCCCGCGACCAACAGGCCCGAGAGCAAAATCTGCAGCGACCCCAGGCCAAACACCTCGCGGCGTAATGCCCACAGCCGCGCGGGACGCATCTCGAGCCCGATCGCGAACAGCAGCAGCACGACGCCCAGCTCGGTGAAATGCCGCACCTCATCGACATGCGTCGTAACAGAGGGGCCGGGAGAATGCGGGCCAACCACGATCCCCGCCACGAGCAATCCGAGCACCGATCCCAGCCCAAGATGCTTGAACAGCGCCACGCCGACCGCTGCTGCGCTCAGCAGAAGTATCGCGGAGAAAAGAAAGCTTTCGAGTTCCATTGAGCCAGACCTTTCACAATCCGGGTTCGCTGTGCGAACCGAGACGGACGAGTTGCAGCACGCTGTCGTCCGGTTTTCTGTAGATCAAGCCAGGTCCGGCTTGACGTCGTAAGCGGAAGCTCACCAAGAACCGCGAAGCGAGGGCGATGCTCCGCGATATTCCTCACCATCACCGCCCTACTTCCGGATCGTCGAAGCAATCACAATCGGCTTCTGTGGCGATCACTCGGCGCAGGTCGACGAAGCGCTTCTCGGTCAGCGACACAAAGAGCGGATCTGCCGGCTCAGGTGTCAATAAAGCGGCAATCGCATGCCAATCCGCGTCGCCAAGACGCTGTTCAGCCACGGGAAAAACGGCGAGCTCTTCGACCGCCATGTTGTGGCGAAGGCGTTCAGCGTATAGCCGGGCGCTGACCACAGCGGCGTGCCACGAAGTGGTTTCCTCGCGCGCAGCCGACTCGAGGTCACGCATCAAGTCCGTGCCCTGCCTGGCCAGTACACAATGCTGCCTTTCGATCTCGTCAGCGATGTCGGCAGACAGCGCATTTTGCGCGAGGAGACTGGCGACAATCCGGTCTTCGACCGGGTGATGACGGACATCTGGAAAGCAGGTCAGGTAAGCGAAGACGTCAACCAGCAGCGTGATTTCGTCGAGTTTCGGATCCGTCATATCAACAGGAAGGCGATCCAGTAGTCCGACCAGTTTCCCCAGGTTTCGATGCTCCACGAGCAGTTTCGAAATGATCTCGTTCACACAATCCTCCGTTCTTTGTGGGCCGCCATTTTCGGGAAAAACAGCCTTGGTAAATGCTGCCGCAACGACTCCATGGAGCCGGCGTCAAAACACCCCCGACCGAAGCAAGTGCGTCAGTTCAGGTCTACTTCCCGGCGATCGACCAGGTCGGCGCATTCCGGGTGGCACTCAATGAAGCTGGCTACATAGGAACAGCGCGGGACGATCTTCCAGTGCCGTTGCCGCGCCTCATCCAGCGCGACACGAACCAGATCCGCGGCGATTCCCTGGCCGCGAAGCGCGTCCGGTACGAAGGTGTGCTCCAGAATGACGCGCTCGCCTTCGACGCGGTAGCTCAGAAACGCCGAGGCGCTTTCCCCTGCCTGCGCCTCGAAGCGCTGACGAGCAAGGTTGTGTGTCACCGCGAGCGACGTGCCGACGAGACTTGTTGGGCTGTTGAACTCGGGCGAAGCAACCGGGCGACGCCGGTTCCAGTCGTCCTGCACCTGCGCCCGGATGGCGCCCGTCGAGTGCACCGACAGAACCTGCTCGGCGAGCTTTTCAGCCTGTTTTAGGTCGGTCGCGCGAATGGCGTGCTTGATGTCCAGCAACCGTCCTGGACTGACACTGAAACTTCGAAATCCGAGGCCGATCAAGAGGTTGGTGTAGGTGGGGTCACTGGCAATTTCCCCGCACAAAGAGATTGGTGTTCCTTTGCTCCTGGCCACCGTCACCAGCTTGGCGAGCACCTGGATGACCGCCGGATGCAAGGGGTCATAGGTGGACACCATCTCGCCACGTATCCGGTCCGCAGCCAGCAGAAACTGGACGAGGTCGTTGCTGCCGACACTGAAGAAGTCGACCTCGTCGGCCAGGTGCTCGATGAGAATCACCGCTGAAGGCGTCTCGATCATCGCCCCGACCGGGATCAGTGGATCGAACGACTGGCCGGCTGCGGTGAGTTCCTCCTTCGCATGGTCGATCGCCGCTTTCGCCGCGCGCAAGTCGTCGATGCCGTCGATCATCGGCAGAAGAATGGCGACCGGATGCGTCGCGCTCAGCCGAAGGATGGCCCGCAGTTGCGTGTGCAGCAGCTTGGGATGCGCGAGCAGCAGCCTGATGCCCCGAAAGCCCATGGCCGGATTGGCTTCGCGGGGCAGCGGAAAGTAGCTGAGCGGTTTGTCACTGCCGACATCGAGAACGCGGATCACCGTTTGCGCCGGTTGCAGGTGCTCCGCCGTGGCGCGGTAGAACTGGTACTACTCGTCTTCCGAGGGGAAATGATCCTGGACCAGGAAGACGAACTCGGTGCGATACAGTCCGACCCCATCAGCCTTGACGTTCGCCGCCGCCAGCGCGTCGGCAGTCTGCCCGATGTTGGCACAGAGCTTGATTTCGACGCCATCGCGAGTGACCGTCGGCAGGCCGATCAAGCTCTTCAGGACGCCCTGGTGAACTTGCAGGTTGCTGTCCAGTTGATCGTACTTACGCAGGATTTCGGCCTGCGGATTGATGAAGGCGCGTCCGGCCAGAGCATCGACGATCACCAGATCGCCCGCACGAATTTTCCCGGTCGCCTCCGGCACCTGGACGAGCGTGGGGATACCGAGCGAGCGGGCAAGGATGGTGGCGTGCGCTGTAAGGCCACCTTTTTCGACAATCAAGCCACGCACGCCCTGGCCTTCCAGGCGAGCAACGACGGAGGCGAGAATTTCGCTGGTGACGATCACGCATCCCTCGTGAACAGCAGGAACATCCGGCAGCCCGTCTTCCGCCAGGTGATCGAGGAGGCGTCTGCCGACGTCGTACAGATCGGCGGCACGCTCGCGGAAGTAGGGATCTTCGAGGTGGCCGAACAATTCCATCAACTGCTTGATCGCTTCTTCGACCGCAGCCTCCACATTCATCCGCTTTTCGAGGCAAAGCGCACACACCGCATCGCGCAATTGCACGTCGCGCAGGAGGAGGATTTGCGCTTCAAAAATCTCCGCCTCGTCCTTCCCCAAAGTCCGCCGGACGTTCTCCTGAACTTCCAGCAGTTTCCCCTCGGCAGCGACCACCGCGGCATCGAAACGCTCGACCTCAGCGTGCACCTCCGCCTCGCTCACCTGCCGGAGCGGAACGGCTGTCTGCGTTCGGGCGCAATCGCACAGCAGAGCGCGTCCGCGGGCAAGACCTGCAGACGCCACCTCGCCGACGATCATCAATGGGGCGGACTGCGTGTTGTGAGTGCTGCTCATAAGCAAGATTCCCTCGTGGTGGCCAGGACGACGATCATTCCACGGCGAGTGCTTCGGAAAAGTCTTCGAGCAGGTCCTCCGCATCCTCAATGCCTGCAGAGACGCGCAATAGACCGTCGCTGATGCCGGCACGCTGTCGCTCGGCGGGGGTCATCGTGCGATGCGTACTGCGGCTGGGAACTCAAATCAGGCTCTCCACGCCGCCGAGACTCAAGGCCGGCATGACGATACGCAGCCGGCTCAGCAAGCCATCCAGCCGTTCCGGCTGACACAGCTCGAACGACAGCATGCCGCCAAAGCCACGCATTTGACGCGCCGCGATGGCGTGGTCGGGATGTTCGGGCAGGCCGGGATAATTGACCTTGGACACCGCCGGATGCGAGGCAAGAAAGCGCGCCAGGGTCGCGGCATTCTCATTGTGCCGTTGCACGCGCAGGGCCAGCGTCTTCAGACCACGTTCCAGCTGAGAACAGGCGTGCGCATCAAGCATGCCGCCGAAGTTGACCGCACTCTCGGTGACGCGGCTAACAATTTCAGCGGAGGCAACGACCACGCCCGCGTTCACGTCGCTGTGGCCGTTGAGGTATTTCGTAGCGCTGTGGATGACCGCATCGATGCCCAGCGGAATCGGGTTCTGGTTGATCGGCGTGGCGAAAGTGTTGTCGATGACCGTCAAGACGCCGTGGCGTTTGCCAAGCGCAGCCAGTGCGGCCAGATCGATGCAATGAAGCAGCGGATTCGACGGCGATTCGACGTAGATCAAGCGTGTTTCCGGTCGCAAGGCGGCGGCGAACTCCGCCACGTTCGCCCCCCCAGGAAAGCTGCACGCCGAGCCGCGGCAGTTCGCTGCTGATCAGCCGCATGCTGCCGCCGTAGAGATCGTTCTGGAAAATTGCGTGCTCGCCAGGTTTGAGATGAGCGAGCAGCAAAGTGGAAATGGCCGCCATGCCCGAGCCGAAGACAAGCGCCGCCTCGCCCTTCTCTAGCGCTGCCAGCTTGCGGTTGATGACCTGCTGGTTGGGCGTGTTGAAGTAACGCGGATAGATGTTCTGCTTGGCCGGATTCGGGAACGCGTAGGCCGTGGAAGTGAAGATGGGGCTGCACGCGCCACCGGTGGCCTGATCCAGATGCGTGCCGGCGTGAATGCAGAGCGTCGAGAGGCCGTGTGTATGTGGGTCAGTAGTCATCGGGTTCGGTTGAGTCGCCTTTGCCTGGGGATGCCGCGGGATGACGCCTGCCAGGAGAAGCTCGCGAAACACCGCGGCCAGACACCTTGCCCTTGCGTCCAGCTAACTATATCATGCCGTGATACAAATCATGGCTAAGCGCCCGCAAGAAAAATGCCCGACGACCATATTTCAAAGGCCGATTTCGAAACACTTGCCAACTTCCGCTACCAGCTGCGTCGTTATCTGCGCTTCAGCGAAGAGCTGACGCACCGGAACGGAATCACGCCCTTGCAGTATCTGTTGATGCTCCAGATCAAAGGCTTTCCCGGGCGGCAATCGGCGAACGTGGGCGAACTCGCTGAACGCCTGCAGGCGAAGCATCATGGGGTCGTGTCGCTGATTTCACGGTGCGAGGCGGCCGGACTGGTACAGCGTAGCGTCAGCAGCAGCGACCGGCGGCAGGTGGATGTGCAACTGACCGAAAAAGGCAACGAATGCGTTGAGCAACTGGCAGGCCTTCATCGCCGCGAACTCCTCTCCTTGCAGGGAACATTCACGGTCCCCGACCTAACGACGCTCGGCCGCGAATAGCAACGATGGCGAGCGCTTGTCTCATTCGACCAAGTGAAAAGGAGTGCCAGGATGCAGGCAACTGCCGCGTGTGAGGACACAGATTCCGATCTCTATCGGGCGCTAGTGGATCAGGCCCCGGATGTGATCATTTTCGCCGATCGCAATGGCGCGATCCGCGTCTGGAATCGCGGCGCTGAAACCGTCTTCGGCCATTCCGCGGCCGAAGTCCTCGGCGAGAGCATGGACGTGATCATTCCGGAGCGACTCCGAAAAGCGCATTGGGACGGCTTTCACAAAGCCGTTAGCAGCGGCCAGACGAAGTACCGGAACCAGGTACTCACGACCCGCTCGATGCACAAGGATGGGCGCAAGCTTTACGTGGAGCTCAGCTTCGGCCTGGTGAGAGACGGCAGCGGCACGATCGTCGGTTCGCTGGCCATCGGCCGCGATTGTACCGCCCGCCACCTCAAGGCCGTCGCGCAGTCTTCGGCGAGTTGCGCGAAGCAAGCCGAGTGACTACCCGCATTCCGGGCTTTGCCGCACCGACCGTCGGCACCGAGGCGCCTCTGGAGATGCTTTCCGCCTGCCACGGCAGGATTGAAACGCAATGCGCGACCTTGCGACGCCTGGTTCCCTACCTGCTTGCCCACGGCGTCGACGAAGAAGCGCGTACAGCTGCGACCAGGGTAATGCACTACTTCGACACCGCCGCCATGCACCATCATGCCGATGAGGAAGACGACCTCTTCCCGGCCTTGATCGAATCGATGGCCGGTTCTGATGCCATCTGCCTGCGCGAAATGATCGACGGCTTGAAAGCCGATCACCGCGCACTCGAAGCGAGTTGGCGACACCTGCGCGACCTCCTCGAAGGTTTGGCGGCGGGAGAGTGCGTGCCACTCGTCGCCGACGATGTCGAAGCGCTGGCCGTTCGCTATGCGCGCCACATCGAGCGCGAGGAAAAGGAACTCTTGCCGATGGCTGCGCGCTTGTTGAGCGATGATGATCTGGCTCGCATCGGACGGACGATGCGCGAGCGCCGGGGAATCGACAAGGCTTAGGCGAGGTTTAGGCGAGGTTTAGGCAATCAGCTCGGGCACACGAGCGCGATTCACGGCTGCCGACAAGCGCCGGACGTTTCCTTTGCTCAGCCGCCGCGGATCAAGCCGCCCGCCCCTCGCCTGCTTCCTCATAGGTGCGCCCGTCACGGATGTGATAAATCCGCCGGAAAGTCGGGATGATCTTCTCGTCGTGGGTGACGACGATGATCGCTGTTGCGAAGCGCCGTGCCATCTCGTTCAGGATCCGGACGACAGCCAAGGCGCGCTCGCTGTCCAGCGGCGCCGTCGGCTCGTCGGCGAGGATGATCGGCGGCTGGTTGACCAGCGCGCGAGCGATCGCCACCCGCTGCTGCTCGCCGCCGGAGAGTTGCGCCACCGGTGCCCGGGCGCGATGCCCGACATCGAGCGCCGTCAACATCGCCCGCGCCCGCTCGCGCGCGCTGGCGTTGGCCACACCGGCCAGCATCGGCAGCAGCGCCACGTTGTCGGTAACGTCGAGGAAAGGAATGAGATAGGGCGCCTGAAAAACGAAGCCGATGCGATCGCGACGCAAGGCGCGCAGATCGGCCACCTGCCAGCCGTTGTCGTAGATCGCCTCGCTGGCCAGCGCCATACGCCCGGCGCTGGGCTCGATCACCGCGCCCAGGCACTTGAGCAGCGTACTCTTGCCCGAGCCACTGGGGCCGATCAGCCCGACGACCTCGCCCGGCTGGACGATCATGTCCACGCCCTTCAGCGCGTCAACCGCGGCATCGCCGACGCCGTAGCGCTTGGTCAGGCCGCTGATTTCGATCGCCGCGGGCATCTATCCCCCGATCGCCGTCGCCGGATCGACGCGTAGCGCGGCGCGGATGGCGACGACGCTCGCCAGCGCGCAAATCGCCAGCACCAGCAGCGCACCGCGCACGGCATCCCCGGGGAGCAGCAGGACGTACTTGGGGAAGATCGGTGCCCACAGCGTGGCTGCCGTCTTGCCAACAAGGAAGCCGATCGCCCCCAGGCCGAGCGCCTGCTGCAGGATCATCGTGGCGATCGTCCGGTTACGCGCCCCGATCAGCTTGAGCACGGCGATCTCGCGCACCTTGTTCAAAGTCATCGTGTAGATGATGAAGGCGACGATGGCCGCGCTGACAATCGCCAGGATGACCAGGAACATGAAGATCTGCTTCGCCGACGTGGCGATCAACTTGGCGACGAGGATCTCATCCATCTCGGCACGCGTATAGGCTTCGAGGTGCTTCCAGCGCCTGATCTCGCTGGCGACGAGCGCTTCGTCGGCGTGCGGCGCGAGCCGCAGCATGACCACATTCACCGTCCGGCTGCTGGCCTGGCTGACTTGTACGGCCTCCAGCAGTCCCGGCACTGCGGGGCGATTGAACGCCGGATTGGCCGCCGTGCGTGCACGTTCATTGACCAGGGCGTCGTTGTCCTTGAGAAACTGTACTTCCTGCGCATCGCGCAGCGGCACGAAGACCATCGGGTCGCCGCCCGACGACACCATGCGGCGGGTCAAGCCGACCACCGTGTACTCGTGCCGCCGGATACGGATGCGCTGCCCGAGGCGAAAGCCGGTCTTGATATCGGCAATCGCCTCGTAGTGCGAGCGCGTGATCGGACGCCCGGCGACGAGGTAGCCGGGCTCGCCGGGGTGCCCGGGCTGGAAGCCGACAAGCATCACCCGTACATCCTTGCCCTGGTCTTCGATCTGCATCGTCAGATAGGTGACGTTGCCGGCCTCGACCACGCCCTTGACGCCGAGCAGCGCGCGATAGGCGTCGTCGCGAACATTCGAGGGTTCGGCGTAGGGGCCGAGCGTATCGCGTTGCACGACCCACAGGTCGGCACCGCCGTTGCTCAGCAGCACGCGGCCATCGTCAACCAGTCCGCGATAGATTCCCGCCATCGACAAGGTCACCCCGATCAGCAAGCCGAGCCCGATGCCGGTGAACAGGAACTTGCCCCAGCCATTGAGGATGTCGCGGCCGGCCAGATTGATCATCGTCCTGAACTTACGCTAGCAACGCTTTCTGCGCTGGCGACGATGGCGGCGACGACCTTGACTTTCGCGTCGGGCCGCAATGCCTGCTCGCTGTGCACGACCACTTCGTCGCCGCTGGCCAGGCCTTCCAGGATCTGACTGCGACCATCCAGGGTGGTGATGCCCACCTCTACCGGGTGGAAGACAACGTGCCCGTCCCGGATCTGCCAGACGCCGTCCTGCTGATCGATGCGTTTTACCGCCGCTGCGGGCAGCCACTGCGCGTCGACCAGTTCGACGGTGGCAATCGTCACCTCGACCAGGTCACCGATCGAGAGCGTATCGGGACGCGCCGTGAAGCCGACATTGACGATCCGCTCCTCGGTCACCGCGTCACTCTGCCAATCGACGCGCTGGACTTCGCCCCGGTAGACACGCCCGGCCTCCGCGCGCAGAACGATCTCGGCGGCCTGCCCGACGCGCACGCCACCCGCCTGCCCCTGGTCTATGCGCGCCTTGATCCACAGGCTGGCCGGATCGATGAGCTGCAGCACGGCCTGTCCCGCAACGACCGTCGATCCCGGTTCGACCAGCCGCGCGCTGACCACGCCATCGGCGGGACTCGTCAGGCGCGCCTGCGCACGCAGCTTGCCGACACCGGCGACATCGGCCAGCGCGCGTTGGTGATCGCGCCGCGCCGCCGCCAGCTGGGAGCTACTGGCGTCGACCGCCGCCGTCGCGGCATTGGCTTCCTGTCGCTTGGCGTCGGTCGCCTCCTGGCTGACGAAACCGCGCGCGTGCAGTTCGGCGGAACGACGCGCACTGGCAAGGGCAAGCTGCGCGCGGCTCTGCGCTTCGGAGAGCTGGGCTTGCGCAGTGCGCACCGCGCTCGCTGCACGTTGTGCGGCGAGTCGGCCGCTGGCGACACGATCGTCGAGGTCGACCGGATCGAGTTCGGCGAGCAGTTGACCAGCCTTGACCACATCGCCCTGCTCAACCAGCACGCGCGCCACGCGGCTGGCCATCGTCGGCCCCAACGCGTAGCTGCGGCGCGCCTCGACCGTTCCGATACCAAAGGTACTGGCTACCAGCGGCCCCTGCTCCACCCTGGCCAGCGTCACTTTGGTCGGCGCCAGCGGTCCCTGGCTGGTCGCCAGCCAGCCGAGCAGAAGAACGACTGCCACGACGAGCGCGCCGAGTACCCCCTTGCGCGGCACGCGCACGTTCATCGTTCGTCCCGCCCGCGATAGCCGTCGAGCAGCAAGGGAAACATCTGCCGCGCACGCGCCATCATTCCCGCCTCGCTGCCGGCAATGGCCGACTCGATCACCAGGCCCTGGATGGCACCAATGAACAGCACCGGTGCCAGGCCGGGATCGAGATCGGCGGGAAGCTCGCCGGCGCTCCTGGCCGCGGCGAACAAGGACGCCAGGCGCTCCCGGTAGCCCGAGATCATCGTTCGGACCTCGGCGCGGACTGGCGAATCGTCAGGATATTGCAGTTCGTGAAATAGCGCGCGGGGAACGCCGGGGTTGGCCGCAATGAAGGCCACGTGCGCGAAAAATGCGGCCTCTATTTTTGCCAGCGGCGACTTTGGCTTCGCTATCGCCGTCGCCAGCACCGTAGCCAGCGATTCACGTACCCAGGCAAAGACCGCCATCCAGATCGCTGCCTTGTCCGGAAAGTGGCGGAAGATCGCGCCCTGGGTGACGCCGATGCGATCGGCGATGGCCTGCGCCGTGATCGCCTCCGGACCGCGCTCGCGGGCCAGAACCAAGACCGCAGCGACGATCCCGCGCTGCCGTTCATCGCTGTTCAGACGCTGACGGGGTGTCGTCTGGAGTGTGGTTGGAGTATCCATAGCGGGCGTGTACTTGAAGTCTTGTTAGTAACTACTTACTATCGTATTCAAGCCGTGTCCGTTTGGCAAGCGCTTAAGTCCCGAGGAGAACGCGACCGTGAAGTTTCCCGACCTTTTTCAATCTGCCCCGCGGATTACCGTTCGTGATCCGCTGGCCCGATTCCTCGGAGCCGCCGAGGAAGGCGTCATCGAGTACGGCTACGGCGACGCAGTCAAGCTCGCCGGGCATTCGTGCCCGACCCTCGTCTCCGCCCGGCTGGAGCGCGTGCCGGGCGATCGCCGCATCGCTTCGCTGTTGCCGCTCTGCATCGCTCGGACCGCCAGCGATGCCCAGGCAGCCTTGTTCCAGTCACTTTGGCAAGACCGGGTCCGCATGCTCCTCGTCGAGCATGCGGACGACCCGGAAATCATCGTCGTCCAACACTGAGGAAAATCCCATGACTATCCAACGCCCCCTGCTCACCGCCGCCCTCATCGCTACCTTTGGCATCGGCGTCCCCGCGTTTGCGGTCGACTCACACCAGCACGCCGCCGGCGAGCCGACCAAGCTGATGCTCGACCACGGCAAGCAATGGGCAAGCGACGAACCACTGCGCAGGAACATGAGCGAAATCCGGGCGGCACTTGCCGCGAAAGCGACGGCTATCCACAAGGGGACGCTGACGCCAGAGGACTACAAGGCACTCGCTACCCTGGTTGAAGCGCACGTCGCCAACATCGTCAGCGAGTGCAAGCTCGAACCCGCTGCGGACGAAAACCTGCACCTCATCGTCGCCGAACTCAGCGCCGGTGCCGACGCCATGCAGGGCAAGTCGAAGGCCACACCTGCGGCTGGCGTAGTGCAGATGGTCGGCGCCGTGAATCAGTACGGCCGCTATTTCAAGCACCCGGGCTGGAAACCAATGGACTGAGTTGAGCCTTGGGCGGAAGCAGACCGCTGCGCTACGAAGCTTGTGTCGCCCAGTGCGGACGGGCGCAATGCCGCCTGTTTAGCCGAGCCACGAGCAGCATGCGCTGAGCTTTGGCCAGTACAAAAAAGGGTATTCTGTGCGTCGACTGGCGAATCACTTGCTAAGTAGAAGCCAGGAACGGCCTACCTTCGGCACCGGTTCCGTGAAATGAGGAGGAGCGCATGACGGTCAACGCAATGCAGCAACAGGATTGGGACCCAAGGTCGGAAGCGGTCCAGCGCGACCAGCGTGCCGCCTACGACGAGATGCGCGAGCGCTGTCCGATCGCGTATAGCGACTTTCTCGGGTGGTCCTTGTTTCGGCACGAGGATATCCTGCGCGTGCTGAATGACCCCGCTACCTTCAGTAATGCCGTGTCCAGGCATCTCTCCGTTCCGGACGGGATGGATCCTCCCGAACACACCACGTTCCGTCGGATGATCATGCCGTATTTTGGGCCGGAACGAGTGGCGGCGTTCGAGCCGCAATGTCGTGAGATCGCCGCGACGCTCGTTCAAGCGCTGCAGGCGCGTGACGAGGTGGAGTTCATCGGCGATTTTGCCAATGGGTTCGCCATCCGGAGCCAGTGTGCCTCTCTCGGTTGGCCGCTCGATCTGTGCGAACCGCTGCGCTTGTGGACAGCGAAGAACCGCCAGGCAACTTTTGCCGAGGACCGGGTGGCCATGGCCGAGATCGCCCGTGAATTCGAGGGCTACGTCCACGACTTGCTGCAGATTCGCCGCGCGGCCGGTGACCAAGCCAGCAACGACATCACCAGCTCGCTGCTGCGACAACAGGTCCAGGGTCGACCATTGCGCGACGAAGAGACGGTCAGCGTGCTGCGCAACTGGACCGTCGGCGAGATCGGCACGATTTCGGCGGCGTTGGGGATCCTGGCGTACCACCTCTCGGAACACGCGGATCTGCAGCAACAGTTGCGCACGCAGCCCTCCTTATTGCCCGCCGCTAGCGAGGAGATTCTGCGGATTCACGGACCGTTGGTGGCCAATCGGCGCATCACCACCCGTGCGGTTGAAATCGGTGGCCGAAAGATCGCTGCCGGCGAACGCATCTCGCTGATCTGGATCTCCGCCAACCGCGACGGTCGCGTTTTCGAGGATCCGGAGACTTATCGGCCGCACCGTGAGCAGACCGCAAACATGCTGTATGGCGCGGGAATACACGTTTGTCCTGGCGCTCCCCTGGCCCGGATGGAGATGCGCGTGGCTCTGGAAGAGTTGCTCGCGCACACAGCCGTGATCAACCCGATCCCCGAGAGGCCGCCGACCACTGCGGTATACCCCGGCAGTGGCTTCGCCACCCTTCCCCTACGGATCCGATAAATACCGCCAACAAGGAGTTGGGGGTGACGGATTTTCGACGGTTCCGGCTTAGAACCCGGAGATGGCGCCTGCTATGGCCGTGTGATACGCGACGGTTACCACTCTGCAAGAAGCGCTCAGTCGCGCCACGGGTCGAATAGCGGAACTCGCGCCGTTGGCATAGTCGCCGGTGTCTCGTGTGACCACCGTCAGGCCATGATGCAGCCCCATTGCAGCAATGATGAGGTCTGGCTGCGAAAACGTATGGCCGAACTTGCGGCACTCTTCGACCAGGAGCCGCCACGTAAACATGATGTCTTCGCTGACGGGAAGAGTTCGCTCCTCGAACATGGACCGAACCTTGTGGGTCAGCCATCCGTTCAGTTCGGCGCGGCGGTTGGCGTCGGTAACGAGTTCGATGCCGAAGCGGATTTCGCTCAGAGTGACGGTGCTGACGAACAGGAGATCCAGCGGTTGTCCTGCGACGAATGCCACCACTTGCGGCGCGGGCCGCGGACGCCGCAGTTCGGCGCCAACCCCACCCAAGCTTAAACACACCGCCCTTTGGCTATTGATAACGTATTTTATCAGCCACTTAATTTCCGCCGTAACATCCTGCCGGCATCGCTTGAGCTGAGGGGTGGAGCTAACGGTCATTGCAGTTGCGGCCGCCCCGGATCATGAAAGAAAATTCGAGTTGGGAAGCGATGGGTAGAGGTCGCGCAAAGCTTTGGCGGCTCGACCCCGAACTTTAACGTGACCCGCTGAACCGACTCGTACCCCGGATTGCTGCCATCGAGCGCACACATTAAAAGGGCCGTTGGCGACCTGTCGCCTTCAGGCAACTTCGGTTCTGGCACCCACCGCCTCCCGCTTTCAAGTTTATTGCGAAAGGAGACGGTATGGAACTGGTTCCGATCCACAAGCGGGTCATTGGACTCGACATTCATCAAGCCCAGATCACGGCGTGCGCGATCATCGAGGAATCGGGCGGCGAGACACGCATCGAACAACGGCAATTTGG
>NZ_SPMY01000065.1 GCF_012939955.1 Candidatus Accumulibacter phosphatis
GTCCCGGGAGCCGGTTGGGTTGGCGGCTTCTGGGGGTCGCTCTAGCCGCAGCAGGGGTAGCCAGGCGCAGGCGCTGAAGGCAAACGTTGCAGAAGGGAATCGCGCCGAGGCGAGAAGTCGGACGGCAGTCGCGATCCGCGGGTTCCTGATCGCCACAACGTCGACAGCCACATCGCGGGCGTCAGCGGGTCATGATGCCTGACTTGCACGATGTCGTCGTTAAGGAAGGATAAGAAATCCAACGGCACTGACGAGAGTATATGAGCCTTCATCAAGCAGCGCCAATGTCGAATTTGGACCCGGAAGCCTCTGAAAAGTCATCCGAATCTCGCTTTGTTCATGGTAACGCCTTGCATCTCCAAGAGCGGAAGCGCACGGGTGGGCATTGGGCGCGGCGGCGATGGCGGCTTGCCCAGATGGGAATGATCGTTTGCTTGTCGAGCGAACGTCCGCATCGAGCGAACGTCCGCAGAGTGGTCAGGAGCGGTCATCCGATGTTCGCGAGTGCCAATGACCGGATTGGGTCGAATCCGGGCGCAGCGAAAAGATCGAAGCGGCCGTTCGGCGTGATGGTCCGCCGTGCGTGCATTAACGAACCCATAGTGACCGTCGACCTTGTGTAGCGCCACGCTCGGCTCTGCCCGACGAGCGGGCGGATGTCGCATCGCCGTAGCCGGCCGCTTGATGATGGCCAAGCGGCCAATCACCAGGATAAATTCACCGGGCGATCTTGGCTTGTCAGGCGGCGACCGAGGCGCGGCAATCTGCAAGCAGCGATCTCTGGCGCATTCGACACCGCGAGATCAAACCCTCCCTCGCTCTTCCCGACGCTTCCTCGCGAGCGCTTCGGGGAGACTGAACGGACGCCGCCCTCAGGCCGGCGCATACGTGTAGCAGCCCTTCGGACACACCCGGCCGCAGGCGCCGCAGCCGATGCAGTCCATGGCGTTGGCCAGGGCCGTGACCATCATGTTGTCGTCTTCGTTGTCGCCCTCGTCCTCGGTGTCGAGTTCGCGCTCGACGAGGTCGAGGAGCGTGCGCGGACAGACCTTGTAGCAGCGGCCGCAGCCAATGCTTTTGACCTGATCGAGGACGGTGACAAATGGCGGCGTCCATTCGGCGCCGCCACGGGTGCGTCCGGTAATCATGCGGCGGGTCCTTTCTGTTGCGCGGCGGCGAGGCGGGTGCTGGCTTCAGCCCAGGCCTTGCATGCGTCGAAGGTGAATTGCGATAGCGGTGGAAGTTCGCTATGGGCCGCCGGCAGGCGCTCTTCCGCGAGCTCATGCAGGCGCGCCGCCCACTCCGCAGCGATTCGCTGCAGCCGCCTGACTTCCTTTTCGAGGACCACGATGTCGTCGCTGCCCATCTGCCCACCCTCCTCTTACAGGCCGGCAAGGGCCGGGTACTGGCCGATGCGTTCGAGGGCCAGCGCGAGGATCTTGTCGGCTTCATCCTTCATTTTCGACAGACTGGGAAAGCCAAAGCGATGCACGTCGCGCAGCATCCGATCGACGGCGAGCAGCTTGCCGACGCTAATCAGGGCACGGCCAAAGCCCTTGTGCGTGAGGTGCACCAGGGGCACGGCGAGCAGTTTGCATTCCTGCTCGATGAGCACCGCGATGGCGTTGTAGAAGGCTGCCCCGAGCGGAGTGCGACAGAACACGGCAGAGTTCGGCAAAAGCACGCACAAGTGCATCGACAGGCATGCCGCCAGGCCCTAGACTTGGGCAGACATTCAAGCGGAGCGGATGATGAAGCTGATCTCTTTTCTGGGCAGCGTATGGGCAGCGGTCCTCATCGGACTGGCGTCGTTCAGCGCCAATGCCGCCGAAATCGTCATCGGCCAGGTTGCCCCGTTCAGCGGCCCGCTGGCGCCGACCGGGCTGTCGATGCGTGCCGGCGCCCAGTTGTACTTCGACGCGGTGAACGCGAGCGGAGGAATTCACGGCGCCCAGATCCGCCTGATCTCCAAAGACGACGGCTACCAGACCGCGGAGACCATTCGCCTGGCGCGCGCAATGCTGAAGGAAGAGCGGCCAGTGGCGTTCTTCGGTTTCGTCGGTACCGGCAACGTTGAAGCCATTCTCGAAAACGGGGTGCTCGGCGAAGCGGGCATTCCGCTAATCGCCGTACGCACCGGCGCGGCATCGCTGGTTCAGCGCAACGACCCGCTGCTGTTCATGACCCGCGCCACCTATGCCGCAGAAGTGGACAAGATCGTCGGTCAGTACGCCACCACCGGCTACAGCCGCTTCGCCATCCTCTACCAGGACGACGCCTTCGGACGCGACGTGCTGGTCAGCGCCGAGCGGGCAATCAAGGAAGCCGGCGGCTCGCTGGTGGCCACCGGCTCGTACGCGAAAAACACGACCGACGTCGGCGCGGCGGTGAAAACGATTGCCGCCGCCAAACCGCAAGCGGTGATCATGATCGCCAACACCGCGGCCAGTTCCGAGTTCCTGAAACAATCACGCGAATACGGCAACTTCGCGCAGTACGTCGCGCTCTCGGTCACCGACGCCGCACAGGTCGTCAAGCGAATCGGCGCCGACAAGGCCGCCGGACTGGTCCTCACCCAGGTGGTCCCGAATCCGGACAGCCCGACGATTCCCTTGATCAAGGAGGTCCAGAACAACTTCGCGAAGTTCAAACCGCAAGACGTGACCGTCAATCACACCCTCGTCGAAGGCTATCTGGGCGCCAAGGTGCTCGTCGAAGCCCTGCGCCGTGCCGGCCCAAACCCCAGCCGCCAGAAAGTTCGCGAAGCCCTCGAAACCATGAAAAACTATGACGCTGGCGAAGTGTTCATCAGTTTCTCCGCCAACCGCCATACCGGCTCGCGCTACGTCGATATCACCATTCTCAATCAGGCCGGCAAGCTGCTGCACTAAGGCAGGCACGCAAGGATGCGGCGCAGCGACGCAAGGACGCGGCGCCAGACTTCGAGTCGCAACCGCAGGATGCCGCTAATGGTCATGACATGGCGAGACACCCCGAATCATGAAAGCCATGACCGCCCCCCCCTCTTCCCCCCAGCCCTTCTCCCGCAAGGGAGAAGGGAGTTTCGTGAGTCGCATGCGCGACTTTCACATTAAGGCGATTTCTGTCAAAGAACATACCATCCTGCTTGTCTTTTCGCCCGTCTTCTGTGTTGCGACAACAGTTACATAGTTCGACTATGCGCCTGTTGTCGCGCCTTGAAGCCGACCGAAAATCCGGCGCAATCTGCTACGTTCTTTTCCGGCAATCGCCTAACGGAGCGGCTAGCGGAAACTGCTGGCGACGCTCGGCCGCCAGCGCAACTCAGTCGTCGTCGTCGAAGTCGCCGTCGTGGGTGTGACCATGGCTGATTTCTTCGGCAGTGGCCGGGCGAATATTGGTCACCGTACAGGTAAACACCAGCGCCATTCCGGCCAAGGGGTGGTTGCCGTCGAGAACGACCTTGTCGTCGGCCATTTCAGTCACCCGATAGATCAGCACGTCCTCGTCGTCGTCCTCGTCGTCGGCGCCCTCGGGGACTCCTTCAAACTGCATGCCAACCTGCAACTCCTCCGGAAACTGCGCGCGCGGCTCGACCTGAACGAGCGCCGCGTCGTACTCACCGAAGGCCTCGTCCGGCTGCATCTTGACCACCACCGACTCGCCAACCTTCTTGTCCTGCATCGCTTCTTCGATCAGCGGAAAAATGTCGTCGTAGCCCCCGTGCAGGTAGACCAGCGGCTCCTGACCGGCATCGACCAGCTCGCCCTCGAAATCGACGACGCTGTAGTCGAGGGTGACCACGGTATTCTTTGCAACTTGCATGTTCATGAATTGAGTTCCTTCACCACGCGCAACATTTCCAGCGCGTGGCCTTTGGCGGTCACCCCGTAAAGCACGAGACGAAGAACGCCTTGTTTGTCGATGACGAAAGTCGAGCGGACGATACCGTACTTCCTGGCACCATTCACTTCTTTCGCCTGCCAGACACCGTAGCGCTTGCACGCGACCCCTTCGCTATCGGAAAGGAGAGAGACCGAAATTCCGTGTTTGTCTCTGAATTCGGCGTGCCTGATGCAGTCATCACGGCTAATGCCGATGATCGTGCAATCGTGACGCGCGAACTGATCCTCATGATCCGAGAAATCGGTCGCCTGCAAGGTGCAGCACGGCGTGTCATCTCTCGGGTAGAAAAAGAGAATGACATTACTCTTGCCCTGAAACTGGGCAATATCGATAAGCTCCATGTCCGCATCGGGAAGGACGAACATCGGCGCTGCCTGTCCTGCTTTCAGCATGGTGACCCCTCATAGACCCTTGCCGCCCGTATGCGAGCAAACGAGAGACGCTGATTCTAACCAAGCTTCCGGCAACTGGCCACAAGAAAGCAGTGCCCGGATCGCGCTACAATGAACTCTCGACGAAGAGGCTCACTGCCTCCATACCCGCCAGGCACGCCTCAGACATCTTCCCCTATCCAAACGATCCAAACGATCCAAACGATCCAAACGATCCAAGCGATCCAAGCGATCCCAGCGGCGCGCGGAGCTGAAGGATACCCGCCAAGCTCGTGCGCCGCAAACCCGGAGAGCGACACCATGACTTCCTTGCGACCTTTGCTGCACGCCGCCCCCCTGCTGCTCCTGCTCTTCGCCATGCCGGCAACGGCAGCAACGAGTGACGAGGCCATGCTCACCACCATCGAGCTTTCCGCCGAGGCCGCACGACCGGCAGCCAATGATCTGACGCGCGCCTCGGTTTTTGCCGAAGCCAGCGGCGCGACAGCGAGCGAACTGGCCAATCGGGTCAATAGCCAGATCAGCGACGCCCTGAAGACCGCCAAAGCCTACACCCACGTCAACACGCAAAGCGGCGCCACCCACAGCTATCCGATTTATGCCAAAGACAACAAGATCGAAGGCTGGCGGATGCGCTCCGAGCTGACTCTGGAGTCGCGCGACAGCGCTGCCCTGTCCGAGCTTCTCGGCAAACTCCAGACCTCGCTGGGCGTCGCCAACCTGATGCTGCTGCCAAGCCCGGAAGCCAGGGAAGAGGCCGAAAGCAAGGCCATCATCGACGCCATCGCGGCCTTCAAACTGCGCGCCAAAACAGTCGCCGACGCCTTGGGAAGGAGCTACCGGATCAAGCTGCTGTCGATCAACAGCAACGGTCGGCCCGCCGGCCCGCCGATGATGCGCGCGGCCGCCATGGCCGCCGATGCCACAGCGATGCCGATCGAGGCCGGCGAGACGCAGATCCGGGCGACAATTTCAGGCCAGATCGTGCTCACAGAATAATCGGAACGGCGCCGCGACTGCCAGCGCGCAGCGCCCGCCCTTACCGTGCAAGTCGCATACGCGACTCACGAAACTGCCTTCTCCCCCTGCGCGAGAAGGGCCGGGAAAGAGGGGGACGGTCATGACCCTTAGTGCTTGACTGGTTTTCCCGGAACAGCCGTCGCGGCGACGGCAAGCTTGCCAGCCTTCGCGGCAACGGCTGGCGCGGCCCGAGGCCGATCAGGAATCTGCACGAAAACTTCGTCCTGCTTGACCATCCCGAGTTCGAAGCGGGCACGCTCTTCGATCGCGTCGTAACCCTGCTTCAGGTCGTGCGCTTCGGCGTCGAGGCCGGCGTTGCGCATCTCGAGGCTCTGGTTGATTTCCTTCTGTTGCTGCAACTGCCGGCCGACATCCCATACCCGCAGCCACCCCCCCCTTGCCGATCCACAGGGGCGCCTGCAGCAAGGCGATGACGACCACTAACCCAAGAGCAAGCCAACGCACGGTGCGGGACTTCTATGGCGCTGGCAGGTCAGGACAGATTGTAGAAGGCGTCGCGGCCCGGGTAACCCGCCGTGTCGCCAAGATCCTCCTCGATACGCAGCAGCTGGTTGTACTTGGCGATGCGGTCGGAGCGTGACAGCGAACCGGTCTTGATCTGCAGCGCGTTCATGCCGACGGCGATGTCGGCAATGGTGCTGTCCTCGGTCTCGCCCGAACGATGTGAAATGACTGCCGTATAGCCAGCACGCTTGGCCATTTCGATGGCCGCGAAGGTCTCGGAGAGGGTGCCGATCTGATTGATCTTGATCAGGATCGAGTTGCCGATTCCCTGCTTGATGCCTTCCTTGAAAATCCGCGTATTGGTGACGAAGACATCGTCGCCAACGATCTGTACGTTCTTGCCAAGCCGAGCGGTGAGCACTTTCCAGCCGTCCCAGTCGTTTTCGGCCATCCCGTCCTCAATCGAAACGATCGGAAAACGGTCGGCGAGATTGGCCAGATAATCGGTCAGTTCGTGCGCGCTCAACTGCAGGTTCTCGCCCTTGAGGTGATAGCGCCCCTCCCTGTAAAACTCGGACGCCGCGCAATCGAGACCAATCAGGACGTCTGCGCCGGGAGCATAACCGGCATTCTCGATCGCCGTAACAATCAGTTCCAGCGCTTCCGCGTGGCTGCCAAGATTGGGAGCAAAGCCACCTTCGTCGCCGACAGCGGTCGAGAAGCCTTTCTTGTGCAGCAATTTCTTCAAGGCGTGAAAGACCTCGGCACCGCAACGCAGCGCTTCGCGAAACGAAGTCTGGCTGACCGGCAAAATCATGAATTCCTGGAAATCGAGGCTGTTGTTGGCGTGTTCGCCACCATTGATGATATTCATCATCGGCACCGGCATCTGCATCGGCCCGGAACCGCCAAAGTAGCGGTAGAGCGGCAGGCCCGATTCCTCGGCAGCGGCTTTGGCAACAGCCATCGACACCGCGAGCATGGCGTTGGCGCCGAGACGTGCCTTGTTGTCGGTGCCATCGAGATGAATCAGCGTCTGATCGATGAACGCCTGTTCCTGGGCGTCGAGGCCGATGATGGCCTCTGAAATCTCGGTATTCACGTTTTCGACGGCTTGCAAAACGCCTTTACCCAGATAGCGCGCGGCATCGCCGTCACGCAATTCGATGGCTTCACGCGACCCGGTCGAAGCGCCAGAAGGCACCGCTGCCCGGCCCATGACGCCGGATTCGAGAAGGACATCACATTCGACAGTAGGGTTGCCGCGCGAGTCGAGAACCTCGCGGGCGACAACATCAACGACAGAGCTCATGATCTTTCCCTTTTTTGCAAAAATACTAAATTGGTAATCCCTCGACGAGCAGGATGTTCACTTCTGCCACATTCTTGCGTGCGGCGCGTGCGACCTGATACTCGGGAGAATGATAGAACTTCCTGGCCTGTTCGAGCGAATCGAATTCGACGATCAGCAAGCTTTCGGGTTTCGACCAGCGGCCTTCAAGAACCTCGAGACGACCACCGCGAGCGCGATAGCGACCGCCGTACTGTGTTATCGCTGCCTGCCCCAACGGAGAGCTTTCGTAGGCCAACGGATCGGTAACTTTCGCTTCCGCCAGCAGATAGGCTGCCATTAACGCAACTCCTCGAAGCCGGCCGCCTTGACCAAACGGTCGAGCGCCACCAGCGTCGTCAGCAGGCTCTCCATGCGCGCCAGCGGCCAACTGTTCGGCCCGTCGGAGAATGCCTTTTCGGGACAGGGATGCGTTTCCATGAACAGCCCGGCAACCCCCACCGCCACCGCCGCCCGCGCCAGCACCGGAACGAACTCGCGCTGACCACCAGAGACGCTCCCCTGGCCACCCGGCAACTGCACGGAATGGGTGGCATCGAAGACGACCGGGCAAGCGCTCTCGCGCATGATGGCCAGGCTGCGCATATCCGAGACCAGATTGTTGTAGCCGAAGGATGCGCCGCGCTCGCAAACCATGATGGTATCGGCGCCAGGCGCAGCATCGCGGGCCTTGGCGACCACGTTGCGCATGTCGGCTGGCGCGAGAAACTGCCCTTTCTTGATGTTTACCGGCTTGCCGGCGGCGGCGACGGTCTGGATGAAATCGGTCTGCCGGCAAAGGAAAGCGGGCGTCTGCAGCACATCAACCACGCTGGCAACAGCGGCGACGTCTTCCTCTCGATGCACATCGGTGAGCACCGGAACACCAATCTGGCGGCGCACTTCCGAGAGTATCTGCAGACCGGCGTCGACGCCCGGGCCTCGCGCCGTCCGACCCGAGCTGCGGTTGGCCTTGTCGTAGGAGGCCTTGAAAATGTACGGTAAGCCGAGACGCGAACAGATTTCCTTCAGCTGCCCGGCAATATCGATGCACAAGGCCAGCGACTCGGCAGTGCACGGGCCGGCAATCAGAAACAGGGGCTGGTCGACGCCCGCCTCAAAGCCGCAAAGCTTCATGACTTGGCCTGGTAAGCCGCGGCGGCGAGGACGAATGAAGTGAACAAGGCGTGCCCCTTACGCGGCGACGAGGTGAATTCCGGGTGAAACTGGCAGCCGAGGAACCACGGATGGGCGTGCGGGCCAGCGGTCGGCAACTCGACAATTTCACAAAGCTCGGTGATCGGTGCTCGACCCGAGACCACCAGGCCACTCTCTTCCAGCTTGCCGAGCAAGGTGTTGTTGACCTCGTAGCGATGGCGATGGCGTTCAATGATCTCCGCCCGGCCGTAAATCAGACGCGCAAGCGTGCCGTCGCCGAGCTTGCATAGCTGGCCACCAAGACGCATGGTGCCACCCAGGTCGGAATTCTCGTCGCGTTTTTCGAGCCGGCCCGAGGCGTCCTGCCACTCGGTGATCAAAGCCACCACCGGGTACGCAGTATCCTGGTCGAACTCGCTGCTGTGCGCGCCGTTCATGCCGGCGACGTGGCGTGCAAACTCGACGACGGCCAGCTGCATGCCGAGGCAGATGCCGAGAAACGGGATGCCGCCTTCGCGGGCGTGGCGAATGGCAGCAATCTTGCCTTCGGTCCCGCGGCGCCCGAAACCACCAGGAACCAGGATCGCATCCATACCCTGCAAGGCAGCGCAACCCTGACGCTCGATTTCCTCGGAATCGATGTAGCTGATCTTGACCTTGCTGTGCGTGGCGATGCCGGCATGGACCATGGCTTCGGTCAGCGACTTGTAGGATTCGGTGAGGTCGACGTACTTGCCGACGAAAGCGATATTGAGTTCCCGCTGCGGGTGCTCGAGGGCGTGCACAATGGTCTTCCAGACGCTGAGATCGGCCGCTTTGGCGAGAATCCCGAGCTTGTGGCAGACGATCTCGTCGAGCATCTGATCGTGCAGCATCGCCGGAATCTTGTAGATCGAGTCGGCATCTCGCGCCTCGATCACCGCCTCGCGCTGGACGTTGCAGAACAAGGCCATTTTCCGCTTGTCGTCTTCGGGAATCGGCCGATCGGTACGGCACAGCAGGATGTCGGGCTGGATGCCGATTTCGCGCAACTCCTTGACCGAGTGCTGCGTCGGCTTGGTTTTCAGCTCACCCGCCGTCGGAATGTAGGGAACCAGCGTCAGGTGCATGTAGCAGGCGTTGTTGCGCCCTTCCTGCAGACCCATCTGGCGAATCGCTTCGAGGAAAGGCAATGACTCGATGTCACCGACCGTGCCACCGACCTCGATGATCGCCAATTCGGCACCTTCGGCGCCGCGCCGGATGTGGGCCTTGATTTCGTCGGTGATGTGCGGAATCACCTGCACCGTCTTGCCGAGATACTCGCCGCGCCGCTCCTTCTTGATCACCGATTCGTAGATCTGGCCGGTGGTGAAGTTGTTGCGCCGCTCCATGCGCGCATCGGTGAAGCGTTCGTAATGGCCGAGGTCAAGATCGGTTTCGGCACCGTCCTCGGTGACGAAGACCTCGCCGTGCTGGAACGGACTCATCGTTCCCGGATCGACATTGATATAGGGGTCAAGCTTGAGGTTGGTGACCTTGATCCCGCGAGACTCGAGAATCGCTCCCAGGGATGCGGCCGCGATGCCTTTGCCGAGCGACGAAACGACGCCGCCGGTGACGAATACGTATTTGATCATGGAGTGGGCTACAGCGGGAAAGCCAGATTGTAGCGGAAAACACGCCCTCCTCAAACCTCATCGAGGACGGCTGAGAACCGGGCCGAGCATCACTTCGGGCCGTCAAAACGGCCCTCGCCGGCACGCATCAGCGAATAAACTCGCGGCTGACCTCGCGAAAAATTTCAGTCCCGGCCTGCCCCAACCATTCGAAGGCGACCATTTCACGCGACACGATGTCGGCGCCGTGCGCACGCATGCGCGCCAGCGCCAGCGCCTTGTCGGTACTTCGCCGCGACCCGACCGCCTCCTCGACGACGAAGACACGGCGGCCGGCGGCGATCAGATCGAGCACCGTCTGCTGGACGCAGACATGCGCTTCGGTGCCGGCAACGACAAATTGCGCGCGATCGCCACCAACCGCCCGCAAGAGGGCACCCTCGGCGACAGCGGAGAAATGCATCTTCTCGATGCGGCAGGCGTCCGGCAGCAGAGCGCGCAAAGACGGCATGGTCGGTCCCAGGCCTTTCGGATACTGTTCCGTGCAGATCACCGGGACGCCCAGACGCTGCGCCAGTCGAGTCAGCCAGGAACTGGCTTCAAGGACGGCTGCAGCGTCGTGGATTGCCGGGTAAAGGCGCTCCTGCAAATCAACCAGCAGCAAAGTGGAACGTTCGGCATGAATCAACATTTCCCTCTCCAGACGACAGGCGATCAAGCTTTGGACGCCAGGAACTTGCGCGCCCCCCAAGCGACGAGCAGCAACCCCAGTGCGGCACCGCCCAACATCCAGGGCACGAAGGGACCGAAACCGCCAGCGTCCGGATCGTACACAAAGCCCAGCAGGTCAGTACCAGGCTTGAGCTTGCCCTGCGCGGTGTAAACATCGACGACATGCTGCCAGCGTGCAATACTCATTGCTCCCGAGGCGACGCCCGCTGGTCGCGCCAGATCCCGAATCTGCCGCGCTTCGAAGAGCAGCTGCTCGCGGCTCTTGTTCTGCGTGTTGTATCTGGCGAAGACCATATCGACCAGTTCCTCGGGGTGATCGAACGCATACTCCAGGCCCTTGAGGGTTGCCGCGCGAAACGCACGCACCGTCTCCGGATGCGCTCGCAGAAAACTCTCCGAGGTGAACAGCAGCATGCCGTAGAAGTCGATTGCCGCGCTACGCGGCAGGAGCAAAAGGTAATCACCGCCGGCAAGCAACTCCCCTACAGCCGCGTCGCCGATGAAGACACCGACCGCTTCTGCCTGCCCTGCCGAAAGCGCCCGGCGCGCGTCACCGATAGCCGGCAGGTGCTCGAACTTTCCCGACGGCAGCGCGCTCGCCGCGAGAAAAGCCAGGATCTCGTTCTCGGTGGCGCGACTGGTACCGACACGCTTACCAGCAAGATCGCCCGCCGCTGCGATTCCTGCCTGCCGGCTGGCCAGCAGGCCGACCGGTGAATGCTGGAGCAAGGCGGCCACGGCAATTACCGGCTGTCCGTTGACACGTTCGACGAGCAGTGTCGAATCAAGCGTCCCGAAGTCGGCCCGCCCCTCGGCGACCTCCTGGGCCACATCGACGCCAGGCGACCATTCTCTGAGCGAGACATCGAGCCCGGCTTCGTGGTAATAAGCTTTCTCCAGGGCGGCAATAAAGGCCGCGAACTCGAACTGATACTTCCAGCCGAGTTGCACGGAAACTGCTTGCCGCGGCTCGTGCCTGCCAGCCGCCGGCTGCGCCAGCGCTGGCGGCACCCCGGCCAGCAAGACAACGGCAACGGCAACGGCAAACATCAGCCTGGCGGCGACGTGCACCAGGCGGCGCAGCGTGTGATCGGCGCCAGCGAAGAGGCAAGGAAAGGTAGTCATCGCCAGCGATGGTAATATGCGCGACGCTGGGCGCCAAGCACGAAGTCGACATTGCAGACATCCAGGAAGCCGGGCAAGGCCGCAAGCGACGAGCGAGAGCTCGCCGAACGATGAACGATAGGGCCATGCTCTGCCCGCCGCGGCGATCATGGGGTCGACAGACAGGCGTCAAGGCCATCAAACTGGAAGTTGGGAGCAAGTGAAGAACAGCAGTTTCATCCTGGCAGGAGATTTTCGCAGATGAAAATAGCCGCAACTCGCGCCGCGCTGCTGGCCGTTGCCGTCTTGGCGCTCGCCCTGACCGGATGCGGCGAAAAGTCGGCGGACAATGCGCAAGCGGTTACGCCGGAGGTGGTAGAAACGACTCCGGCGGAAACCCCGCCACTGGTCAAGGCGGCCATTGCCGGTAACCTGACGGAAATCAGGGCGCTACTCGACGCCGGTGCAGAAATCGACGCGACTGACGCACTCGGCAGAACACCGCTGCATATGGCCGCCTTCTATGGCCATCCGCGAACAACGGCGCTGCTGATTTCGCGCGGCGCAAACATCGAAGCCAAGGACCGTATCGGCATGACACCCCTGCACGCGGCAGTGATTTCAGGGGGCAGGCGCGAGGTGGAAACGCTGATCGAGCGCAACGCCGACGTGACTGCAAAAACCGACGCCGGACAGACGCCGCTTCACCTCTCGGCAGCAACCGGCCAGCCAAAACTCTCGCAGTACCTGATCGCACAGGGTGCCGATCCGAAGAGCACCGACCGGGACGAGAAAACGCCGCTCTTCTACGCGTCGCGAAACGGCCACCCCATCACCACCGGCGTTCTCAAGAAATACGTCAGCAGTAAAAACTAAGGCGAGCGCAGACGCGCCCCTGCGTCCGGCCCCGGGCAATCAGGTCTTCTTCAACGCCTCATCGCGCAGTTCGCGGCGCAGGATCTTCCCGACATTGGTCTTCGGCAACTCGCTGCGGAACTCGATCTCGCCGGGCACCTTATAGCCTGTCAGATGTTCCCGACAATGGGCGATCAGTAACTCGGGAGTAAGCGCTGGATCCTTCTTGACAACGAAGATCTTGACAGCCTCACCCGACTTCTCATGCGGCACGCCGACTGCCGCCACTTCCAGCACGCCAGGATGGAGAGCAACAACGTCCTCGACCTCGTTGGGGTAAACATTGAATCCCGAGACGAGGATCATGTCCTTCTTGCGGTCGACGATGCGCACGAAACCCTTTTCGTCCATCACCGCAATGTCGCCGGTGAGAAGAAAACCATCGGCCATGATGACCTTGGCGGTTTCCTCGGGGCGATTGTAGTAACCGTTCATCACCTGCGGGCCACGCACGCAAAGCTCGCCGCGCTCGCCGAGCGGGACGTCGGCGCCCGCATCGTTACGAATCACCACTTCGGTGGATGATATGGGCAGACCAATCGAGCCATTGTAGGCGGGGATATCGAGCGGATTGATGGTCGCCGCTGGCGACGTTTCAGTCAGGCCATAAGCCTCGATCAAGGGCTTGCCGGTCACCACTTTCCACTTCTCGGCGACGGCTTTCTGAACCGCCATGCCACCGCCAAGCGTCACCCTGAGCTTGCTGAAATCGAGCGCGCGGAAAGCATCGCTGTTGAGCATCGCATTGAACAAGGTGTTGACGCCGGTGAGCACCGTGAAGGGGTACTTGGCCAGTTCGGCGACAAAGGCCGGAATATCGCGCGGATTGGTGATCAACAGGTTGCTGGCACCAACCTTGAAAAAGGTAAAGCAATTCGCGGTCAAGGCGAAGATGTGGTAGAGCGGCAAGGCCGTCACGACCAGATGCTGCTCCTTGCCAAGTGCCGGCTTTATCCAGGCGTGCGCCTGCGCCAGATTCGCCAGGATGTTGCGATGGGTCAGCATCGCCCCTTTCGAAACGCCGGTCGTGCCACCGGTGTATTGGAGAAAAGCGAGATCACCCTGAGCGACGCTCACCGATTGCAGTTCGGCGGCAGCACCCGCGGCCAGCGCGGCCCGAAAATTGGCCGCCTGCGGCAGATTCCAGGCCGGAACCATTTTCTTGACGTACTTGACGACGAAATTGACGATCGCAGCTTTCGGGAAGCCGAGCATATCGCCAAGCCGAGCCACCACGACATGCTTGACCGGCGTCCGCGCCACCACCTGTTCCAGAGTCACGGCAAAGTTCTCGAGAATGACAATGGCTTCCGCACCCGAATCCTTGAGTTGATGCTCGAGTTCGCGCGGGGTGTACAGCGGGTTCACGTTCACCACCACATAGCCCGCACGCAAGGCCCCGAAAATACAAATGGGATACTGCAGGACATTCGGCATCATCAGCGCCACGCGCGCCCCCAGTGGTAGCTTGAGGACCGATTGCAGATAGGCGGCGAAATCACGCGACAACTTGTCGAGTTCCCCGTACTTGAGCTCGACACCCATGTTGATATAGGCAACCCGATCACGATACTGCGCAACGCTTTTTTTCGAAAAGCTCACCCAGCGACTGAAATTCATTCAGTTCTATTTCGGCCGGCACGCCCTGCTGATAGCTCTTGAGCCAGATCTTTTCCATCTGCTCTCCTCCTCTGTCACGCTGTTGATAGGTGTACCTCTGGCGTCGCCTGGCTCGCCACCTCCCGGCTGCTCACCAGCGCAACCACTAGCGCACATCTGTTGGCTACGGTTTTAATTCTAAGGGATTTTTACAGCCTGATGAACTGCACTGCAAGCGGCACCGGCATCGGAATCTGGAATGTCGAATCGATACAGCCGCCGGACGACAGTCCGCAGCGCAACGCACGCAGGAAGCAGGCAAGATTCCAGCGCACGGGCCACGGGCACCACAGGGTTTGCAACGGCAAGCGTTGCCCAGCTCCGCTTGCGACTCAGCGTTCGAGGAGCTTCAGCTTGTCCGGTTGGTTGTTCCACTCGTCGGCATCGACCGGAGGTTCCTTGCGCTCGGCAATGACCGGCCAGCTCTTGGCCAACTCGGCATTGAGCGCGATGAAGGCGCGCTGCGAGTCGGGCACATCGTCCTCGGCGAAGATGGCCTCCGCCGGACACTCCGGGACGCACAGCGTGCAATCAATGCACTCATCCGGATCAATGACCAGGCAGTTTGGACCTTCATGAAAGCAGTCCACGGGACAGACATCGACACAGTCCGTGAATTTGCACTTGATACAGTTCTCAGTAACGACGTAGGTCATTGTCTCTGATCTGGAAATTGAGATGCGCGCTACTATAGCCCATTTGCCGAGGGCGAGACAGCTTGGCGGCGTCCTTTACTTCCCTTCCCGGGATTTTTTCGCTAGCATGAGCAGGCTAGCTGACCCTCGGCTCGTGGCTTCCGCCAAGCATGCGGCCCGCTTCCGTTACGCACCCCATCCAAGTCAACAGTCCCCTGCAAGAGGCTTCTTAATGAGCGAACACATCCACCATGTTACCGACGCCAGCTTCGGCGCCGATGTCCTTCAGTCAGAGCAGCCGGTTCTGATTGACTACTGGGCCGAGTGGTGCGGTCCCTGCAAGATGATTGCCCCCCTCCTCGACGACGTTGCCCACGATTACGCTGGCCGTCTGAAGGTTGTCAAGTTGAACATCGATGACAACCAGAAGACGCCTGCCAGCTATGGAATTCGCGGCATTCCGACGCTGATGATTTTCAAGAATGGCCAACCGGCAGCTACCAAGGTGGGCGCCCTGTCGAAGCTGCAACTGACCACTTTCATTGACAACAATCTCTGAAGCCGTTACCCTGCGTCCGAAGGTTCGATGGGTGCAAGCTCTGGCCCATAGCAAATCAAGAATCCGCGCTGAGTCAATTCAGCGCTGAACCTTCAGTGGAACCGTCAGCGGATCCTCCAAACGTCCTCTCCTGATCGTCGTAGCCCCCCTCCCGCCTTCGCCGCACTGCGTTCAGTACGCGCTTCATTCGCGACAACGCGTGGCGCTTCTGGTTTTCCCCTTCCCGGTGTCCCCCTTCTTCGTCTCCAGCGCATGCATCTATCCGAACTCAAAGCACTCCACGTCAGCCAGCTACTTGAAATGGCGGTCACCAACAATGTTGAAGGCGCGAACCGCCTGCGCAAGCATGAACTGATCTTCGCCTTGCTCAAGAATCAGGCGCGAAAAGGCGAGACCATCTTCGGTGATGGCACGCTGGAAACGCTCTCCGACGGTTTCGGCTTTCTGCGCTCGCCGGACACGTCATATCTGGCCAGCACCGACGACATCTACGTCAGCCCCAGCCAGATCAGGCGCTTCAACCTGCACACCGGCGACACCATAGAGGGCGAGATTCGCACGCCAAAAGACGGCGAACGCTATTTCGCCCTGGTCAAGGTCGACAAGATCAATGGTGAAGTGCCCGAAGCGTCGAAGAACAAGATCCTCTTCGAGAACCTGACGCCGCTGCACCCGGCCGAGCACCTGAAACTCGAACGTGAAATCCGTGGCGAAGAGAACATTACCAGTCGCATCATCGACATCATCGCGCCCATCGGCAAAGGCCAGCGCGGCCTGCTCGTAGCCAGCCCGAAGAGCGGTAAGACGGTCATGATGCAGCATATCGCACACGCTATTACCACCAACCACCCGGACGTCACGGTCATTGTCCTGCTAATTGACGAACGCCCCGAGGAAGTCACCGAAATGACACGTTCGGTGCGTGGCGAAGTGGTCGCCTCGACTTTCGACGAACCCGCCACACGTCACGTACAGGTTGCCGAGATGGTGATCGAAAAGGCCAAACGCCTGATCGAGCACAAGCGCGACGTGGTCATTCTGCTCGACTCGATCACCCGCCTGGCGCGCGCCTACAACACCGTGCAGCCGGCATCCGGCAAGGTACTGACTGGCGGCGTCGATGCCAACGCCCTGCAAAAGCCGAAACGCTTCTTCGGTGCCGCACGCAATATCGAGGAAGGGGGTTCGCTGACGATCATCGCCACCGCCTTGATCGACACCGGCAGCCGCATGGATGACGTGATCTACGAGGAGTTCAAGGGAACCGGCAACATGGAAATCCACCTCGATCGCCGCATGGCCGAAAAGCGCGTCTATCCGGCAATCAACGTCAACCGCTCGGGCACCCGCCGTGAGGAACTGCTGCTCAAGCCGGATGTACTGCAGAAGATGTGGGTCCTGCGCAAGTTGCTCTACAACATGGACGATCTCGACGCGATGGAGTTTCTGCTCGACAAGATCAAGGCGACCAAGAACAACGCCGAGTTCTTCGACTCGATGCGCCGCTGATCGACACTGCGATCATCAGCCGATTGCAGATGATCAAGAAATCACCGATAATCGCGTTCTTTCAAAAAAAATGCTCTCGTGCCGATCGCCTCTTCCGGCGATGGCCAGACCGCACGAACACACAGGAGAAGCACCCGATGAAAGCTAACATTCATCCAGCATACAACGAACTCGCGGTGGCCTGCTCCTGCGGCAACACCTTCGCCACCAAGTCGACAATGAAGAAAGACTTGCACGTCGAGGTCTGCGCGGCCTGTCATCCTTTCTACACCGGCAAACAGAAGATCATCGACACCGCTGGTCGGGTCGAGAAATTCAACCAGAAGTACGGTGCGATGCGCAAGTCGGCTTAAGCCACGCCAAAGGGTCGACTGGAGTCGGCAGAAAAGGCAGCCGCAAGGCTGCCTTTTTCATGTGGGTTAATGTGAAAGTCGCGCAAGCGACTCACGAAACTCCCTTCTCCCTTGCGGGAGAAGGGGCAGGGGAAGGAGGGAAACGGTCATGACTTTCATGCGCTGGAGTGTCTCGGCATGTCATGACCGTTAGCAGAAGACGAGGATGAGCACCAGTTCAGCGATGTCAGCTCGGCCGGAGCAGAAACGATTCAAGGGGATCACGCTACCGCCGAGTGGCTGGACTCTGGCGATCCTGCTCGTCCTGTACATTTTTACCGGGCTGATCGGCCACGACCCGTGGAAAAACGACGATGCGGTGACCATCGGCGTGGTCCACGATCTGGTCCGCAACGGCCACTGGCTGAGCCTGAGCCTGGCGGGTGCTCCCTACCCCGACGCGCCCCTGCACTATTGGGTGGCGGGAGCAACCAGCTACCTGTTTGCCTGGCTTTTGCCGCTACATGAAGCGGCGCGACTGGCCAGCGGCGTGTTTACGCTCCTCGCCCTGACCTTCATCTATCTCGCGGCACGTGAACTGCACGGCCGCGAGCAAGCCCCGGCAGCGCCGCTGCTGCTGGCGGGCAGTATCGGCTTCCTGTTCCACGCCCACGAAGCGCAACCGATGCTGGCAACACTGACCGCGCACACCGCCGCCTACTGGGGTCTTGCCCAGATCAACGGCCGGGCGCTGCGTGGCGCGTGTTGCTTCGGCGCCGCTCTCGGCCTCGGTTTCCTCGCCAACGGGTTGGCAGCAATGCTGCCGCTGTTACCCGTGGCCGCCTTTGCCGCCTGGCGCGCCGAAAACCGCCGGCGTGCTATCGTGATGCTGCTTGGCGCGCTGCTCATGGCGGCTCTGCTTGCTGGCGCCTGGCTAGGTGCCTTGCAACGTGATGCACCCGATTTCCTGGCCGCTTTCTGGCAGGACGAGCTGGCCGTGTTCGCTGGCGGCAATCAGCCACTGCTCAATCTGACGCGCCTTTCCGGTTTGCTCCCCTGGTACGCCTGGCCGGCGCTGCCGCTCGCCGGCTGGACCCTGTGGGCAAAGCGCCGGCAATTGCGCACGCTTCCTTTGGCCTTGCCGATTTTCGCTTTCCTGGTGACCCTGCTGGCCATCATTACCTACCTTGGCGCACGTAGCACGACGGCCTTGCTGCTGCTGCCGCCGCTGGTTCTGCTCGCCGTCCCGGGCGTTTCATCGCTGCGCCGAGGTGCGGCGAACGCCTTCGACTGGTTCAACATGATCACCTTCAGCTTCTTTGCCATTCTGGCCTGGATTGGCTGGTCGGCACTGGTGTTCGGCTGGCCGGAGAGGCTGGGACAGCAGGCCCTTCGGCTCGAACCGGGCTTCGTCGGTCAGTTCAACTTGCTGGGCGTCAGCTTCGCTGTGCTCGGGACACTGATCTGGTGCTGGCTGATCGTCACCAGTCCACGCTCGCCGATGCGCGGCATCATGCACTGGATGGCCGGCCTGACCCTGTTCTGGCTGCTGATTGCGACCCTCTGGATGCCCTGGATCGATTACGGAAAAACCTACCGTCCGGTGTCGGCGGCGCTGGCCAAAGCACTACCCGAGAAGCACGGGTGCATCGCCGGACTGAACCTCGCCGACTCCCTGCTCGCCTCGCTCGACTATTTTGACGGCATACGCACGCTGGCGTTGACCAGCCCCGCCGGAAAGAAATGTGATCTGTTGCTGACCACGCATGGTGCGCCAGGCGCTGGCAGCTGGCAGAAAGTGTGGGAGGGTGGACGACCCGGTGACCGTCGCGATAACGAAAAGCTGCAGCTCTACCGACGCCAAGCGAAGACGACCGCCAACCGCCAAGCAGGCGGCGATCAGCAGTGAACTGTCGGCAGCGGTGTTCTCACAGCCTGATGAAGTGCTCGCGGTAGAATTTCAGCTCTTCGACAGACTCGCGGATATCGGCCAGCGCGGTATGATCGGCCTTCTTGACAAAGCCTTTCGCCAGCTCGGGTTTCCAGCGCCGACACAGTTCCTTGAGGGTACTGACGTCGAGATTCCGGTAGTGGAACCAGGCCTCGAGCTGCGGCATGTACCTGACCATGAAGCGCCGGTCCTGACCGACGGAATTGCCACACATCGGGCTGACCGACTGGCCAACGTACTCCTGCATGAAGGCCAGCGCGGCCGCTGCAACGGCCCCCTCGTCGAGAGTAGACGCCTTGACGCGAGCGATGAGGCCCGAGCGCGCGTGCGTTTTCTGGTTCCACTCGTCCATGGCTTCCAGGCAGGCGTCGTCCTGATGCACGACCCACACCGGTGATTCGGCGATCGTCGTCAGCTGACTGTCGGTGACGATCATCGCCAGCTCGATGATGCGATCGCGCTCAGGTTCCAGGCCGCTCATTTCCATGTCCAGCCAAACGAGGTGATTTGCATCCTGTGCCATATAATCCGCCTGAACCGATAAAACGACTATTGTGTCACACTCGTATGCTCAATCCTCTCTCTCTCGCCTTCCTTGCCGCCCTGTTGGCGACGTTCATCCTGCGCCTCTGGCTGGCTCAACGCCAGATCTCGCATGTCATGGCGCACCGCGCAGCAGTTCCCGCGAGCTTCGCCGACCGCATCGAACTCGCCGCACACCAGAAAGCCGCTGACTACACGGTAAGGCGGGCCCGCTTCGGCAGAGTTGACCTGGTCGTCGAAGTCGCGCTGCTGCTCGCCTTGACGCTGGGAGGCGGCCTGCAGGCCCTGCACGACTTCTGGTCGCCACGACTCGACGGCCTGCCCTACGGCGTCGCCCTGATCTTCAGTGTGCTGGCGATCTCGGCCATCATCGATCTGCCACTGGCGCTTTATCGACAGTTCGTCATCGAAGAAGAATTCGCCTTCAACCGCATGACGCCAGGGCTGTTTCTCGCCGACCTCCTGAAACAGGCGGCCCTTGGCGTCGCCATCGGCACGCCGGTGCTGCTCGCCGTGCTCTGGCTGATGGATAGAATGGGTAGCCTGTGGTGGCTCTACGTGTGGCTCTTCTGGTGCGTCTTCAACCTGCTGATCCTGTTCCTTTACCCGACCTGGATCGCGCCCCTCTTCAACAAGTTCGTCGCCCTCGACGACGCGCCTCTGAAAGCGCGTGTCGAAGCCTTGCTGAGCCGCTGCGGCTTCAGCAGTTCGGGCCTTTTCGTGATGGACGGTTCAAAGCGCTCCAGCCACGGCAACGCCTATTTCACCGGTTTCGGCAAAAGCAAACGCATCGTCTTTTTCGACACCCTCCTCGGCCGCCTGCAACCTCTCGAGGTGGAGGCCGTGCTGGCGCACGAACTCGGTCACTTCAAGCACCGCCACGTGCTCAAGCGCATCGCCATGCTCTTCGCGCTGTCGCTCGGCTTTCTCGCCATCCTCGGGCAGCTGATTGACGCCAGCTGGTTCTTCAACGGCCTCGGTGTCGAAACGCAGAATACGGCCCTGGGGCTGCTGCTGTTCTTCCTCGCCGCGCCGGTGTTCACCTTTCTGCTCACCCCGCTGCTGAGCCTGCTCTCACGCCGCGACGAGTTCGAGGCCGACCGCTACGCAGCCGACAAGGCTTCCGCCAGCGATCTCGTTGCCGCGCTGGTGAAGCTGTACGAAGACAACGCAGCCACCTTGACCCCCGACCCCGCTGCACTCGCTGTTCTACGATTCTCACCCACCCGCTGCGCTGCGTATTGCACGCCTGCAGCAGGTGTGAACCCAGCCCACCCGAGGATCTCGCCGCCATGACTACCGCACACGAACTTGCCCGCGAACATTGCCGCCCCCCTGCGCGGCAGTGAACACCTGCTCGAGCCGGCGCAGGCAGACAGTCTGCTCACCTGCCTGCGGGATTGGCAGATTTCTGGCGGTGGCCTGCTGCAGAAGGAATTTACCTTTGCCAGCTACGCCGCGACGCTGCTCTTCGTCAATACCGTCGCTGCCCTCGCGGAACGCGAAAACCACCACCCCGACCTGGAAGTCGGCTACGGCCGTGTCAAGGTCAGCTACAGCACGCACGATGTCGGTGGCCTGTCGCGCAACGATTTCACCTGCGCTGCCAAAATTGAGGCCCTGACGGGGTTTTGAAGCTGACCGGCACCGTCGTCGCAGCTTATGGCCGGCAATACCGGGTCGAGTTGGCCGATACCACGACCCTGCTCTGCTTCCCGCGCGGCAAGAAGAGCGCCATCGCCTGCGGCGACCGGGTCATCGTCGAACAAAGCAGCGCCAACCAGGGCGTGATCAGCTCGATCGAAGCGCGCCGAACCCTGCTCTATCGCTCGGACCACTTCAAGCAGAAACTGATTGCCGCCAACGTCACGCAAGTGATTGTTGTGGTCGCCACCGAACCCGCTTTTTCGGACGAGTTGATCACGCGCTGCATCGTTGCTGCGGAGAGCCAGGATATCAAGGTGTTGATCGTTCTCAACAAGTGCGACCTGAGCGAGCGGGTGGCAGCAGCCCGGGCGCCGCTGGCGCAGTATGAAAAGCTCGGCTACCCGGTAATGATGCTCTCCGCGACACAGGACAGCGCCCTCCTCCTGCCCCATCTTGCCGGGCATCTCAGCCTGCTGATCGGCCAATCCGGGATGGGCAAATCAACCCTGATCAATTCCCTGATCCCCGACGCCCGAGCAGCCACGCGCGAGATCTCGGAAGCGCTCAACACCGGCAAGCACACCACCACGCATTCCCGGCTCTACCGTCTCGGCACGGCCGCGGCGCTGATCGACTCGCCGGGGCTGACCGAGTTCGGCCTGCAGCACCTGTCGTCGGAGGACATCGCACTGGCGTTTCTCGAACTTCGCCCGCTGCTCGGCAAGTGCCGCTTTCGTAACTGCCGGCACGACCGTGAACCCCACTGCAGCGTGCATACTGCGCTCGGGCACGGCGACATCGACCCACGCCGCTACGCGGTATTCCGCTCACTCTGCGCCGAAATCGGCTAACCCCACAGGAGTCTTTACGATGAGCGACATCAGTATTCGCCGCAACCATGGAAAAACGCGCGCCCAGGCCCGTAAATCTGCTGAACACATGGCTGCCGAGTTGAAGGAGGAGTTCGACCTGGATTACGACTGGGACGGCGATGTCATGAACTTCAAGAGGCCAGGCGTTAGCGGCGAATTGTCGCTCGACAGCAAGGAGGTCGCGCTCGAAATCACGCTTGGTTTGCTGCTCTTCGCGCTCAAGCCAAGCATCGAGCGCGAAGTACAACGTTTCTTCGATGAGAATTTTCCAGCCTGAGGCTGGCGTTCCCACCTGCGGCCTGCAGACAGGGCTTCTTCAGCTCGCGTGCAAGCTCTCGACCAGTGCGATGTACTGCTTCATCGCATCGTCAGACACAGTCCCTTTTATCGCTGCCCAGGCGTCATACTTGGCGCGACCAACCATGTCCGTAAACCCTGGGCGCCTGCCCTCGACATCGCCATCGGTGGCCTGCTTGTAGAACGCATAAAGCTTCAGCAAGGAGGCGTTGTCCGGCCGCTCGCTGAGGGTCTTGGAAGCGGCCACGGCGGCCTCGAACTGGGTCTGTAAATCACTCACGCTGATCTCTCCGGTCGATAAACTGATGAATCGTCTTGCCATTATATGCCTTGGCCATTTTCTCCGGGAGCAGTTGGGATGACCGCGCGCGAAAAAGTTTCCCACGTCGACACCGCCTGGCTACGCATGGACCGACCTGAAAATCTGATGCAAATCATCGGCGTCATGATCTTCCTTGGCCGCATCGACAGCGAGCGCCTGAAACGCACCATTGTCCATCGCCTGCTGTGTTACCGACGCTTCCGGCAGATCGCGACGGTAGACGCCGATGGCGTGTGGTGGGTAGACGACCCTGACTTCGACATTGACACCCACCTTCGCCATTCACTGCTTCCTGCGCCCGGCGGCAAACTGGAACTGCAGAAGTTCGTCGCCGAAATGGCCAGCACACCGCTCAATCCGGCACGGCCGCGCTGGGAATTCAACCTCGTCGAAATCGCCGACGGAAATTCAGCCCTGGTCGTTCGCATCCATCACGCGATTGCCGACGGCATCGCCCTCATCGGGGTCACCAACGCCTTGACCGACGCGCAAATCGATGCCCCGGAAGAGTCTGAGCGGAGCACCGCGACTGGCGCCAGCGCTGATCGACCCGGCACGGCTGGCGACGCAAGCGATAGAGGCGAGTTCTTCTGGGAGCTGGTCCTTGAACCGCTCAGCGAAGTCACGGCGAGCGTGCTCAGCGTCGGCTGCAAGCTCTGGGGACAATACCTCGCCCTGCGCAAGGAGTCGGCGCCAATCGGCGACCTTGCCCGCATCGGCGGCGCCGTTGCCCGAGAAATCGGCAAACTGGCGCTGATGCCGGCGGACAGCCCAACACGCTTCAAGGGAAAGCCGGGTACGGTCAAGCGCGTCGCCTGGTCGGAGCCAATCTCACTGGCCGAGATCAAGGCCACGGGCAAGGCACTCGGCTGCTCGGTCAACGACACCCTGCTCGCGGCGGCGGCGGGCGCACTGCGCGGCTATCTGATGGCCAAGGGCGACGTGGTAAACGGCGCCGAGATTCGCGTCATGGTCCCGGTCAATCTGCGCGCGCCGAATGACAGCGGCGATCTCGGTAACCGTTTCGGCCTGGTGGCACTGGAACTACCGGTCGGTATCGAGAACCCACTCGCCCGCCTCTACGCGACACGCGCCCGGATGGCCGCACTGAAGAGCTCCTATCAGGCGCTGCTGACCTACGCCCTGCTCGGCGCGGCGGGCATGGCACCAGGCTTCGTCGAAGAGCAACTGCTCCGCCTGCTGGCCGGGAAGACGACGGCGGTGATGACCAATGTCCCGGGCTCGCAGCAGCTGCGCTATCTAGCCGGCCAAAGCATCGACCAGCAGATGGTCTGGGTTCCGCAGGCTGGCGACATTGGCATGGGGGTCAGCATCCTCTCCTATAACCAGCGCGTACAACTGGGCGTGATCACCGACAAAGGCATGGTCGACGATCCGCAGAACATCGTCGACCGCTTTGCCGATGAGTTCGAAAAACTTCTCTGGCTGGTCCTCCTGCAACCCGGCGATCGGCTTGCCGACCCCGACGCCGTTGCCGAAGACCTGGCCCGCAGCCCCCCCACCAGCAGACCAAGCTGACCCGCGTCGCCCGCACGAGCAACGCGCCACGGCTACGGCGAAGCTCAATCAGCCAGTTCGGCCCGCGCCGCTTCGACATCGAGGCGCTCCATCGCATCCATCGGCGTGAAAGCCGCGGCTTCCTGATAGAAGCGCTCGGCATCCTTCATTTTCGCCTTGCCAAACATCATCACCAGGGCATTCGCATACTCGATGCGGGTAATCGCAGAATCGGGGTTAAGCTTCAGAGCCGCTTCGAGGAGTTCGTTGGCGGTGCTCTTCTTCACTCCGTAGGTCACTCCCCCGACCAGCGCTCCGACCTTGTCGAGCACCTCGGCGTGATAAGCGCCCAGCGCGACACGTGCGTCGGCGTGCCGGGGTTGCAGTTCGAGAGCCTGCACCAGGCTGTGTTTGATCTTGCCGCCGAGGCCCTGCGTCAGCGCCTTGACCACCGAGATGCTCTGGCTGTAGCGGCCAAGGGCATAGGCGTGCAAGTACCAGCAATTGGCGTCAGCCGGCGTTTTTCCCTGCTGCTCCTCGCAGCGCCGAGCGACCTCCAGAAGTAGTCGACGCTTGTGCTCGTCATCGCTATCGAGGTAATTCGCATAGATGGCGGCAGCCTTGTTGGCGGCGTTGTAGCCGGCGATACCACAGGCCAGGCCAGACTCGACCGCTTTGCCAAAGTCACCCGCGTGATAACTGCGCCAGGCATCCTGGACCCTGGCGTCCTCGGGAAACGGCTCACAGTCACCACGATGCAGGCGCTCCCAGCTCTTCTGCAGCGCCGCGCCGGGATAGGCGTAGGCCTTTTCGGGATAGGGGAATTTGTTCCAAGCCATGATCTTCCTCCAGATGCGTGAGAAATTTCCACCAACCTGCTGCTACGTCGTGACGTACTCACGCGACAGCTTTTCGAGCAGCATTTTCGATTCGTCAAGCAGAAATGGTGAGAGCATCGCCATCACCTGATACACACCGCGCCCGATGCGACCGCCCTCGATCTTGCCGCGTGGATCGCAAGCGTACTCGAACGACAGCCAGTAGCTGGCGATCACCGCCACGTTCGTCGCCAGAGCCCGTAGTTCCAGAGTTGTCGCACGCATGGCACCCGTCGCTACCAGGCCCTCGCAGAGATTGGTTGCGGTATGCACTTTGTGCGCCATGATCTGCTTGAAATGGATCTCGAGCAGGCGATTGCGGGTCAGCAGATCGTTCAGATCACGGTAGAAGAAGCGATACTTCCAGATCGTTTCGAAGAGCAGGTGCAGAAACAGCCAGATATCTTCCACATCGGCCAGGCGTCGCGTCGGCGCGGCAAGCGTTTCCTCGATCTCGCGCTCGAAGACGACGAAAATCTCCTCGATGATCTCGTCCTTGTTGTGGAAGTGATAATAGAGGTTGCCGGGACTGATGTTCATCTCGTCGGCAATGACCGTCGTCGTCACGTTCGGCTCGCCAAAGTCGTTGAACAAGCGCAGGCTGGTCTCGACGATTCTCTCGCGAGTACGCCTCTTCGGCTTTTTTTTCCATCCGTCCCCCATCGTGAGCCAGATTGTCGACGCGGGTCAGGATAGCACCGCTGGCAAGCGCAGGGAATGCCACTCGCCTTGTTCCCGAGAGCGGGAGAACGGGGTCACGCCTTTTGCGCCTGCAACCACCGTTCCAGGTCAGCCAGGGACGAATCGAGCGCGCTGGCGCTGCTCGCCAGATCCGGACGGCGCTTGCGTGACAGGAGAGAGCGCGTGTGATCCTTGAGCACACCGAGATTCAACTGGAAGCCATGGCGCGCAAGAATGGGCTGCAGTTCGTGGCGGCGCTGATAGAGGTCCTTGCGGGTCCGCTGATAGGCATGCTCACAAAGGCGACTACGGCCACGATAGCTGAAGACATTGGTAAAGAACATGTCAGCATCGTCGCGTGTCGGTTCGAAGAGCAGCACATCGGCCCCTGCGAACTCGAGCCGGTAGCGGTCCATGCCGGTGCGCATTCGCGAGTGGATGATGGCGCGAAAAGTCTGTGCCAGGACGACCGGCAAACCGCCCTCGACGAGATGTGTGGGCGCCGACGTCGAACGTTCGTGCGCCGGTCGCCGAGCCGCTAGCCGAGAATCAAAAGGGACCAGCGGGTTGACACAAATCACCAGATCGGCGCCTTCGTGCAGCGCAACGGAAGCGTGCAGAGTCTTGATCAAGGCGCCATCGACAAAATAGCGCTCGCCGATCCTGACCGGTGGGAACAAACCCGGCAAAGCCGCACTTGCCTGCACGGCGACGGAAATCGGCACGTCGTCATACCCTGCCGAGCCGAAGGCTACCGACTCACCCGTATCGAGATCGGTTGCCACCAGAAAAAGCTGGTGCTTCAACTGGCGAAAATCGTTGCTTCGCCCACCCGTCGAAAAAAGCTTGCAGAGCAGCTTGTCGATTCCCGCATTGTTGAAAACGCCGGTCGGAATGGCATGGCTGAGGCCCTGGAAAGCCTCCACCAGACGAAGATGCCAAGGGTCGGACAGATACTGCCGCAAGGATGACCAGAAGATAGCCGGCACCGACATGGCGCGCCGGATGTATTCACCAAAAGCCGGCCGTAACAGCATGCCGGGGTCGAACACTTCGTTGTTGTCGTTCTCGACGAGCATCCTGGCCAGGGCCGCAGGCCCCAAGCCGTTGGCGACCGCAGCGGAAAGCAGGGCTCCAGAACTGACACCGACGTAGATGTCGAACGCGTTGAAATCGACGCCGTCGAGCGCCTCGGACAAGGCGACCATTGCGCCCACTTCGTAGATTCCACCCACCGGACCGCCGCCGGCGAGCGCCAGCGCGATCTTTGCAGGCCTGCTTGTCGCCGTCATGGAATAGCCCTTTTACTTGAGAAAGCGCGGTCAGAGGCAGCGCCGAAAGGCCAGCCGATGATCCGCGAGGCACGCCGACAGGGTGCACAAGGCGAGACCCGCCCTCCCGTATTGAGCCTGCTGCGCCCCAGAAAACCTTGCGCGCAGCTTACGGAGCCAGAAGTCGTTCAGAGTCGTTCAGAAACCTGGCACCGCAAGCTGGCGACCAGATTACTCGGCGCCACTCTTGGGAAGCGTATTCAGCACGTCGGCAGGCGTTACCGGCACCGCCGGCTTGGCTGTCGCTGCTTTCCGTACCGCAGGCTTGCGGACAACGGGCTTGGCGGCGGCGGTAACCGCTTGTGCAACGCTCGCAGCCGGCCGAGTGGCCGACTTGACCGTGGTCCTGGGACTGGCCGGCTTGGCGGCAGGCTTCCCTTCCGTCAGCGCCTGCACGGCAGCGCTCAGATCAACGACGCGTTTGGACAACTTGTCGATATCCTGCTTACTCGGCACGCCGAGGCTTCCCAGGGCGCGCGCCACGCGATCCTCGAAAACCTGCTCAAGGCGATCCCAGGTCCCGGTTGCCTTGCCGGCCACATCGGCGATCTTTTCATCGGTCATCTTGCGCGTCTTGGCCTGAATGGTCTCGCCTTCCTTGACCAGCGCGTCGAACACCTTGCCGCCCTCTTCCTGTGCCTTGGCAAAGGCGCCAAGACCCGCCAGCCAGATTTGCTGGGCAGACTCCTTGACCGTCGATGCCAGTTGGTTCTCGTTGACGTCACCCGCCAGTTCTTTGAGTTTCTTGCCCATCTTTATCTCCTTGAAGGTACTAATCAAAAGGTGACAAGCTTTTTCGCTTGCCCTGGAAACCAAGTCTAGTGACAATATCTAGAGGACGCACACTAAAGGCCTGGGTTGCAAGCTCTAGCGACTGATAGTCTAGGCAAGAAAATGACATGAATTTCGGGAGACAGCAATGAATTACTTCGTCACCGGGGCCACTGGGTTCATCGGCAAGCGGCTGATCACCAAGCTACTGGCCCGCCCAGACGCGGTCGTCTATTTCCTGGTGCGCAGCGTCGAAGCCGACCGGATCCAGGAACTTTACGAGTTCTGGAACAGCGACGAAAAGTGCGTCATCCCCATCGTCGGCGACCTGACACAGGCCAAGCTGGGGATCTCGAAAACCGATATTCGCAAGCTGAAAGGCAAGGTCGATCACTTCTTCCATCTGGCCGCCGTCTACGACCTCAAGGCCAGCGCCGAGGAGCAACAGCGGGCCAATGTCGACGGCACACGCAACACGGTGCAGCTGGCGGAGGAAATCGCCGCCAAGCACTTCCACCTCGCCAGCTCGATCGCCGCCGCCGGACTCTTCGAAGGCTTGTTTCGCGAAGACATGTTCGACGAAGCCGAGAACCTGGAGAATCCCTACTTTCGCACCAAACACGATTCCGAGGCCATCGTTCGTCAGGAATGCAAGATCCCGTGGCGCGTCTTCCGTCCGGCGATCGTTGTTGGCGACTCGCGTACCGGCGAGATGGACAAGATCGACGGCCCCTATTACTTCTTCAAGCTGATCCAGAAGATCCGCAAGACCTTCCCGGCGTGGATGCCGACCATCGGCATCGAGGGCGGGCGCATCAACGTCGTACCGGTCGACTTCGTGGTCGCCGCGATGGACCACATTGCGCACCTCAAGGGCGAAGATGGTCAGTGCTTCCACCTCACGGATCCGACGCCAATGCGCGTTGGCGACCTGCTCAATACCATTGCTCGCGCGGCGCACGCACCGGAAATGGCAATGCGCATCAACGCCGCACTGCTCGGTTTCATCCCGCGCTCGGTGCGCAAGGCGATGTTCTCGCTGACGCCCGTTCGACGTATTCGCAACGCAGTGATGAAGGACCTCGGCCTGCCTGACGACATCCTCGACTTCGTCAATTACCCGACCCGCTTCGATTGCCGCGAAACACAGCGCGCACTCAAAGGTACCGGCATTGCCGTACCAGCGTTCGATAGCTACGCCTGGCGCCTGTGGGACTACTGGGAACGTCACCTTGACCCCGACCTGTTCATCGATCGCACCTTGCGCGGCAATATTGAGGGCAAAGTGGTACTGGTCACCGGCGGTTCGTCCGGAATCGGCAGGGCCGCCATCCGCAAGATGGCCGAGGCCGGCGCGATAGCGGTCACCATTGCCCGCGATCAGCAGACCCTTGACGAAACCCGCGCGGAGTTCGAGGCCGCTGGCCTGCAACTGATCACCTACGCCGTCGACATCGCCAACAAGGAACAATGTGACGCACTCGTGAAAGCCCTCAACGAGGAGCACGGCGGCGTCGACATCCTGGTCAACAACGCCGGACGCTCGATTCGCCGCGGCATCGAGAACTCCTTCGATCGCTTCCACGATTTCGAACGGACGATGGAAGTGAACTATTTCGGCGCGCTGCGGCTGACCATGGGCCTACTTCCCGGAATGCTGACCAAGCGCAAGGGGCAGGTGATCAACATCTCGTCCATCGGCGTCCTCACCAACGCCCCACGCTTCTCCACTGCCGCTGCATGTTCCGGCTCGACGGCAAGCAGTCGGTATCCCGCCTGGCGAAAGTGCTCCAGAGCACGCTTTCCGGAAACCGGCATGTCACCTCGGCCCAGACTCGATTTGATGCTGATTTCCCATACCGTCACGGCGCTGACCCAGATCGTGCTGGCGGGAGCGAGGATCAATTCTCTGGCTTTCGCCGACAAGCCTGGATGATCGGTGATGGCCCACAAGGCGACGTGGGTGTCGAGCAGCAGCCTCAAGATCCGTGCCGCCCCAGAAACAAACGAGCGACCTCTTCATTGCTGCCGTCGATGCTATCGGGAACCTCGAAAGCCCCCTTGGCGACGCCGATGCGTCGCTCGGGCGCTTGCTCCGCGATCGGCACCAGGCGTGCAGCGGGCCGGCCGTTCCGGGCAATGACGATCTCGCGTTCCTTCCCCTGTTCGATCGCTTCCACCAGGCGTGACAAGTTGGACTTCGCCTCGAGCATATTCACGGTTTGCATCGTCGCCTCCAATATACGATTCGGTTAGTCTGGTCTGGCCAGAGTGCTATCTTACTCCGGCTGACGACGGGAGACCTGCTCGCATGCGTGCCACTGACTGTGCCGGCCAGGCGCAGTTGCGCGAGCACGTGGACAGCAAAGCCCGTCACAAGCTCGCCAGCTTTCGCCACCCGCCGGCCCTCGACGCAACTCCCCACCGTCCCCCGCCGCCCCCACCGCAGCCCCCGCCGTCATTGCGAGGAGGCGCAGCCGACGCGGCAATCCAGTTCCATCGCTGGGAGCGCCAGCGCATCCTCGACCTCTTTGCCGTGCTCGACTGGATGATGCGCCTGCCGGAAGGCCTGGAAGATAAGCTGTGGCAAGATATCGAACAAATTGAAGGAGAGCGCAAAATGCCCTACGTCACCAGCGTCGAACGCCGTGCCACCGAACGCGGCATCCAGCAAGGCATGCAGCAAGGCATCCAGCAAGGCATCCAGCAAGGCGAAGAAAAGGTGCTCGAACGGCTACTTACCCGCCGCTTCGGCCCCCTCAGCGAAGCTACCCGGCAGCGGCTCAGGAGCGCCACGCTGGAACAGCTTGAACGCTGGACCGACAACATCCTGGATGCCGCCACCCTGGAAAACGTCTTCAAAGACTGATCATTTTCTTGTGCAATGGGTAACCCCCGCTCGTCCTCGCGGCGATGTCGGAGCACGACTCATCGGGCGATGACGAGCTATCGTGTTGTCGAAGCGCCCGCGATCAGCCAGCCGCCTATCGTCCGATAAATCGGGCTCCTGCATGTTGGCAGGCGCGCTGCCGAACGCCGAGCACCACCGCCGGCGCCCACCAAGGTGCGGATCTTTCCCGGCAACGCACCATCACCCGATCACGCGCACTGAGATAGATGTCACGGCGCATCCCAACGCCTCCGCTCGTGACTACCCACAAGCTGACAGTCAGTATCCAGATCCAAACAAAGCCCCTCCACTGCAGCCCGACGAAATCTACAACCTCGCCGCGCAAAGTCACCTTGCCGTAGTGTGTAGTGCTGCATTCCTGATGCGACTGTCCGCCAGCAGCTCCGCCCACCGTCATTGCGAGGAGGCGCAGCCGACGCGGCAATCCAGAGGTTTGGCTTTTCGCGTTGTCAAGAAGCCGATGCGGCGGGAAATAGTGAGAGGATTGAACGGGATTGCCATGTCGGCTGCGCCTCTTCGCAATGGCATGCGAACTGGTGTGGCGCCAAATTCCCCATTCCCCATTCCCGACGAGTCGATTTTCACCCACCGGCTTCCCGCGCGCGGTATCGTGATCTTCCTGCGCGGAACAGGTGACAAGGCACAGCCATGGAAAACCAGACTTCAGCCAACGACGACTACGACACCCCGTGGAAAGACGCGATCACGCGCTACTTCCCCGAGTTCATGGCCTTCTACTTCCCGTCGGCGCACGCCGAGATCGACTGGCAGCAAGCGCACGTCTTCCTCGACCAGGAACTCGCCCAGATCGTCCAGGACGCCGAACTCGGCAAACGCCTGGTGGACCGCCTGGTGCAGGTGGCGACGCGGGACGGAGGCGAACAATGGGTCTACATCCACGTCGAAGTCCAGGGCCAGCGCGACGCCAATTTTCCCGAACGCCTGTTCACCTATAATTACCGCCTCTATGATCGCTATCGTCGCCCGGTCGCCAGTCTCGCGGTACTCGCGGACGAAGGCGAAGACTGGAAACCCACCCACTTCGGCTACCAGCTATTTGGCTGTGAAGTCGGCATCCGCTTCCCGACGGTCAAGATTCTTGACTACGCCGACCAGGCCGAAGCCCTCCTGGCTGATCCCAACCCCTTCGCCCTGGTCACCGCGGCGCACCTGTTCACCCGCCAGACAAAAGGTGACCCCGAGCAACGCTATGCGGCAAAATGGCGCTTGGCCAAGCTACTCTACGAACGGAAGTGGGACAAACAGCGCATCATTGACCTGTTCAGCGTCATCGACTGGCTGATGCGCCTGCCGACTGAACTGGAAAAGCGGCTGATGCACGAGGTCTACACATTGGAAAGGAAGGTCACCATGCCCTACGTTACCTCTGCCGAACGCTTCGGCATCGAAAAAGGATTGTTGCAAGGTCGGCAGGAAGGCCGGCAGGAAGGTCGGCAGGAAGGCCGGCAGGAAGGTCGGCAGGAAGGGGAGTCTGCCCTCCTGCAGAGCCAACTCGCCCGACGCTTCGGCACTTTGCCGGATGCCGTCCGCGCCCGACTGGCCGGCGCCACAGTTGAGCAACTCGAAAGCTGGGCGCTCAGGATTCTTGACGCCAAATCGCTGGACGAAGTCTTCGATCGGGACTGAGCGGCAAATTCCTGCCACATTGCCGGGCTTGGCGCACGGGCAAGGGCACTTGCCAATGGCCCTCGCGATGGCGGTGACGCAGCGGGGTGATTGCAGCTGGCGTCGCCACTACGAACGCCGTAGCGTTCCCCAGCTCCCTTCGCCGTCATTGCGAGGAGGCGAAGCCGACGTGGCAATCCAGAGGTTTGGCTTTTCGCGTCGTCAATAGGCCAATGCGGCGGCAAATAGTGAGAGGATGGAACTGGATTGCCGCGTCGGCTGCGCCTCCTCGCAATGACCAACTTGCCACGTCGCTGCGCCTCCTCGCAATGACCAACTTGCCACCGTCGCTGCGCCTCCTCGCAATGACCAACGTCGTCGCCCTGGTCACCGCGGCGCACCTGTTCGCCCGCCAGAAAAATGGTGACCCGGACCCAACGCTAGGCCGCCAAATGACGCTTGGCCAAGCTGCTCTACGAACGGAAGTGGGACAAACAGCGCATCATTGACCTGTTCAGCGTCATCGACTGGTTGATGCGCCTGCCGACTGAACTGGAAAAGCGGCTGATGCACGAGGTCTACA
>NZ_SPMY01000066.1 GCF_012939955.1 Candidatus Accumulibacter phosphatis
CTCGCCCGTGAAGAGGTGATGAGGTTTTGGCCAAGTAAAGCGCATGACGTCCGTGGCACCGAAGCCGGTGATGGCGGCATGGACGAGGTCCTGGTGGATACGTTCGAGATCGGCTCTGGACTTGAACAGGATATCGGTGGCGACTTCTGCCTGATCCATGCCAAACCAGTAGCCGTCGAACTTCGCCGCGGCGATGGCCGGCAAGAGCGGATTGACGCTGGCCACCTGGCGAATCAGAAACGCAGGCCAGTCGGTGTGGTTGAACTGCTCGGCAAGTGCCGCGGTGGCTTCGAAATCCGACACCCAGAGAATCTTGTTGTCGCTCCGCTCGAAGGCGACACCCACTTGCGGCAGTTGCCGACACAGCCACTCCCGGCCATTGACGTAAATCTGAGTGGCGTACGGTGCCCAGGTCTGGATACGCACGTGCATCCAGCCAAAAACCGGGTCGATCAGATACCAGTACAGGTGCAGGCAGCGGCGATTGCGCCGAACGACTTCCAGACGTTGCGTCTTGCGATTGCCGGCCACGGCGAACGAGAGGCACGGTTCGAGGACCGAGAAGATGCAGACCAGGCCTTCGCTGATGCCGTCCTGCTCGGCGATGGCCCGGGCCATCGCTTCCTTCGATCGACCGCTCGCGTGCGTGTGCGCGGAGGCGAAAAAGAGGTAGGGACGCCCCGCCTCTTCGGCGGTCGTCTTGGCGTGTTCGACGAGCGTTTTGGTTTCGCTTTCGAAGAACGTCCCGGCATCCTTGAGCAGCACGCCTCGCTTGGACAGGTAGCGGCCAAACGCGCCATCCGGAAACATCGAGCTCAGGTAGCCCTCGAAGATGATCCGCTCGAATCCTTCGACCACACCCAGGATTGACTCTTCGTGCTTCTTGAGGAAAATGTCCATGTCGCCTCCCTTGCCGTGCGGTGGTCTACCTCCTGCGTGGGGTTGAGGATATTGTCCTCGCAAATTAAATCCGGCGGTAGCGGGGGCGACACCTCCTTTTGGTTGCGGCCAACGGCCGCGCTATGTAACTGTTGTCGCAACACAGAAAACGGGCGAAAAGACAAGCAAGATGGTAGGTTCTTTGACAGAAATCGCCTTACGTGGTGTGGAAGGTGTTCGCTGCACCGGAGTTTTCTCTGCACGCCAAGCGCTGCTGCCTGCTAGAGGTCGGCTGCGTCAGCTACCGTGGCTACTACGACCGGCGCGACGGAGTGTGCCCTCAGGCTTGCGGATCGGGCATGCAGCGGCTGTCCGCAGCAACCGCCCTGCGCAGCCAGCGCCGACTGTCAGCAGCCAGCCACCGTCTCGTCTGCCGTACCGGCATCACTTCTGCGGCGCGCAGGCGTCCGTTCGGTCAGCCCTTCTTGCGCGCCTCGATCTCCCGTCGGACACGTTCGAGCTCGATGCGTTTGGCCTCGGCCGAGCCCCAGCGGGCCAGCCGCTCCGCCGCAGCCGCCCGCTCCGCCGCCCGCGCTGCCGCGCGCTGCGCCTGGAGGGCTCGCGCTTCGGCGAGACGTTTTTTTCTCCTGCGCCCTGGCGCGTTCGGTGGCGATCGGCAGGCTGCGCTGTGGCAGCCCCGCCAGTGTGAGATAGCTGTCGATGGCCTCGGGGATGCCGTCCCGCCAGTCGCCGTCATTCTGGCGGGAGAACTCGTTGATCAGCGGCAGATTGAGCGCCGCGTAGACCGGCATCCAGATCTCCTCCTCGCCCTGGCGCCGACGCACGGCGAGTTTTGGATTGAACTGATACCAGCCCTGGGCGACGCGTTTGAAGAGCGCCCGGTTGTACGCGTAATCGCGGTCCACTTCATTGCGGGCGAGCACGCCGTTGAGATGCGAGCGCCGGTTGCGCTCCGGGCGAACGATATTGGCCGGCAGATGCAGCCAGGCATCGAGAATCGGCTTGTTCTCGAAGGCGCCGTTGCTCCGCCGCTGGCAATGGGTGAAGCGCGACTTGAAGAGAACCCATAGCGTCTGGAAGAGGAAGTACTCGGACAGGTGCCGGTCGAGGCGAACCAGGCGTTCGCCGGTATTGACGTCGACGCTCATCGGGGCGAGCTGTTCGTAAAGCGCGGCGAGTGGGCCGCGGGCGAACTTCGCATCGCGGAATCCCTCGCGCAGCGCCCAGTGCAGCGCGTTGTACCCATAGTGGTCGACGGCATCGCGGTCGGCGCCGCGTTCGAGCAAGGCTTCGACCAGGGCGACGTTGCCGGCCGCCGCCGCCGCCATCAGCGGCGTCAGGTTCATCGGCAGCCGATGCTCGCTCCCGTACTGCTCGCACTGCTTCAGGATGTCCTTGAAATGGCTGGCGAAGTAGGGAACGTAGGTCTTCCGTCCGAAGGTCGCGCGTTGCTGCGCGAAGTTCGCCGCCTGCTCGAACTTCGCTTCCTCAGCCAGCCATGTGGCGAGTTGCGGTTCGTCATGGCAGGTCGCGTATTCATAGAGCTGCTGCTTCATTTTGGCGCCGGGGAGCTGCTCGCGGAACACCTTGACCAGCAGCTCGACGACTTTCGCTTCGCCGAAAACCGGCCAGGGAACCGGCGTCTGCTTGAGGATCGTGCGACGGATCGCCTCCGCCTGTTCCTGCTTGCCCTGCAGTTCGAGCTTGCGCGCTTCCTTCTGCCAGTCTTCGAGGCTCGACTTCCCGGCTTCGACCTTGACCTGCCCGAGATTCATTTCGAGCAGCCCAAACAGGGCATGGCCGGTATCCGACTCGATCACGTAAACATTCCTGATCGCACGGGTCAGCGCCACGTAGAGGGCATTGACGAAGAACTTGTAGACCTCCAGCGACTTGTCGGTCTTGTCTTTCGCCCGCCGGTAGTCCAGCGTATCGGCGGTCAGATCGGCCGCCTCCACACCGTCGACGATCTCGCTGAACTCGGCGCGGTGGTCGGAGATGAAGCGGTAGAGGACGATATTGTCGTATTCGAGCCCTTTCGCTTCATGGATCGAGAAGAGCAGCGGCGTTGCGAAGTGCTTCCTGGCTTCGGCCTTGTCCTCGTCGCGCATCACCAGCACGGCGAACTGCGTCGATTGGCGAATCTTCTGGTCGAGCTCGCGCTTGCTGGCGTCCTTGTCGGGCATCAGCGCGACCTGCCCGGCTTCGCCGCCAACCGCCTGCACGAGGAAGTTGCTCTCGCGGTCGATCGAGCCGAAGCGCCGGTGCTTGATCTTCAGCAACTGGTTGGCGACACGGGTGGCCTCGAGCCCGTTGCGGAAGTTGGCGGTGAGTACGCGCAGTTCCTGCCGCTCGGCCAGCTTCGGGTCTTTCCAGAACAGGCTCTTGACCTGGCTCCAGGAAAAGAAGTTGGGATGGACAATCTGGTTCGAATCGCCGCAGAGCAGGAAGTGGCCCGGCCGCTTCAGGGTCCTGAGGACCAGCGCCAGTTGCACCGTGGTGATGTCCTGTACCTCGTCGACGACGACGAAGTCGTAGCGCGGTGCCGCCAGCGCCTGCCAGTCCTGGGCGACCAGATTCAGGTCGTAGAGCTTCGCCTCGGCGAGCCAGGCGCGGTACTTTTCGAAGAGGTCGTAAAGCCGCTCGCGCAGATCGACCGGAAAGATCGACTGGCGCACGCCGAGCGCCAGATAGTCGGCGCGCGCGAGGACGCCGCCGGCGCCGGCCGCAAGCACGCCGCGGATCTCCTCAAACACCTGATGGCCGTCGAATTCCCGGACGGTCTGCCGCAGGCGCGCGAACCAGCCAGCGAAGTCGCGCCAGCTTGCCTCGCGACCCGGCGGCACGCGGATCGACTCGACGAATTCGCGGTAGGAGAGGAAAACGGCCTCCTGGCCGCCGTGCTCGAAGCCGTTCGCGTAATAGAGGTCGCGGGCACTTTGCGCGAGGTAGCTGGAGTGCGTGACGTAGAGCACCTCGCCTTCGGCGTGCTTGAGTTTCTCGAGGGTCAGCGCCGTCTTGCCGCTGCCGGCGCTGCCGACGACGATCAGCGGTGCTGGCTGGCGATAGATCGCCTCTTGCGTGTCGTCGAAGGAAATCGGCTTGTCGAGCAGGTGAATCGTTGTCCGCTCCGGGTGCAGGTAGCGCACCGGCAGGGCTTCAGCGATCGCCGCGTCGGCGTCGATGTCCAGGATCTTGCTCTCGTCGATCGCCGCGCCGCGCAGAAAGCGCGACTTGTCGTAGTCGTGATTGGCGATCACTTCCAGCATCAGCGCGCAGACTTCGTCGCCGTGGCGAAGCAGCGAGAACAGCAGCCGGTCGGCGTCGTCGAGCCGGGCGCGGTAGAACCTGCCGTGGCTGAGATTGACCAGCTTCTTGACCTGTGCGGCACGAAAGTCGTTGCGGGCGATGGCATCAGCCACCTTGCGGTAGCTGGCCTTGACGCGCGAGGTGTCAAGGCCGGTGTATTCAAGAATTTTCACGGTGAGTTTCGGCGTGGAGGGTGTGACAAGGAAGCCGGATCCTACTTCGCCGCAGTCGGTCCTGGCCATTTATTCAATGACAGCGACTCTGCGGGCATGGGCGGCGAAGTCGAACCGCATGAGGTGTCTGCTCGCGCAGCGTAGCTCGGCGGCTTGACGCCGGCGAGTCGACGACGCGAGGGCGCGGTTCACTACCAGGCGACGCGCTGATTGAGCTCGTAGTCCGCTGCCGGCCGGGCCTCGGGATCGCTTGTGCGCACTGTCGGGCCGTCGGTGATGACGGTGATAATCCGCATCGCGCCGCCACAGTGGGGGCACCCGAGCGGGAAAACGTCCTACCTACGGGCTTTTCGGAATGGAAGCAGGCTTCTGCGCCAACCAGCCGGCGTTCTCCGAAATCTGGAATCTGGATTTTTCAATGACCGCCATGCGGCGCGTGCGTGACTGAGTACATCCGGCCGTCGCCGTCGCCGTAACCCGCCCGGCGGCAAGTGCTCAGGCTGCCGTAGCCATGTGCATATCGACATGGATGTCACAAAACGGACAGCGCAAGGCGCCGGCCTCGGTGCGCTCGAGCAGCCCCAATGTGACGAGTTCTGCTGCATCCTCGTGCACACGTTTCACGTCACGTCCAAGACGGCGTGCAAGTTCGCGAACCCCGACCGTGCCGCCGTCGTGCTGCATGGCCTGGAGGATGCCCCAGCGCCGTTCGGTCAACCTTCCAAAGAAGGCTGCCGGCGTCTCGAAGTTGAGGGTCTCTCCCTCATAGGTCGAGGCTGTCGCTGCCTTTCCAGCCTGGCGCAGGGCCCCTCGCCAGTCTAAGCCCAAGGTGATTGTCAGTCTGCATTTGCTCATCGCGTCCTCCCTTTATCCACTTCCTTGATGAAGTCCTCGATCAGCTGATCGATCGCAGCGAAGCGATAGGAAACTCCTCGCCGTCAAGAGGGCAGTGATCGCCCTTGCCTCTCTCGTTGTCAATTTCGACAACATGCAGGCTCCAATACACGTCGGCGTTGAGTGACCATGAGCGAACTACCACTAATTGAAAGTCCACGTGGTTGGACGGACGAACGGCAGTTCATAGCCGGGAGGCTGAGTTCGCAGGAGTGCCAGTAGGCGGTCGTTGGCCACAACAATGCTTTTTGGTAACGGCCGCTTTCGCGCGCGAGGCTGACGGGGTGCTCCCGGCCAACAAGATACGTAGAGGAGGCTAAAAATCGCCCGGCGCGAACGTCGGCTAACTGATCCGGAACCGGTCGCCGGGCTCTGTTCGCTGTCGGTCCAGTTCTCGGCCAGAGCGGCCGCTGGCGGCATATGGCACGGCCGGCCGGTATAGCGCCTTGGATGGCAGAACACCGATCGGCAAGCTGCCGCTCACGAATTGGGGATGGATGATGGCCGTGAATGGCTGCTTTCCAAAACGCGCAGAGCCTTGCGCTACGGTACCTGCCGCGAGGGCAGACCCCGTCATTTGTCAGTCAACCGAATGATACCGAAGCGCCTCAGGCCAGCGCGGGCCGGCGAGCCAGCCGCACGGCAAACAGATAGCTGCCGGCAATGATGAAGATCAGCAGACAGCCGAAAACCAGCTCCTTGCCGTCGCTCCAGTTATCGATGGTCGGGGAGAAGAATTTGGCAGCACCAAAACTGGCAACCAGCAAGCTGACGCCACCGACCACCAAACCCATGACGCGCGAGGCAATCTGTGCTGCTTTGTCGGCACGGCGGATCAGTCGCGAAATCCACAGTCCGTTGACGCCATCAGTGAGCAGCATGCCGGCCATAAACAGCAAAGCCAGCAGCAGCGCATGTTCCCAGCCGCCGAACTGCTGCGAGGTCAGTGCAAACAATGCCGCCTGGCTCATGGTATCGAAGGAAAAAGCAAACAGGGCGCCGACCGCAGCGACCAGTAGTGGGCTGTGGGTATGTTGCAGCCGAGCGAAAAGCCGGCCCCGGATACCCACCGGTTGCACGACTTCGCCGGGGCGGGTTCGCAACACGGCAGCAAGATTGACACAGCCAAGTGCCACCAGAAAGCTGATCGAAATCCAGACGCCGACGGTATCGATCCATTGCGGCACCTGCCAGCTGCCTGCCAGCGTACTGACCGTCAACGCAATCAGCACCACGACGGAACCATGCCCGAGCGAGAAGAGCGAACCGCAGAATCGAGCCAACCGAGGATTGCGCCGCACGTTATAGCGTGTCAGGCCGTCGATGGTCGCCAGATGGTCGGCATCGAAGCCATGCTTCATGCCAAGCATGAAGACCAGGGCGGCGATGGCATACCAGTCGTTGGGCAGCATTTCCATGGGCGCGTATGAACTTCTGACAATTGATCTTAACAAGTTCTGTGCCAAGCGACAGCTTTCCACTATTCCGTCGCAGCAAGCGGCAAAACTTCGCTGACGCGCAGCCCGGCGCCATAGGCGACCGAGAGCGCCGTCTGGTGCTTGAGGTTGCCGGCCGCGGCGAGCAGGCGGCCCATCTCTTCGCGGCTCAAGACCACCGGCAGCTTATGTGGCACACGCACCGGTTGCATTTTGGCGATCAATTCGCCGCGGTCGAGCGTGATGTCATAGGAAACAGGGCCGGCGCAGTCCCCAACTACATGCGCTACGGCGGAGCGCGATTACCGCGCGAGCGGTTTAGTCCCCCGAAGTACAGCAGCCGTTCAGATGGCTGCTTGCCGGAATCATCGAACGACAGCAATTGGCCGTTATGCAAAGTCGTCGATTATGGAAAGTAGCTGTCGCGATGGCCGTTCAGGCCTAGGCAGGACGGGCAGCCAGCGGCAGTAGCTCGGCGACGAGGTAGACATAATTTCTCCAGTCTCCTGAAGTGGTAGCTCCACTTCAGGAGACTGCCATGAACACCAAGACACCCCAGGCCGCGTCGATCGAACAGGTCGACGCCGCATCCACCGATCACATCGAAGAAGAACTGCGGCGCTACGACGCGTACCTGCGCGACCTGCGTGGGCTGTCACCGGGTAGCCGACGGCACGGCTTGCGTATTGCAGGCCGGCTACTGCGCCAGAAATTTGGTAACGGCGTCGTTGATATCGCCCGACTGCGTCCAGCCGATGTCCGACAGTTTCTTGCAGACCAACTGGATGCTCGCCGAACGCCCTCCAATGCAACCACTTTGGCCTCGGGGCTGCGGAGCTATCTCCGGTATCGAAGCGCTTGCGGAGACTCCGTCAAAGCATTGACGGCGGTCATTTCATTGCCGGCGCATTGGCGGCTGGCAACTTTGCCACACGCGCTGACGGTGGAAGAGGTTGAGCAGTTCCTGAATTCCATCAGGCTCGCCCGACGGTGGCCGAAACGCGGTTATGCGATTGCTCGTTGTGCCCTCGACTTGGGCTTGCGGGCCGGAGAAATTGCGCGCCTATCGATCAGTGACATTGACTGGCGCGCCGGTACGGTGACGCTGAGGGGTACGAAGTCATTTCGGCAGGATACTTTGCCCTTGCCGGTCGAGACCGGGCAGGCACTTGCGGACTATCTACAGCACGAGCGACCGCCAACTTCCAACCCTGCCATCTTCGTTCGCCGATTGGGGGCGCGCGATCAACCCATCACATCGCAGGCGATCCAGAAAGTGATCACGCGCGCCTGTCGACGCAGCGGCCTACCGCATTCTGGATCGCATGCCCTGCGCCATACCTTGGCGTGCCGCCTCGTGGAGCACGGTAGCTCCCTCAAGGAGGTCGCCGACCTTCTGCGCCATCGTTCGCTGAACACGACGCTCATCTACGCCAAGCTCGACACGCCGATGCTCTCAACGGTACCGCTGCCGTCGCCTGGGAGTAAATCATGAGCGCGCGAATCGGCTTGCAGACAAGAGTTGACGGCTATCTGGCCGAACGCCATCGGCTTGGTTTCGAGCTGCACTCGCAGGACACGCTCCTGGCCGACTTTGCGAAGTTCGTTGCTGATCGGCATCACCACGGCCCCCTGACCGTCGAGTTGATGGTCGATTGGGTGCGAAAGGGCAAAGGGGGGCTTGGGACACCGGAAACCTGGTATCGGCGGATGGCGATACTGCGTCGTTTCGTTCGCTACCTGCAGCAATTCGAGCCGCAAACCGAGATCCCCGAGGAGTCGATCTTTGGCCCTGAACCCGGTCGCGTGGCGCCGCACATCTACCGCGAGGAGGAGATCGTCGATCTGTTGGCAGCCGCCCACAAACTCGGGCCACGCTGGAGCTTACGTCCGGCGAGCTTTGAAACCTTGTTTGGCCTGATGGCCTCAACGGGGCTACGTGTTTCCGAAGCCATTCACCTGCGTGATGCCGACGTCGATCTCAAACGTGGGATGCTGATCGTGCGGCAGACCAAGTTTGCCAAGTCACGTCAGTTGCCCTTGCCTCCGAGTACCGTCGAAGCGCTCGCGCGCGCTACCGGCAGCAGCGTATCCGCCACGTACCGACAACGGCCGACACCCCGTTCTTCATTAGTAGTCGGGGTCGGCGGCTGGGACAGCCGCTCGGTGATCGACAGGTCCATCGTGTCTTCAATGCGCTACGGGATAGTCTCGACTGGGTCAATCGGGGTGCGCATGCCGGGCCGCGTCTTCATGATCTACGCCATAACTCCGAGACCGGAATTATTCCGAGGGCGGTGTCGGTAGTCTTCAATACATCGAGTTGTTGCTCGACTTGCGCCGGAAGCGGCGCTTGATTTCTCGGCATTATTCGATTGTCGTCTCCAACTGGGAATCTTCCCGGATCTTCAAGGAGACAGACGATGACGCTCACTCGCCACGGTGCGACAACAGCACCAGATGGACAGCCTTGCACTGGCCCGCTGGCACCCCACGTCGAGGGCTTTGCAGCGCAACTTTCGCGCAAGGGGTACGCGCAGATCACGGTTCGCGCAAAGTGTAATGTGCTGGCCGATCTCAGCCGCTGGCTCGAGCGGCGTCGGCTGACTCTGGCAGCGCTTGATGAGGATCGGCTGACGCAGTTCTTGGCATCCCTTCGCCACGGGGAGAAGAAGCGGCGAGGCGATCCGGCCACCGGTCAGCAGCTTCTCGAGTATCTGCGCGGCCGTGACGAAATCGCGGCAGCTGCACAGAAGATTGATAGAACTCCGGCCGCCTGCCTCACGGGCGATTTCGCGGAGTTCCTCCACTCCGAACGAGGTCTGTCACGGTCAACACTGATCTCCTACTTGCCCATCGTGCGGCGCTTCCTCGATGAGCGGTTTGGGCGCGAGGCGTTGCACCTCGAACTATTGCGACCACAGGATTTGCACGGCTTCATTCTTCGCGAGGTCCTGCGTATCAGTCGTAGCCATGGCAAGAGAGTCATCACCGCGCTGCGCTCGTTCTTGCGCTTTTTGCTGCAGCGTGGCGCTATCCAGACCGACCTGGCCCGCACGCTTCCAGGAGTGGCCAGCTGGAGACTGTCGCATCTGCCCAAGTCGCTACCTCCCGAGCAGGTGGAACAATTGCTCGCGTGCTGCGATCGCAGCACCCCGACGGGCAAGCGCGACTACGCGATCCTGTTGCTCCTGGCCCGGCTTGGATTGCGTGGCGGCGAGGTGCTGGCCATGACCTTGGAGGATCTCGACTGGGAGCGCGGCGAGATTGTCGTGCGCGGCAAGGGCCAACGGCTGGAACGTTTGCCGCTGCCCGAGGACGTTGGCGCGGCATTGGCGTGCTATTTGTGTGAGGTCCGTCCAGCGTGTGCGACGCGTCGCGTATTCATCCGGATGAAGGCTCCCCAGCAGGGTCTTGCGGGCCCAGTGGCCGTTTGTTGCATTGTTCGGCGCGCCCTCCGGCGCGCTGGGTTGAACCCCGAGTTCAAGGGGGCTCACCTACTGCGGCACTCCCTTGCAACCAACCTGCTTCACCGAGGCGCGTCCCTGGGCGAGATTGGACAGCTGCTGCGTCACCAGCAGCCAACGACGACACAGATCTACGCCAAGGTGGACATCGCGGCCCTGCGTGGCATTGCCCTGGCGTGGCCGGGAGGTGCGTCATGAGCAAGTTGCAAGCTGCACTCGATGAGTACCTCGCGGTTCATCGCGCCCTTGGGTACAAGCTACGCTTGGCCGGGCGCTTGCTGCAACGCTTTGTCGAATTCGCCGAGCGCGAGGGTGCCACCCACATCACCTCCGAGCTCGCATTGAATTGGGCAACACAGCCCGCTGCTGCGCAGCCCGCCCAATGGGCTAACCGCCTTGGATGGTGCGTCGCTTCGCGCTATATTGCAGCGCGAGCGATCCGCGCACCATCGTGCCACCGTCGGACTTGCTTCCCCACCGGTACCACCGTCCCGAACCTTACCTGTATCGCGACGAGGAGATCACGCGCCTGCTCGAGGCCGCACGACGCCTACCGTCTGCTACGGGTCTGCGGCCTCATACATTCGCCACGCTGTTCGGCCTGTACGTGGCCGCCGGTCTGCGGGCCAATGAGCCCTTGCGGCTCGACCGCGATGATGTCGACCTCGTCAACGGAGTGCTGACGATTCGCGACACGAAATTCGGCAAGTCGCGCTACGTGCCGGTGCACCCCACCACGCAACGTGCATTGCAACGCTACGCCGCGCGCCGGGATCGTTGGTGCCACGATCCCGAAACGCCGAGCTTCTTTGTCTCGGACCGCGGAACTCGGCTGACGGAGTGGTGCGTGCGTTGGACCTTCGTCAAGTTGTCGCATGAGATCGGCCTGCGCGGCGCTGATGACTCCCGAGGACCTCGTTTGCATGATCTACGTCATCGACTGGCCATCAACACGCTCCTAAGGTGGTATCAGCGCGGCGTCGACGTCGAGCGGCACCTGCCGCAGCTGTCGACCTATCTCGGGCACGCCCATATCACGGACACCTACTGGTATTTGACCGCCACGCCGAAGTTGCTGCACTACGCCCTGCAACGCGTGGAGCGCGCCAAGCAAGGACAGTTGCCATGACCGCCATCAGTACGCTGCCGTCCCTGCTGCAGGGGTTCTTCATGGATCGGCTCATGCAGCAACGTCAGGCGAGCCCTCACACCATTGCGAGCTATCGCGACACCTTTCGTTTGCTCATGCAGTTTGCGCAACAACGCCTGCGCAAGGCGCCCTCGAATTTGACGGTGCCAGAACTCGACACGCCGCTGCTCGGCGCTTTTCTCGATCACATTGAGCGTGAGCGCAAGAACAGCGCCCGCAGCCGCAACGTTCGCCTCGCTGCCATTCATTCGTTCTTCCGCTACGTGGCACTGCATGCACCGGAGCACAGCGCAGTGGCGCAGCGCGTGTTGGCCATGCCGAGCAAGCGCTATTCGCGCTGCCCGATCGCCTTTTTGACGTCGGTCGAAGTCGACGCGTTGCTTGCCGCGCCTGACCTCACGAGCTGGTCAGGGCGCCGTGATCGGGCGCTCATGATGCTGGCCATCCAGACGGGGCTGCGCGCCGCGGAACTCACCGGCCTTCGCTGCGAGGACATCGTGCTCGGAGCCGGTGCACACGTGCGATGCGAGGGTAAGGGCCGCAAGCATCGGTGCACGCCGCTGCGTAAAGACACCGTTCGCGTGATACGCACCTGGTTGCGCGAGCGCCAAGGCCAGCCTTGCGAGCCGGTCTTTCCGACTACGCGCGGAACTGCATTGAGTCACGATGCGCTGCAATACATGCTGGACAAGCATCTCATCGCCGCAGGTCGACAGTGCCCATCGTTGGCAGGCAAGCGGGTAACCCCCCATGTGCTGAGGCACACGCTGGCGATGGACCTACTTCACAACGGTGCCGACCAGACCATGATCGCTCTTTGGCTCGGGCATGAATCGCCCGAAACCACGTCGATCTACCTTCATGCAGACATGCAGCTCAAGGAACGCGCGCTCGCCCATACGACTGCCAAAAAGCTCCCGACACCCCGCTTCCGGCCAAGCGACCATGTAATGGACTTCCTGAAGAGCCTCTGATAATTCCGAGGATTTCGCTGCCTGATCGCCCATTCAACTCCGACGGTGCGGCGCCGTATGGCACCGCCCTCGGAATAATCCCGGTCTCGGAGTTATGGCGTTAATTCCGGTCTCGGAATTATCGGCATACCTTTGCCGTCAGGCGCTTGGTGCGTTGGCATAGCGAAGGCACCGATGTCGACCAGATGATGCTGGCCTTGTCGACCTACCTGGGCCACACCAAGATCTCGCATACGTACTGGTATCTCTCGGCGGTGCCAGAACTGATGGCACTGGCCGGCGGCAAGTTCGAGCGCTTCGTCGATCTCGCAGGAGCCGACGATGAGTAAGCCCGCCACACCGCCGTCATTCGCCACGCTCGTGCAGGCCTACTTCGCCGACTACCTCACCCAGCAGCGGGCGCTCAGCCCACAGACCGTCGCTGCCTACCGCGATGCCTTTGTGCTCTTCCTGGCGTTCGCTCAGTGCCGATTGGGCAAGTCGCCCACCGCCATGACGCTCGCGGACATGACGCCCGAGCTGATCACGGCGTTTCTCAACCATCTTGAACAGCAGCGCCACAACTGCGTGCGCAGTCGTAACGCGCGCTTGGCTGCGCTTCGCTCATTCCTCAAGTTTGCTGGCCACCGGGATGTGTCGTCGCTGCGAATCGTCGAGCGCGCGCTCGGCATACCGGTGAAGCGCTTCGAGCGGCCGATGTTCGGTTACCTGTCCCGCGAGGAGATGCTCGCCGTGATCGACGCGCCGGATGGAACCTGGATCGGTCAGCGTGACCATGTGCTCTTCCTGATGCTTTACAACACGGGTGCGCGCGTGTCCGAGATCATCGGAGTCAAGGTCGGTGAGGTGGTTGTGGAGGATCGTGCAGCTTGCGTACATCTGCACGGCAAGGGCCGCAAGCAGCGCAGCGTTCCGCTCTGGCGCTCGACGGTCAGGGCGATCCGAGCTTGGCGGAAGCAAAATCCTCAGTTCGAGGCAGCTTCGCCGTTGCTGCCCAACCGAAACGGACAGGCGATGACGCGTGCCAACGTCTCCCTCCGATTGGCCTTGGCGGTGCAAACCGCGACCACTGCCTACCCTGATTTGGCAAAACGCAAGGTCTCGCCCCACGTGATTCGCCACACCACGGCAATGCACCTGTTGCAGGCCGGCGTCGACATCAGCGTGATCGCGCTTTGGCTCGGGCACGAGAGCCCAGTGACCACTCACCAGTACGTCGAGGCCGATCTCGCCATGAAGGAAAGGGCACTGGCCAGACTCCGCGAACCCGACGCTAAAATCCAGCGCTACCGGGCTCCTGACACCCTGATCCACTTCCTGAAGACCTTGTGATTATGGAAACCCCGCAGCGCACGCTTGCCGCTGCTCACCAGCGATCGGTGCGCGCTGCAATCAGCGACTTTCCATAATCGACGACTTTGCATAACGACCCTTATGGAAAGCTTTCCATAAGGGTCGCAAGCGGCTATCGCCAGCACCACTCAGGCTCGATTTTCCAAGATGACTAGTCCATTCTTTGCTAGATCGTAGAGTCTACTACGCACGCTGCGCCAAGCCTGTTTTCCCGGCAGCAAGAAGAAGACGTCGCCGTGGCTGTTATCGCCTTCCGTTGCCGTGTCATACACGCCAAAGGCCCGGCGCCCTGAGTCGGGTTCGTGTCCGTGCACTAATGCCCTTATGTCGGATGTTTTGAAGATGGTGTAGGCAACCACCCTCCTCTTGTGCGCTGTAGGTTGACTCCCCGATGCGGGCACTTCTTGCGCTTTGCGCTGGTTGACCATCGCCACCCTGGAAGTCGCCAACTGCAATGCATCATCGACACTGATATGCAACCTTCTGTTGACGGACATCCCTCGAATCTTGGAGTCGTCGAAGGCTGTCGGAACGATTTCGCCGTTCTGGAAGTGTACTGGCTGATCAACCGCGCGGAACAATGGCTCCGCGTCGCAAATCGGCCCTGGCGAGTAAACGCTTACGCCTACACTCTCCAGGTTCAGTTGCTCTGTCTCTGTCAGCAACTGGAGGGATTTGGCCAGTTGCTCAGCGCAAGCGGCAGTCTCGAAAACCGTGAGCGCCATCGCGATTTGACGCGCGACTCACGCAGCCGTCACGAGCAGGTGTGGTGCCAGTACGGAAATGATCCGTTCTTGTTCCGGAAATTGGCGAAAGTCTGGCGCAAGGCTCTCCGCGAAGAACTCGTTGCCATCCTGGTCACGGACGAAAAACGATCCGATACCTTCGGCGTCGAAGCTGATATCGGCATACCCGGTGGGTAGGCTCCAGTAGAACTCCATCTCGCCGATCTCAGTCAGCATCGGCGTAGGCAGCGCGATTCCAGGAGGTATGGATTCCAGGAACGTCCTAGCTGCATTTACCGCCACGGCGCTTGGCGCTACACTTCCTTCTCCGTTCCAACCACTATGAGTAGCGGCAAACTGCCCAATTAATCGTTGAAGTAGTTCTCGTTTGCTATGCACGCCGGACGAGGCGCCCAACTGCAGGCACATCTCGGTCGCGGCTGGCGTACGTTGAAACAGAGCGTGTTCCGTGTCCTGGCGGCTGACCAATGGTGTTCGTTCGTAGCTGTCGACGTAACGCTCGAACTCTGGGCGCGCGGTAGCCAATCCGTACGCCACGGCCGGCATGGCGAGAATAGTGGTGACCTTGGCAAGCACGTATGTCTCCCTAATCAGATCGAAAGCAGGTTGATTTTGCGCAGCACCTCATCGCTAAAGAGGCCTGCCAGTATCTTCTTGTTGTCGCCATGAAACTTATCGAGAACCTGCGAAATCACATCCTCGTCGGAAAGAGGCTGCTTCACCCAGATGGCGTCCGTAAAGCTGGCGCGGTGTGCGACTAGGGCTTGCACTGACTCTATGTTGTTGACCATGGTTCGGCTGACGTTAACGTTGTCCAGCTGCCTAAACTTGCAGGGGGATGCTTGGTCACAAAAATACCCGTGATGCGAGTGCCACAGGTTCTGTAGGCTGAATGCGTGTTGCGGTAGCCAAGTTGTATCGTGCTTGAACACTTCAGTCATGATCAGCTCGTCGGGGGGAGCCCTCCAGAGAAATACATCATTGAACTGCAAGGTCAGGTGCAAAATTGGCGCGGTCTTCCCGACGATCGGAAGCAAAACGTTCCAGTACTCTCGAATATGGTCCTTGGCCTGTGCCCAGCGCATGTAGTCATTGATCTGGATGATGCAATTCTCACGTGTCAGCATAACGCTGCGTGCTTCCTCACCCGTAGATGAGGAACGGCTGGCCTTGAATCCGCCAGCAAGTTGAGATGAGTGCGAAGTCGCTTGTCCGGGACCCATCTGGACTTCAAAGACGTTGAGCTTCTCGTTTGCGGTAAGGCCGAGGTGGGCAAGCTTTGGCGCAGCCACGTCCTGCAGTTCCTGCAGGACGTCGGCCGTTAGATGCCCGGAACCACCAGGCGCTGCCCATTCAACGACGACCACAGCGCTTTGGATAGCGTGGTCCCCAGCGAATGGAAGGAGGTGCTCGAGACTCATGTCGCGTTACCGATAAGAAATCAAATGGCTCTTTGATGAGTATACGGGCCCGTACGAGTTGGCGTCAATCGACGAAAGTAGCAATGCTCATGGCCTAGCCGATTGAACCATGGTCCGCCAGTGCCGTAGCCGTGCCGGACGCCATTCTCAACCAGATACCAGGTGCGCTCCACCCGAGTGGGACATTCGGAGACAAACCACGGTTGCGCGCCCTTGGTACCATCTCTTGGCTCAGCTGTCGAACGTGTGCAATGGCCGACGGACGGGTCGTCCCTTGACCAGCAGAGTCGAGCGGCCGCTAACCGGTCCTGATCGGTCGCAATGCGTCTGACGGTCCAGCGGCAGCATTGGCCGAACTGCCGCCGGATCAGTGATCCCCGCCTCCGGCAGCTTTGGGATCCGTAAGCTGCCAGTGCGATCGCAGCGGTCATTGAGATCGCAGCGGTCATTGGGCCGCTCCGGGTCGATGCCGGCCGAGCTTCCGACTGCGGGATTTTTCGCCCGGCTTCCCCGGCGCGAATGGCCGCTCGCCAGAAGTTACAGGAATGTAATCCGGGCGTCAGCCTGCTGTGCGGGCAAGTTATGCAGAATGCGCCACCAGATGTCACTTGCCAGTTCAACTCCCGGAACGGGATCTTGTCATGAAGCCATTTCGCCTTCTCGCCTTCTCGTCGCGCCCGCCGTCGTATCGTCTGCCAATGCATTCGCCCGGGATGCTGCGCGGGTCGAGGTTTTCAAGAGCGCCACTTGCGCTTGTGGTGGCGGCTGGGCCGAGGATCCTGGCGGCAAGGGTTTCGCGGTGACCAGCCTCAGGGTCGAAGAGGTGCCTGACGACCGCGAGAAGTTGGGGATGTGGGCGCAGGCTGTTTTGCGCCACAGCGCAAGGCTTCCGGCCGCGGTTTTTACCAGCCATGGAATGACAGCAGACCTTGATCCGGCGCACTCGCCGCACTCGCAGCGCGCCGTGTGCTGGCCATTGCGCTTGGCAGCGTGCCTGGTCGGTGTGCTACTGAGCCTGTCGGGAATGGCCGCTTCGCCGCCAGCGGCGCCGGAAGGCAGCCTGGGATTCTGGCTCGAAGAGGCGTGGCTAAGAAACCCGCAGGCGAAAGCAGTGGACGCCCGCGAGGGCGAAGCGCGCGCGGCGCAGGAACTGGCCTCGGGGCTGACGCCGGAGCCGGGGTCGGTCAGCGTCGGCGCGCTCAACGACCAGCTGAACAGCAATCGCGGCAAGCGCGAGATCGCCGTCGAGCTGAACGCCTACCTGTGGTTGCCCGGACAGAAAGCGGCCCGCGAAGCCGAGGCCGAGAGCCGCTTCGATGAAGTCGGCGCCAGGCGCGCCGCCCTGCGCCTGGAACTCGCCGGCGCGCTGCGCGAGGCGTGGTGGACGCTGGCCGCAGCGCGCAATAGTGCCCGCCTGGCGGTGGGTCGCCTGGAGACTGCGCGCGCGCTGGCAAGCGAAGTCCAGCGTCGCTACCAGGCTGGTGATCTGTCGCGGATCGACGCCAACCTGGCACAAATGGAAATGCAGGCCGCCGAAGCCGAGTCGATCGACGCCGACAGCTCCTTGCTGCAGGCGGAGCACGTCTTTCGCGCACTCACCGGGGCACCCGCGCCGTCGTCGATCAGCGCCGAACGGCCGGCGACGCCAGGGCATGGCGGCACAAAGCCGTTGGCACCGGAGACCTTTTCACCCTCACCCTTGCACCCGCAGCTGACCGCCGCCGCAGCCGCTTCGCGCAGTGCCCGCGCCAAGGTCAAGGTCGCTGAAGAGTCGCGGCGCGCGGCGCCCGAAGTGAGCTTGCTCGCGCTTCGCGAACGCAGCGACTTCAATGAATCGTATTCGGACAGCATCGGCATCCGTCTGAAGATCCCCTTTTCTTCAGGGGCCCTGGTGCGCCGTGAAAGCTCGGCGGCGCAGGCCGAGGCCGATCAGAGCGACGCTGAAATGCAGCGCCTCGAGCAGCGCGTCGAGCTCGACGCCATGCGTGCCCGCCAAGCTTTGCAGGCCGCCGAGCGCCAGTACGCGCTCGCCGAGCAGCGGCGCACGCTGAGCAGCGACAGCCTGCGCCTGGCGGAAAAAAGCTTTGCCCTGGGCGAAGCCGATCTGGCAACGCTGCTGCGTATTCGTTCTGCCGCTTACGCTGCCGACACTTTTCTCGGCCGCCAGGGGATTGCCCGTGCGGCGGCCATTTCGCGCCTCAATCAGACCCTGGGAGTGCTGCCGTGAGAGTGTTGTCGTGAAGCAGCTTCTGGCCACCGCCCTGCTGACGGTCGCGTTTTCGGCCTTTGGCCACGGTGGCGAAGATCATGGCGCGCCGCCCCCGGCGCTCAGCCAGAGCGTCGCGCCACGGGCCAGTGCCGCCACCGCCGACTTCGAAGTCGTCGCCGTCCTCGAAGACCGGAAACTGCTGGTCTATGTCGATCGCTTCGCGAGCAACGAGCCGGTGGCGGGTGCCAAGGTCGAAGTCGAGAGTGATGTGACCAATGCGCAAGGCCTGGCCAGCGAAACCTCACCCGGTACCTACGTCCTTCAACTCGCCGCCGACTTTCCGGCGGCCAGGCATCCGCTGACCATCAGCATCGAGACCAGCGACAATGCTGATTTGCTATCGCTGATCCTCGATACCTCGCAGCCGCCAAGCACCGCTACGCCGCACACCCATGCCTGGAGCGAGTGGGCGGTTTGGCTCCTGGCCGCCGGGCTGCTGTTCGCCGGCGCCGCCTTGCTCCTGCTCCGGCGCCGCCGGCAACACCGATCCCCGCGAGGCCACCAAGCATGAACTTGCGCAGCATTTTCGCCTCCGTCACGCTGTCCTGCTTCGCCAGTGCCGCGCTGGCGCATGGCGACGAGGATCACAGTCAGGACAACAAAGCCGCGGCAGCAGCGCCGGCCAGCACGCCAGGCGACGGCGCCACGGCCAGCGGGCGCCACGCCGCATCGCCGCAGCGCCTGCCTGACGGCAGCCTGTTCGTGCCCAAGCCGCTGCAGCGGCAGATCGGCGTGCGCAGCCAGCGCGTCGTCATCGCTCCGCTCTCCGCGACGATCGAGCTCAACGGCCAGGTGATCGCCGACCCGGAGACCGGCGGCCGCGTGCAGGCGACGTTTGCCGGTAGCATCGAACCCGGCCCGAAAGGCATGCCGGTTCCCGGCAGGAAAGTCAGCAAGGGCGAGATCCTGGCCTACCTGCGCCCGGTCAGCAGTGCCATCGAGCGGGGTAACCAAAGGGCACAGCAAGCGGAGTTGGCCGGCGAGTTGGCGATTGCCGAAGCACGCCTGCGCCGGCTGCAAGCGCTTGAAGGGGCCGTGGCGCACAAGGAAATCGAAGCCGCACGCATCGAGCGCGGCGCGCTGCGCAAGCGCCTGGCAGCGACCAGCGCCAGCATCGACGGCGCCGAGCCCCTGCGCGCACCGGCGGCCGGCGTGATCAGCGCCAGCAGCCTGGTCGCCGGTCAGGTCGTCGATGCCAAGGAAATCCTCTTCGAGATTATCGACCCATCGCGGCTGGCGGTGGAGGCACTGGCCTACCAGGCGGGCATTGGCGCGACGCTGATTTCGGCCAGCGCCCTGTCCGAGCAAAGCGCGCTGGAGCTCGCTTTCGTCGGCGGTGGCCGGCAGATGCGTGAGCAGGCGCTGCCCCTGCTGTTTCGCATCGTCACGCCGAACACCCTGGTCGCCGTCGGGCAACCACTCAAGGTGATCGTGCGCACGGCGCACGAGATCGAGGGCGCCGCCGTGCCGCGTTCGGCGCTGACGCGCATCGGTGCCGGCGAGACGGCGGTGTGGGTGCATACCGAGGCCGAACGTTTTGTCGCCCGCCGGGTGCATCCGCAAGCGCTCGATGCGAACACGGTTGCGATCAGCGACGGCCTGCACGACGGCGATCGCGTCGTGATCGAGGGCGCCGGACTGCTCTCGCAAGTGCGCTGACATGTTCGAACTGATTATCCGCGCCAGCCTCAAGCAACGGCTGCTCGTCCTCGGCATCTCGCTGTTGCTGATCATCTACGGCGCGATCACCCTGCGCCAGATGCCGGTCGATGTCTTCCCCGACCTCAACAAGCCGACGGTGACGCTGATGACCGAAGCCGGCGGCATGGCGCCGGAGGAGGTCGAGCAGCTGGTCACTTTCCCGATCGAATCGGGAATGAACGGCATGCCCGGGGTGACGCGCGTGCGCTCGGTCTCCGGCATCGGCCTGTCGATCATTTATGTCGAGTTCGAGTGGGGTTCCGACATCTACCGCAACCGCCAGCAGATCGCCGAACGCCTGAACCTAGTCCGCGATCAGTTGCCGCCGGGGGTGGTCCCGCAGCTCGGGCCGATTTCGTCGATCATGGGCGAGATCCTGCTCATCGCCATTCCTGCCGACCCTGCCAAAGTCAGTCCGATGACCGTTCGCGAGTACGCCGACTGGGTGATGCGACCACGCCTGCTGACCATCCCGGGCGTCGCGCAGGTGATCCCGATCGGCGGCGAAGTGCGCCAGTACCGCGTCGAACTGCGCCCGGCGCAGCTGCAGGCCCTGGGCGTCGAACGCGAGAAGCTGGAAGCCGCGCTGCGCGACTTCGGCGCCAACACCAGCGGCGGTTTTCTCGAAGTGCAGGGCCGCGAATACCTGATCCGCCAGATCGGCCGCAGCGCGCGCATCGAGGATCTGCAGAACCTGGTGGTCACCGTCAGGAACGGCCAGCCGATCGTTCTCAAGCAGCTCGCCGACGTCAAGCTGGCGCCGGCGATAAAGCGCGGCGACGGAAGTTTCCAGGGCAAGCCGGCGGTGATTCTCTCGGTGCAGAAGCAACCGGCCGCCGACAGCGTGTTGCTCACTCGCGAAGTCGAGAAAGCCATCGACGAACTCGCCAGGAGCCTGCCCGAAGGCATCGAGGCGCCGTCCTTCCTCTTCAAGCAGGCCGATTTCATCGAGCACTCGGTGAACAACGTCGAAGAGGCACTGCGCGATGGTGCGATCCTCGTCGCGGTGATTCTCTTCCTGTTCCTGCTCAACGTGCGCACGACGATTATTTCGCTGATGGCGATTCCCGTATCGCTGCTGGCGACGGCGCTGGTCTTCCGCTACTTCGGCCTGTCGATCAACACCATGACCCTCGGCGGGCTGGCGATTGCGATTGGCGAACTGGTCGACGACGCTGTCGTCGGCGTCGAAAATGTCTTGCGCCGCCAGCACGCCACGCCCGGTCGTCGAGGTGATCGCCGCGGCGACCCTGGAAGTGCGCTCGGCCATTGTTTACGCGACGCTGATCATCGTTCTGGTGTTCGTGCCGCTGTTCGTCCTGCCGGGCATCGAGGGGCGCCTGTTCACGCCGCTCGGCGTCGCCTACATCGTCTCGATTCTCGCCAGCATGATCGTCTCGGTGACACTGACCCCGGTGATGGCCTACTACCTGCTGCCGCGCATGCAGCAACTGCATGCCGGCGACAGCCCGCTGGTGATCTGGCTCAAGCGTGTCGACGCGCGCCTGCTGCACTGGTCCTTCGCACGCGCGCGTGGCCTGCTGATCGGTGCGCTGCTGCTGGTGCTGGTGGTCGCCGCCAGTGTGCCCTTCTTCCCGCGTTCCTTCCTGCCGCCGTTCAACGAGGGCACCCTGACCGTCAATGTGCTGCTCAACCCGGGCACCGCGCTGAGCGAATCGAACCGCATAGGCACACTCGCCGAGCAGCTCGTCGCCCAGGTTCCCGAGGTGACCAAGGTCGGCCGGCGTACCGGGCGCGCCGAACTCGACGAACATGCCGAAGGCGTGCATTACACCGAGATGGACGTCGACCTCAAGGCTTCCGATCGCGGCCGCGCCGAAATCATCGCCGACATCCGGCAACGTCTGGCCACGCTGCCGGCGGCGTCCAATGTCGGGCAGCCGATCTCGCACCGCCTCGATCACCTGCTCTCGGGCGTGCGCGCCCAGATCGCGCTGAAGATCTACGGCGACGACCTCGACACCCTGCGCGGCCTGGCCGCCGAACTGCGCGCGCGGCTGGCGCAGATCCCCGGCGTCACCGATCTGCAGATCGAGAAACAGGTACTCATCCCGCAAGTGAAGATCCATCTCGACTACGAGCAGGCGGCGCGCTACGGCGTCGCCCCCGGCAATCTGCTGCGCAGTCTCGAACAGATGATCGAGGGCGAGCGGATCACCGAGATCGTCGAGGGCAATCGTCGCTTCGACCTGCTGGTACGCCTGCCGGAAAGCGCGCGCAGCCCGCAGGCGCTGGCCGACTTGCTAATCGAAACGCCGACCGGGCACGTGCCGCTGTCGAAAGTCGCCAGCGTCGAGGAAAGCGACGGCCCCAACCAGGTCAGCCGCGAGAACTCGCGGCGCCGTATCGTGCTCTCGGCAAACACCGACGGCCGCGACATGTCGCAAGTGATCGCCGACATCCGCAGCGCACTGGCTGCCAAACCGCTACCCGATGGCTATTTCACCGCGCTAGAAGGGCAGTTCCAGGCGCAGGAGGAGGCGGCGCGGCTGATCAGCCTGCTGGCGACGATCTCGCTGACGATGATCTTCATGGTCCTCTACAGCCGCTACCGTTCGGCAGTTCTGACCCTGATCATCATGGGCAACATCCCGCTGGCGCTGGTCGGCAGTGTCATCGCGCTGTGGATTTCCGGGCAGCCGCTGTCAGTCGCTGCACTGGTCGGCTTCATCACCCTGACCGGCATTGCCACCCGCAACGGCATTCTCAAGATCAGCCACTACATCAACCTGTGCGCCTTCGAAGGCGAGACTTTCGGCCAGCACATGATCGTCCGCGGTTCGCTGGAGCGCCTGACGCCGGTGCTGATGACGGCGCTGGTGGCGGCTTTCGCGCTGCTGCCCTTGTTGCTCTCGGCCGACGCGCCGGGCAAGGAAGTGCTGCACCCGGTGGCGGTGGTGATCTTCGGCGGGCTGATCAGCTCGACCCTGCTCGACAGCCTGCTGACGCCGCTGATGTTCTCGTTGTGGGGCAAGCCGGCGCTGCAGCGCCTGCTCGCCGCGCATGACAGCGAAAGCTTCTGACCCCGAGACTGCTGAACCTGTTTCAACCAACAAGGAGTTTCCCCATGCCACCGATCAAAGCCCTGCTTCTCGCCGCCTCCAGCAGCGCCTTCATGCTCGCCAGCCAGCCCTTGCTCGCCCATTCCGACGACTATCTGGATACCCAGAAAGGGGCCAATGGCGGCCAGTTGCGCATGGCGGGTCCCTATCACTTCGAGCTGGTGGTCGCCAGCGACAACAGGGAAGCCAGGGACAGCGCGGTCGTCGTGCATGTCACCGACCATGCCGGCGCCAAGATCGCGACGGCCGGCGCGACCGGTACGGCGACCATCCTCGCTGGCAAGGAGAAGAGCACTGCGACGCTGACCGCCGCCGGCGACAACCGCATGCAAGGCGGCGCCACATACGCGTCGACGCCGGACATGAAGGTCGTCGTCTCGATCACCGTGCCCGGAAAAGCGGCCGAGCAGGCGCGTTTTACGCCGCTGGCGGGGAGCAAGTAGGCGGCGAGCAGATGGCAGCGCTGTCTGGTGTTTCTCCTCGGCCGGATCGCCGTCGCTGGAGCTCGCGAATGCCGACCTTGTGCTGCTCCAGTTGCACGTAGGGCGGTGATCTGCGCGACGTCGTCCGGGGTCAGGCCGGGAACCGGTGCCATGTCGCCGCATTTCCAGGGGTGCGCGCGCCCGCCGGCCGGCGCGCGAGGCGTACTTGTTCGGCAACGACTCCGGCGCTCATTCGCCGGCGACGGCGCCCCAGCGCGGGATCAGCGTATGCGCGACGCGCAGTTGATCGAGAATTCGCGCCACGACGAAGTCCACCATGTCCTCGACGCACTGCGGATGGTTATAGAAACCGGGGTTGGGCGGCAGGATGACCGCTCCCGCGCGCACCAGGCGCAGCATGTTCTCGAGATGGATGGCGGACAGCGGTGTCTCGCGCGGTACCAGAATCAGCTTGCGGTTCTCCTTGAGGACGACGTCGGCCGCACGTTCGATCAGCTTGCTGGCCAGTCCCTGGGCAATCGCCGCCAGGGTTCCCATCGAGCACGGGCAGATGACCATCGCGTCGGGCGGGTTGGAGCCGCTGGCGACCGGCGCAAACCATTCTTCGCGGCCGTAAACTTCCAGCCTGCCGGGCAGGGCTCGATAGCGTTCCTGCAGCGTGGCCTGGGCGTCGCTGGCGCGTGCCGGCAAGTCCAGCCCCATTTCCTGCTTGGCGACGATCTGTGCGACCTGCGAGTAGAGCAGTTGCACGCGGCAGTCGGCGGCCAGCAGGCATTCGAGCAAACGCACGCCGTAGGGCATTCCGGAGCGCCGGTGAAGGCCAGGCAGATGGTTTCAGGCATTTTCGACCTCCGTCATGTCAATGTGAAAGTCGCGTAAGCGACTCACGAAACTCCCGTCTCCCCCTGCGGGAGAAGGGCCAGGGGTGAGGCGGGGAATTCGGGGAGCATGCTCCCTGCCCGGCGAACGATTCCGGCGTGCAAGCCGGAATGCGCACTGCAAGTGAGAGGGGAACGTTCATGACGTTCATGACCTGGGGTAGCTCGACGGGTCATGAACGTCAGTTTCCAGCTCTTCGAGCAGGCGCGTCGCCAGCAGGCCGTTGATGATACCGAAGACGAGCGCGGCGACGGCGAAAAACGGGACCATCAGAAACAGGCCATTGTGGGGAATCAGCCATAGTCGTGCCAGCAGGAGTTGGCCGCCGATGTGCGCGAATGCGGCCAGGATGCTCCAGCTGATCGGGCCGAACCAGCGTCTCGGTAAGCGGTAGGCCAGTCCCAGCGTCAGCAGGCTGAAGAGCGCGCCGGTGAGGCTCATGAAGAAGCCCGGCGAAAGGAAGTAGCCGAGCAGCAGGCCGCCGGCAAAGACGCGCAGGCCGGTGACCCAGGCCGCCGCCGCCCAGCCGTGACGTGCGAGAACAATCAGCGTGACGATGTTCGCCAGCCCGGGCTTGACCCCCGGCAGGGGAAGCGGGATGGCCGCGTCAATCAGCGATAGCCCGATTGCCGCTGCTGCAAGCTGCGCGATGCGGTGGTCTTCAGGCGTTGCGAGTAGGCGTATCAGTGGCCGCTCCTCGCGCATCGGCGTGCTCGGCAAGGCGGCGGCAATGTTGCCGCTGCGCTCGACAAGCTCGCTACGGCTTTCAGACGAGTTTCACCGCGAGTTCGCCGACGCCGGCGACACTCGCTTCCAGCACATCGCCGCGTTGGACCTTCGATACGCCGGCCGGGGTGCCGGTGAAAATCAGGTCACCGGGCGCCAGCTCGACGTAGGTCGACAGATTGGCGATCACCTCGGCGACCTTCCACGACATCTGGTCGAGGTCGCCGTTCTGGCGCAGCTGGCCATTGACCTTGAGCGAGATGGCGCCGTGCTCGGGATGACCGATGCTGGCCCGCGGCTGGATGGCGCCGATCGGTGCGCTTTGATCGAAACCCTTGGCCATGTCCCATGGGTGGCCCTTCTCCTTGGCCGCGCGCTGCAGGTCGCGACGGGTCAGATCAAGGCCCACGGCGTAGCCATAGACCCATTCGAGGGCTTTTGCCGGTGAGACCGCAGCGCCTCCTCCGGACAGCGCGACCACCAGTTCGACCTCATGCTGCAGATCGCCGGTGGCCGGTGGATAGTGAACATCGCCGCCGCCAGGCACCAGCGCGTCGGCGGGCTTGCTGAAGAAGAACGGTGGCTGGCGCCCGTCGGCACCCATTTCGGCTGCGTGCGCAGCGTAGTTTTGCCCGACGCAGTAAACCCGGCGCACCGGGAAGAGGGTGTCACTACCAGCGACGGGTACGCACACCTGGGCGGCGGGCGGAAAGACGTAGGGCATGCTTGCTCCTTGGGGTTTAAGGTTTCAGACGGGGTTGTCGAGATCGGCGAAATGACAGTCGAGGCCGAAACGTTCGGCCAGGTGTGCAGCGAGCGCCTGTACGCCGTAGCGTTCGCTGGCATGGTGACCAGCGGCCAGGTAGGCGACGCCGGATTCGCGCGCCAGATGGACCGTCTGCTCGGAGATTTCGCCGCTCAGGTAGAGGTCTGCACCCAGCGCGATGGCCTCTTCGAAGAGCCCTTGCGCACCGCCTGAACACCAGGCGACGCGCTTGACCGGGCGCTCGCCGTCGCCGATGAGCAGCGGCTCGCGTTGTAGCACCGCAGCGACGTGTTTGCTGACCGCAGCGACGGTCGCCGGCTTTTCCAGTCGTCCGTGCCAGCCGATGTCCTGCTCGCCGAAGCGGCCTTCGGGCAGCCAGCCGAAGCGCTTGGCCAGCTGCGCGTTGTTGCCGAACTGGGGATGGCTGTCGAGCGGCAGGTGATAGGCGATCAGGTTGATGTCATTGTGCAGAAGGGTTTGCAGACGTGTTCGGCGGATGCCGGTGACGCGACCGTCTTCACCGCGCCAGAACCAGCCGTGATGGACCAGGATGACGTCGGCGGCACGCGCGACGGCGACGTCGAGCAGCGCCTGACTGGCGGTGACGCCGGCGACCAGGCTGCGGATTTCAGGCCGTCCTTCCACTTGCAGTCCGTTTGGGCAATAATCCTTGAAGCGGCCTGCGTCCAGGATCTCGTCCAGGTAGCGTGTCAATTCTTCGCGTTTCATTCACTCGCTCCGGTTTCGCCCATGCGCAGGCTCTGGCTGATTTTTGCACAAACGGTGACCTTTGGTGTCGCCCTTCTTTTCGTCGTCAGTACCCTTAAGCCCGAATGGCTCGGCAAGGCACCGATATTCGGCACCAGTATCGTTGCCCTGCAGGAGTCGGTGACGCTGGGCGAGGCGCCGACGCTCGTTGCGCCCTCGTATCGCCAGGCGGCGAAGAAGGCGCTGCCGTCGGTGGTGCATATCTTTACCGCACAGAAGGTCAGGGCGCGTCGTCATCCCCTGTACGACGACCCGGCTTTCCGTCACTTCTTCGGTGACGATCCGGGCGGTGATGGGCCGAGCAGTTCGGGCCTGGGCTCGGGCGTCATTGTCAGCTCCGGCGGCTATGTTCTCACGAACAACCACGTTGTCGAATCCGCCGACCAGATCGAGGTCGCGCTCAGCGATGGCCGTAACCTGAATGCGCGCCTCGTTGGCAGTGACCCGGAATCCGATCTGGCGGTGCTGCAGATCACCGCCGACAACGGCAAGGCGCTGGCCTTGCCATTGCCGGCGATCACCTTTGGGCAGATGGACGACGTTCTGGTCGGCGACGTGACCCTGGCCATTGGCAACCCCTTCGGCGTCGGTCAGACGGTGACCATGGGCATCATCTCGGCCCTCGGCCGCTCGCACCTGGGGATCAATACTTTCGAGAGCTTCATCCAGACCGACGCGGCGATCAATCCGGGCAATTCGGGTGGGGCGCTGGTGGACAGTCGCGGCAACCTGATCGGCATCAACACCGCCATCTACTCGCGTTCCGGCGGTTCGCTCGGCATCGGTTTTGCGATTCCGATTTCGATTGCGCGCAATGTCATGGAGCAGATCATCGCGACGGGGACAGTTACGCGCGGCTGGATTGGCGTCGAGGCGCAGGAAATTACCGTCGATCTCGCCGAGTCTTTCGGCCTGCCCGATACTCGCGGTGCGCTGATCGCCGGCGTCCTGCGCGGCGGCCCGGCCGATGCGGGGGGGATCAAGCCGGGTGATATCCTGCTCGCCGTCGCCGGTCGCGCAGTCGAGGATCCGCATGGGATGCTCGACCTGATC
>NZ_SPMY01000067.1 GCF_012939955.1 Candidatus Accumulibacter phosphatis
CGTAGTCAGCGGCCCCAAGCCAGAGATGCTCTGCCCGTTGAAGTCCAGTTCGGTGGTGTCCTGCAGCATCAGCACCACTTTGTGCTGCGCGATCCGTCTTCGGGAGCAAGACCAATGGGGCGTGAGGATCGCTCCCAGGTAATGTCATCGTTGCCGAAGAAGCGGTAAGCCGCCATCGTCTCCGACCAGTCCGAACACGCCCCCGGGATACTCGCCGTCGGTCTCGCAGAAAGCGTATCCAGCAACGCGATCGCTCGTTTGTCCCGACGGCGATCACCCAGGTTGATTCCATTCAGTTCCTCCTCAGCCCACCTCGCCATGATACCTTCTCAAGGAAAAACGACAGCTTACAGACGAAACCTAAAGTTGTGTATAAGGCTATGCGTCAACGTACCCGTGCTGGTCAATGGCGAGCAGGCTTTCAACAAGGCAGGCAAGCCTCTGACCGTACCCACGACTCAGGCAGAAATCCGTAACTACTGGAACAAGCTGACAGAGCGCTACATCATCAACCTGCCGGGTTTTGGCAAAATCATCCGCCACAGCGACAAAGTGAAGTTTGAAGAAGGCAAGGCAGCCTTCGAGAGCGTGCTCAAGGATTGGGTGAAGGGCTTTCAGGAACTTGTCAAAGGCGACCATGATAAACGTGTGAAACGGGTGGTGACCCTGATCGAGCAGCGTATGGAACGGGCGAACGAGCGTCAGAAGCTGACAAGAGACAAGATCGAGGAACTGGTGCGAGCGGGTCTGGACAACTTGCGCGTGATCGAGCCCAGCGTGAAAGTGGTTTACAAGAACATCACCGTCGAATCGACCCGCGACAAGGAGTTCCTCGACGTCTTGCGCAAGACCGTGCCAGAACAAGATTTGGAGGGTTGGTTTCAGATTTTCAGCGCTGTGCCGATGCTTCAGCTGAGCCCGAAGGCTTGAATCGGGGAGACACGAAAACGGCCTGGGTGTGCCTTCTGGGCGTCAATGTAAGACCCTGAAATCGTTGCGCGGCAAGACGTTGCTGGGTGACCCTAACCGAGCGTATTTTTCATCGCGTCGCCAGTGTCCGGCCTTACCGTCGCCGCCATCGGAGATGTGCTGCACTACGGCAAAGCCCCGACCTTCGGCTGCATGCCGTTATACTGCGCCAACGCTGATGCACAAGAAGGCTCGCTGTGATCGACCCCATCAACTCTCTCGCGTTCTCGATGCATGCCGGCAAGGGCGTATACGCGCTGTTGCTTGGCTCGGGCGTTTCGAGTGCGGCCCGTATTCCAACGGGCTGGGAAGTAACCATCGAACTGGTTCGCAAGATGGCGGCTCTGCAGCAGGCGAACTGTGAACCCGAGCCCGCCGAATGGTTCCGTGGAACGACCGGGCAGGAGCCCGACTACTCGGAACTTCTGAAGTCGGTTGCGAAGACGCCTGCAGAGCGGCAGCAGTTGCTGCGAAACTATTGGGAGCCCACCGAGCAGGAGCGAGAGGAAGGTGCCAAGGTGCCGACCAAAGCTCACCGCGCCATCGCCGACCTCGTGAAGCTGGGCTACGTCAGGGTGATAGTGACCACGAACTTCGACAGGTTGCTAGAGATTGCGCTGCAGGACGTCGGCATCCAGCCCACTGTGTTGAGTACCCCAGGTCACATTGATGGAGCCCTTCCGCTCATTCACACGCCGTGCACGATCTTCAAGATTCACGGGGACTACCTGGACACGCGCATTCGCAACACGCCTGCGGAACTTGCGGCCTACCCCGATGCGTTCAACCGCTTGCTCGACCGAATCTTTGACGAGTTCGGCGTAGTGGTCGCTGGCTGGTCCGCCACCTGGGATGAGGCATTGAGGGCTGCCATGACACGCGCCCCATCCCGCCGGTTCTCAATGTACTGGGCTAGTCATGGCGAACCGAGCGAGAGGGCTGCGGACCTCATCAGGCATCGGGACGCAACGGTCATCAGGATTTCGGATGCCGACTCGTTCTTTGAGGCTGTCAGCGAGCAGTTAAAGGCGCTGGAGGAGTTCTCGCGTCCGCATCCTATGTCGACAGAGGCTGCCGTCGGTATGCTGAAACGATACCTTTCTGAGCCAAAGTACCGTATTGCGCTCGACGACCTCGTCAGCAGGGAAGTTGAGAACGTTGCCGCAGCGACCTGCGGAGCTGCCTTCGACTTGAATTCGCAGGATACCACCGGCCCCACCGTCCTCGCGCGGCTGAAGTCCTACGAAGCCGCGTCTGCAACGCTCATGCGGATAGCCTTTATCGCCGGCCAGTGGAGCGTGGGCACGCAGCTCACGCCATGGGTGAAGGCGCTTACAAAGCTATCCATGCGGCGTGCGGAAGGAGGCGTCACACTCTGGGTCGAGCTTCAGCGTTATCCCGCGACCCTGCTACTTTATTGCTTCGGCCTTGGTGCAGTGACGGCTACGCGATTGGATGCGCTGAGTACATTGTTTAGCGCAACGGTCGTCCGCGAGGACAGAGAAGACAGGCGCGCGGTGGAATTGGTGCCGGTCTGGGCACTGTTCCAGCGTGGCGCTGATGCGATGAAGGTACTGCCAGAGCGTGAACTGGAATTCACGCCGCTCCAGAATCATCTCGAAGCACTGCTTTGGCCGCTGTTCCAGTCGCACTTCCCGTCCAAGGCGTCGTTTCACGTGGCTTTCGATCGACTTGAAGTCTTTGCAGCGCTGTCATACGCCATTCCTGCTGTTGAGAAAAGCGAAAGCTATTGGACCCTCCCAGGGTCATATGGCTGGCGCACCGAGAACAGATTGCGCATCTTCACCGAGATTCGCAATGACCTGACATCCTTGGACGACAACTCGCCGCTGGTAACATCAGGCCTTGTCGGCCGTTCGGCTCAGCATGGACTCACGAATTTGGGTGAACTGGAGCGGTTCGTGCCGCGCCTCCGCTGGCGGTAAGGGGCTTAGAAACGCAATCACGTGCGATTCAGTATTTCTGCATGGCGACCCGCAGACGGAAACCGCAGGCATTCCCGCCGAAAATTCCGTCGCCAACTACTCCGAATGTCATCAGATACATTTTCTTGATACATTTACGCACCTACAGACAATCAGGCACGCCATGACCGACAATCTGTTCTCCATCTGCGAGCCGCGACCTGATGTTCTGCAAGGTGCCTTGCGTGAGAGCGACTTTGCTGCGGATCTCTCGCAGGTGCTGCGGGGAGACGCTCCCGACGAGTACAAGCGCCCGGAGCTGTTCTTCGCCAACACCTACCCGACCAAGGGCATCAAGAATGTCCTGAAGCTGGTTGCGCTGCGCGTCAGTGGTCATCCCGACCAGATCGGCGCCATCTTTCGTCTCGACACCCAGTTTGGCGGCGGCAAGACGCACGCCCTGATCGCGCTCGCGCACGCCATGCGCAGCCTCTCCGAGGTGACGAACGCCGACGAATTTCTCGATGCCGCCTTGCGCCCCTCGGCATCGGTGCGCATTGCGGCTTTTGATGGCGAAAACGCCGATCCGGCCAATGGGCACCGGCTTGGCGACGCCTGCGTGCCTACACACCATGGGGGGAACTGGCTTATGCGCTGCGTGGCGAGGTCGGCTACCGCCTGGTCGAAGCGAGTGACCGCGAAGGAATCGCGCCCGGTGCCGACACCTTGCGCGAGCTGATCGGCAGCGAGCCGGCAGTCATTCTCATCGACGAGATCGCCCCTTACCTGCGCAAGGTGGCCGCTCGCAACGCCCAGCGTGCAGGCGAACAACTCCTTGCGTTCATGACTTCGCTGATGAAGGCGGTGGAAAGCTCACCCACTGCGGCGCTCGTTTTCACGCTGGCGGTGGGTCGTGACGGCAAGGCGGCCGACGCCTACAGCCGTGAAACGCAGGATATCGCTGCCTTCTTCGCCGAGGCCGAAAGCGTTTCGGCCCGCAAGGCGACGGTGATCGACCCCACCGAGGACGACGAGACGGTCAAGGTCATCTGCCGACGGCTGTTCACGCGCATCGACCGCGAGAAGGCAGGGTCAGTTATCGCCGCGTACAAGGCACTGTGGGATGCCAACAGAGAGCTGCTCCCGCCGGCCCCGGCGGAGGACCGGCGGCTCGACGAGTTTGCCGCCGGCTATCCGTTGCACCCAGAACTGGTGAACGTGCTCACGCAGAAAACCGGCACTCTCGGCAATTTCCAGCGCGTGCGCGGCATGCTGCGCCTCCTCGCCCGTACGGTTGCACGCGTTTGGCAGACACGTTCCGCCGACGCCTACGCGATTCACACCCATCACATCGACCTCGGGTTCGAGCCGATACGCCTCGAACTCGTCACCCGCCTCAAGCAGGACATCTACGTACCGGCCATCAAGGCCGAGATCGCCGCTGTCGAAACCACTCCGGCGCTGGCTGAACAACTCGATGCAGGGCCGTTCAGAGGCCTTCCGAAGTACGGATCGTACGTCGCCCGCTGCGCGTTCATTCATACCCTGGCGTTCAACGACATCTTGCGCGGACTCAACGCCGAGGAACTGCGCTACGCCATCCTGAGTCCGGGAACAGATGTCGCATTCATTGATGACGCACGCAAACGCTTCGCGACCGACTCGGCGTATCTCGACGACAAACCCGGGGCCCCTCTCCGTTTCCTGGCCGAGGCCAATCTTACCCAGATCATTCGGCGCGAAGAAACCAACACCGATCGAGATGAGGCACGCACGCGTCTCAACAGCTTCATCCGCGATCTCTTCGCGGGTCCCAATCTCAATCTCATCCCCTTCGCCTCCGGCCCTCACGATGTCCCCGACGACGATGGCGGTGGCCGCCCCTACCTGGTGATGCTCGGCTACGAAGCTACCCAGGTCTTCAGCGACGCGGTGACTGTCGACAACCTGGTCGAAAAGGTCTTCCTGCACAAGGGTGGTGGCACCGACTGGCGCCACAACCGGAACAATCTCGTCTTCCTGGTGGCAGACGCGGCCGGAGTGCCCAACATGAAGGCCAAGATGCTGCGCAACATCGCCCTGGAGTCTCTGCGGCAACCCGGCAAGCTCAAGGACCTGGCCGACTATCAGGTAGCCAAACTGCAGGAATTGCACGAACGCTCCAAGCAGGAACTCGCTCTGGCCGTGCAGCAGTGCTTCCGACACATCTTCTACCCGTCGCGAAATCGACTAGACGAGGCTAACTGCGACCTGGCACACACCGTGGTCGACATTCAAACTGCCTCGGACCGGCCGGGCGACGGCCAGCGCCAGGTCGTTACCCAACTCCAGAACGCCGGCAAACTGCGCCTGCCTACCGACAAGCCGGACTCCCCGGTCTATGTACGTGACCGCACGCCCCTCAAGAAAGGCCAGATCACCACCGCCGCACTGCGCACCGAATTCCGCCAGGACCCCTCCTTGCCGATGCTCGTCGGTGACGACGTGTTCATCAAAGGTATTCGCCTGGGTATCGACCAGGATGACTACGTCTACCAGTCCGGCGACCTTCTGCGTGGCAAGGGGGACCCGCATGCCGAAATCAAGGTCGACGAACAGTCGTTCATCTACACCACCTCGTATGCCCAGGAGCACGGCATCTGGCCGAGACCGGAGGCCAAGAGCGAAACCAGCAAGGTCGACTCAAGCGCTCGCTCGACCGATGGTCAGACGGATCAGGGCTCAGGAGATTACGCAGCGGCCACCGACCGAACGATGCCCAAGGCGAAGTCCACCCATGTCCTTGAAGCAGAAGATGTCCTCAAGGCGGCACTTACACGTCTTCTGGAGCAAGCGCGGCACAACGGCATCCGCAGTTTGGCAACGCTGACCATCCGCCCCTTCGACAAGTCGGATGCCTTGAAATTGATGCCACTCATAAAATCGATTCCGAACGCCAACAAGCGAGTAGAAATGACCGCTTCGTTTGACACTGCCAGCGGTTCAACCGCTGAACTCAGCTTCAAGGGCGACATCGACGACGCGACTGCCCTCAAGGACTACCTCGAACCGCAGTTCCGTGCAGCCACCGACAGCGACGCGGATATTTCTTTCCAGATCCGGTTCGAGCCGCCGCTTGCCGTTCAGGGGCCTTCGGCCGAAGGCCTGATTCAGCGGCTGACGCGACTGGTTTCGCCCTCGGCACACGTGCTGGCAACGGCCGCAGAGCAGGATTAAGCAGGACTACCAATGAGCAAAGTGACCCACCTGAGTACGGCAAAGCACCCTTCGGCCTTGCCCCAGTACGAAATGCGCGCGCGCCGGCTCTCTGGCTCGGATATCGAGGTCGAAATCTGGCAACTTCCTGCCAGCGCTACGCCGCACATTCGGCAGCCGACCTATATTGCCGGGCTGCGTGGTCGCAACCTGTCGCTGATCGAGCACCGGCTGCTGCGGCGCCTGAAACAGTCGCGCATCGACCTGAACAACCTGCCCACTTTCGATGCGCTCAGGATAGCGGTCGATGAAGAAATGGCGATCAGTCTCGGGCTGCTGTTTCGCGCACTGGCGCCGATGCGCAATCGCGAGCATATCGTGGCGGTCGCCGAAGGCATCGAAGCAATGACCAAGGAAGAAGCCGGCTACTGGCTCGGCATGGCCATGCACCGCAAGTACCCGCGGCGCGTACTGATGGCGCTGCGCTTTCTGCTCATCGAGCCGAAACTCTGACGGATGCGTGAACTGACCGAACTTCGCAGCCTGCTTGATCGCTTGCAGGAAGTGGAAGCCGATGCCCTCGAAACTCAGGATCTCGACTTCAAGGAGTGGCCATCCGAAGCCAAGCAGGCGATCAAGCAGGCTGTCGATATCGCGATCTGCATGGCCAACGGTGGTGGAGGGACTGTAGTGCTCGGCGTACGTGACCGTGTCGTCGGGCGGGAAAAGGCCATCCTCGGTGTGCCGCCACAGGCAGAAATTCACCAACTAAAACGCGACATCTACGAGCGAACCGCCCCGAAGCTGACGCCTGATATTCACGAACTTCACGTGGCGGAAGGTACCGGGCGTCTTCTGGTCATGCAGGTGCACGGTGGCCTGTCGCCCTACACCAACACGGCCGGAGCGGGAACGGTGCGCAAGGGCAACGCCTGCGTACCACTGACCGGCGACCTGCGCGAAAAATTGATGGTGGAACGAGGCGACGCCGACTTCACCGCGGCGATCGTCCCTGAGCCGGCGCAGTCGCTGATTTCAGCCGCCGCGATGGAGCGCCTGCGCGACCAGGCACGACAGGAGCAGGCGCCAATTGACCTGCTTCGCAAGAGTGACCTCGACCTGCTAGGTGCGCTCGGCGTGCTGCGTGACGGTCAGCTCACCCGCGCGGGTTTGCTGATTGCTGGTCACGCCGAAGCCATTGGCCGTCACCTGCCAAACTTTGGCTGGACGCACGAGCGCATGAAGAGCGCCACCACCTACGACAACCGGGCCGACGGTCGCGACGAAAATGCCCTCGCGCTGCCGCTCGCGCTGACTGCGATCGAAGCGCGCATCAACGCCGACAACCCGATCAGCACCATCGAACACGGCTTGTATCACTTCGAATACCGCGCGTACCCGACGATCGCGCTGCGCGAAGCACTGCTGAACGCATTGACCCACCTTGACCTGCGCCTGGCGAGCCCGGTGCTGGTCAAGCAATACCCGCGCCGGCTGGAAATCACCAACCCTGGCGGACTGGTCGGCGGCATCACTTCGACCAACATCCTGCATCACCCGCCGCTAGCCCGGAACCTTCAGCTCGTGCAGGCGCTCGCCCGGCTGCGCCTGGTCAATCGCAGCAACCTCGGCATCGGACGGATGTTCGAGGCGATGCTGGTCGAGGGCAAGGAACCGCCGCTGATCATCGACGAGGAAAGCGCTGTCCGCATTGTTTTCAAACGGCAGGAAACCGCGCGCCCCTTCCGCGAATTCATTGCCGAGGAAGGCAAGGCCGGCCGCACCCTCGACGTAGACCACCTGTTGGTCTTGCGCTACCTGCTCTCGCATCCCGAGATCGACACACCGACCGCCGCCGAGCTGTGCCAGCGCCGTGATGCAGAAATGCGCGACATCCTTGATGAGATGGTGCAGATCTTCGATTACCTCGAGCGCGGCGGCGCCGGCCGCGGGAGCTGGTGGCGAATGAAGCCCGCCCTGCATCGCCGGCTCGAAGGCTTGGGTCATGCCGAACGTGATCAGCGCATCGACTGGGATGTTGCCAAGACGCGGGTACTCAACATGCTCAAGCAACGCGCTCGCCGCGGCGAACCCGGATTGACCAACGCCGGTATCCGCGAAGTCACCGCCTACGACCGGCAGCAGGTCAATCGACTGATTCACGAACTCGAAGCCGAAGGCGTCAGGATGCAGGGCCATGGCCGCGGCACGCGCTACACCTACATTGGTCGGACACCCAACGAACATGGATGAGCAAATGACAATACTCGACAAGCGGTTTGACCTGGTTTGCGAGGGACAGCGAGGCCTTACGGCGCTGATTTCCGAAGCGGGTGTGCGATGACCCGTCGGCTGATTGAATCGTGGTTGCCGATTGCCGCGCTGGGCGAAGAGAGCGTGCGTGAACGTCGGTCGATGACTGCGCTACCGCCAACCTATTACCTTCATGTCTGGTGGGCACGCCGACCGTTGGTGGCTTCACGGGCCGCCGTCCTCGCATCACTAATGCCGGAGGATGCGGACCATGCGAAGTTTCTGCACATGCTGGGGATACACGGTGATCCGTTGCGGGCCAAGCGATTGATGAATGGAGCAAGACGAACAGGTATTCGTGTGCCAGATCCATATGGTTACTCACGCGCCTTTGGTTACCTGCCGAGCAAAGAGGAACTGCAATGGCTCGCAGCGGAAACCGAGCGAATGGGTATGGTGTCACCGGCTGTGCTAGACCCGACCGCCGGCGGCGGCAGTATTCCGTACGAAAGCACCCGCCTTGGCTTGACCACGCTCGGTAACGACCTGAACCCAGTAGCATGCTTGATTCAAAGGGCAACTGTTGATTGGCCGATCAACTATGGTCTGGCAGTTCGGCGCGAGTTTGAGCGGGTTTCCCGCATCTGGCGCGAGCGGATTGAAGCACGACTTGCCCCATTTTTCCTTCAGCCCAACGCACCGGATTGTATTGACACCACCTACATCTGGGCTCGCACCATCCGCTGCCCTCACTGCGAAGGGCTTGTCCCACTCTCGCCCAACTGGCGCCTGGCTCCGGATGGTACCGGGGTGCGCCTACGGCCTGAGAAAGGCAAGGGACCTGGAGACACGACCAGACATCTGCGCTTCGAAATCGTCAGCACCGCCAAGGAGCATTCGGCAGGCACGGTCTCCGGTGGTGACGCCACCTGCCCTTTCGACGACTGCGGGCGATTGATTTCTGGCGAACACATCAAGGCCGATGCTCAGGCAGGGCGAATGGGTCAACAGCTTTACACCGTGGTCTTCAAGAAAAAAGTGGTCACGGGCCACACGAAAGCTGGCAAGCCCAAGGAAAAGTGGGTACGGGGTTACCGTGCGCCACGCCTTGAAGACGATGTCTCGCAAGCAGTGGCCGAGGTCTTGGCAGAGAAGCTTCCCGACTGGGAGGCGCTGGACATGGTCCCGACAGAGCCCATTGCCTCCGGCCACAAGACTGAGGAGCCGATTCGATACGGGATGAACCACTGGCGCGATCTGTTCGCCCCACGGCAGCTTCTGGGCCACGGCACTGCCGTCGAAGTGTTCCGCGAACTTATGGACGAGGAAAAAGTGGCTGGTCGGTGGAACGAGGTCACTGCTGGGGCGTTCGCTTATCTTTCCCTGTCCCTCGACAAGATGCTCAACTACAACTCGCGGATGTCAGTATGGATGTCGACTCGCGAGGTGATGGCAAATACCTTCAATCGCCACGACTTTGCCTTCTGCTGGTCTCATGCCGAAATGGCCCCGCTGATCGTCGGTCTCGGCTACGACTGGGCCATCGAGCAAACGGCAAAATGTATCGGTGAGCTGGTCGCGCTTACCCGTCCCGATGCCGGCGCCGCCGCGAGTCCTCAGAGCAAGTTCAACTTCGACGGCGCACCGGCTTTCACCCCCCCCACCCGTCACCCTCACCTGCAAATCCGGCGACAGCCTCGACCATATCGCCGATGCCAGCATAGACGCGGTGGTGATGGACCCGCCGTACTACGACAACGTGATGTATGCCGAGCTATCGGATTTCTTCTATGTCTGGCTCAAGCGGACGGCCGGCTACATCTATCCCGAGTTGTTCCGCCGTGCGTTGACCGACAAGGAAAACGAAGCGGTGGCTAATCCGGCCAAGTTCAAGGGCGAAAAGGGCGCCAAAGCCCTGGCCGGGCGCGACTACCAACAGCGCATGGCGGCGATCTTCACCGAGATGCGCCGGGTATTGAAGCCGGACGGCATCATGACGCTGATGTTCACCCACAAGGCCACCGGCGCCTGGGATGCCCTGACCAAGGGACTGATGGAGGCGGGTTTCTCGATCACCGCCTCCTGGCCGATCAACACCGAAGCCGAAGGCAGCCTGCACATCAAGGACAAATCTGCCGCCAATTCGACGGTGTTCCTGGTTTGCCGCCCACTGGCACAGCAGGGTGCCGACACCCGCTACTGGGAAGACGTGGAACCTAAGGTCCGCGCTGCCGTACGCGAGCGCATCGGCGTTTTCCAAACCGCCGGGATTCGCGGCGTGGATCTCTATCTCTCCTGCTTCGGTCCGGCTCTCGAAGTGTTCTCGCAGGCCTGGCCGCTGGTTCGCGGCACTCCTCGGCAAGACGTCGAGCAGTCGCGACGCAAGCGCCGTCAGGCAGAGATGTTCGACGAGGCCTACGATCCATTCGCCGTCACGCCGGAAGACGCGCTGGTCGCTGCGCGTACCGAAGTGAAGCAATGGCGTCTCTCGCAGCTTTCGCACGTTCGCCGCAATGTCGAGCTGGACAACCTGACCAGTTGGTTCGTTCTCGCGTGGGACGCCTTCGAAGCGCCAATATTCCCGTTCGATGAAGCCAACAAACTCGCCAAGGTTTGCGGTGTGGACCTCGACCGTGACGTGGTTGGCCGACTGGCCGAAAAGAAGGGCGCCGACCTCGTCCTCTGGGACAGCGTCACCCGCGCCGCCAAAGGCTCGCTTGGCCTGCCCGATGGTCGCGATTCGATGATGGACGCCCTGCATCAGTTGGCCAAGACCGCTCGCACAGTATCGCTGGAATCCGCCAACGAGCTACTCGCGAAACACGGGCTCGCCGTCGAACCGGCCTTCCTGACTGCGCTCGAAGCGGTGCTGGAAGTACTCCCGGTGGGGACGATCTGGAGCGGCTTCGACCTTCCCGACGCCGCCAAGGGAGGCGGCGCCGACTTCGATGCCCTGGAAAATCTGCGCCGCCTGGCGCTTGCCGAGAAAGTGGCCGAGCCCGAGCAGTTGAAAATCTGGCAGCAGGAAGAATTAAAGGTCTGAGCGAACAAGACCATGCCCTTGCTGACCGACTTCGACTGGCAAAGTAAATACGACCACGATCACGGCTCGCTGATCGAGCAGTTTTATCTGCGCGCGCTCGCCTGTGCCCAACGCTACGACCGCACCACCGGCTATTTCACGGCGACCGCGCTCGCCATTGCTGCGCGCGGCCTCGAAGGCCTGGTGCTGAACAACGGCCGGATGCGCCTGGTGGTCGGTTGCACGCTTGACGAGCCCGAGGTGGCAGCCATCGAGCACGGCCAGTCACTGAAGGACACCGTCGAAGGCAAGTTGTTGACGATGCCGCTCACCGGCAGCTCGCCAAGGGAACAGCAGGCGCTGGAGCTGTTGGCCTGGATGGTGGCCAGGGGTTACCTGGAAATCAAGGTGGCCGTGCCCTGCGACGGCGATCGAAACCCGGTAGCCACGCAAGCCATTTTCCACGAGAAGGCCGGCATCCTCGAAGACAAGACCGGCGCCAGGCTCGCTTTCGCCGGTAGCGTGAACGAAACCGCTTACGGCTGGCTGCACAACTGGGAAAGCTTTCATGTCTTCTGCGACTGGGACGGCGGCAACCGGCACGTCGACGCGGAAGAGAAGAGCTTTGCCCTGCTCTGGGCAGACCGGGCCAAGCGCGCACGGGTGCTCGACGTACCGGCCGCAGTGCGTGAAGAGCTGCTGCGCTTTCTCCCACGCCACGACGACGAACCCGAGCGAATCAAGCGGGCGCGAAGCAGCGACGTGGTTCTCGATCAACCCGCTGACGAGGAACCGGAGGAACGGAAAATTACGCCGCAGACCACTTCGATCGAGGAACGACGAAAGGCGGTGTGGCAAGTTATCTGGTCTGCGCCGCGGCAGCTGGGTGGCGAGCGTATTGCCGAAGCGACCAGCGCCGTTACTCCCTGGCCTCATCAGGTTCTGACCTTTCAACGCATGCTCGACCATTGGCCACCCCGTCTGCTGATTGCCGATGAAGTGGGGCTGGGAAAAACGATCGAGGCCGGACTCGTGTTGCGTTACGCATGGCTTTCCGGGCGCGCGCAGCGCATCCTGATCATGGCGCCCAAGGCGGTGATGACGCAGTGGCAAGCGGAGTTACGCGAGAAGTTCAACCTCAACTGGCCCATCTATGACGGCAAGCGACTGAACTGGTATCCCTCGCCGCTGCTGCGGGGGAAATCGGAAAAGGAAGTCTCCCGCGACGAGTGGCATCGTGAACCTTTCGTCATTGTCTCCAGCCACCTGATGCGTCGTCGCGACCGTCAGCACGAACTGCTGGAATCGGCCGACCCGTGGGACCTCATCGTTCTCGACGAATCCCATCATGCGCGACGCAAGAGCCCGGGGGCCGCGCAGGAAGGCCCGCCCAACCTTCTTCTCAAGTTGATGCAACGTCTCAAGAAGCGCACCGACGGCTTGCTCTTGCTGACCGCGACGCCGATGCAGGTGCATCCGGTCGAGGTCTGGGACCTGCTTTCTCTGCTGGCCATGCCGCCCGCCTGGTCCCGGCAGGGCTTTCTGGAGTTTTTCCGAAAGTCGGGCAGCAGCAACCCGTCGCACGAGGATTTCGAGTTTCTTGCCGCTCTCTTTCGTGCGGCCGAAGCTGCATTTGGTGAGGTGTCGATCGAGTCGGCTGTACGGAGGGCGCCTGAGCGAAGCCTGCTCAAGGCGAAACGCATTCTGCGCTCGCTGCGAGACGCCGCCGCGACACCGAGGCGACAGCTTTCCGCAGATGAGCGCCGCAGTGCGGTGGCCATCATGCGCGCACACACGCCGGTGGCCGGATTGGTATCGCGGCACACCCGCGGCCTCTTGCGGGAATATCACCGGCGCGGCCTGCTCAGCACACCGATCGCCACGCGCGAGGTGGCCGACGAGTTCCTCGACATGGCGCCTGCAGAGGCTGCGGTCTACGAGGCGCTGGAAGCCTACATCTCGACGACGTACAACAATGCCCAGGAGGAGCGGCGCACGGCGGTCGGCTTCGTGATGACGACCTATCGCAAGCGCCTGGCCTCCAGTTTTCATGCCCTGAGAATGACCCTTGAAGAGCGTCTTGCCGTGGTACGAGGACAGGCCAGTCTGCCCTTCGATGAACTGCGCTCAAGCGAGGACGCCGAAGACGACATCGACGAGTCCGGCGACGCTGCCGACGAGGAAGCCGTCGACCAGCAGAAACAGACTGCATTGCAGCTCGAGGAACAGGGCGACATCGAGACTTTGCTTGCGCAGGTGCGAAGACTGCCGGTGGACACGAAAGCCGTGCGGCTCGCCGAGGTGCTCCAGTCCCTGCAAAGAGGCAGCTACCATGCCATGGACCACTCGCTTCTGCCCGCCTTCCCGCAGGCGATTGTGTTCACCCAATACACCGACACGCTCGATTACCTGCGTGATTTCCTGAGGACACAGGGGTTCTCGGTGCTCTGCTACTCGGGGCGCGGTGGCGAATGGCTACAACCCGACGGCAGTTGGAAGCGCCTGACCCGAGAGGAGACGAAACGGCGCTTCAAGCGGCAGGATGCACAGGTTCTGGTGTGCACCGATGCTGCAGCAGAGGGGCTGAACTTCCAGTTCTGCGGCGCACTCGTCAATTTCGATTCGCCCTGGAACCCAATGCGAATCGAGCAACGCATCGGGCGGGTCGACCGCCTTGGCCAGCAGTTCCCGCGCATCGCGATCGTCAACCTGATGTACGAGGACACCGTCGAGACCGACGTCTACCGTGCGCTGAGATCACGCATTAACCTCTTCACATCGGTGGTTGGCCCGCTGCAACCGATTCTCTCGGCGATGCCCGCCAGGATTGCCGAAGTCGCGCTGGCCAGTCCGGAGAACCAGCAACAGGCCAGGGCGAATCTCATCAGTCAGCTTCAACAGGCAGCAAGCCAGGAGCCGGCAGAATCCTTCAACATCGACGAAGCCATCGAGGTCGCGCTTGAACAGCCCGAACGCGCGCCCGCACCCTACGGGCTCGAAGAACTCGGCCACCTCCTGGACCACCCGAAGCTTCTGCCACCCGGCGTCGAGGCCCAACGGGTCGGTACGAAGGAAGTCTTCTGGACGCAGCCCGGAGCGCTGCGTATCAGCGTCACCACAGACCCCGATTTCTTCGAGGAACATCCGGAATCGGTCGAATTCTGGACGCCGGGTAGCCCGGCGTTTCCGGAAGACAGTGGATCCGGGGCGCAATCAGCCGATGGGGCGAGGCTTGCTGACCTGATACGCACTGCTTGACGATCGTCAAAACCGCACTTGAAACCAGTGCGACAGAGTGTCCGCCGCAATCCGTCAACACGGTGGGCGCCCTTTGTATCCGGCTGGCGGCGTCTTGAGCTCTTTCGCCGGTTTTGGCTTTGCGGTCGACTTAAAGGTGTTTGGGTCGACTTCAAAGACGCTGACGGCGACCTGGTTGACCCCATGGACGTGAGCGATCAGTCGCTCGTGCTGTCGCAACGGCGCTTGCGCGGTCGATCCACCGTATTCGCCCATGTTGGCCAGAATCACCGGTTGATACATGTGGAAGTGAAGTGCCGCGACCATGTTGTCGAAGGTCTTGACGTCTTGATTGAGAGCGGCGACCAGAAAGACGTCTGATCTTTCCCGTAGATCGGCAACGAGCGCCAAATCCGTCGCGTCGTAACAGATGGCTGCCGCTACTCGCGTTGGTGTGTCGGCACCAATCGGGAACTCGACAAGCAGTTGAAATGGCCGATAGCCCCTTACGCCCATCTTTCTCTCGTGTGCCGTCGGATGGTTCTTGCCCTGCCACACGTATTGAAAGGTTCTGCCGCCGCCCGGAGTTTCTGTGCGAATGAGCCACAGCCCTTGATTGATCGGCGCAGCATGCTTTGCCGATTCAATGAACGTCAGGCCAACAAAGATGCTGGCCTTCACCTTGTCTGAAAGAGCTCTTAGATGCGAGACATGTTCTGGATGCACGGAAAGCTCCGGGAACAGGATCACGTCGACAAGTGGTTCGCTAGTAGCAGATCGATCTTCACCCAACTCCTGAGCAGTAGCCCAGGTCCGCAGCTTCTGGTACGTCAGTCGACAGACCGCTGCCAAGTGGCGCCGGTGTTGCGCCATCAACTTCCCGGACCAGCGACAAGGCTCCTTGTCGTCAAACTGATCGCGACGGGGAAGCATTGGCTGGACGATGGCGAAGCGCATTGCCCTAGGCACCGGGGCACAACCTTCCTGCGTTGGCACGACGTACATGGGCGTACCCGACTGCCGTCCATAAAGAGCCCGCTGCTCAACAATGCGCTCAAGAACCACATCAAGGAGGTCAATGCGGGTCTTTGCGGCAAGGAAACTCGCTGCATTTTCACCCTTGATGTCGGTACCTGGCCATTGCAGCAGTACTGACAACAGGCTGGAAAGCCACGGCGAGATCGGCGCTGGCTCGTCCAGCAAACCCCGTCCGGTGTTGAGCAGCCCAAAGCGCCGCTTGAACCAGGTGGAACGTAGACCTGAGTATTTCGACAGATCTTCGGTTGCGAGATAGCGGGCAGCAGTAAAGTCGAACTCACCGGTGATGCAAGAGCGCAGAATTCGTCCCAAGCCATAGAGCCAGGCGCATTCCACTTCAACCCAGGGAGGGCGCTCGTACAGCGGGTCAGTCTCAATTCCGAGCTCGAACCTGATTTCGAGAAAACCTTCCTCGTTCGGGAGCGCTTGAATCAGTGACCAGTCGCTACAACGAATCTCCATTTGGCCAACGTGCAGCCCATTTCCCAGTGCTTCTTCGATCCCGTCGGCCTCCAGCACTGCCTTTGCCAGTGCGAGCAAGGCGTTTTCCTGGGAAAACTCGTTGAAATGGCCAGAGATGACACGCCGCAGCGGCAGGAAGAGCCTGTTATCGAGAGTCGGCGATCTCCTCGTCGCCGTGGCACGCAACGCTCTCAGCGACGGAGGAACATGCTGCCGCCAACTCGCGGATCTGCCTAACCGTGTTCGCAGTGCAACCTGCATCAGGTCAGGTCGATTCAGTGCGACAGCAAGTACGCAGCGTTCAACGACGTCCGGTGACTTGGTCGCCCTCAGACATTCCATCAGCCATGCGGCAAAGCGGCCTGGCGCTGACGCAAGTTGCTGGCCAACCAGTGCAAGAGGGAGCGCCGCCTCGAACTCTCTATCTTTGGACGGTGAATATAGTAGTACCTGATGCAGTGTCCGATAAATCTCCAATTCTGCAGCCTGAGTCGTCGCGACCGAGTGATCACCGACGGAAGCCAGATACAACATGGCCTGTTGCTTTAGGTACCAGGCGACCGATCATCGCGCTCTAGGAGCACCCTCCGGGCGAAAGCAGCAAGTTGCTGCCGATATGGGGTGATTTCTGCCGAATCGGGATATTCGGCATCTTCCCGATGACCAGTCTCCGTAGCGCCCGCTCTCAGCAAGTCGGCGGCAACATACTCGGCAACCAGCACTTCCCGGTGTGCTGTCCTCCCATCCGTCTTCGCCGGAGAATAGAGCTTACTTTCCAGAGCCTCCAATACCGGTTCAAGCAGCCTCGGGTGCGGGAACAGGTCCAGGCCGACGCGGAGGAGCAGAGCCAGTGCCGGATTGTTCGCCCAGCACTTGATGTGTATTCCACGCAATATAGTTACTCAACCAAGTGTGAGCAGGGCCAGAGGCAACTGCCAGACATGCTCTTCAATTTATTCTAAAAGCATGGTCGAGCGAGCCAGCAGGCGAGCCGACCGTCTTGTCGGCGAGCACGCCGACAAGACGCCAGCATTGGCTTTTTGAAGGGCACGCATGGCGTGGTCGCCCCCTTGCCGGGCCCACATGCGGTCGTTCCGCTTTCGGTAGTCTAACTACAGCCGGCAGGTAGCTGTCGGTGAAAGCGGGACATGCAGCCGCGGATTACGAATAATTCCACGCAAACATTCGATGTTCACCAGTTTGGTTTCGAATCCGCGGGTGCGCTTGAGCGCGATAACGAATACTCAGGGATTGTCGCTTCATCGACTCTCTATATTGCTTTCGCAGCGCCCAGGCAGGCACGTCCCGTTCCTCCACTCTAGTACTTGGAGGTATGAACTATGACTCCTGAACCCAACCCAGAATTCGCCGCCTTCATCGGCATCGACTGGGCCGATGCGAAACACGACATCTGCCTGCAAGCGGCCGGAAGCCGCCAGCGTGAATTCGCCGTGCTCTCCCATCGCCCCGAC
>NZ_SPMY01000068.1 GCF_012939955.1 Candidatus Accumulibacter phosphatis
CGTTGGTCCTCAGTCTGCTCGAACGCTCGGTCATTCTTCTCACCCCGGCCACGCACCATCGGTGCCACTTTTCCGCGCGTTGAAGGCGACGTCGTCGATGTTGGCGACTGTTTCGGGGAATGCGACGTGCAGGGTTCGGCTGTGGACCGCGGAGATCAGCGCCGAGCGCAGCGCGGCGTCTCCGCAGTGGCTGCGGGCGAGGAAGTTGCTGCCCGGCCAGGCCCGAAAGTGGGCGTCGTGCTCGCCGCTGCGAAGGTAGCGTTCGGTCGCCTGTTCAGGGGTTTCGGGCATCGGTCTTCATCCTTTTGGAAGGCCTATTGTCTTCGCAAATCGATATTCCAGCACGGGTATTGTCCGGGTCGCGTTGGGCGCGCCGGGACGAACGTCGACGACGTCAAGTACTCTCGGCCCGTCAACGAAAGATCCGCCTGTCGCTGGCCATGAATGGGCGCACGCTTGCCACGGTTCCTTCTGTTCGCCGTCGGTGAGCAAATTCTGCAGCGGCAAGCGAAGCGCGAAGATAAGTCTGCGGACGAGCAGGTCGGTGTGGGTGGATTTGCGAGGTGACCGGAAAGTCGAAGCGGGGTTGCGGTTCGAAGAAAGGGCGCTTTTTGCGTGGCAACGCTCGCGTGGCCGAACGCGTTTCGGACGTGCACCCGTTGCGAGCGGCGCGGCTCACAGGGGCTCGGCATCATCATTAACCGGCTACTCGCCAACGCCACTCTGCTCTCTCTGGTCCGACACAAGTAGGTGGCCGAGTGCGCGCCTGCATTTTATGGCGCAGGTTGGGTCGGGCTCCTTAGCTGACCGCGCGGCCTAGCGATGGGTAGATGAGCACTGTCTGGAGAGGCCTGAGGGAGGCCTCATTTGGTGGCTTTCAGCGATGAGCAGACGGTCGCGGTTTTTTCTAAAGTCGACGACGTTAGCCTGGAGCGCTCAGCCGTAAGCGGTCATTCGGCTGCGCCTGTGACTTTCCTCGCCTGACCGGCCGCTATGCGCCGGTAAGCAGCCGGTGGGCGCAGAATGGCGTCCGTCGGCAGTCGGCCATCAACGGACATAGCGACTTTCCAGTGCCACGGCAGCAATAGACTGATTGCAGCCACACAGCTTTCTTGAGCGCCGATCAGATGCATGCCCAATGCATCATGCGCCAGCGCTGAAGCATGACGACGCCGGCCCAGTAGTGGCAAGGCGTTGCGGTGGGCAGGCAAAAAAAAACCTTCGCACAAGAGGGCTAGACAGCCGGGCGGACTTCTGGCAGGATAGGTGGAGCGTAATCAATCTGCGCTTCAGTCGGAGGTTTTGCGATGCTTGCAACGAGTGCGGGGGAATGGGTGCACTGTGGTCGCGTGTTCAGCGCGACGGAGATTGCCGAGCTCTGCGCGACGGTCGCGTGGCTGCCGGGATTGGCACGCAAGGAGTTGGCGGCGACGGTCTGCGAGCACCTGGGGTGGACCACCCTGACGGGGACGGCGAAGATCAGCGCCTGCCTGGAGCTCCTGGAACGTTTGCAGGCGGCCGGATTGCTGGTCCTACCTGCGTTGAGGCCCTCGCCGCCGCGCCGTTGCGCGCCGCCCTCGGCATCCGCCACCCCCGTTGCCGAGCCGGCGGTGCACTGCGCCCTCTCGGCGCTCGCGCCGGTGTCCCTGGCAGTGGTTCGCGACGCGACCCGGGTGGCGCAGTGGGATGCGCTGGTGGCGCGTTGGCACCCGCTGGGTTTCCAGGGGGCCTTCGGTTACCGGCTGCGCTACTTCATAACGGCGGGCGAGCGGCGGCTGGGTTGCGTCCTGCTGTCCGGTGCTGCCCGCGCGGTGGCCGTGCGCGATCAGTGGATCGGCTGGACGCCCCAGGCCCGCCGCGAGAACCTGGCGCGGGTGGTGAACAACAGCCGCTTCCTGATCTTTCCGCACGTCCGGGTGCCGCATCTGGCCAGTCATGTGCTCGGACAACTCGCGCGCCGCGCACGCGCGGACTGGCTCGAACACTGGGGCTTCGAGCCCCTGCTGCTGGAGACCTTCGTCGATCCGCGTCACTATGCCGGCACCTGCTACCGTGCCGCCGGTTGGCAGTTGCTTGGGGCAAGCAGCGGGCGCGGGCTGGCCCGCCCTGGCCAGTCCTATCACAGCACGCCCCGCCAGGTGTGGGTCAAAGCGCTGACCTCGGATGCTTGCGCCTCGCTGTGCGCCGCGCCGGGGAGCCCGCGGTCATGAGCAAACCTTGCCGTCGCCCGACACGCGTGGCCATCAAGAAACTGCGCTCGGAAAAGAAACGGCAGGAGAAGGTACTGAACGCGAAGCTGCGCGCAACGGGACAAGTCCCCCACTCAGCCGCTCCATTGCCCAACAGAAGCTCGGCCTTCGCGACCGTCGACGAGGAACACCGCGAGGACGCCGTGAGCAAACAGATGCGTCTCCTGCGCAAAGAGCTGCCCGCCTTGCTCGCTCAACTGGAACAAATTCCCGACCCGAGAGACCCCAAAAAGCGCCGGCACAAGCTGACCGTGCTTCTGCTCTACGGCTTGCTGATGTTCGTCTTTCAGTTCTCCTCCCGGCGCGAGACCAACCGCGAAATATCCCGTCCCCAGTTCATGGCCAACCTCCACCTGCTGTTCCCGGAGATCGATACCCTGCCACACGCCGACACCCTGTTTCGGCTGTTGCGCGACATTGACCTTGAACAGCTCGAACAGGCCCACGTCGATCTGGTGAGGCGGCTGATTCGCGGCAAGAACTTTCGCCGCTATCTGATCGACCACTGCTATCCGATCGCCATCGACGGCTCACAGAAGCTCGCTGGCGACACCCTCTGGACGGAGGAACTCCTGCAACGTACCGTCGGCAAGGACGAAACCCGTCACACCCAGTACTTCGTCTACGTCCTCGAGGCCAGCTTTGCCTTCCACAACGGCCTGGTCATCCCACTGCTCAGCGAGTTCCTCGAACACGCGCTGGGCGATACCGAAGCGCAAAAGCAGGACTGCGAGCTGCGCGGCTTTGTGCGCTTGAGCGACCGGCTCAAGACGCTGTTCCCCCGCCTGCCGATCCTGCTCCTGCTCGACGGCCTCTACGCCAACGGGCCGGTGATGCGGCGCTGCTTGCGCGCCCACTGGCAGTTCATGATCGTGCTCAAGGACAAGGATTTGTCCACGGTCTGGCAGGAGTTCCGCGCGCTCCACGCCCTGAAGCCACAAGTTGTGCAGCGCGGTTGGGGAAGACGCCGACAACACTTCAGCTGGGTCAACGACATCGACTACGCCTTCGCTGCCAACGGGCGTCAGCGTCTCAAGCAGAATCTGGTGGTCTGTGAGGAAAGCTGGGAGAAGATCGATGAACAGGCCAGGACCGTCACCGAAACATCGCGCCACGCCTGGCTCTCCAGCCAACCGCTCAGCCAAGACAATGTCCATGAGCGCTGCAACCTCGGGGCCCGCCACCGCTGGGGCATCGAAGCGGGCTTCCTCGTCGAAAAACATCAGGGCTACCACTACGAGCATGCCTTTGCCCTCGACTGGAATGCCATGAAAGGCTATCACCTCCTCATGCGCCTGGCGCATGTGTTCAATACCCTGGCACGCTTCACCCGACAGCTACGCGATCTCTATCAGCAACTCGGCGTGCGCGGTGCCATCGCCTTCATCCGAAGCTCCTGCGCCGCCCCCTGGCTCGACCCAGCACGAATCCGCGCGCTCCTCGCCGCTCCATTCCTGCTTCAACTTGAGTGACCTCACACAGGCGTACCCGAAACATCCTCTCGAGCGCGGCGTACGCCGCGTTCGGAAAGGCTCGCCTGGCGATCGTACCGCCGTCCAAAAAACCTTTCGACACACTCCTGACTGACTCCATCCCCCCCCGTCCTTTGCCGCCAGCCAACCACAATCTGACCGCCTCGGCCGCAAAAGCGGGCGTTACCGGCAAACGGGCCCGATTCGGCTGGGTCATGCTTCAGGGCTGCTCGTGTCTCAAAATCATTGACACGTTCCGCCCGGCGATGCTACAATCCCCGCGTGCAGCCATCCGTGCGGTTGGACTTCTTAATCCCCGGCTCGGACGTTGGCGGGCGGCGTGATGTCTTTGTGGTAGCTACAGAGGTAAGTCATGCGGTTTGAAGACAAGATCCTGCTACAGCTCGGCGATCCGGCAGTCTGCAAGACTCTGTTCGACGGCACGCTGGCCGAGCGTCTGCTTGCGGCCAGCTTCGGCTCGCTCGACCTGCTCGCCGCCCCCTATACCGCCGACCCCGTTACCGTGATGCTCGGCCCCACGGCCCCACCGCAATATCGAGGCCGCACGCGACTCCCCGATGGCGGCCTGGCGGAGTTCGAAGTCGATCTGATCGGCCAGACGCACGGACCCTCGGCCCTCCCGGCGATCATCGAGGGCACGGTCTCGGCGATGCTCTCGCCGGTGACGGGCCGGATCGCCACGGTGGAGTCGAGCACGGCGACCATGCCCACCCTCGCGGCGCTCGACAGCGCGGCGAGCGCGGCGGAACTAGCCGACCCGGTCCTGCTGGAGCGCCGCCGCCGCATCGGCCTGGGCAAAGCCATTGCCGGCGCGGGCCTGAGCGATGGCGATGCCGCCCTGCTTGCCGGGGAGTGGCTGAGTGCCGCCGCGGAGGAGGATGTCGCCGCCCTGCTTGAGGCCGAGGCCGGGCCGGCGGGCTATGCGCGGCTCGCCATGCGCTTCGCGATGCGGGAGCCGGCCGCACCGAGCCAGCGCACCACCCGCTTCACTGCCGGCGCCATCGCCAGCACGCTTGCCGATGGATCGGCCTCCGTGCTCGATGTGCTGACCCAGGCCCGTGCGATCCAGCGCGTCATCCGCGCCTCGGGCCGTGGCACGGCGTCCCTGGGCGGCATGGAGCCGCTTGTGCCCGCGCCGGTCATCTGGTTCGTGCCGGCGGCCAGCTTCGACGATGACGACTGGCCGGTTGCGGTCAATGTCGCGGCAAACGACCGTCCTGCGGCGCGCCAAACCCGCGCGGCGGCCTGGTTCGCGACACAAGGCATTGCGCTGATCGGCGTTCCCTAAAGCGGATCGGACGCGCCGCCTCGGCGGCAGGACAAAGGCAAGGCAGGACAGGTCTAGCAGACAGAGCAAGTCACTCAGACGGAGAACAAGGCAATGGCGATCGCTTATCCATTCGTTCAAGTAAAAGTCGACACCAGCGGCCTCACGCCGATCGCGACCCGGGCGCCCGGCGTCGTCGCGATCGTCGGCGTCAGCCTGACCGGCGCGGTCGGGCTCGGCGTGCCGACGCCGGTCGACGATGTCGCGGCTGCCAAGACCGCCTTTGGCGACGGCACCGCACTCACCCGATCGCTGACTGCGGCGCTCTCGCAGAACCCCGCCCCATCCAAGATCTATGGCATCAAGGTGCCGACCGACGACACGGCGGGCTGGACGGCGGCGCTCGAGATCCTCTCGGGCGTGCAGGACGTCACCTTTGTGGTGCTCGCCGAGTCGCCGATCAAGACGCTCGCCGCGGGCGCCGTCGACAAGGTCGCGCTGCTCAAGACGCATTGCGAGGAGAATTCGGACAACGGCCAGCCACGCATCGGCGTTGCCGCGATCGATCCCACCATCGCCCGCTCAGCCAGCTATGGCGCCGATGTCGTCACGCTCATCAACGCCTATACCAGCGACAAGGGCCGCATGGTCGTCGTCGCGGCGCGCGGCGCTCAATATGATGGCGGGGCGCCGGCCGATGTTGCCGCCGCCGCCGCCGGGGCGATCGCCGCGCGCGCGCCTGAGACCTCGATCGTGCTCAAGCTTGTCAGCGGTTTCAAGATTCCGCTGCAAGCTAAATATACGCCCGGTGAGGTCAAGGCACTGTCCAACGCGCTGATCATCCCAATCATCGACCCGATTCTGATCTCGGGCGAGTCGCTCCACTTCGCCGAGGGCACCAGCCTCTCGACCAATGCGGCGCTCAAATATGTCGATATCGTCCGCCTACTCGACGACATGGACTTCACGCTCAAAGCCAGTCTCGTCGGCCTGGTCGGCGATGCCCGCATTACCCGATCGGGGCTTAACACCGTCCGCCGCCAGATCGAGGCAGTGCTGGACGGCTATGTCGGCCGGCAGGCGATCACCAGCTACCAGATCCTGATCGATATCCTGCCGATCCTTGACAAGGCGGAATCGAGCTGGACCCCGGCCGAGCAGCTCCAGGTCAAGAATGCGCGCGCCGAACGGCTGGTCAACGCCACCGTCGTGGTCGTGATCGGCCCGGCCATGCACTGCCTCGTCATCAACCTGCTGCCCACCTTCGCGGCGGCCGCCTGAGCTTCGGAGACCTACCATGGACCTTGTGAACTGGCAATCGCGTCTCGCGGTCAAGTACAAACCCAAGGGCGGCAAGGAAGAGCTGATCACGCCCATCGACAGCTTCCAGCCCTCGTTCGGTCTCTCGGCCGAGGCGCTGCACTCAGTGGAGAAGACGCATATCGGCGTCGTCTATTCGCCCCAGCAGATCACCTTCTCGATGACCGTCAAGGCGATCGGCACGGCGGCGGCGCAGCTCATGAAGATGGCGCTCGACGGCACGCCCTTCGATGTCGTGCTGGTCGAGGGCGAGGATGCAAACGGGCCGCAATGGTCGTTCAAGGAAGTGCTTTTGCAGGACTGCATCATCACCAGCGCGACCCCGACCTCGGCCGCGACATCGGGGGCGCCGTCGGCGACCTTCTCCGGCTTCTCACTCTCGGGCGGGGTCACGGTCGGATCCAAGCGGACCGCTGTCCCGGCCTAAGCGCAGGCAGGGCGCGCCCCGTCTGGGCCGCACCCTGCTCTCATTCTTGGATGTTCATGCGCATGTCCCGCACGTGGAGATGCGCCAGAAGGGGCTGCCAGATGGCAAGAAGTGACGACGCGACCGAGGCAGGCGAACAAAGCCCCAAGCGAGTCCTGGAAGCGGGCTTGGCCGTCGTCCATGAGGGCGAGCTTGTCTTTCCCGCCGCCGGATCGGCCGCGCAGGCCGAGCTGATGCTGGACGACCGCTCGTCCGAGATCGCCATCTATTTCCCGGTCGAGATCGAAATACGCACGGTCGAGCTGGACAGTGCGCGGATGCGCCATATCGCCGAAGATGTGCTGCACGACATGGCGCGTACCCTAGCGGCGAAGATCTGAGCCATGGGCGTCAACGTCGTCCTCCCCATTCGCGTGCGCATCGATCCGGACGCCTTCCGGACCGATCCCGCCGCGCTGGTGGACGCCGTGGAGGTCGCCACGGCGCGGGGCCTGGCCAAGGCGCAGACGGAGGTGTTCGCGACGCGCGGCGGCTATGCGCGGGCGCGGCTCACCCAGCCGGAGATCAGCCTGACCGGGCCGGGCATGGGGCTGTTCGACGCGGGCGAGCGCGACGCGCTGATCGCGTCTGTCGCCGAGGGTATCGGCCGGGCCGGCGCCGGACTGCTCGACGCGCTGGGCCGCACGCGCACCGACCCGCCCGAGCCGCTGCGCGAGGGCGAGAGCACCGCCTATGATCCGGCGCGCGACCTGCTAGGCGGGCTTGGCTATCTTGTCGACAGTTATGGTTCGGGCAGCCGCGAGCCGGGGGCGCAGGTCGCGGCCAAGAAAGGCGCAAAGACGACGCCAAAGCAGAGCCCGCCGCACCAACGCGTGCTTTCGGTTTGCGAGCCGACCGTCGCGGCGCTGCTGGCGGCGGGCAATCGCTATCTGGAGGATGCGCTCAAGGCCGCTTTCGCAGGCGACTATAGCGCCCCGGCCTATCTCGGCGTCTTCTTCCGCAACAAATGGGCCGGCGGCGCTTCCTGGATGGGGATCATCCGGGTGCAGCTCGCCAACGGCCGGCTCGTCGACGCCGGGGGCGACGCGCACTGGCAGAGCGGGATCTTCACCCATGCGACGGTCGAAAAGATGGCCAGCAGCCAACGCGGCTCGGCGGCCAGCGCCGGCCTGCTCCAGCGCTGGGTGCAGGTCGGCCCCAAGCTGCTCGCTCATGCCAAGGCGGTCGCCGAAGCGCTGGGCAGGGTGCAGGAAGAGCAGGGTCATTATGACCAACAGATCGAGGCGCTGCGTCTCAACCCCAAGCGATCAAAGGCCCAGAATGCCGCGATCGCGCGGTTCGAGAAGCTTGGCCGCAAGGATTGGTATCAGTGGGCGGCGGCGCAGCGGGTCAACCCCGCCGATCTGGGTGCGGCACCCTTTCGCCTGTTCCAGATCAACCAGGACAATTATTTCTTCGTGTTCGACGCGGGCCTGAAGCTCGTCTTCGACAGGCTCAATGTCGTGCCACTGATCGAGGATCAGCTCGCCGCCCGCCCGAAAAAGGCGAAGGGCGAGGGCGGCGCGGGTGACAGCAAGACGTCTGGCGACGAGGGCAGCCAAGGTGCGGGGCAGGACGGGCTGAAGGACGGACGCGACGGCAAGGGCGGCGGCGGGGGGCGCGAAGGCGGCAAGGACGATCATCCCGCGATCAGGAAGGGCGGCCTCTCGGTCGGCGACAAGAGCGGCGGCGAATGCCAGGCCTATTGCTTCGAGCGGCCGGAGACGGCGGACCTGAGCTTCGACGGCGCACAACCCTGCGAGATGATCCTCGGCCCGTTCGAGTGCGAGCCGGAGGTCGGCGTCTTCGGCGATCTGGGCAAGCGGATGGCCGAGCTGATCCGCGAGATCGCCATCCAGCTCAAGATGAACGATCACGCCTGGCCCTATGCCGGGGCGTTCGTCATCAACGCCACGCGCGTGGTCCACGCCCGCGCGCTGCTCGCCGCGATCCGCGATCCGGGCGAACTGGGCGACGCCCGTCCGGCGGTCTATGGCGTGGGCAATCTCGGCGCGCTCCATGCCACGATCTCGCGCAGCGCCGGCATCACCCTGCTGCGCGACCTCGGCAAAACGGTCCACCTGATCGAGCAGCTGAGCGAACTGGTGCAGGGCGCGCTCGGCCCCTCCTCCACCTTCCTGTCGGATTGCGGCCAGGCCCAGTTCGGCTCGAAATGGGATCTCCATTATCTCAAGGAGTATTCCTCCGCCGCCGACAGGGCGGGCTACCAGATCTTCGTCCAGGCCTGCCGGGTCTCGATGCTCCAGCTGCTGCGCGCCTCGCGCGGCGGCATCGACTGGATGAGCACCAATTTCGAGACCAATTATCCCACCATCGAGGGGCTGATTCTGGGGCCGACCAAGCGGCTGGTCGAGCTGCGGCGGATGCGCGAGCATATTCTCCAGGCCGAGGCGGGCAATTTCCTCTTCGGCCCCGATGGCGAGGTCACGGTGACGCCCGGCGCCGATCCCAAGGCACAGAAGCGCGGCCTGTGGGACGAGACCAAGGCGGGCGCGAGCGCGACGCTGCGGGTCGGCTATCAGGGCTGGCGCGATGCGCGCGAATGGTGGGCGGACGAGGGCAACAAGCTCGACACCATCGGCCGCGCGCGCCGCGAGATCGCCGCTCGTACGGCGATCGAGGGCACCATCGAACGGCAGGCCGACGGCACATTCGCGGTGCGCGAAACGCGCGACGGCAAGACCAATGTCTGGACGCAGGCTCAGCTCGAAGCCGCCATCGCGCTGACCCAGCAGGCGGCCGAGAGCGTCAATCCGATCGTTAAGCATATGAACAATCTCGAAGGCTCGGCGGCGGCTTTCGAGAGCGGACCGGAGGCGGCAAAGGCCTTCGTGCGCAAGGTCATCGGGCGGATGCGCGCCGCCAATGACGAAGCGACCGACAAGGCGCGCGGCGAGGCGCTGTTTGCCTTCCGCACCGCCAAGCTCACCGAGACCTGGACCGAGCCGACAGTGCCGGGGACCAACGCCAAGCTCACCAACATCCATGCCATGGCGCAGCAGGCGATCGGCGACGCCTTCACCGGCAGCCGCATCTATCGCGAGGGCCTGAAATTCCTGTTCAGCTCCGAGCTGGGCCGCGAGACCGGCCTGCCGCTGCTGGAGCTGGCGATCACCATCGGCGCCTTCGTGCTGTTTGCGCCGGCCGGCTTCCTGCTTTCGGCGGGTTTTGCCGCCGACCGCTATGGCGACGCGACCGGCCACCTGGCGCTCACCGAAGGGCTGATCGATCCCGACCAGGTGTTCAGCCGGGTCGAGGCCGAGCTTGAGCTTTTCATGTCGCATTTCGAGATATTGCTGCTGGTCGTGCCGGAGGGCGGCACGGTCGCCAAGAAGGGCATTCAGGGCCTGCGCACCCTGCGCGAACAGGGGCTCAAGGCCGGCGTCAGGACGATCACGCGACAGGCGACCGCCCATATCCTGCAGGAATTCGCCAATGCGCTGAAGGGCGAGCTGATCCCCGCCTTCATCCACCAGTTGGCGAGCGCCAAGCTGATCGAGCCGCTGCTCCAGCCCATCCTCGGCCCGGTGTTCGAAACGCTGATGCAGGAGGCCGCGATCGGCGGGCCGGGCGGTGTCGGGGGAGCCGGCGAAGCGGAAGGCGATGAGGAAGAGGATGCGACCCCGGACACGCCCGAGGAGCTTTCCGCCCGGCTGCAATTCCTCGCCGACTATGGCGAGATCGACATCGATCCCGACTTCAAGCCGAACCGGGACGACATCCCATGACCCGGCGGTTCTCCATGAAGGGGCTGTTCGGCGCGGCCGAAGCGACGATCGAAGTCGAAAGCAGCAGCCTGCTCGTGAAGATGCGCAACCGGTTGCAGAAGCCGCCGCGCAGCCTCAGCGAAGCCGAAGCGACGCGGATCGTCGAGGATGTCGCCATTGTCGGCCTCACCCGCCTCGGCCGCGCCTTTGAATCGCTCAAGGGCAAGCATATCGACAATGTGCTCAACCTGCGCAACGAGATCGACGGGCTGTTCCACGAGGTGTTCGTCGCCAAGGGATCGGGCACGGACGACGCGGTGCGCAAGGCGCTCGATGCGCGCCTGCCCCGGATCAAGCAGCTCTATGCCGAGCTCGACACCGCCATTCAGGATGCGACCCAGCCGCTCGCCAAGCTGAAGCTGGTGGAGGAAGATGCTGCGCTGCGCGCCAAGGTGGAGGACATCCCCGCCGGCAAGACCTCGGCCAAGGAACGCAAGATCGAGGCGGATCAGGCCCGCGAAATGGGCCGCCGCACCGACCGGCTGCGGCGCAAGGGCTTCCGCAAATATAACGACGGTTTCAAGGTCAAGTTCGCTGACGGCGCCGAGACGGTGCTCAAGGTCAAGAATGGCCGCTATGTCGCGGAAATCTGGGATCAGGGCGTGGGCAAGGGGTCGCCGCGCCGGTTCGAGGAGTTCACGGTCAGCATCGACCCCTACAAGACCGACTTTCGCACCACCTCGGTCCTCCAGCGCAACCATGTCGTGCAGGACAGCCTGATGAAGAAGCTGTTCGGGCCGTTCGGCTATGACAGCGATGCCGTGCCCACCATCTGGATGCGCGACAGCCGCACGGATTCGCCGCACTATAAGGTCACCGGCCAGCAGCGCGCCTACAAGACCGGCAGCGGCAGCGTGATCGACGATGCCGCCAAGCGCGCCTCCCAGCTCAAGAGCAAGAAGGTGAGCGCGATCCCGCCCAACAAGCTGACGCTTGCCGAGATGCAGCGCATGGGCGTGGAGCAGATGAAGTCGGTGGGCTGCCCGCCCGAGGCCATCGTCGCCTATCTCAAGCATTTCGACCGGGTGTTCGAGGCCGGAGTCTACCAGCGCCTGAAAGCCACGTTGTCGGAGTCCGACGTCGCTTCCCTGCTGGGCGACTGGAAGCCGGGCGGGATCGGGATCGGGACGCCATGAGCCCCGTTGACAGCCTCGACACGCTGCTCGATCGCGCCGTGAGCGAAGGCGCGAGCGTGGGCGAGGCCGTGCCTTCCGAGCTGGAGCTCGCCCGGGCGCGCCGGGACGTCCCCATGCCGCGCGAACTGGCGGCCATCTATACCCGCGCCGACGGCCTCGCCTTCCCGCACGTCGAGCTGTTCGATCTTGATGACTTTGCCGATGTGAACGGCGACGAGACGCTGTTCGCGCAGCTGCCCGGTGTCGTCTTCGTCGGCAGCGACGGCGCCGACGGCTTCTTCCTAATGGACCCGGAAGAGACATTGGGCTGCGGCCATGGCACCGTCTTCTGGGCGGATCGCGGTATCCTGGAGCCCGATGCCTGCCGGCTCGCCGCCCCCAGCCTCGCCGACTTTCTGGCCGGCGCGATGGATGACGACGCGATGAACGCGGGGCGTGAGGTCGGCGAAATCTCGCTGGATCAACTGGCGCAGGCCATCTCCGCCCGACCGGACGCCGTCGTCGCCTATCCCGGTTTCGGCGAGGTCGGCGCGATGCTGGCGGCGCGCAAGCTCGACCTGCCCATCTCCTTCGGCCTTTCCGATTTCTACGCCCGCTTCGACGGCCTCTATCTGCATGACATGGGCCTGCGCATCTTCGGCCTCAATGAGTTGGGCGCGATCGTCGGCGACGGCGAGACGGTCGCGCTGTGGTTCGGCAAGGACAAGACCGGGCGGCGCTATGGCCTCACCATCGGCGGCTGGCGCGGCTTTCCGGCCAACCGTCTGTTCGTGGTGCAGAACGAAAGCGAGATCGGCACCGCCGCAACGCTGGGCCGCTTCACCGACGTGTTGCGCGCCTGGATCGAGTCCAGCCCCAGGAGAGACGCCGCGCCATGAGCCAGAGCTTCGTGACGGAAGGAACCGCGCCATCGGCGCTGCTCACCGATGGGCTCATCACCGTGCCGCTCCACGCGGTGAGCGTCATCACTTTGAGCCAGACCTATCATCTCCCGCCCTTCGGCGCGGGCCTCGGGCGCGCGATGATCGACACCCATGACGACACTATGTCGCTCTCGGCCATGCTGATCGGCCCCAACCGGATGCTCGACCGGTTGGGGCTGGAGACTCTGGCGGAAAGCGCAATGCGCGGCAGCGTGCTCAGCCTCGCCAGCGCCGGCCTGATCGACGGGCTCATCCTCTCGACCGCCTTCGGCATCCGCATGAACATGTTCATCCAGTCACTGACCGTCTCCGCCTCGGCCAGCAAGCGCGGCGCGCTCGACGTCTCGCTCTCGCTCACCCAGGCGCCCAAGCTCGGCCTCATCAGCGCGATCCTCGACGTCGTCGGTGCGGTCGCGGCGATCGGCGACGGAACGGGGAGCTGAGATGACCCTCACCGATCACCTGATCCTCCCCCTGCCCGAACGGCCGGACATGCGCCCGGCGCCGAGCGGCATGAACCTCATCGACATCGAGCTGGCGCGCGGCCTACCTGCGCGCATCACGCTGGCCGCCGATCTCGCGCTCGTCGTCGCAGCGCCGACCGGGGCCTATGCCCGCTGGCTGGCGCTGGCGCCCGATACGGTGGTGCTGAGCGCGGCCGACGATACCGCGCCCTATACCTCCGCATCGCATCCGGCGAGCGGCGCGGAGAGCCTGCCGGTGCGGCTCTATCTGATGCGCGGCCCCGCGCTGGTGGCGAGCGTGCCCCTTCGCTCGGGCCGGCGCTGGCTGCTGCCGGAAGTGGGCGCGCCGCTGATCGAGCTGGTGCTGCTCGACGCGGTCATCACCGTCGGCGCGGTGCGTGGCGACCCGATGAGCGGCGCGCGCATCCGCTTCGCCTGGCGGCGCCCCGGCAGCGTCGCGGGCAATCCGCCGATTGGCGAAGTCCTGCCGCCGCCGCAGGCCCGCGCCAGCGTGCGCAACAGGATCGAAAGCTGATGTTCGGCCGCGATCCCCTGCGCAGCGCGGCGGGCTGGAAGCTCACCCTCTCGCCCAAGCAGCCGGGCGCGGCGGCGGGGCTGGGTGGCGTTGGGGCGGGGCTTGCCTCGAGCCTGCTGCCCCTGCCGCGCGGCGACGACATCCAGCTCAGCCACAGCCAGTTCCGCGCCGACATCTCGGTCTCAAAGGCGCTCGGACTCGACGGCGGGCGCGTGAAGATCATCATTGAGCGGCTGCCCTTCATGATGATGCAGGCCATATTGGGCGGCTATGAGAAGGCGGCCAAGCCGGGCGACGGCGGCGCGATCGGCGCTTTTTACGGCACGCTCAAGCTGCTCTGGCGCATCCCCGCGCCATATCCGGGCCTCGATGCGGCGGCGGACCTGCTCCAGGCCGGGCTGGGGCTGGAGGATGGCGACCTTGCCGCCAACTTCGTGGTGACGGGCCTCTCGACCGATGTCGACCGAGTCAATTACCGCCTGACCATCGATGGCGCGGACAGCGCCTGGTTCGCCCTCGCCACGCAAAAGGTTGCGGCGCCGACCTTGATCGCCACGGCCGACGATGTCCGCGCGCTGTGCAAGAAGCTCTCAGTGCCGACCCAGGAGGCTGGTGGTGCCGGCGGGCTCGCGGCGGCGGCGATGGGCGCCGCGGCCGGCGCGCTGGGGCTCGGCGGCGGGGGCGGCGCGGCGGGAGGTGGCGCGTCGAGCGGCACCGGCAAGGCGCAGATCACGCCGCGCGAGCGCGTGGTCGATCGGCTGGGTGAGGTCCAGACCAGCATCGCGCAGCAGGCCAAGGCCGAATGGCTTGGCGGCTTCCTCATCGACAATGGCCATTTGCTGATCGGCAAGGATTTGCTCGACGCCTTCAAGGACAAGCCGATCGATCTGGCCGGCGAGGTCATCACCGCCAAGATGCACGAGCGCGACATGACCGATGCGAGCGCGACGGAACAGGGCTATGCGCTCAGCGTGCGCGGCAATCCGGCGATCAAGCCCGGCCATGTCGTGCGCTTCACCTTCCAGAAGCAGTCGCTGCTCTCGGCCAGCACGGGGCTGGGCTATGCCGATGCCGCGATCGGCGCGGTGACCGATCCGCTCGGCCTGGGCGGCACGGGCGGCGACCCGGTGCTTCTCTATGTGCGCACCGTCCGCCATCGGCTGGCGTCGAGCGTCGGCTTCGTGACCGAGATCGAGGGCGTGCAGGTCGGCACCGAAAGCGCGACCCTACCGGAAAAGCCGCAGCGCGCTGCGCCGCTGCCGCTCTCCCGCTCTCCGGAGGCCAGCGCCAGCGTCATCCACGCAGCAATTACCGGGGGCCGCACCCGCGACGTGCTCGACGTGGCCGAGGTGCGAGCCTTCCGCGCCATCTCGGGCGGCGACGATTCGCCGGGCCAGACCGGCGACCTCATTGTGGGGCTCGCCGACGGCGCGGGGGAAGTGCAGCCCTATCGCACGCTCGACGTCCAGCGCGACAAGCCGCAGCGCGTGCCCAATGTGCCCTATGTCACGCCCTTCGCCTGGGGAGAATATGGCATGGTGCTGCCCCGCTATCCCGGCATGCGCCTGGCCGTCGCCAAACCGGCCGGCAAGCTTGATCAGGCGATCGACCTTGGCGCGCTCTGGTGGTCGGGCAAGGCGAAAAATGCCGAGGCCGGCCCGAAAAATGCCGAGCCGGGCGATTATTGGCTTATCCTGCCGGTCGATCCGAGCGTCGAGGACAGCCCCGACGCCGATCCTGCCAATGAGATCATCGCCCAGGGGAAATTTGCGAGCCACGATCTCATCGACCAGCAGGGACGCCGCTTCGTTCATCTGCGCGAGCTCACCATTCGCGTAGGCGACTGGGTGCTCAAGGCGCCGGGGGACCGCCCGCAGAAGCAGGGCGCCACCGCGACGGAAACCAGCGGCGGCATCCGCATCGAGGGCAACGGCGGCGCCTTCATCGAGATCGACAAAGATGGGAACATCACGATCGGGACGCCCAAGAAGCTCGCGATCAAGGCCGATGAAGGCGTCTCGATCGAGAGCAATGGCGGCATCACCCTCAAGGGCAATGGCGTCACCGCGACGATCAAAGACAGCAAGATGAACGTGGAGTAAGAGGACAGAGATGGCAGGATCGATCTCCGCACAGTCACGAGAGCTCATCGAGCAGCGCACGCTCGGCTGGGGGGTCGGCGTCACGCCGATTGCCTCCGGCGATTACACCCGCGTCGATCTCGCCTTCGCCAATGGCAGCCTGGCTCTCGTCCGCTCGCGCGCCGCGCTAATCCAGGATCTGGCGCTCACCTATTGCACGGGGCTGGGTACCGACCCACTCAACATGGGCACGGGGTTCGACGGCGCCCGCCTCGTCGCGGAAGAGGATGATCCGGGCCTGCTGCGCGAGCGGCTGCGCGCCGCCGCCGCCGTCGTTGCCAATGGCGATCCGCGTGTGGCCCGCGTCGTCGACGTCCAGCTTGCCAGCGCCGTGGCGGAGGGCGAGCAGGCTGGCCGCGCGCGCGCCACGCGGCTCGTCATCACGGTGATCTTCGACCTCATCACCGGCGAGCGCGCCAACGTCACTATTCAGGGAGTTACGATCAATGGCTAGCGGCGACGACATCATTATTGGCGCGGCCGAGCTCAAGCAGCTCGAGGACATGGTCCGCCGCTCGGGCGACAATGGCAATTATGGCCTGACCGACGCCGGCTTCGTGCCCAAGCCCTATATCCAGCTGCTGCGCGAGGGCTTCGCCACCGCATCGGCCGTTCTCGGCGCCGATGTCGATCTCGCGCCGGGCTCGGCGCTCCGCAAGATCATTGAGGTCAATGCCGTCGAACTGGCGCGCACCCACGCGCTGATCGCCGGCATTGTCGACGACATGACTGTTGCTGGCGCGCGCGGCCCGGCCCTCTCCCGGCTCGGCGAGGAGTTGGGCGTGCAGCGCCCCTTCATGCGCGCGACCGGCAGCGTGCGCCTGACCCTCAACGAGAATCTCGCGACGCTGCTCATCCCGCGCGGCGCGCGGATGACCTCCAGCGCCGCCAATCGCCATGTCTTCACGCTGAGCGACGTCGATCTCGGCGCCGCCAGCAAGGCGGTGACGGTGCAGGTTGCCGCCTTCTTCCCCGGCGTCACCGGCAATCTCGATCCCGCCAATGCCGCCGAGAAGATCGCGCTGTGGAATGACGGCTATGATCCGAGCGATCCGGGCGGGGACAAGCTCGCCGCGCTGCGGACGGCCGCACTGACCGTCGGTAAGACGATGGAAGAGGTCGTCACCATCGACCACACCGCCCCGCTCGCTGGCGGTGACCAGCGCTGGCCCGACGAGCGCTATCGCGAGTTGCTGCTGCGCATGCCGCGCTCGGTCTGGACGCCGGACGCGATCCAGGCCGCCGTCTCGCTCGTCCCCGGCGTCCGCCAGGCGATCGTGCGCGATCGCGACGGCGGCATCGACATCGAGCAGTCGATCTTCGGCGACTTCAATTTCCTCGAACGGCTGTTCGCGGCAGAGCGCGACATTTTCGGCAAGGCCAGCTTCAGCATCCTCGTCGCGCCGGAGGATGGCGCGATCTGGGGCGGACCGGGCAATCTGCTGGAGCAGGTGCTGGAGGCAGTGGAGGATCTGCGGCCGATCGGCGTGCTGCCCGAGATCCGGCCGGCCATCGCCACGCCCTTCCATGTGCGCGGCCAGATCTATGTGCGCGGCCTGCCCCTGCCCACCGGCAGCAGCGCGACCGTGAACCAGTCGACCGCCGCCCTCGCCTTCAAACAGCGGCTCGTCGCGCGCATGAACAGCTATGTGAGTGCGCTCGCCATCAATGACAGCGTCCGCCTCGCCAAGCTGGAATATCAGCTCATGTCCGATCCCAATGTGATCGACGTGCAGGACATCGAGATCCTCCAACATGGCTCGGCGACCCAGGGCGCGACGGCGGTCGGGCTCGGCCTTGGCAAGAATCTGCGCGTGCCGGCCGACAGCGTCGCAGTGCTCGCCGACTCGATTGACTCTCTGACCCTGGTGTCCGCGGCATGATCGCCGCCGCGCCTCGCCCGATCCGCGCCGGGAGCCCGACATGGCCGTGATGCTCGACATCGATCCACACCGCGCGGACAGCCGCCGCGCCCAGGCGGAGATGATCGGCGGGCCGCTCGCCGCCGGCTATGAGCTGACGGCGCTGGCCATGGTCAATGGCGCCGCGACGCTCACCGAACCGGCGAGCGAAGTCTCGATCCTCGCCCGGCTGCTGCGCGATCTTGGCAATCAGGAGCTGGTCGTGACGACCACACTGACCGACGACAGCACCGCCCAGACTGTCATCCTCACCTTTGAGCGCTACAGCACCACCGGCACCGGCCTGCTGCTGCGTCGCCGCGACCTGATCGACGGCGTGAGACTCGCCATCGCTATCACCGCCACGCTCGACGGCGCCGCTGTCGACCCGGCCGATCTCGACGACTGGCTCGCGCTCGACCTGATGCGCGGCCATATGGCCCATGTCTCGACCTTGCTCGCCTTCGAGCATCAGCGCCTGCGCCGCCACCTCGCCGCCGCGCTCGCCGCACGGACCATCCCCGGCGCGGAGGGTGGCCTGCTCGACCGGATCGGATCGGAACTGGGCGTGCCCCGCCTCGACTCGCGCTTCGTCTTCACCGCCGGCACGCTGAGCAGCATCGTCGCCGACACCGAAGCCGACGCCGCCTATCGCGCCCGTATGGCGCCCTATCGCGCCCATGTCTTTCCCACGCCCGGCGCCGTGCGCGCGGCGCTGCGCACCATCGATTCCGCCTTCGACATCGAGGAGCGGACCATGGGCTTCGAGGGCGCCTTCCGCCTCGTCGCCTTTGCCGACACCGCCGCCAATGCCACGGCCATGCGCACCGCGGCGTTCGCCCATCTGCGCGACTCGGTGCTGATCAATCCCGGCGACACCAGCGCTGCCCCGGCCAATGCGAGCGCAGCGGTGATCGCGCGGACCGCCCTACGCGACCGACTGCGCGCCGCCTTCGGGGTTGCGGCCAATGCCTCGGTCGCGATCGCGCCCGCGTTGGCTCGCGCGCTCGATCGCCTCGCGGAGCTCTTCGCCGGGATCGGCTATGGCGGGCCGGTCGTCCTCGTCCAGGGCCAGACCGATGCCGGCGGCGCCCGCTATGAACTCGGCCTGGGCGCCCGGCTGCAAGTGCCGGCGACCTTCCTCGCCGATCTGGATGCCGCGATCGTCGCCGCCGACGCCAGCCAGCTCGGCGCCTATGAGCGCGGTGTCGCGGCGCTGCACGCGCTGGCCCCGGCCGAGCGCGCCCAGCTCGACCAGTTGCTCGGCGTGGTCGGCTTCTCCACCACGCTCCAGCTCGACGACACCAATCTCTATGTCTCGCACCTGCGCACCGGATCGATGGAAATAGACGGCAATGCCGCCGTCGATCTCCCCGCCCAGGGCAACGCCAGCACCACGCTCACCGCCCGCGAACTGGTGCCCACCACGCAGATGGCGCTCGCCCAGGCACTATCGGAAGCCGCCTCCACCGCCGCCGTCACCGGCGCGGCGATGGCCGGCAATGCCATTCTGCCGCTGATGGCCGGCCTCGTCGCCCATGACGCCAGCTATCGCGACCGCATCCTGCCGCCGCGCTTCAGCCTGGCCGACCAGACCGCGCTCGGCGCCAGCCTCGCCATGGCCGACCCCGCCCTCATCGCCGGGCTTCAGATCGATGCTGCCGATGCCGCGCAACTGGTGGCGGGCGACGCGGGAAGCTGGGACGCGCTGCTCAATCTCTCCTTTGCTCTGGCCGATCTCGGCATCCCGGCGATGGCGGTGGTGGTGACGCCGGCGCAGGAAGTGATCATCATCGCCAGCTCCGCGCCGCTGCCCTCGCTCGGCGCGAACCTCACCCTGCGCCGCACCCTCGCCCGCCGCTGGGGCACGGCGGACCTCAGCACCGGCACCGGTGGCGCATTCGGGAGCGACAGCGCCGAGACCTATACCATATCCGCCAGCACACCGGGCCTGTGGTGCGTGGCGCTGATGAGCTATCGCCGTCTCGACCAGCCGGACCCGATGGAAATCCGCCCCGCGTTGCCGCTCGGTACCGAGATCGACTACACCGCTTACGAGCGGATGATGAACCTGCTCCTGCTGTTGCGCCCGCTCGGCGTGGCGGTGAACAGCTGGCGCATCCGCCAGCGCCATGTCCGGCTCGATCCAGCGGCGCCGCAGGCCGCCCTCAATCTCAGCGCGGCGCGCAGTTTCCGCCGCTATCGCCAGGACCGTTTCGCACGGCCGATCGCACCATCCACTCCGGGAGACTCCAATGGCTGACGGCACCATCAACTATGTGCAGTTCACGAATCTCATCAACTCGATGGACATCGCCCAGGAAGCCAAGGTCAAGATCAACGACAAGATCACCGGCATCTTCCACTATAGCCTGCGCACGTTCAGCTATTCGGCCGGCGCCACCGTCGCCTCGACCGCGCCGACCTGCACGGCCGCCTTCGCCCGCACCTTCGATCATCAGGACTGGCGCGACGGCGAGGATCTGGTCCAGGCCGGCGGGGTCGAGGGCTTCAACATCCGCTTCAACGCGCTCAAGGCCGATCTCGACAGGATCAACACTGACCTGGAACATGCCTTCCAGTGCCTGGCAGGCTTGCGCGGCTCGGTCTCGACCGCCTTGGTCGAGATCCGCGATCAGCTCAATACGATCAACAAGGATATTTACGAGTGCTGCAACGACAAGATCGACAGCACTGTCACGCCGGTCAATCCGGGCACCTATTATCCCTACTATCCCTATTTCCCCTATGAGGTGAATCCGGTCGTGCCCACCGGCCCCAATCCCGGTCCCGTCATCAATCCCTACGACAAATATAAGGACAAGATCCTCATCAACGCCGACAATCCCAATGAGGCGCTCATCAAGGGCGTGGAAGGAACGCGCATCGACACGATGACGCTGCACGGCAAGGCGATGGACGTGTGGCGCACCAATTTCGGCATGGTGCTGGTCGACTCGCCCAAGGGCGATGCGGTCAAGCCCACCTTCACGCCCTCGGACATGGCCGACGTCACCAACTTCACCCGCTATGTTGCCGAGAAAGGGCCTGATGTGGAACGTGCCTTCCCGCAGGGCTTTGCTGTGAAGGACCTGCTCGACCAGTTCGGCACGGACCCGTTGCTGGATGGGAGCACGCTGGCCGAAACGCTCAAGACGCTGGACGCCGACACCCGCTTCGCCGGCCTCGGCGCGCTGGAGGACAGCGTGATCAATACCCATGTCGACACGATCGTGACGAGTGGCCTCAACGATGCCACGTTGATCGGCACATTGGGCCTGCATACCAGCGTCGCGCCAGCCAATGTGGCAGTGAGCTCGCTCAAGACGCTCGATACCGGCGTCGCAGCCGCGCTCACCAAGGCGGGCATCAACACCGTCGGCAAGCTGGCGACCGCCGACCCGGCAGCGCTGACGCGGGCGCTGGGTGGCAATACCGGCGAGGCGGGCGCGCTGGGCGGCATCGCCAAGACGCTGATCAAACTGGGCGGCCGGCTGTGACCAAGCCGGTCGCGGTGAAGGCGGATATCTCGTCGACGCCGTCCTCAACCGGCGCCACCGATTTCGGCGCGCAGAGCGGCGCCTGGACGAAAGCTGGCGCACCCGACGTGACGACCGGCGCCAAGGTGACGGTGGGCGGCGCGCCAGTCGCGCTGAGCGCAAGCCAGCGCTTTGGCTGGACCGGCGCCAATGCATCCGGAACGGCCCTGCCGCCCGGCTCCTCCACGGTGACGCTCACCGCCGGCGACACCAAGCTGCAGGTCGGCGGCCAGTCCGTGCTGCTCGACGGGGACAGCAAGCAGGACTCCTATGGAAACAAGATCAGCGTCTCCGCCTCCGGCAAGCTCCAGACTGCCTGACCGGTCTCCCGCTGCGCCGGCCCTCTCCCGGCAAATATGGCGTCCCAAGGATAAGAAATCCAACGGCACCGACGAGAGTATATGAGCCTTCATCAAGCAGCGTCAATTTCGAATTGGGACCCGGAAGCCCCTGAAAAGTCCTCTGAATTCCGGCCGCTCAGTGCCTGCGGTCATCCGCCGGGGCGGACCGCCCCGGCGGATGACCGCAGGCACGAGTCCTCTCACGACGGGCAATGGCAGCCCGTCTGGCTTCGAGCTTTGCGCTTGTGCGCCTGCACGCTCCCCAACACCTCTACCAGGCGACGCGCTGGTCGAATTCGTACTCCGGCACCGACTGAGCCTGGGGGTCGTCCTCGCCCAGGGTGGCGCCCTGCATCTCCCAGAGCGGGGGCGCACGGGCTCTCATCAGTCGTGGCGGCGAGGTCGGTTCGCCCAGATGGGTCAGGATGTCGTACACGGCACCGGCGTCGGTGATGAAGGCGATGATTCGCATCCCGCCGCCGCAGCGTGGACAGACGAGCGGAAAGACCTCATGGATCCGCGCGAGCAGCAGCGCCCAAGCGTAACGGGCGGCGCTGATTCCTCCGCCGCGCCGGCATCGCCATCGTTACTACGGGGTGCTGGCACCCAACGCGTCGCTGCGGGGGCAGGTCACTGCGCTCGCCGGCGTGCCAGACGGTACGCCGGCGGCAGCCGCGACCGCTGCGCCAGGTCGGTCGTCCGAGGGGACAGAGGAAGTACCGGGGGAAGATGAAGCGGTCCACAGTCGCGTCGCCCGCCACGCCTGATGAGAGCCCGTGCGCCCCCGCTCTGGGAGATGCAGGGCGCCACCATGGGTGAGGACGAAGCGAGCCCCAACCGGTGCCGGACTATGAATTCGACCAGCGCATTGCCTGGTGGGTGCCAATGCGCAAGGTCCAGACTGAAGCAAGACGAGTTGTCATCGCCCGTCGTGGGACGACTCATGCCAGTGGTCATCCGCCCGGGCGGACCGGCCAGGCGGATGACCACGGGCGCTGAGCGAGGCGGGATTCAGTTGAATTTTAAGGAGCTTTCAAGAGCCACCGGGGCGAAACTCGAGATTGACGCCCCTTGATAGAGGCTCATATACTCTTGATGGTACAGTTGGATTTTCTATTCTTCTAGGGGCCTCGATTGTAAATCCGCCAAAAACCCAGTCGGCGACCAATGCTCCCAATCTTACACGACGTAGTCATACCCCAATTTTGTAAGCATGTGATCGATGGGGTTTTTGGGTGAACTTTCTGGGGCTGGGCGCGGGCAACCGCGTCTGGCTACCCTCCGTTAGGCTCGGCGAATATGAGGGTGTTTTATCCTGTCCTTTTTTAACTTGAGGTGATCTATGTCTACTTTGTTCGACCAGCTCGTTTCCACTTATAAGTCTATGGAGATTGCCTTTCCTGATTTGAAACCAATGACGCTTGCTCAATGGATTCTCGAATCCGGTCGGGGCGAATCCCAGCTGGCTATCCAGCATTTCAACTTTGCCGGCCTGAAATGGCGGGATGAAATGGTTGGATTCGCTACGCCCGTAAAATTCGAAGCGCACGACGGTGTTGATTTCTACTGCAAGTTCTCGAGCCTCAAGGACTTTATCGTGGGGTATTGGAAATTCCTCACCCGCAAGCCTTACAAAGGCTGGGAAGGAAAGGCTACGGAAGGACCTGATGCATTTATAGGTTTCATAGGCCCGATCTTCAATCCTGCCGGAGACGAGTACGTCAAGCAGGTGCGTGCCTTAGTGAAGGAGGCTACGGATAGACTCAATGCCGCTACGGCGGCCCCCACGACGCCCGCGCTGCCGCGCGTGCCGGGCGCTCCGGTCGTCGTCGTAATCGATCCAGGCCACGGCGGAACGTCTAAAGTGGGCGGCAGCAGTCCTAATAATGCGGTTTCCCCTTCTGGTGAGCTTGAGAAGAACTGGACTCTGGACATCGCCAAGCGCACTAAGACGGCGCTCCTTTCCAAGGCTCTGGCGACTGGAAAGAACGTCAAGGTCTTTCTGACACGGGAAACCGACATCAACCTAGGACTATCCGCTCGTGCCAATGTCGCCAAAGATAAAGGCGCCAAGCTATTCTTAGCGATTCATTTCAACGGCTTCACTGAGAAGCCCGGGGAGAAGGATGTGCGCGGCGTCGAAACCCTCATTGGCACCGTTAATGTCAATCCGGCGGAAGATCGGCAGCTGGCCGCCGCCATACAGGACAGGGTTCTCAAGGCCATGCAAGAGGTTGATCCGGCAACTAAGACGCTCAAAAACTATGATCGCACCTTCGGTAAGGGCTTTAAGGAACAGGCTCTAGGCGTTCTCAACGACGTAGCTTTGGGAAATTCCACATCCACCCACCCTTGTCGCGCCTGTCTTGTGGAAATCGAGTTCATGGATACAAAGGAAGTGGAGGATCTGTTTCGGATCGTACCTTCCAATTCCACGCGCGAAGCCAATCGACAGAAAATCGCCGAAGCTCTCGCGGATGGTCTACTTTCGCGGGTCTAAAGGGGAGATAGTCACGGTGCATGCGCTCTGTCGCTACATCCTGGCTTCGGTTCGAGTGGATTTGCTCGTCAACCTGCTATGAAACCGACACGCCTGCTTGTACCCATACTAATGGCAGTAATGGGTTGGGATCTTGCCGCCAATGCCACGGATGGCTTTCGCTATTGCGGCGAATTGCTTTGGCCGGCCCATCGGGTGAACTATCTACCCTTTCCCGAGGGTATGGCGGTGGATTCATCCTCGGATCCCCATGCGATTCGGCAAATCGGGAAAGTCGGCAAATTCGAAGTTCGCTTATCTTTTGAGGACGCTTACAGTTCAAACCGTTTCTTGCAACAAGCCATCGAATTACTGATTTCCCAAGGGGAAAATCGGATTTGCGTACTGGCTGACACAATTGAGGCATCGGCGGCAGGACTGCCCGTTGAAATTTCCCCTTATGCTGAAAATAACGGAAAGCTGCTGTCGGGCTACGGTTTGAAGAAATAGGACGCCCAGTGGCACAAGCTATTTCTAGGGTTACGCTAACCTTCGTTCAAGGGGTTGTCAGGTCGTTTTGCTCCACACCAGATCTCCTTGATGGTCCGGGTAGCGCGGGGTATTCTTCGCTTCCACGAAAACGAGTCACGAAGTTCAGTCACATACCCGCCTAACGAATAAGGATAGATCGTGGCTGCGCACGATCTATCCTTATTCGTTGGGAAACGCCGCGCCCCACTCGTCGAAGTGCAAATTGCTGGTCAACAAGGTGGTCGTGCGCTCATAACGGGCGTCAATCAGGTCATGGAAATCCTCATCCTGCGGCGAGCGCATGGGGCGTAGCCCGAAGTCATCGATCGCCAGCACATCGACCCGTGCCAGCTGGCGCAGCTTGCGCGCAAAAGAGTCGGTCGCCCGCGCCGCATGCAGCTGGGCCAGCAGCTTGGCGTGCGAGATGAACAGCACCTCATGGCCGGCGCGCAGTGCGCAATGGCAGAGCGACTGGACCAGGTGAGACTTGCCCGTACCGGTCGGGCCGGCGATCAGAACCGGTGCATGTTCGAAGACGAAACGACAGGTCGCCAACTCGGCAATCAGCGCGTGATTGACCGACGGACTGTGGCTGCAATCGAAACGTTCCAGCGTCTTGTCGCCGACCACCTGCGCCTTGCTCAGACGCTGGGCAAACTGGCGCTGATCACGACGGGCGACTTCGTCCTCGACCAGCAGCGCCAGGAAGTCGGTGTAAGCCAGCTTGGCCTCGATCGCCTGACGGTTTCTCGCTTCGAGCGAGTCGAGGATGCCGGACAGGCGCAGTTGCTTGAGCAGGGGTTCAAGTGGGAGCATGGGATTCATGAGAGGATTCCAGATAGATAATGGATGAGCAAGGAGCGGCACGCCGTGCGGCGGCTCAATGCAACAGATCGGAGGATTGGTGGCGGAAGTGATCGCCACTCAGATAGGGCGCTTCCAGCGTCGGCGCATCGATCAACTCGGGCTGCTGGTCGAGTCCGGTCTTGAGAATGGCTCATTATGGATTCCAGGTTGGTGCGCAACGAAAGCGAGGCTAGAGGCGCACTAGACAACGCCCAAGGAATTCCGTATGCTCTCCTGGGAAGGAACACCTAGGAGAAAGGGGCATGTACACGACGCACACTGCCAGCACTGGGCTGGTTAAAATCCAGGACCTTATCAACGATGCCAAGTGCTTCGAAGTCGTTCGGGACCTGCGCTGGCCAGAGGGTGTTCGCTGTCCGCATTGTGCGGACGAGCACGTTATCAAGTTTGGTCGCGATGAGACTCAGGAACATCGCCAGAGGTACCGCTGTAAGTCCTGTGAAAGGTACTTTGACGACTTAACCGACACGATCTTCGAAGGGCATCACCTACCCTTGCGCACTTGGATCTTGTGTTTGTATTTCATGGGGTTGAACCTGTCGAACACGCAAATCGGCAAGGAACTGGGCCTCAACAAGGACGACGTTCAGAAGATGGCGACCCAACTTCGAGAAGGGGTAGTCAGTCGCAAGCCCGCCCCAGAGCTCCAGGGAACCGTTGAGTGTGACGAGGTCTATGTGGTGGCGGGGCACAAGGGACATCCTTTGGCAGTAAAAAAAAACACCGTAAGGGCCGCAGAAACCGCCTGAAGGGGGCTCGCGGTCGCGGCACGCTTGCCAAGGAGAAGCCTCCGGTTTTCGGCATGATCCAGCGCGGCGGTCAAGTCGTCATCCGCATGCTCGAAAACGTCCGCCAAGTCATGATACAACCGCTGATCCAGGCCACCATCGCGCCGGGCACCCTAGTGCTGACCGACGAGTATGACATCTACGGCCGCCTGCCTGAGTGGGGCTACAATCACAAGACCGTCTGCCACAGCGCCCGCGAGTACGCCCGCGATGAAGACGGCGACGGCTTCCACGAGGTTCACGTCAACACCATCGAGGGCTTCTGGTCCTTGCTGCGCTCCTGGCTGCGGCCTCACCGCGGGATCTCCCAGGAAAGTCTTCCTCTCTACCTCGGCTTCTTCGAGTTCGTTCACAACGCCAAAAATCGCGGAAAGCGACTTCTCGAATCCCTCTTGGGGTTGCTCCTCAGCTAACAACCCGAAACCCATAATGAGCCTTGAGAATTTGCTTAATCGTGCGATAGCTCGGCGTCCCAAAGTTCAGCGCGCGGCTACACGCCGCGTCGAGTCGACCGCGACCGAACTGATCGGCCAGTCGCAGCAATCCCTGAACGGCGCGCAGCTGGTCGAGCACACGCTTGGTGAACAGGCTCTCGACGACCGCCCGGCAGGCCGGCCCGACTGCCGTGGCCTGGGTCAAGCACCACTGTGGATCGCGCATGAAGTACGCCTGGGCTTCGGGTGGCAGATGATCCTCAACGGTCGACCGCGTACCTGCTTTGAACAAGCGCGGATGGATCGCCACCAACTCGTGCTCATGGTAGATGCGCAAGGCATCCGGCGTGATCTCCAACCACAGTGTCTGGTGGATCAGGCGAAACGGCGCCGAGTAGTGGCAGTACGTATGCTGGACGTGGCAGTTGCCGTGCAGCTTGGCCTTGGCCCAGGTCGGGCACGTCGGCGCGACGGCGGGTAGCGGCTGCAGCAGCGCCTGCTCGGTTTCGTTGAAGCGCATGAGCGGCCGCTCGCGCGTACTGCCGTGCAGGCGATTGCCCGCTTCGCTCTGAACCCATTCCTGCAATTGCGCATTCGCGTGCGCCAGGCCATGGAACTCGCGTAGCGGCATGAAGTTGCCCTTGACATATTTCACGCCCGACTCCACGCGACCCTTTTTGGCCGGGTCGGCGACCGGACAGGGGTCAATTACAAAGGCATAGCCGAGGGCGAGTTCGGCGTAGGCACGCTGCACCGTCGGCTCGTAGTAGCAGGCGCGCGTGATCGCGCACTTCGGGTTGTCGATCCGGACCTTGCGCGGGACGCCGTTGAACCACTCGAAGGCGTGCCGGTGGCAGGCGAGCCAGGTTTCGACGCTCTGGTTGCGCACCACTTCAGCATACTGGTGCCGGCTCCACGACAAAGTCATGACAAAGAACCAGGTCTTGAATACCTCGCCGGAATGTCGGTCGGTGATCAGCGGTCCCGAACCGAAGTCGACCTGTGCCTGTTCGCCGACGGCAAAGTCGAGCATCACGGTGGCCACGGGGGTGGGGGCGGCTTCGCTGCGCAGGAAGCGATAGACGGCATGCACGCTGCCGCCGTAGCCGTACTGGCGGGCCAGTGCCTGGCGGATGCTGCTCACGGCAATGCCCTGACGATGCCACTCGATAACTTTCTCGCGAAAGGGCTCCACAGTGGACAGGTGGCTCGCGTTCTTGACCGCCCCGCCGCCCGCCGCCTGGTAGTAGCGCGCGATCGTCGCGTCATCCGGCAGCGGGCTCGTCGCCTCCAGCCAGTTCTGCGCGGCGGCGATCTCTCGCACGCGCGCGACCGTGTCGCGCCCGACCTGCTGCGCTCGGGCAACCGCCCGATTGCTCTCGCCAAGTCGCAGGCGTTGAATCATTTGTCGTATTTCGTACATTTCGAACTTCCTGTTAGCCATTGCGCCTGCCCCCGGCAAAATTGCCAGAGGTTACGCAATTGGAAGTCCGAAACCAGCTCTACTTGCCTTCTATGTGGCCTTATTGCGCCGCGATTGCTCTGGCCTCATTGCGCCGCGAGTCCGGTGGCCTCATTACGCCGCCACCGAAATGGCCTTATAAAGGCGCGAATTAACAGCAAGAGCGTTGCTTTGCGCCTCCTCGCGGAGCGTCTCGCGCGCTTGCCCGATATCACGGTGGGTGCGATCAATCACCCGCAGAGCAACCTCGCCGACTTCTATCGCGAGATGGGCGACATCTTTGCCGTTCCCTTGCGCCCGCATAACCGCTGGGGTGGCTTCAAGGCCTTGCGTGAGGTGTGGTTCGCGCATCTGGAGACAACGCGAAGACGCGCGGTGCTGTTGGTCGACGAGGCGCAGGAGATGAGTCCGCCGGTGCTCTGCGAGCTGCGGCTTCTGGCCAGTGCGCGTTTCGATTCGCAGCCGCTCTTGTGTGTCGTGCTGGCGGGCGATGCGCGCCTGATCGAGAAACTGCGACGCGAGGAGTTGATCCCACTGGGCTCGCGCATTCGCACCCGGCTCGCCACCGAACACGCCAGCCGAGAGGAGTTGCTCGCCTGCCTGACCCATCTGCTTGCCGGTGCCGGCAACGCCAGTTTGATGACTCCGATGCTGCAGCAGACGCTGTGCGATCACGCCGCCGGCAATTACCGCATTCTGACGACACTCGCCGCCGAACTGCTCGCCGCCGCGGCGCAGCGTGACCTTCCCCAACTCGACGAGAAGCTTTATCTGGAGGTCTTTGCCCAACCCGAGAGGCCGGCGCCACGGCGTGCGGTGGCGGGTCGCTGATTTCGAGACTGACGACGTCCTTCGGCACTTCGAATCCCTCGATGGCGCGCCGATCGCTCTATTCGTGGGTGTTGGTAAATCCCTCGAACTGCGGCCGGAAGGGGGTCACGGGGACCGTGGAATAAATGCGGCACGTTTCATCGCCGCGTTTATGCCGCGAAAGCCCCTTGACGCCCTGGAGGGCGCCAACGCTCAAGGCAGTTGTCGGGGATGGGGGTTACATCCCCGACGGCTGCCTCACGGCGAGTGCGCGGTCTGGGGCAGAGCCCCAGGATCTGGTCGTCTGCGCCGCTCTTGCCCGACCCTCGTCAATGATCGAGCAGCAATTGATGCGTGGCGCATATCCGCCGCAACCATCACCGTACGTGAACATCGGAACATCAGATCGGCTGACCGCACTCACCGGTCCCGCTGCACGACGAAATCCGCATCGGGACGCTTCAATCCATCATCCGCCAATCAGGCCTGCCCAAGTCTCTGTTCGAGCAAGGTTCAGCATTCAGGCTTGAAGCGAAAGCGATTTGTCTTCGTTTCTCCAGCGCCGAAAGGACACGGGGCAAGCCATCGAACTATTACGGGGGTGGCGGGCACCGTGGATCGGTCAAGAAGACGTGGTCTGTCCCCGATTGACTCGCCGACTTGTTCTTCGACCAAGATGAATGGCAGGCCGCCTATCTCCTCAACAAGAAGAAGCCTCCGGCTGACCCACCAACTCTCAGCCAGATCCTACGATTGGTGGCCATGCTCGGCGGCTTCCTGGCGCGCAAAGGTGACGGCGAGCCGGGCGTCAAAACCATCTGGATCGGGTTGCAGCGCGTCATGGACTGCGTCGTCGGCCTTTAGTTCATCCGTGAGGCGGCTTCGGGGTGAGTTGTGTATAAGGATACCTGATTAGCAATGAACCTCAGCCATGCGTGCTCCCAGAGCCTGAAGGCAGGATATACTGTACGCACGTACAGTTACTGCCCAGAGGAGAGCACCATGCCGATGAATCGAATTCAGTTCCAGCCAGGCCTGTCGATGCCAGAATTTTTTGTACAGTATGGTTCCGAGTCCCGGTGCGAAGCGGCTCTTGAGAGGGCTCGCTGGCCAGAGGGCTTTCGCTGTCCTTGCTGCGGTACGTCGGCGCATTGTGTTCTGCGCGGTGCGAACCGCAAGATGTTCCAGTGCAACGCCTGCCGTCATCAAACCTGGCTGATTGCCGGTACCATTTTCCAGGGTACAAAGCTTGGGCTGACGATCTGGTTCCTTGCCATCTACCTGATTAGCCAGGCCAAGACCGGATTGTCGGCGCTCGCGCTCAAACGACACCTGGGCGTGAGTTATCCAACGGCGTGGCTCATTCATCACAAACTGATGCACGCCATGGCTGCACGCGAAGAGCGCTATGTTCTCAGCGGCCAGGTCCAGGTCGATGATGCCTACCTCGGCGGCGAGCGTAGCGGCGGGAAAGCCGGGCGCGGCTGCGAGAACAAAGTCCCTTTCGTGGCCGCCGTCTCGCTCAGCGATGAGGGCCATCCTTTGCGCGTCAAGCTCTCGCCAGTGCCCGGTTTCACCCTCAAGGCGATTGCCGTGTGGGCCAGCACGAACTTGGCCGTGGGCAGCACCGTATGTTCCGATGGCCTGGCCTGTTTCAGCGCGGTCACCGAGGCCGGGTGTGTGCATCAGCCCACCGTCGTCGCGGGACGAAAGCCAAAAGAATTGCCCGAGTTCCAGTGGGTCAACACCGTCCTCGGCAATCTCAAGACCAGTTTGACCGGCAGCTACCATGCATTCGCCTTCCGAAAGTATGCCGCCCGCTACTTGGCCGCATTTGCCTACCGCTTCAACCGCCGATTCGACCTCAGGACGCTGCACGAGCGCTTGCTTGTCGCCGCAGCTCGCTGTGGCGCGCAGCCCGAGGGTACGATTCGGATGGCTGAGGTTCATTGCTAATCAGGTAAGGATATGCATTAGCACTTGCTAATAGTGCACCAACGCCATCGACCTATCTCGTTATAAATACTTTCCTCTGGGCTTCCGGAACGCTATCAATCGTGAGCTTTCGCGTCCCGAGTGTTGCCTCCATAATAATCAAATCTGTTCTTGCCGGCAGGCTAGGAGAGCAAAGTGGATCGCGACCCGCCACATAGCCTGTCAAGTCAGCGGACACGGAAAGTCCAGCCGGGATTGCTATTACGCGATTGCTCGAAAACCGAAGTCTGGGTGGGTCACAGGTGTAAACCTGTCGTAGAACAGTAACCGTAACATCTTGAGAAGCCGTTATCGGAGAAAGCGCTGCTGCATCAACTAGTTCCACGTAAAACGGGCCACCGGCTACATTATGTGACCCATACGGTTTGAAATGGACAGTTGGCAGGACCCCAAAGTTGGCTTTGCACAACGTTAGGCTAGAGAACGTTACTCGAACTGGATTCGTTGTTCCTTGCGCGGCGCAGTCCTCGCTCCACCCAAGAAACTCGAAACCTGGATCCGCCTTCGCTTCCAAAGTAATAAGCGTTCCGCTTCTTACAACCAACGAGCAATCGACCCCGCAACTCTTGTTTATATCCATCGCGGGAGGATCCGAGACAACTATCGTTCCGCTTCCAATAGCGCCCTTCTGAAGAAAAAGAATGTAGCACGACTGCCCCATTAGTTTGCATTTTCTAACCGTTGCATCCATATCAGTGCCAACGTCCGAGAGGATGTGCTCGACGTATTCGGCGGACGACTCACGAGCAAGGAGAAGTGCCTCAACAAAATGCGCTCTTTCATCCGTATCTTTGTTGATTCCGCCTGCATCTGTTAGCAAGTGACCGTCCTTGTCAAAATCGCCTGGGCATTTAGTCGGATCATTGCATTTATCTCCATTGCCGTGACCGCACTTGTGCACCCCAGTCCCAAGAGCAATAACCAAATCATAATCTTTCCAACCCAGCAAATTACTGGAAGTCCAGTAGTCACTAGTCAATGCTCGTCCGCTGAGTACTCCGAAACGGTCGCAAACATGGGTAAAGAGATCGGCGTGTGGGATGCTAATACCACGCTGCCCCAACGGGGCCGTCCCCGTGTGCCCGACTTCTACCCATGTCGAGTGAGCATAAAAATCCTGCAAAGTATGGAGGGCCCTCCCAAGCAAATGCCGCGCCTCATCGCCATCGTCTTTAGCAAGTATAAGCTTGCGAACGATTTCATCGCGCTCGCTGACCAATAGGCTCTGTCCACCGCCAAACGACTCTTCGTCGAAATGGCGACTTGGGAAAACCGCATAGACCGAATCTGTGGAAACGTTCGCGTCAGCAATTTGTGTTATCGCCGCGGGTGTGAACATCACCACTTGTCCACTGGAGAGATGCAGAGGCATCACCCCGGTAAGGCCCGCCCTTGTAATTAGCTCGTGATTTGGGGTGCCCGGCAAGCCAAACAATTTTTTCACCCCGAAGGCTGATGCTTCACCGGGTGCCAAGCACACGTGTATGAGAAAAGCACACGCAACAATTCTCAAGGGAGACAGCACATTGACGAGATTCATCAGTCTACTCCACTTCAATGTCTAATGCAGATGACACGCTCGGCGTGGCTTCCGTCGTTGCTGTGGCTTCGGCCACCAGGGTGTAACGGGAAAATGCATCACCTGTTGGGGGGGCGGTAATAGAGGTCGGGATGCCTACCGTCGCTCCGGATGCCAGGTTAACGGTCCATGGCCCAGTGGCGCCGCGAAAACCGGGCGGCAGCTGCAGCCGCACGGTGTACCCACTAGGCGTGGCGCCGAAGGATGCCAGCCGCAAGATCACTGGTATTGTTTGGCTCTTGGACAAAATTGCTGTGGACGGCTCAATCCGCAGCGTGGTTGGAGTCGGTGTATATAGTGTCGACAACCAAGCGAAGATGCTGGCGCTCTGCCCAACCGCAGAAACCTCAATCTTGAATGGCTGGTTCGGCACTTCCACTTTCGCAAAATAGCGCGGAGATGTTGAAGGAGCATCAGAGTTCTGGCTCAACGGACCGCTGGCGAGCGGCAGACCATGCGAGTCCAGAAGGCGATAAGTAGCGCCTGAAACAGCCGGTCCGTAGATGTCCACAGCCACTGGCATCGCCTGTCCAGCCTGTGGGTCCGCACCTTGAATTGGCAACAGGACTTCATGCCCCGGACGCCCCCCTTGCTCCAGAAACGCGACTTTGCCGACACTCAGGCCGGACGCGCCCGAATCCTTGCTGACCATCGTTCCAGAGAAGGAAAAGTCCAAAGCTGCGCGATCGAACGGAACGAGGCGATCCTGGCGAATTGTGAAGGTGTCGGGCGCGAGCACTACTTTGCCGGCATCGAGATCGCCCAGGTTGATCGAGCCTTTTACTACCTGAGTTGCTGGGTTCCTGCTTGTGGCAACAAATGTTGCGCTGCGGTACGAATTGCTATCCACTCTTACTAGGGGGCGATAGGTATAATCAAAAGTGGTTCGTCCAGACCGAACACTCGATACCAGCGTGTAGCTTTCGACAAATGGCGCGGCCGAGGCCGTCGGGCTCGCAGCACTTAGTCCAAGCAGTATCCAAGGGAAGCTGAGAAACGCCTTGATCGTGGAGGAAAGCTTTTTCATGATGGTTTTCTCATAGCAGCAAGTCAAGGGTTAGATAACCCGCGATTCCGCGATAACTGCAACAGGACCGCAAAGCCAAGCACGGCAAGAGGTATCGTCCCGGGTTCCGACACACTGAGCGACGGCAAAAAAAACTGTCGTGGTACCTGAGTCCATGGCGGTGAAGGTGACAGGATCGACGACCTCAAAGAATTGCGACCCCGGCGCCCCACTACCGAGCCACGTAAACTGAACGGAGAATGGCGCGAGGGTCTGCCCAGGCAGGATGGCAGCCGAAAGCGTCAGGGAATCAAGGAATCCATCCGCAGGTACGCTTGGATCAGGCTGCACTACAACATTGCCCCAGTTCAACGGCTGACCAACAGACAACAGGTCGGAGTAGAGGTCTAAGGAGAAATAAATGGTGACTTCCTCGATGGGGGAAAGCAGCGTGTTATTGGTCACTGAGTAATCATATTGCCATGCCCCTGCTCCAAGACTAGTAGTCTCATAGGTAACAACTGTCGCATTAACGTCCCAAGCAAGTACTGCTGCAAGACTGCAACCGAGAAGTTTCTTGGCAATCATTTTGATTTCTCCGGACTTTGCTAGAATATGCTTCAATACGTACTACAATGACATTTCTTCACGTGTGCTTTGACGTTTCTGCCATTTAGGAGCTGAGGACTAACTGAAAAAGTTGGCTTGATTAGTCTAGTCTCAGGGAAGAAGACAGGAGATGCTCGTCCTACGTGGACACTAAACCAGAGTTTTCCGCCGCCGTGCTACAGGAAGCCCGACCATGCCAAGCAAGGTCAGCAGGAGAGTTGCCGGCTCCGGAAGCTCCGCGCCGTTCAACGCGACCCGCAGGATCCGCCCGCTACCGCCAAATTGGTCGACCACGTACAGCGCCCCCGTCGTCAAACGTGACGCCGCGCAGATCATGAAAGGCGGAATCCGTTAGTGTGTCGAGAAGACCACCTGAGTGCGGTCAGCCGATTTGATGTTCCGATGTTCACGTACGGTGATGGCTGCGACAGATATGCATCACGCATCAAGTGCTGCCCGATCATTGACGCGAGTCGGGCAAGAGCGGCGCAGACGGCGAAACCCTGGGGCTCTGCCCCAGACCCCGCACTCGCCGTGAGGCAGCCGTCGGGGATGTAAAACCCCCATCCCCGACAACTGCCTTGAGCGTCGGCGCCCTCCAGGGCGTCAAGGGGCTTTCGCGGCATAAACGCGGCGATGAAACATGCCGCATTTATTCCACGGTCCCCGTGACCCCCTTCCGAGCGCGGTTCGAGGGATTTGCCAACATCTCAAGAAGCCATCGATTGGCGCACCAGCGCGGGATTCGAAGCAGCGAAGGACATCGTCAGCCTCGAAATCAGCGACCCGCCACCGCACGCCGTGGCGCCGGCCTCTCGGGTTGGGCAAAGACCTCCAGATAAAGCTTCTCGTCGAGTTGGGGAAGGTCACGCTGCGCCGCGGCGGCGAGCAGTTCGGCGGCGAGCGTCGTCAGGATGCGGTAATTTCCTGCGGCGTGATCGCACAGCGTGTGTTGCAGCGCCGGTGTCATCAGACTGGCGTTACCGGCGCCGGCGAGCAGATGGCTCAGGCAGGCGAGCAACTCCTCGCGGCTGGCGTGTTCGGTGGCGAGCCGGGTGCGAATACGCGAGCCCAGCGGGATCAGTTCCTCGCGCCGCAGCTTCTCGATCAGGCGCGCATCGCCCGCCAGTACCACACACAAAAGCGGCTGTGAATCGAACCGCGCACTGGCCAGAAGACGTAGTTCGCAGAGCACCGGCGGACTCATCTCCTGCGCCTCGTCGACCAACAGCACCGCGCGTCTTCGCGTCGTCTCCAGATGCGCGAACCAGACCTCGCGCAAGGCCTTGAAGCCACCCCAGCGGTTATGCGGGCGCAGGGGCACAGCAAAGATATCGCCCATCTCGCGATAGAAGTCGGCGAGGTTGCTCTGCGGGTGATTGATCGCGCCCACCGTGATATCGGGCAAGCGCGCGAGACGCTCCGCCAGGAGGCGCAAAGCAACGCTCTTGCCGGTACCCGGGTCGCCATGGATCATCGCAAAGCCCCCCTCGCGGATCTGGGCCTGCTCGATCCGCCAACAGAAATTCTCGATCCGGGGCGGCACGTAGATCGCCTCGGTCGGCAAATCCGGGGAGAAGGGATTCCACTTCAGCCCATACAGGGCAAGGAGTTTCTGGTTCATGCGGGGTCCTGGTCGAGGGGTGGCAAGTACGCAGGCGGCAGGCCGGTGGCGGCGTAATCGGCGAGCAACTGGCGGAGCAAGGGCGCCAGGCCCGACGACGGTAGCGGCGACAGATCGGGGGTCACCGGCGTCAGGCGCCGGCGCTGGCCATCGGCGTTGGCCGACTTGTCGAGTGGCTTGACCGGGCAAAGAAGCCCACCGCTACGCGGATCGACCAGATCGACCCGTGTCAGATCCCAGCGGGCGTAACGCAGGTGAAGCACGGTGAGATGGCGATAACGGGCGGGAATCTCGAAGCGTGCTCCGGCCAGACTCACCGTGCCATCGGAGCGTCGTTGCCGGCGCGCCACTTCGATACGGAATGCGGCAGATAGCACTTCCGTCGTCGGGCAATCGCGACGGACATTCGGGCCGGCAAGATAACGCGTCAGCGGCGTTGTCTCGATCTCGGCATGGCGCGTGCGGTGATATTCCTGTTCGACCCAGGCTTGGGTCGCCTGATTGAGGAGATCGAGCGTCAGCGAGTCCTCGCCTTCCAGCATGGCCATCAGGCGCCCTTCGACACGGCCCCAGAAGGACTCTTGCTTGGCGTTTTGGTAATTACGTGGCCGGCCACGTAATTACCAGTATGTGGCGCTCAGAAATATGTGGCGACGAATCCGGCACCCCGCTTGGTTGCGGGCGGTCGGTCAAATTTACGCCACATAAGTTTGCGCGGATCAGGATCACGATGATCGTCCATCTTGTTGAAGACGGAGATCGATCATGATTGAAGAGCTATTCAAGCGCCCCACGGCGCTGGCGCGCTACCGGGAAGGCCCGCTTGCGGAAGCGCGAGAACAATTTCTCGACCGATGTGCCAACGATGGTTACTCACGCTCGATGCTGCAGAAGATCGCTTGGGTACTCCTGGCCGTCGCAGAGGGCCTTGACCTTGAGCATGGGAAGGTCAGTACGCAGGACATTGAGCGCGCTGCGGACTGCCGACGACGGTTGAGGCATCAGCCCATCCGTACCGAGGACTCGGTGTGGACACGCCAGATGTTTATCCACTTCGCGACGGAATGGCTGCGATACCTGGACTGCCTTCAGCAGACCGAAGAGGCACCGAACGCCTTCATGGCTCAGATTGACGCCTTTGCCTGCTATATGCGCGACGAACGAGGCCTGTCGCCAGTGACGATCAGCACGCGTTGTGAGCGCCTGACCTGGTTCTTTGCCGGACTGTGCCCGCCCCGGGATACGTTGAGCGCGATTACCGTTGCCGATGTCGACGCCTTCATTGAGTCGAAGAGTAAGAAAGGTTGGACACGTGCCTCTTTGGCCGCGTTGGCCAGTTCGTTGCGCAGCTTCTTCGCCTTCGCCGAAGCCCGCGGGTGGTGCCCTTCGGGAATCACTGCGGTCATCGAATCGCCGCGGCTCTATACCCGTGAAGGTATCCCGGAAGGCCCAGGCTGGGACGACGTCCAGCGCCTCCTTGTCGCCACAAGCGGTGATCGACCGGCAGATATTCGCGACCACGCCATCCTGATGTTGCTCGCGGTCTACGGCCTGCGGCGAGGCGAGGTCGCGGCGTTGCGGCTGGACGATCTGGATTGGGAAGGCGAGTCGATCCACATCACGCGACCCAAGCAACGTCGTGCTCAGCGTTATCCTTTGCTGCACGCCGTGGGCGAGGCGATCTTGCGCTACCTGCGCGAAGTGCGACCGCGCTGCGGGCATCGGGCATTGTTCTTGACGCTCGGCGCACCCATTCGCCCGCTGTCGGCGCCGAGCATTACGCCGGTTGCGCACGCCCATCTGAGTCGCCTGGGCCTCACCCTGTCGCCACGTGGGGCGCACTGTTTGCGGCACGCCTGTGCCAGCCACCTTCTCGCGTCGGGCTTCTCCCTGAAGCAGATTGGCGACCATCTCGGACATCGCAGCGCCAATTCGACCCTGAGCTATACCAAGGTCGACCTGACGGGGCTGCGGCAGGTGGCCGAACTCGATCTGGGGGCACTGCTATGACGCTCTCCGCGCAGGTTTCCATGTACATCGCTCATAAGCGCGCCTTGGGATACAAGTTCGAGACCGAGGAGGCGATCTTCAAATCCTTCTGCCGGACCGTCGGTGAAGGCCCACTGGCCAGCGTTGAAGGCAAGTCCGTGCTCGCTTTCCTGAACGGCAACGGACCGGTGAGCGCGTACTGGGTCAAGAAGTACCACGTGCTTTCGGGGTTCTACCGCTTCGCCCTGGCACGTGGTTTGGTCAGCAGCGTGCCGTTGCCGTACAGCCTGCCGAGGCTGGACGCTCCCGTCTTCGTGCCCTACATCTACTCCCACGACGAACTCAAGCGCCTGCTCGACGCGGTCCCCATCGCCTGTACCGGCCGAGCGCCAATCGACGCGTATGTCTTCAGAGCCTTGCTCTTGCTGCTCTACGGGGCGGGGCTCCGCATCAGCGAAGCCGTCTCGCTGAACATTGCCGATGTCGACCTCGAGCAAGCCCGCCTGATCGTCCGGGGGACGAAGTTCTACAAGAGCCGGCTTGTGCCACTGGGCAAGGATCTGACGCATGTCATGAGCGAGTATGTGGGCAAACGCAACGACCGCCACTCAGGCGGCGCGGACACGCCGTTCTTCTGCTTCCGGAACAGCGCGCCGCTGAGCAAGTCTGCCGCGCGCGCCACCTTTCGACGCCTGCGAACTGCCGCCGGCGTTGCCCGCGACGGTGGCTCAAGAGAGCAGCCACGACTCCACGACTTGCGTCATTCGGCCGCCGTTCATCGGCTCGTCGCCTGGTATCGCAGCGGCGCAGACCTGCACGATCTCCTGCCCAAGCTGGCGACCTACCTCGGCCACGTGAACCTGTCGGCCACACAACACTATCTGACGATGACGCCTGACTTGCTTCAAGAGGCAAGCCGGCGATTCGAACGTTACGCCATGGAGAATGATCATGACTGACCACGCTTTGCTCGGACCTTGGGTCCGGCGTTTCCTGATCGACTATCTGGTTCAGGAGCGCAACCTTTCTATCAACACCCAGAGAAGCTATCGCGACATGCTGGCGCTGCTCCTCCCCTACGTTGGCGATCATCTCAAGAAATCGGTGGACCGACTGACCGTCGAAGATCTGTCGGTAGATCTGGTCCGCCAGTTCCTCGCTGATCTGGAAACGAGGCGTCGCTGTATCGCCGCCACTCGCAATCAACGCCTCGGCGGCCTTCACGCCTTGGCTCGATTCATCGGCCAGAACAGCCCCGAGCACATCGCGTGGTGCACACAGATCCGGCTGATCCCCTTCAAGAAGACGGCTCACCCTGGCATCACCTATCTCGAGAAACCGGAAATGGATGCGATCCTGGCGTCTCCGGATCGCCATACCGCTCTGGGTCGGCGCGACTACGTGCTGTTGCTCTTCCTCTACAACTCGGGGGCGCGCGCGAGCGAAGCGGCGGAGGTCCGGGTCAGCGCCATTGACTGGTATGCTCAATGCGTTCGAATCACCGGCAAGGGTAACAAACGGCGTGCCTGTCCATTGTGGCCAAATACCTTGGATGAGTTGCAGTTCCTGGTGGCAAACCGCGCGCCGGAGCAGCGTCTGTTTCTGAACCGCAACGGTCAGCCTCTTACTCGCTTCGGCATCCATACGCTGGTCGAACGCTATGCATCCAGAGCTTGTGCGCAATCACCGTCGCTGGCCAGCAAGCGAGTCAGCCCGCACGTGATTCGCCACACCGCGGCAACCCATCTGCTACGGTCTGGCGCCGACATCAACACTGTCCGTGCCTGGCTGGGTCACGTTTCGCTCGCCACGACAAATCTCTATGCAGAGACCGATCTTGCGACCAAGGCCCGTGCACTGGCCATGTGCGCGCCGGCGGCAGAGGGCGCGATCAATAAGCCCTGGCGCCAACAGCCAGACCTGCTGGCTTTCTTGCGCGGTTTGTAGAAAAAGTTTATGTGGCATTTGCCCGGCTCCCGGCCTCGTGTCTTCAAGAGAATGAGGCCCGGGGCCACATATTTCTGAGCGCCACATACTGGTAAGGGGAATATGGCAGCGTCGTCTGATGGACAATGCCCAGACAAGCCAGGCCGGAGACGGTTTCATCGGCCAGCATGGCGGCGCCATTGTCGGTCATCAGGGCACGGGGCAGCCCTCGCTTCATGAACGCTTGCGACAGTCCGTGTATCAGGCTCTCGGCCGTTTCGTCGAGATACCACTGCAAGTGGCAGACGAGCCGCGAGCGGTCGTCGATCACCCCGAGCAGCAGCGGCTTGACCCAGTTCCCCGCACGTGTCAGCACCTTGCGTTTGGCGTGATGGAAATCGAGGTGCCAGAGGGCCGACACTTGATCGACTTCGAAGCTCCGGACCTCCAGCCGTTCGAGGCGGTCACGGGCCAGTAACGCCCCTTCGGTGGCGCGCTTGGGATGGGCTTGTCGGAACATGCCCTGCGCCTTGAGGTAGCGTCGAACGGTGGGGTAGGACGGCAAGGGTGAGTCGCTGCCCGCCAGTGCGACGCGCAGGTTGTCGAAGTGCAGTTGTGCGGTCCAGCCGGGATGTTCGCGGTACTGGGCGGTCAGCACCTCGACGGTTCGTGGACTCATGCTGGGGAAACGGCCGATGTTGCCGCGCAGTTGGTTTCTGAGCGTGGCGACCGGGTCGGCAGCGCGCCGTGCTCGGTAGTACCAGCGCTCCAGCGTCGACTTACCGAAACACACTTCGAGTCCCGAGAGGGGGTGTCGCCAGCGCTTGACGGCGAGCAGGGTCAAGGCGGCCTGCAATTCGCCGGCGGCCGGCGGTGCGGCCAGCAAGGGGCCGATGATCGAGAAGCGCAAACGCGCCCAGCGATCGCGTTTCAGCGGATCGATAGTGGAACTCAAGAAGGTCTCCCAATGTGGCGGCGCCGACGGCGCTCAAACCAGGAGCGAAGGCTACAAAGCCTCGATCAGGATGACTATCAACATCTTCTGCGGGCGATCAGCGACCCTCAGGCAAGTCGATCGGCCTGACCGTGAGGGGCGACAGGAAAACCAGGAGTCGCATCAGGGCTTCTTCGGCGTTTCCCGAAAACCGTTCGAGCAGGCTGGCGGGGAAGAGATCGCTGACCACAGGGGGCATGAAGCGGGCGCAGGTGGCTTGCCAGAGCGAGGTCTGCGGAAACTCACCCTGCCACCAGTGGCGCCAGCGTCGCAGGGTCAGCAACGGGACGTTGAGGGTTCCGGACAGTCGCGTCGCCGCTGGGTTCTGCCCGGCATGCCGGGCAGAACCCAGCACCACCGCCAGCGCGAGATATACGCGCCGACCGAGGAAACGCACCGACATCGAGGTCGTGCGCCGCCGGCAGCGATGGCAGCAGAAGCTGAAGCGCGACTCGAAATCGCCGCGAACCTCGCTCAGGCAGGCGCGCGGCTTGCGTGGATAATTCGCGCGGTGCAGAACACCGCCGCACCGGCAACCGGCGGCGTGTGTCTCGCTGGCCAGTTCTTCATCGATGCGCAGCAGCAAGCGGAAAAAGTTGGGCGATTGCAGGAGGGCGTGGCACACTTGAATGGTCTCTTGGCTTGGTAACCAGAGACTCCCCCAAAGGGTTCGTTTGTTCAAGTTCCCCGAGGGGGGTCACCTGCTCTCCATCACGCTGCGTGACCAGAAAACCACCAAACACCATCACGAGCGGTGACCGTACTCAACCACCGGCAGGGTCGATCAGATAGATCGTGTCGCCTTGCGTCGCGAATACCGTACCGTCACCGTAGGCAATGCCACGCACGCCGTCACCTGAAAAAGTCGGCCCGGCAACCAATGTCGAGAATGAACCGGTCAGAGTGCTCGCCGAGTGGGAGTACACGCCCGGATTGCAGAGCCCGGAGCAGCCCGAGGCCGTCGGTACTCCACTTTCACCGATGAAGACCATGCCATCACCCACTGCGATGGAATTCTGATGGGCACCGGCAAAGAACCCGCCATACCTGTATGGCCCGATCTGCGTGAGGCCAGAACCATCCGGGTTCAGAGAATGAACCCCACCCATCACCGCATCGGCCGAATAGAGCTTTGTCCCGTCAGTTTCCAATCCCATGATGTCGACGATCGGTTCCCCGACGAACGCACCTGTGTAAATCGCGGTAGCTGGACCTCCTCCTGTCTTCGGAGCCCTGAAGATCTGACTGTCAGTTACCGGGCCAGATTGAGCATCGCCCCAAAACACGTTGGCACCGATCACGGCTACGCCGAAGATGTACGATCCCGAGTACAGAGATGTCGCGGTTCCGCCCGAGGAGGGAAGCGAGTAAACCGTGCTGGCATCCTGGACATAAACCGAGGAGCCATCGGACGCGATATCGTGGAACACCTTGCCGGGGTTGTCCGAAATCTGGGTAATGGTGACCGCGCTCGCGGGTGCGACGGCCACCGCACTCGTCATCCCGACGAAGGCCAGTATGATTAAGGACTTGAACGAAATCCCCTGGGTAAACATATACCAATCCCTCCCCAATTTGAACGATCTCAGCCCAGCAGCGTCGCAGGACCGCAGCGGGACGCCCTGATCTGGATTTTTCACGACAGGTCCAGGGCAGGTAATTCGTTTTACGCGATCTGCGACCTTCTCGATCTCGACCCCGATCAGGCGCGCCAGCGTCTTCGCCGAGTACCTGCGATTCGTCGCGGCTTACAGCGAACCGGCCTGGATACGGGCCAAGGGGAGGGCTGACCGATGCTCGGCTTTTTCAGGAAAGCGATGCAGCCGGATAAACAAGGCCCACAACCGGGCGCAGGCCTTCCCTCGACCCGTCCAACGGAGCTGGCCAGGGAAGACGACGAGATTCCCCGCTACCCGCCGTTCATGAAGGGTCTGCCGGCAACCCACCCGGACAAACTCATCGAGACGCAACGGGAGTTGATCGGCCAAATCCGTGAAGCCGGACTCGCGCCGCCAGAGATCTTCGAGCAGTTCTATCGACAGTCGCTTTGCCGCTTCGCCTCCTATGCGCATCTCCTGCCGGCCAGCCAGACCCATCATCACCGAGGTGCCGGCGGACTCCTGCGTCACGCGGCCGAAGTCGCCCTGTGGTCGCTCCAGTCCGGTGATCGCGTGCTGCTGCCCGGCGAGCAGGCGCCGCGACGTCGACGCGAGCTCCAGCCGCGGTGGCATCTGGCCGTATTCCTCGCCGCCCTCTGTCACGACGTCGGCAAGCCGGTCACCGACCTGGTGGTCACCAGTCGCGATGGCGCGCAGGTCTGGAACCCCTTCGTCGAAGACCTCTACAGCTGGGCCGGCCGTCATCAGGTCGATCGCTACTTCCTGCACTGGCGCGAGAATCGTGGCAAGAAGCACCAGGCCATTTCCGCCTTGATTGCCGAGCGCATCATCAGTCCGCAGGGGCTGGCCTGGATCGCCGCGGGCGATACCGAGCTGGTGCTCTGGATGATGGAAACGATCAACGGCTCGCCCAGCGCCGAGAACCCGATTCACGATCTCGTCATTCGCGCGGATCAGGTCAGTGTCGAGCGCGACCTGCGCAGTCTTGGCGTCGCGTTCACCGGCTACGAGATCGGCCTGCCGGTCGAACGCTTTCTGGTGGACATCATGCGTCGGCTGGTCCGGGAGGGAACCTGGGGAGTCAATCAACCGGGCGCACGCCTTTGGCACATCGACGGGCATCTCTACCTGATCTGGCCGGCGGCCGGTGAGGAAATCGCCGCCCTCATTCATCAGGAAAAGGTCCCGGGCTTGCCGAGAACGCCGAACAGCCTTCTCGATATGCTTGTGGAACGGCAGTTGGCGAGTGTCCGCGAGGATAGTCTCGACGGCCATCGTTACTGGGTGATCGCCCCCGCGGTGCTGGCCGAGAAGATCCCGAACATCCGACTGACGGCGATCAGGCTTCGTGAGGTGGCACTGCTCATCGAGCCCGCACCACCCTCCGTGCCGGGCAGGCTTCTCGACCAGGACGAACCCGTAACCGAGCCGGCCGACCTACCGGCGCTGAAGTTGTCTCCCGCGCTGAAACCACGCGCTTCACCTGAACAGGGTCGGTTGCCAGAGACGCCTGCCCAGCGCGAGCCCCCGCCTAACCCGCCAGCGGCACCCACCGATCAGCTCAATGGTGCTGTTGGTGAAGCGCTGCAGGCGCTTGCCCGGGACATTCAGGCGGGCAAGAAAGCTGCCGAGACCCTGGTCCACATCGACCCCTCCGGCCTGTTGTGTCTGAAGTGGCCCGATGCGCTCACTGGCTGCGGTCTGGACAGCAAGGCGATCCTCGACGAGCTGTCGCACCGCAACTGGCTGGCGCTTGATCCTTTGGCACCGTTTCGCAAGGTAACCGAGATCGCGGTCGAGCACGGCCAGCCGTGGAAAGTGATTCGCCTCCAGCCAGCGGTCAAGCAGCTCATGGCCGTCGGAAACCTACAGCCCAAACCCGCAACCGGAGCGCCTCCAGCTACCCAACCCGTTCAGGAAGCAAGGCCGAGCCAGGGCAAGACCGAGAGCCCCGGTGAAGACGAGCGGCTGAACCTGATCCGATGCGTCGTCACCACCTTGCGCGAAGGTGTGAGCGCAGGCGCCCTGACATCAGAGCGCGAGGGGAACTTCACGTGGATTCCCTCCCGCCAAGCCGAACCCCTGCTGGTCGAGCGACTCCAGTTGGCCAGGATGCAGATTCTTCGCCTGGGGAGCGTCGTCCCGGACGTGTTTCTGTGCCAGACGCGAAATCGGGCGCATTGCTACCGAATCCCGGTCCCGCCCGCTGTCGACGGTAGCCAGAAGCGGAGCGCGTAGCGCCGCTGACACGCCGGCAACGGTCGCTGGATGCACCGAGGCGAAATGCGCCCGGGAAAGCCGCATTTCGAAATCCACAGCCGCAGGCGCCAGACCAGAATCGACCCCATGTCGACTCGCGCCCCACTGCCGTTCTTCGCCCTGCTGATCGCGGCCTCACTGCCCATCGTACACGCGGAGGATCTCGGCGTCGTCGGGCCGACCTACGACATTGCCGAGCCGGATCTTCTGGAAGCCATCGAATCACGCCTCAAACACATGGAGAAGACCGGCGAACTCGCCAGGAAGCAGAATGAGCACCGCGATCGCGTCGTCGCGGCCGTCGAGAAACCAGCACCCGTCGCCGGGCTCACGGCCACCGTTACCCGGCGCAGCTTTTTCATCGACCCGACGTGGATTCTCGACCGCGACATCCGCAACGCCGAAGGCGTGATCCTGTTCGCGCGCGGACTGAGAGTGAATCCGCTCGACCACGTTTCCCTTCGCGAACGGCTCGTATTTTTTGACGGGCGCGACCGCCGACAAGTCGCCTTTGCACGACAGGTGTTGGCGAGCCCCGAAGGTGGCGCCAAACCCATCCTGGTTGCCGGTAAGCCTCTGGGGTTGATGCGCTCGTGGAAACGCCGCGTCTTCTACGACCAGGGCGGCAGCCTGAGCCGCCGCCTCGGCATTCGTCAGGTGCCGGCGGTGGTCAGTCAGGATGGCAAGAGGCTAAGGGTCGATGAAGTTCGTCCGTAAGTGCGTCCTACTGTTGTTCTTGGCGGTGGCGATCGGGCGCATCGGACCAGCCTTGGCGACGCCAACCTGTACCGGCCGCTTCGCCAATCCGATCACCGATATCTGTTGGCGCTGCATGCTGCCGATTCGCTTCGGCGGCCTCGATCTGCTGTCGATGGGGCAGGAAGACACGCCGAATCCCGGCGGTTCACCGCTTTGTGCATGCCCCTCCCAATTGCGCGTGGGTTTCAAGGTGAGCTTTTGGGAGCCAGTGAGGCGAGTCGATGTGGTGCGTCGCCCGTTTTGTCTGACCAGTCTCGGCGGACTCGAACTTGATCCCGGGTTCGATGCGCCGCGTGGTTCGCGCTACAGCCAGGACAGTACCTCGACCTCGTCTTTCTATCAGGTGCATTGGTACGTCGATCCCGTCATCTTCTGGCTGGAAGCGATCTTCGACAACGCATGTCTGGAGCAGGGCGGCTTCGATGTCGCCTATCTCACCGAACTGGACCCGATGTGGCACGACGACGAGCTGACCTTCATTCTCAATCCCGAGGTCGCGCTGTTCGGCAATCTCGCCGCGCGCGCCGCCTGCGCCGCCGCCTGCGCAGCGGCCACCGCCGGCTTTCCGCTCAACACCCTGTTCTGGTGTGCCGGCTGCCAGGGCAGTCTCTATCCACTCAATGGCAACGTGCAGGCCCATATCGGTGGCGTCCAGGCGTCCAGCCTGGAAATGACCCGCCTGATCGCCAAGATGCACCGGGAAGGGCTGATGTGGGCGGCCTCCGGCGAGGACGGACTGTGTGGCTACTACCCGCAGCCGATCATGGACAAGACCGGCTACAAGTATCACATGCTCTATCCGATTCCCCAGACAGCACAGATTGCCGGGAAATGCTGCCAGCCGCTGGGGCGATCGACGATCCTGTGGGGCGCCGGGCGCGAGTTTCCCTTCGAGGGCGAGGACTTTGCGTACATGGTCTTCCGCAAACGCAACTGTTGCCAGGGCGCGTTTTGAGGCCATGAGCAAGCGGTCGTGGGTTTTGCTGTTGGCGCATTGCCTTGGTGTCAGCGCCTGGGGCGGGCCGGTGACGCTCGCCCAAGCCCAGGTGGTAGTACCGACTGACACTGAGCTGCGTTCACACCGCGAGCGCATGGGTTCTGCCCTGGACGCCGTTGAGGCGCCGAAGGGCACGGGCCGCCCGGTGGTTCCCGATCCGACCAAGCTGCCGCAGCCGGCGACCACAGGCCCCGACATTGCCCGGATCGCAGAGACCTACCGCCAGACCACGCCAGGCTCGGTACCGGGCAAGGACGTCCCGGAGTTGATGGTCTTCATCTCTTTTTCGTTGCCGAAGGAAACCCTGCAGCGAATCATCACCCAGGCGGAGAAATCCGGCGCCGTGCTGGTCCTGCGCGGACTCAAGGGGAACTCTCTCACCCGCATGGGTGAGGAAATCGCTGAGCTGGTGGGCGCTCGAAACGTGACGGCGATCATTCATCCACCGGCCTTCAAACAGTTCAAGGTGCGGCAGGCGCCCGCACTGGTGCTGGCACGGTCGGGCCAGGCTTCGCAGATTGGCGAAGACGGCTGCGCGCCGGCGTCGAGCTTCATCCGCGTCGACGGTGATGTCACACAGGACTATGCGCTCGATCTCATCGAGCGACAGGCGCCGGGGTGGGCCGATGTGGCGCGCCGCTATGCCTCACGACTCGCGGGATCACAGCGATGAGCAAGCGGCACTGGCTGCTCATCGCGCTGCTCCTGGCAAGCCGTGCCTGGGCGCAGGGAGATGCTGCGAGCAGCGCGTTTGCCGAGGGCAAAGCGCTGGGCGCCGGCACGATCGACAGCGCTTTCCAGGGAATCGGCAACGGCACCGGCGCCGCGACCGTGCCGGGGTTCGGACAGCGCACCCCCCAATCGCAAGTGTTCCAGGCCGGGCAGGGTCAGTTGTCGGGGTCGGGTACGGCCAAGATCATCGACTGCGCCAGCCAGGCGCCTGACGTGGATTCCTATCGTCGGCAGGAGTGTGACGCCGTCAATTTCGTGGCCCGCAATCCGGCGGTACGGCCGGCATTCTCGATAGATCGCGCCAACGATCCGCTGATCAGTCGTGCCAGGGCGATTGCCCGTAATCCCACGATGGGCGCCACCGGCATCGCCGCCGGGAACCCTGCCGAACAGTGCCGGGTGGTGACCGAGACCCAGCCCGCGTCGTTCAGCCGGGAAACGTGCAACGACTACCGGCCGGTGAGCAGCAGTTTCTGTTCGACCGCGCGGCAGATCCGTGTCGATCAGCATCAGCGCTACCAATGCGTCGAGCAGATGCAGTCGGTGAGCAATGCCTCTTGCTTCATCGGCCAACAGATCGCGGTCGATACACGCTACCGCTACCAGTGCAATCAGACCGTGCAGGGCTACGAGTCGC
>NZ_SPMY01000069.1 GCF_012939955.1 Candidatus Accumulibacter phosphatis
CTTCTCCCTCGCGGGAGAAGGGGCAGGGGAAGAGGGAAACGGTCATGACTTTCATGATTTGGGGTGTCTCCACGTGTCATGACCGTTAATGTGAAAGTCGCGCAAGCGACTCACGAAACTCCCTTCTCGCCTTGCGGGAGAAGGGGCAGGGGAAGAGGGAAACGGTCATGACTTTCATCATCCCGGGTATCTCTACTGTCATGACCGTTAGTCACGCGTCAGTCGTGCGTCAGTACTTCACCCGCGCAAAATAAGTTTTCTGCGAAGCTTCCAGCGCCTGCCGCAAGGTGCTGATTCCCATCTGTTCGAGCAGCGGCAGCATTTTCAGGAAGACCTCGCTGGTGGCGAGAGCGTCGCCGAGGGCGTTGTGTCGGCTTTCGATGCTGATCCCCAGGCGTTCCGCGATTTTCTCCAGCTGGTGCGAGTCCTGGTTGGCGTGCAGCACGGCCGAGAGTAGTAGCGTATCGAGCACTGGCTGGCTGAAAACAATCCCTGTACGTTCCTCCTTGAGTTGCAGGAAACGCATGTCGAAGGCGGCGTTATGCGCGACCAGGACGGTATCGTTGCAGAAGTCGTGGAAGGCCGGCAGCACCGCGTCGATGCTTGGTTGGCCGCGCACCATGTCGTCGGTGATGCCGTGGATGCGGATTCCTTCCGGTCGCAACAGGCGCTCGGGGTCGACCAGTTCGTTGAAGTTTTCCTGGCGCAGCATACGGCTGTTGACGATGCGTACCGCTCCGATCTGGATGATCTCGTCGCCGGCCGCCGGTTCGAGACCGGTGGTCTCGGTATCGAAGACGGTGTAGCTGAGATCGGCCAGCGGCCGGTCCAGGTCGATGCTCTGATCACGAAAGTCGAAGAGGTCGAAATCGTAGTACTCGGGGCGCAGCTGGCTCTCGTCGCTGGCCTCTGCTGCGGCCAGCGTCTCGGGGATGGCCACCGGCAGGACCAGCCGGAAGAAGGCGCAGTGTGCGGCCTTGTCGCGCTGGTACCAGACTTCGCCACCATGGCGGTCGATGACATCGCGTAGCGACAGCGGCGAGTGCTCGCTGCCGACCTGCATCGGTTCCGTTTCCCAGGTGTAGAAAGTCTCCGAGGACATGGCGTGCCCGGCCCAGATGATATCCAGGTAGGCCAGCTTGCCGAAGGGCTGCAGCCGGAAACGCAGCTCCTTGATTTGATAGTGTTCGAGCAAGCGGAAAGCCAGGCCGCAGATCGAAAAGACCAGCGAAAAGCTCTCTGCGCGCAGCCACAGGGCGTCGTCGATTTCCTCGGTCTTGCTCGGCAGCCCGAGTTGCTCCTCGATGCGGCGCTGCGCGGCGGCGATGATGTCGATGCCCAGGACGTCTTCCAGCGGCCAGCGGGTCTTCAAGGAATCGGCGAACTCGTTCATCGTCTGGTCGAGGCGCTGGCTCATGCGCACGACCTCGTCGCTGACAATACCGACAAAGCGCTCGCGTACCGCCGCTTCCATGTCCGGGTAGTCCATCAGGTTGCCGACCGCGACGCGGATATTGGCCAGGCTGCCGCGGCTGCCGTCGGTCAGCGATTGCAGGACCTGATCGCGGCGCGACTCCTGTTCCAGGCTCCGCGTGATGTTCTCGACGGTGAGCACGTAGCCGCTGATGTCGTTCTCCGGCGAGTCGTCGGCGATCGACAGCACCGGCACCATTTGCACGCGCAGCAGTTGGCCGCCGCGAGCGGTGGTGATGAAGTTGGCGATCGCCGCCCCGGCCCCTTTTTGCAGGCGTTGGTGCACCACTTCGAGCGCGTGATCGATCTGGTTACGCTCGAGGATCGAGAAGATCGAACGCCCGAGGCCGATCAACGCACCCCCGGTACCCGTCGTGCTGCCTTGCGCCAAGGCCCTGAACTGCAGCCGGGCGCGGCTGTTGTAGAGAAGAATGCGGCCGTCCAGATTGCACACCACCACCGCCTGTGCCAGCTCGGACATCAGTGCTGCCAGGCGGTTTTTCTCTTCCTCGACAGAGGCCTTGGCGGCCGCGATCTGGATGTCCACGTCATCCATCAGTCCATCACGCTGCTGCGCCAGATCGTTGGTCGCCTCGGCCAGCTGTCGGACTTCGGGCGGGCCTTCGGGAAGGACGCGAAAGTCGCGGTTGGCGGTGAGCATAAGGCGCAGGCATTCGGCCATCTTGAGCAGCCCCTGCACGTATTGGCGGAACAGGTAACGAATCACCAGCAGGCCGAGGACGAAGCCAAAGGTGGTCATCATCGCGCCGAGCGAAAGATGTGGCGCGATCAGCTGCACGAGCATTGCCCGCTCGGGCGCTTTTGCGCCGGCCCAGATGAGCAGCGCGGTAATGACAAAGGGGCCGGTCATCAGCAGACCGAGGATGATCACCGAGATGGCGAAGCGGATACGTGCGTTCATTCACTGGGCCTGTTCAACGATTGCGGGTGATCTGGCACTCATCACCCCTCCCAAAGTGGCGTGCATCGGTCCAGAAATCGCGTCGCCAAGGCGACGAGGCATAAGCTTAGCCGACTGGCCGCGGAAATGAGCAGGGCAGAGCGGACAAAGTGGCAAACTCCCGACCGGGAAAGGGGGGGCAGGTGCGCCGTCTTTTTGCCGCGAGCAACGCCAACCGCGGCGGCCGCTTCCACAGTCGCGCTTTATATTCATGCGATTGCCCTGTTGGCTTTGACGACAGAGAATCGATTCGATATACTGCCGCACTCGATGGCCAAGTAGCTCAGTTGGTAGAGCAGCGGACTGAAAATCCGCGTGTCCGTGGTTCGATTCCGCGCTTGGCCACCATGAAAAAAAATTTAGCCCGGCCATTGGTCGGGCTAAATGCGTTCTGGGTGGCGCATGTGTCGGGCGTGGCCTGCAGGCCAGCGGGCTGTCCGCGAATTCCACATTGATCCTCAACGATTGAGCTTCCAAGCATCGGCTGGCCAGGTTTCTCGGCTGCACTCGATGGCGCCGCTGCGCCCGTCCCGGTTGGCGATAGCGGCGATTAATGTGAAAGTCGCGCAAGCGACTCACGAAACTCCCTTCTCCCCTCGCGGGAGAAGGGGCAGGGGTGAGGCGGGGAATTCAGGGAGCATGCTCCCTGCCCGGCGAACGATTCCGGCGCGCAAGCCGGAATGCGCACTGCAAGTGAGAGGGAAACGGTCATGACTTTCATCATCCGGGGTATCTCGACTGTCATGACCGTTAGCGGCACTGGCGGAGCGCGTCGAGCTCCGCTGCCAGACACTGCTCGAAGGCGCGCACGACACTGACGTCGCCATCGACCGACGGCGCGGCGGCGATGATCGCGGCGCGCCGGCTGCTGCTGTGCTCGGCATCACGGCTCTCCCTGGCGAGGCGCGCGGCAATGGCCACGTAGTCGTCAGTCGATGCGGCGATGCCGTCCGGCAAGCCCGCCTTGCGGAGCAGGCCTGATGCCAGGCGCTGGCGCATATAGGGACCTTCCAGCGTAACGATCGGCAGGCCGCGATGCAGCGCCTGCCAGGCGGTGGTGTAGCCGGAGAAAGCCGGGCAGTCGAGATAGACGTCGCAGCAATCGAGCAAGGCCAGGAACTGTGCTGGCGCGAGCCAGGGAATGCTGAGCAGATGTCGGCGCGGATCGAGACCCTGGTCGCGGAACGCCGACTCGAGGCGTGCCATGACCTGTTCGGTGGCCCAGGGAGAAATCGGATCGCGCAGCAGGATGAAGACACTCTCGCCGGTGGCCGCCGCGATCCTGGCGTAAAGCGCGTCATCGACCGGGTCGAACTTGATCGCCCGCTGGGCAATCAGCAAGCGCGGGCCATGCATGCCGCTCAAGCGGGCTTCGACCGCCGCGATGGGCTCGGCGAGGAGCGGCAAGGGGGCCGTACAACAACCGCTACCGGGCAGGCGGATCAGGCGTTCCCGATAGTGCTTGTCGGCGTCGGCGGCCTCAAGCAGGTCACCGGAAAGGAAGAGGTCGATGGTCGCCAGGCCGGTGCTGATCGGGTGTCCCCAGCTGGCCACCTGCAAAGGCGCCAGCCGATGTGCGGCCAGGAAATAGCATAGCGACGACATGCCGATTTCGGGGTAGAAAATCACGTCGGGGGCGTCTTCCGCAACCGCCGCCAGCCAGCCGGCAGGGTCGGCAATGGTCTGCCGATCCCGCCAGCCGTCGACCTGCCCGCGCGCAAAGCGGGTTTCCTCGTCCTCGACGTTGCCGAGGTGATAAACAAGAACCTCGAAGCGTGTCCGATCGAGATCCAGCAACAGGCCGCGCAACACGATATCCCATACGGAATGCCGGCGGATATGATGCGAGACGATCAACAGTCGCGGCCGCTCGCGCGGCGGGCATGGCGCTGCCACTTGCGAACCCGGGCCACCCGGATGCAGGCATTCGCCGATCAGATCGCCATAGCGCGCCAGCAGATCGACGTGATTGCCGTCGCGGTAGGCCAGCGAGAAGGGTTGCTGTGCGCTGGCCAGACTGGCAAGGTCCACCGGCCGAGCGCGATCCGCGTGCAGCCACTCCGCCAGTTCGTCGAGCGCACTCGCAAAAGCCTGTCGTACCGCCGCACTTTCTTCGCTATTTTGCGCGATCACCGGCAGCACGGCTGTCGCCAATGCCAGCCGCGTGCTCGTCCGTTCGGGCTCGACGGCGAGGGCTTCCAAGTAGCACTTCCGTGCCGCGTCGGCGTGGCCAAGTTCGAGCAAGACGCCGCCCAGCCGCTCAAGAATCTGCGCATTTTTCGGCTGTGTTCTGAGCAAGTCGCGATAGGCGGTTTCGGCATCGACGAAGCGATTCTGCTCGACGAAAAGCCGACCCAGGTTGGCGCCAGCCTTGGCATAGGCCGGGTTCAACTTCAGCGCCCGCCGGTAGCAATCCTCGGCCTGGACGAAATCGCCCAACTCCTGCAGCACATTGCCAAGGTTGCCGAGCGCGGGCAGTGTGTTCGGTGCGAGCTGCAAGGTCGCCAGGAAGCAATCTCTGGCTGCGCTGAGTCGGCCCGCGTTGCGCAGGATATTACCCAGACAAAAATGCGTCGTTGCGTATTCGGGTGCCAGTGCGACTGCCCGACGGCAGACGGTTTCGGCTTCCGCCGCTGCCCCGCGCTCGGCCAGGGTATCGGCCAGCGAGACGAGTGCTTCAACAAAGTCCGGAGCGCTGCGCACAACGCCGCGCAGGAGCTCTTCGGCCTCTGCAAAGCGCTCGAGCAGGCGCAGCGTGTCACCAAGATTGAACTGTGCCGCCAGATTCTCCGGCTGTACCGCCAGCGCTCGGCGGAAGGCGTCGCTGGCCTCGGCAAAACGCGCGCGCTCGACAAGCGCCCTTGCCAGCACGGTCTGGATGTCGAAATCCTGCGGCGCTAGCATCGTCGCGCGCTGCAAGGCCGGCAGACCGTCCTTGCTTTGCGCCTCAAGGGTCGCACCGAGCAGTCCCCAGAGAAACCCGGAAGCAGACTGCGACGAGTGTCCGAGCAGTGCGCGCAGGCGCGTTTCCAGCTCGGCAAACCGGCCGCCGTTGAACATCGCCAGCAAATCGTTCCGAGCGCGGGAACTCAGTGCGCTTGGAGAATTCAGAGAACTCCGAGAACGTGAAGACGTCGGCGCGGCGCCTGCAGTACGATCAGGCGCTGGCCCTCCCGTTTCCTTGCCCAGGCAGCAGCTCTTGTACTTCCTGCCACTGCCGCAGGGGCACTGGTCATTTCTCCCCGGCTTCATCGGCAAGCGCTGCGCTTGCCTGTTGCCGTGCTGCTTGTTCGCATCGGTTTTCACCTGCTGGTCGCAAAAGTCGAATGATAGGCAGTACCGGGCGACTACTGAGCGTCTTTGTCAGCGCCTGCCGCGCAGCGTTCAAGAGGAAGGATCTGGCGGCGGCGGAGTCGGCGGCCACTCTGCCGGTTTGGCTCGATACTCGCGCATGTATTTGTCGAGACTGGTCGTCGTGCCGCAGACGAAGAGGATGTCATCTGCGCGCAGCTTGAAAGCCTCGTTGAACTCCACCAGCACCTCGGTGCCACGTTCCACGGCCACTACCGCGGTCGCCGTTTTTTCCCGGATACCGGCTTGCCACGGGTGTCCGTCGACCAGCGTGCCTGGCGCGACGCGGGCAAGCTTCAGCCGTTGTTCCACCGTTACCGCGTCCTCGCCCAGGAGGTGGTGGGCGAGAATCTGGCCGGCCACCTGGCCCACTGACAGGGCGACATCCGCCCCTGCCTGGTACAGGCGGGCGACGTTCGGCGCCAGATTCACGCGCGCGATCAGGCGCACCTCCGGCGCATAATCGCGGACCACCGCGGTCGCAAAAACCCCGGCGCTGTCGTTGCTCAGCGCCAGGACAACCGCACGCGCCTTGCGCACCTCGGCGGCTTCCAGAGTACTTTGCTCCAGTATGTTGCCGACCACATCGACCGCCGCGTCCGAGCGCTCGTCGATGACGATGATCGACTCCCCTGCGTCGCGCAACATCTCCACCACCTTGCGCCCTACCGCGCCGTAGCCGGCGACCACGATCGGGCCGTTACGGCGCAGTGGCGTGGCCATGCGTTCGACCCTCGCCAGATTGGCGTGCGCCCCGGCCGCAACCAGGATCGCGCCAGCTTGAATACGCGTCTCCGGGCCCTGGGCAGGGGCGAAACGGCCACCGTTCCACTGCCCGATCACTGTTACCCCGTAGCGTGCGCGCATGCGCAGCGTGCCGAGACGCTGCCCCGCCAGTGGGCTGCTGGCCTGGACGCGAAAATCGGCGATGCCGACTCTCTCACCGAGCAGTTGCAGCCCTTCCACCTTGGGGCTGATGCGCGAGCTGGCGCGGGCCGCCAGCGCTGCACCCAGCACGTGTGAAGGAGTGAACACCGCGGTGGCTCCGATCTTCTCCATCGGCGGACGATGCAGGGGCTCTTCGGCGAGTGCCAGAATCGTTCCCGTGTAGCCGCGTTCTCGCGCCATCATGATGAAAGTCGCGTCGGCGTGGTCGTCGGCATTGGTGATCAGCGCCTGCGCCCTTTCCACGCCGGCCAGCATCCGGGGTTGCTCGTCGAGGGCACCGAAGACCACGTCGTAGCCACGGTCGCGAAGACGACGGGCCTGGCGTTCATCCTGCTCCAGGACGACGACGGCCGTACCGACACGACGCAGTTCCTCGATCAGCGAGTCAACCGCCGGCCCGTAGCGATGGATGAGCACGCGTCCGGACATTTCCGGCAGGATTCCCGGCAGGCGCGCTTCGAAGCGCTCCTCGAAGTAGGGCAAAAAGAACACCGGGAAGATCAGCACATAGAATGACATGCCGACCAACTCGAAAAAAAATGACGAATAGGATCATCGCCGGATGTGTCCAGCGCGAGTCGCTGCCGTAGCCGGTGGTGGTCAGTGTTTCGGAGGCCCACGCGACGCTGGCCCAGAAATCGCGCGGGTTGTTCTCCAGGTGGTCCATGCCGGACATGTACAGCAGCCCGCCGGCGAGGATCACCAGCGGAATGCTGAGAAGCAGGGCGAACAGGCGTCGCGTCGAACGCTTGAAATGACCAATCACGTCGCATCTCCGTTAATGCCGAGGGGGGCACGAGAACCTGGCCCTGTACGCGGCGATCGTGCCGGCGCGGGGATGGGCGGGTTCTCGTCTTTTTGCTGCAGTGGCGAACAAGAAGCCACCGTACGGGCAGGGAGTATCGGCGCCTGCACAGGAGTCGTCAATACGAAACTTCGCGCATCAAGTCGGGCCTGGAGGTCATCTCGGCGAGTCCCCGGACGGACAGAGATTTCCTGCGGAAAGGGCGATTGGGTGAGCGAGTGGGTCGGTGGGTGACTGGAGATCACGGCGGCCGTGGCAAACACGAGAATCTCCACGAAGTCACGTCAGCTCCTTTAAGTAGTAGTAATAGCGATTCCAGAACTCCAGGATGGATTCCGGCGGCAGCGGTTTGTAGGTATTGCGAAAGACGTTGAAGCCGAACAGGCGCAGGGTGCCGATGATCATGTGTTCTGCCGCCGCATGGCGAAGGACCTGCCAGACCAGCTCACAATAGAGGCTCGCCCGGGAGGTCAGAAAAGGCGCCTGCCGTTCGACGAACTGAAGATCGACCAGTCGTTCGTCCACCATATCGTCGCCAACCCCGGTGACGCAGCCATCGCCCGAACCATTGTCGCCCTCGGCCAGAGCCTGGGTCTAAGAGTGATCGCCGAGGGGGTGGAAAACGAAGAGCAACGCGAGTTTCTGGCCAGCATTGGCTGCGTTGCTTACCAGGGCTACCATCACAGCGCCCGCTGCCGGTCGAAGGCCTCGAACGCCTTGTCCGGCGGTCGTCTTGCGATGCTTGACCGTCATGGTGGGCAGCAGCCGAGCGAGTTTGGGGCCGTGGAGGCAACAACACCGGAGGCACCAATGCGTGGGCATGAAAAGATCAACGATGTCGAGTTTCCCGCAGGCAGCGCAAGCTGGCGCCCCATGGACGGCCAGTGATTTCAGCGCACCTTGTCGGGTGCGAAAGAGTCGCACCCCGCAGGAAGCAAGCCTGGCCGGGGGAAAATGCGCGATTGACGCCGCTTCATGCACACTCCTATACTGCCGAGCTGAATTTCCGATCCTTGAATCGCTCGCGGGCCAGGTTTTCCGGCCGCCATTTTTTTGAGAGATAACGATGAAAACGATTCTCGGTTTGATGGTGTTTGCAGTGGCCGGCGCAGCGTTCGCGCAGACGCCGTTGGGCAACGCCGAGGCGGCCAAGGCCAAGACCTCGATGTGCGAAGGCTGTCACGGCGTTCCGGGTTACCGGACAGCCTCGCCGCACGTGTATCACGTGCCGAAGATCGGTGGGCAGCAGCCGGTGTACCTGGTCAATGCCTTGCAAGAGTACAAGTTGGGGGCACGCAGCCATCCGACCATGCGCGCCATCGCCGAGAGCCTGTCCGAGCAGGACATGGCGGATCTCGCGGCCTACTATTCCAGCCTGCAGAAATAAAGGATCGACCATGAAAGCGAGCTTACTTATCGCTCTGTTGGCCGTCGTCAGCTCGTCGGCCCAAGCCGGGGCTGGCGCAGCGCCGCAAAAGGCCGAGGTCTGTGCGGCTTGCCATGGCGCTGATTTCAATACCCCGATTTCGGAAGATATCCCGCGCCTCGCCGGCCAGTACCCAGACTACCTGGCGCGCGCGATGACCGATTACAAGTCCGGCGCCCGCAAGAATGCGCTGATGAACGGCCAGGCAGAAAGCCTTTCGGCGCAGGACATCGAGGAGCTTTCAGCCTACATCGGCAGTCTTTCCGGCAAGCTGAAGGTTATCCCGCTGCACCGCTTCATTCGCTGAGGAAGTCTTTGCAAGCTCGCCGCGTGCGCGGCGAGCTTGCAATCACCGTCGTCGACGTGCTTTCGGGACAAGTCGTCATGGCGGCCGTCCTCTCCGCTATGGACGCCGAACTGTCGGCGCGGGAAGCACGCCGCGACAAGACCCGCGCCCTCGAGAACGCCATGATGCAGGAATTGCTCAGCGGCAGGACCCGGCTGCTCTGAGCGCGTCGAGTCCGCAGGGTAGCCCGACCGTCGCCGGGCGGCTGCGGTGCCGTTTCTGGATCTGGACAGGCCCTTGCCGTCAACATCCGTCGGCTCTTCAGCAAAGATAAGTCTTGCGAAGGCATGAACTAATAGCCTGTTGTTATGGTGATAATTGCAGTCGATTAGAGATAACTTCTCAGCCGTTTCCACAAAGAGCCCGATGCCTGCCTTTGTTCATCACGATTTGACTCTCCTCAACCCGGCGCTCGATTCGCCGCTGGTCGATGTGTTGACCGAGCTGGAGCATCTGCGCCGCCTGCAACTTCAGTGCACGACGCCGGCGCCGATCTTCTTTCAGCTCAAGCACATTTTTCACATGCTCGAAAGTCTGGGCTCGGCGCGCATCGAGGGCAACCACACCACCCTGGCCGATTATGTGGAAAGCAAGCTCGGAGGCGCCCGCCAGCCGCCATCCGATCAACTGCGGGAAATGGAGAACATCGAGTCGGCGATGACTTAAGTCGAGGAGAGCATTCAACCCGGCGATCGCCTGAGCGACCATTTCATCCGCGAACTGCACGCCATCACCGTCGGCGAGCTGGAGCGCGACGCCACGCCGGGGACGTATCGGCAGCACCCGGTGCGTCTTGCGCAGTCTGAGCACCTGCCGCTTGAATTCATCCAGGTGCCGGAATACATGCAGGCGCTGGCGGCGTTCATCAATGAGAATCAGCCGCCGAAATATGACCTGATCGGTGGCGCTGGCGCACCATCGTTTTGGCTGGATACACCCGTTCGGCAACGGCAATGGCCGGGTGGTACGCCTGCTGACCTATGCCTTGCTGATCAAGTACGGTTTCAACGTCAAGGCCGGCGGGCGCGTGCTGAACCCCACCGCGGTTTTCTGCAACGATCGCGACCGCTACTACGCCATGCTGGCCAGCGCCGATACCGGCACGCCGGGCGGGCTGGAAACGTGGTGCGTCTATGTATTGCAGGGCATTCTGGACGAGTTGCGCAAAGTGGATCGGCTGACCGACTTTGGTTACCTGAGTAACAAGGTGCTTGCGCCTGCCATTGCCTACGCGCGAGAACGGGAGTTGATCACGGCCAGCGAAGAGCGGGTTCTGCACATCGGCGCCAGGAGCGGCATCGCCAAGGCGGCCGATCTGGCTGCGGCGATGCCGGGGATGTCGGCGGCGCAGCGAACCTACCAGATCAGGAAGCTGGTCGAGCGCAGGATGTTGTTGCCGATCAGGGAAGGGGCGCGGCAATACACCCTGGGGTTCAGCAACAGCTATCTGCTGCGCGGGATTGTTCGTGCCCTGTCCGCCGAAGGCTTCATTCCCCCGACGCTCAACCGGGCGGACTGATCCATGCCTGAAATTCCCCGTTCCGAACGCAGGACGCAAAACCGCGTGGTCGATCCGTTTACCGACAGGAGACGCGCCGATGCTCTCGCTTACCGCTACCTCGGCGAGTGGGCCAGGCGCGCGAACAACCGCCCTATCGAGACGGTGCTGCTGCGCGACAGACTCGCGGCGTGGGGATATTCGGCTGCTCATATCGCAGCGGCCCTGCAGAGGCTGGAGACCGCTGCCGATGCGACCGGCATCACGCTCTATCAGGCCAACCTGCGCAGCTACCAACTGCTGCGCTACGGGGTGCCGGTGCAGATCGCCGCCGGCAGGGCGCATGAGACGGTGCATCTGATCGACTGGGCCAATCCCGAGCAGAACGACTTTGGCCTCGCCGAGGAAGTGACGCTCAAGGGCGGCTACGAGCGGCGGCCGGACATCGTGCTCTACATCAACGGCATCGCCATCGCGGTGATCGAACTCAAGCGCAGCTCGGTGGAGGTAGCCGACGGGCTGCGGCAACTGATCACCAACCAGGAAGAGATTTTCAACAGGGGCTTCTTCACGACCGTGCAGTTGCTGCTGGCGGGCAGCGATGCGCAGGGACTGCGCTACGGCACCACCGGCACGCCCGAGCAGTTCTTCGTGGAATGGAAGGACGAGGAAAAGGTCGGCGCCGGCGGGACGGTGCTACCCGAGGCAGGTGCCTTGCTCGACCGGCCGCTGGCGCAACTGTGCAACAAGGCCCGGCTGCTCGACCTGATCCGCCACTTCATCATCTTCGATGCCGGCCAGAAGAAAGTGCCGCGACCGCATCAATACGCCGGGGTGAAGGCGGCACAGGAGCGAATGGCCAGGCGCGAGGGCGGTGTGATCTGGCACACCCAGGGCAGCGGCAAGAGCATCCTCATGGTGCTGATTGCCAAGTGGCTGCTGGAGCACGACCCCGAGGCACGCATTCTCGTCATCACCGACCGCGACGAACTGGACAAGCAGATCGTCGGCGTGATGAGGAATGCCGGGGTGATCGGCGAGAGCTCGCCTTCACCACGCATTAGCTCGCGGGCGGAGTTCGTCGACAAGCTGGCGGCGACCACGCCGCGCCTGCTGTGCGCTCTGATCCACAAGTTCGATGTGGCCGACCTGAGAGGGCCGGCGCCGAAGGTGGCAGGCCGCTTCTATGTGTTTGTCGATGAGTGCCACCGCAGCCAGGGCGGCGACATGAACCGGCAGATGAAACGCTGGCTGGAAAGCGCGATCTTCATCGGCTTCACCGGCACGCCGCTGCTGCGCAAGGACAGGCTGCTGACGCGGGATGTGTTCGGCAGCTACATCCACACCTACAAATTCCACCAGGCGGTGGCTGACAAGGTGGTGTTTGACCTCAAGTACGAGGCACGCGACGTGCCCGAGCGCTTAACGTCGCAGAAGAAGATCGACGAGTGGTTCGAGGAGAAGACCAAGAACCTGAACAACTTCCAGAAGGCGCTGGTGCGCAAACGCTGGGCAACGATGGAAGAGCTGATGAGCGCGGCGGGACGCAAGCGCGAGATCATTGCCGACATCATCGGCGACTTTGCCCTCAAGCCGCGCCTGAACAACGACCGCGGCACGGCGATCCTGGTGGCCGCCTCGATCCATGACGCCTGCCATTACTTCCGCCTGTTCCAGAACACGAGCTTCGGAGCCTACTGCGGGATCATCACTTCTTTCGAGCCGAACGCGAATGCGATCTCCAGGGAGCCGGCCAACAGCGACGAGCGCTACAAGTTCGACACCTACACCCGGCACGTTCTCAAGAGCGGCCAGACGACCAGGCAATACGAGGAAGAGACCAAGCGCCGTTTCACGAGGAACCGGCGAACCTGAAGCTGCTTATCGTGGTGAGCAAGCTGCTGACCGGCTTCGACGCGCCGAGTTGTAGCTACATCTACCTCGACAACGAACTGCGCGACCACAACCTGTTCCAGGCCATCTGCCGCACCAACCGGCTCGACGGCGATGACAAGGATTACGGCCACATCGTCGATTACAAGAAGCTTTTCGGCGACGTGCAGCAGGCCATCGCGGTGTACAACTCCGACGAACTGGACATCGAACAGGGAAACGGTGGCGACAACAACGTGCACCTCAAGAGCTGGCTGGAAGAAGGCAGGAAGCAGCTCGCCGACGCCCGCCAGGAACTGAGCTACCTTTGCGAGCCGGTGGCACTGCCGCGCGAGGTGGAGCAGTTCCTGCACTATTTCTGCGGCGGTGCCGCCAACCCCAACGCGCTGAACGAAACGGAGGTGCTGCGCATTTCCTTCTACAAGGCGGTGGCGCTTTTTGCGCGGGCCTTCGCCGACCTCGCGCAGGATTTGACCGAGGCAGGCTATTCCGACGTCGAGGCGGCGACGCTGCGAAAGGACGTCGGGTTCTACGCCGAGATTCGCGCAGCCATCAAGAGGCACTCCGGCGAGGAGCTGGACATCAAGCCCTTCGAGGCGGACATGCGCCACCTGATCAACACCTACATCCAGGCCGATCCGGCGGTCGAACTGGGTGAACTGGGCGAGATGTCGCTGACCGAACTGATCATCGAGACCGGCATCCACGATGCCATCGCCCGGAAGCTGAACGCGAAGGGCAAGCTCTCGAAGAACGCCATCGCCGAGGGGATCATCAACAACGTCCGCAAGACGATCATCCGCGAGCAGCTTACTGACCCGAGGTTCTACGCGCAGATGTCCAAGCTGCTCGATGATCTGATCAAGCAGAGTCGGGTGGATACGGCGGCCTATGAGGAATTCCTGCGCAAGGCCGAGCAGTTGGTGAAGCGGCTGGCCGCCAAGCAGCCGGAAGGCGGTATTCCGGGGGCGCTGCACGGCATGACCGGCCCGAGCCTATGCCATCTCCAAGCTGGGCTGGATTCGTGACCAGCAGGCGAAGCTGCTGGCACAGGCGCGAGAGACCCCGCGCCAGTTTGTCGAGCGGGAAAGCCATTACCTCTGGGGACGGCGCTACCTGTTGTCCATTGTCGAGAAGGACGCCAAGCCAAGCGTGAGCCTGGATCATCGCCGAATCACGCTCAGCGTGCGCCCAGGCAGTGGGTTGGCCAAGCGGGAAGAGGTAATGCTGGAATGGTCTCGCTCATTGCTTCACGAAGTCGTACCTGCCCTTATCAAGAAATGGGAGCAGAGGCTTGGCGTGAAAGCTTCCGGTTACTTGCTGCAGCGCATGAAGACGAAGTGGGGTAGCTGCAACCCCAGGGCGGGAAGCATTCGGCTGAATTCCGAGCTGGTGAAAAAGCCCAAGGATTTGCTTGAATACGTCGTTGTGCATGACATGCTGCATCTGGTCGAGCCGACGCATAGCGAGCGCTTCGTGGCGCTGCTCGACCAGCATTTCCCGACGTGGCGGGAAGCCCGTGCCGAGCTGAATGAACTGCCGTTGGGCGCGGAGACCTGGAACCATAGCGTTCACGGCGTTGAGTCCGCGGCACGAGAGAGTTGATGCGAGCGGGGCTGTGTGGCGGGCCGATGGCTTCCAAATCGCAGCGCAAGGGGTTCGCGATGGTCGCCTGGCATGGAAGCTGCCCCACCGTAGTACAAGGTGACTGCAAGGGCTACCAGCAGCGCACTGTTCCCCTGATCGTTCCCCCAGTCAGCAGAAAGCAAAAAAGGCCAATCCGAAGATTGACCTAATTGTTTGAATCCATTGGTGCGCCCGGAGCGATTCGAACGCCCGACCCCTTGGTTCGTAGCCAAGTACTGAAACGTCCGCAGTGATCCACATAAGGCCGCAGTAGATTCGTAATATATTGTTTTTAAGTAATTTATTCCATATCTCTCCGATTGCACCATCCAGAGGAGTCCGATAGAATCCAGGGGTAGCCTAGGTTTTTGTTGGGCACATTGTTGGGCACATTTTGAGATGTTAGGGGCGCGACCATGGCGAGACTGACCGTGAAGCAATTGCAGGCCCTTTCCGCTATTGACGCAGGTAAGAGGTTGAGCGACGAGCACGCCCTCTACGGTGTCGTGAGAACGCGTGGTGATGCAGCCTCGGTCATGTTTCGCTGGAGATACAGATTCGGCGGTCAGGTTAAAGACTACACCTGCGGGACTTGGCCAAAAGACTCGCTCGCCCAGATCCGTCAGGTGCGAGCGGATGCCGCTGCCTACGTCAGTAAGGGTTTGGATCCAACTGAACAGGCGCGCACGCGGAAGCTCTCTGCTCGGGCGGTGCAAGCGGAGGAGCTAGCCAAGCTCAACTGCCGGATTGCTGAGGCCGAATCTTTCAAGTCACGCCTAAGCGTTCGGGCTCTTTTTGATCGCTGGGAAAGGCTTGAGTTGTCGGCGCGGAAGGATGCCGGCAAAGAAGCAAGAAGATCGTTCGAGAAAGACGTGTTCCCCAGCCTGGGTGATGTTGCGGCGGAGGATGTCACGAGGCCGATGGTCGCTCAGGTACTTGACAACGTTGTGGAAAGAGGCGCCCGCATTCTTGCTCGCAACCTCCTCGGCGACATTCGCCAGATGTACGGCTTCGCCATCGTTCGTGGCCTCGTAACTACTGATCCGAGCAGCCACATGAAACGCGATGACTTTGGCAAGAAAGTCGAGCGTAGCCGAGTATTGAGTGAGGACGAGGTTCGTTTGCTCAAGAGCAAGCTGTCGGCGGCCAGAATGGCAAAGACATCGGAACTGGCCGTCTGGATCATCCTCGCGACCTGTTGTCGCGTTGGCGAGCTGTCGATGGCCCGTTGGGATCAGATTGATCTTGAAAAAGGCGTCTGGCGCATCCCCCCAGAAGATGCCAAGAATGGCAAGGAGCACACGGTGTTCTTGTCCGATTTCGCGGTCGATCGGTTCAAGGAGCTTCGCGACATCACGGCTACTTCCTTCAACGCGGAAGGCGTGAAAATTAGATGTCCTTGGGTCTTGCCTTCGCACGATAAGAGCAATCACCTGTGCCTCAAGTCTTTGGCCAAGCAGATCGGCGATCGCCAGCGGGGTGACAGACCAGCACTGAGCAACCGCAGTAGTAACGTGTCATCTCTAATTCTTCCACGGGGGAAATGGACGCCGCACGACCTACGGCGAACTGGAGCCACGTTGATGGGTATGCTCGGTATCCGTCCAGACGTAATTGAAAAGTGCCTTAATCACGTTCAGCAAAACAGACTGGTTCGGATCTATCAGCGCCAAGACCTGACATTAGAGCAGAAGAATGCCTGGAGGAGCCTCGGAGAGCTGCTTGACCTGCTCGGGCGAGATAACTTAGACGATGTCACATCGCTGCCTCGGGTACCGTCATAAAAGCGCCGGAGTGTGACGCCACTTATCTGAGCTCGCCAGCAACGCCACACGTCAGACTGGTCCGGCAGATCTGGCGCCGTGCTCGCTGACGCGAACGCTGAACCGCTCGGTTCCCTGAGGTGTTGATCGCCAGTTACCTTGTCTGCGAGGACTCGTCCGGGGTGCCTGCCGTCTCCAAATCGCGATGCTCCACAGCCGGAAGCTCTTTCTCTTCAGCAACCACCCCACCCGTCTCCTTCCGCCGTGCCGCCAGCACCGCACGCGTAGCGAGCTGCCGGATCTGTCCGGCCAGACGAAGGATCCGCCGCTTCCATTCATAGACCCCGCGCGCGTATTGGCCTGTCGCTGATGACGCATGACAGCCAGAGCGCATCCAGGT
>NZ_SPMY01000007.1 GCF_012939955.1 Candidatus Accumulibacter phosphatis
TACAACGCCCAGGCGGCGGCCGATGCGGCGACGATGCTGATCGTCGCCACCGGGGTCACGCAGGCGCCCAACGATAAACAGCAGGTCGAGCCGATGCTGGCCACCCTCAAGGCCCAGGCCGAGGTGCTCGGCGCCGTGGAATGCCTGATCGCCGACAGCGGTTACTGCAGCGAGAAGAACATCAAGGCATGTGAGGCGGCCGGTATCGAGCCCCTGATCGCCGTCGGACGCGACGAGCATCATCCGGATTGGCGGGAGCGCCACAGCGAGCCGGCCCCCTTGCCCGACAATGCCACGCCAGTACAGGCGATGTCCCATCGGCTGAAGACCAAGGATGGACGAGCGCGCTACGCCTTACGCAAGCAGACGATCGAGCCGGTCTTCGGGATCATCAAGTCGGTGATGGGCTTTCGCCGCTTCTCCCTGCGCGGCTTGAAGAAGGTCACCGGCGAGTGGACGCTGGTTTGCCTCGCCTGGAATTTGAAGCGCTTGGCCGTATTGCGTCCACAGTAGGGAGAATGAGGGGAAATCCCTTGGAAACGCCAGAAAACCAGGGAAATCCGGCTTTTTGTCCCACATGGTGAAACGCGCCGGCTTTGCCGACGGGTAGTCCGACAAGCTGCTAGGCCGGAATCGAGCGCTGGCAAGAGATAAGCCTTGCGGAAATGCTTTTCGTCCTTCAGAGCGAGTGCCTGCTGCAGGCCTGCTCGGGACAACTCATCCTGTAATGCCACCACGACCCGCCCAACTTCGGGGGTGACTTCGGGGGCGACTTCATCGGTGACTTCGGGCGGCACCGGCCGGGCCAGGGGGCGGACGGGCAAACGGATCACAAACGAAAGTCGGTCATCATCCGATTCAAACAGCGGTGCCGGCGAGCCATTCGCGGCCATCACCTTGAGAATTTTTGGCATGCCCGTCGAGCGGCCTTCGGTCAGATCCAGTTCCTTCAGGAACTCGCCGATCCGCCGGTTGCGGTAGCGGCGGCTGACTGCACGACCGGCCTGCAGGTCCTCCAAGCGGATGGAACGATCCGGGCCGGGGAAGCTGACGACGACCAACTCGTCATTGCTGATGCGCGCCTCTATGGGTTCGCGCTCCTCGTCGGACCGGTGATAGACCGCGTTGACCACGGCTTCCTCGCTGGTGGCGTAGGGAAAGTTCCAGACCCGCGTGGCCTCGGCCCGTTCGGGATGCTTGATGACCGTCTCGCGCAGGTAGTTGCGCTGGATATAGCTCAAGGCCTCACGCGTCATTCGCGCCAACGGCCCCTTGAAAATCCTTTCCTCGAAGCGATCACCGCCTGCACCTTCGGGAAACCAGACCACATCTATCTGCACGCCGGGGAAAAATCGCTCCGGCGTCTCATTGAAAAACAGCAGACCGACTGCAAGCAAGTTGCTGATGTGTTGTTCACTGTTGTTCCTCTCGTCGGCTCCCGTAGCGCGCGCCCAATCGTCGACCGCGGACACCTTGAACTTTCCCACTCGTTCGATCCAATGAGCCGGAAGGCTCTCGCTCCACTGGAAAAATGCCTCGCGCGTCACTCTCAGATGCGCGGCGATCTATTCAATAGACGCTCAAGGCTCACTCAGGCTGAGGTTCAGTGAGTTGCATAAAATCGCAGTCAGGAGTAAATGCTGCAATTTATCAGGCCAGATAGGGGACGTCGAGAAAGCATTTCCAGATGAGTGGAAGGGGTTCCGGTTGCGCAGGGCGATTATCGGGTTGGAGCAAGGCGGCCGTGAAAGTGTGTTTCGAATTGCGGTGACGAAGGGAAGTGCGATGTAGGCAGCCGCAACGAAAGGCGGGTGCTTGGAAGATTCGGGCCCCGATCCGGCAACGCATGAACAGAGAAAAGAGCCAAATTCTGGCGGCCAGTGGGACAGAATCGGCGCCATTCACCGAACACAGAAAATCACTGCGCCCGCGAATCCTTGACCGAGCGGCGCCTTCGCGGGCACAAAAAAAGCCCGGAGCCAGTCCGGGCTTTGATGCTTTCATGTCTTGGTGGAGACAGGCGGGATCGAACCGCCGACCTTCTGATTGCGAACCAGACGCTCTCCCAGCTGAGCTATGCCCCCGAAGCCGCACGGATTCTACGCGGCATGAATTGAAGCGTCAATCTTGCTGCCAGCGATTGTATGGACCTTGGGTCGTCGCAGGGTCGCCGGCAGGGAGTCGATTGGCTTATTTTGGCTACTTGGCAGCAGCGGGGAGGACCGACACGGCGACAGCTTCGGAATAGACGCCCTCGATCTGGTCGCCCTTGTTGATCAACTTGAGTTGTTCCGGGTCCTTGATCTTCAGCTTGACGGTCTTCTTGGCGCCGCGCAGGGTAATCATTTGCGTCTTGCGGTCGACCGCGTCTACGTCAGCGATGAAGGCGACATCGTCCACGACGGCGGCGGCGGGCTTGTCACCCGGTTTGGCGCTTTGCTGGCTGCTGCTGTCGATACGCACGCGAAGTTCACCACCGCCCTTCTTGAGTTTCATCACCAGGGTTTGCGTATAGCTGGCAACGACGCGGTCACCGACCTTGATCTGGTCGAAATTCTTGACGGCATCGCTGGCCGTGATGACCGTCTCTTCGCCTTGCTCGTTCTGGAGAACGACGGCACGCGTTGCCTTGTCGATCGCCTTGACGGCCAGCGACACCTGCGCCTCGACCATGCCGACGAACTCACCAGGGGCTGAGGCGGTCATTACCGCGGATTCAGGAGCTTGTTGAGCGGATACGGCGAACGGGAGGAGAGCGAGGGCGGCGGTGGCAACCAGGCTGCGAATGGTACGAATGGTACGACTGGTACGACTGGTACGACTGGTACGAAAGCGCATGGATAACTCCGATAGTTGAAGGGGGATAAGTGAAGAAGTTAAATCGTTGGCGCGATTGACTATTGGCGGAAGGGGGAAGGGCTTGCGCATCGCCAAGCTATTCCCAATTCGGTCCACGGGAGTGTGGTCAGCACGCCTCTGTGGCAAGTTCTCCAGTCCTACTCTGCCTTGCCCGCGACTTTCGCCTTGAAGGTCGCGCCAGCGGTGAACTTGGGGACGATGGTTTCCGCGATCTGGATCTTCGCGCCGGTTTTTGGATTCTTGCCCTCGCGCGCAGCGCGCGGGCTGGCCTTGAAGGAGCCAAAACCAACCAGCGTCACTGCTTCGCTCCGGGCAACCGCTTCGACGATGGTGTCGATGACGGCGTCAAGGGCTTTCGCGGAGGCGACTTTGGAGAGTTCGGTGCGCTCGGCGATAGCATCGATCATTTCGGATTTGTTCATATTGTCTCCTTTGGTGGTTACGAGCCTTCATTCAGGCGCATTCTCGCATTTCACTGGCGCGCCTGGAAGGGCGCGCCAAAGGCTGCAATTCTGGCATGGATTCCCGTCTGGCCAAACACATTTTTGGGGCTGAAGGCTTGGCGAGAGCATGGCACGCCTTCATTCGACTGCTGCAACGGCGGCAGGTGAAGCTGTCCGGGACGCCGGCTGTTTGGCCTGTGGCGGCAACTCACCGGGGGGGGCGCATCGGCCGGGTCGCTACGCTTGAGCAGCGGCTTCAGAAAACGGCCGCTGTGGCTCTCCGCGAGCTCGGCGATCTGCTCCGGGGGGCCGGCGGCGAGTAGGCGACCGCCGCCGGCGCCGCCTTCGGGGCCGAGGTCGAGCAGCCAGTCGGCGGTCTTGATGACATCGAGGTTGTGTTCGATGACCAGCACCGTATTGCCGTGATCGACGAGCCGGTGCAGGACGGTGAGCAGCATTTCGATATCCTGGAAGTGCAGGCCGGTGGTCGGTTCGTCGAGAATGTAGAGCGTCCTGCCGGTGTCGCGTTTCGACAGTTCGAGTGCCAGTTTGACGCGCTGTGCTTCGCCGCCGGAGAGGGTGGTCGCCGACTGGCCGAGGGTGATGTAGCTCAGCCCGACATCGACCAGCGTCTGCAGCTTGCGGGCGACGATTGGCACGGCGTCGAAAAACTCGCGCGCCACTTCGACGGTCATTTGCAGGATTTGGTAGATGTTGCTGCCCTTGTACTGGATTTCGAGGGTCTCGCGGTTGTAGCGCTTGCCGTGGCAAACGTCACAGGGGACGTAGATATCGGGCAGGAAGTGCATCTCGACCTTGATCACGCCATCGCCCTGGCAGGCCTCGCAGCGACCGCCCTTGACGTTGAACGAGAAACGGCCGGGGCCGTAGCCGCGTGAGCGGGCTTCCGGGATCCCTGAAAACAGCTCGCGAATCGGTGTCAGCAGGCCGGTATAGGTGGCCGGATTGGAGCGCGGTGTGCGCCCGATCGGGCTCTGGTCGACGTTGATCACCTTGTCGAAGTGATCAAGGCCGACGATGGCGTCGTGTTCAGCCGGTTCGGCGTTCGAACCGTAGAGATGTCTGGCCGCCGCCGCGTACAGGGTATCGTTTATCAGCGTCGATTTGCCCGAACCGGAAACCCCGGTGATGCAGGTGAACAGCCCGACCGGCAGCTCGACGCTGACGTTGCGCAGGTTGTTGCCGCGTGCGCCGACGATGCTCAGCAGCCGCGCGCGATCGGGTTGCCGGCGCCTGGCGCGCATGCCGATTTGCCGCCGCCCGGCGAGGTAGTCGCCGGTCATCGACGCCGGGTTGGCGATGATCGCTGCCGGTGGTCCCTCGGCGACGATGTGACCGCCATGGACGCCAGCACCGGGGCCGATGTCGACGACGTAGTCGGCGCTGCGGATCGCTTCCTCGTCGTGCTCGACAACAATCACCGTGTTGCCGATGTCGCGCAGCTGCTGCAGCGTCTTCAACAGGCGCTCGTTGTCGCGCTGGTGCAGACCGATCGACGGTTCATCGAGGACATAGAGCACACCGGTCAGGCCCGAGCCGATCTGCGAGGCCAGGCGAATGCGTTGCGCCTCGCCGCCGGAGAGCGTTTCCGCCGAACGGTCGAGCGACAGATAGTCGAGGCCGACGTTGATCAGGAACTGCAGGCGGCTGACGATTTCCTTGAGCACTTTCTCGGCGACCTGGGCCTTGTTGCCGGGCAGCTGCAGCGCGACGAAGTAGTCGCGCGCTTCGGCAAGCGGCAGGCGGCTGAGCTCGTGCAGGGTGCGCGCACTGGCGAGGCTGCCGACGCGCACATTGCGCGCCTCTTCGCGCAGGCGGCTGCCGTGACACGCGGGGCAGCTCTGGTTACTGATCAGGCGTGCCAGCTCTTCGCGAACGGCTTGCGAGTCGGTTTCCTTGTAGCGCCGTTCGAGGTTGACGACGATGCCTTCGAAAGTGTGTTGGCGAATGCTGTGCCGGCCACGCTCGTTGACGTAGGAAAACGGCAACTGTTCGCGCCCGGAACCGTAGAGGATGACTTGCTGGATGCGCTCAGGCAGTTCGCTGAACGGCACTTCGACGTCGAAGCCGTAGTGCGCCGCCAGCGACGACAGCATCTGGAAATAGAAGGGGTTGCGCCGGTCCCAGGCGCGGATCGCCCCGGCGGCCAGCGATAGCTCGGGATGGCCGACGATGCGCTTCGGGTCGAAGAACTGGATGACGCCGAGGCCGTCGCATTTCTGGCAGGCACCCATCGGGCTGTTGAAGGAGAACGTCCGCGGCTCGAGCTCGGGCAGCGAGTACGAACAGACCGGGCAGGCAAAGCGGGCCGAGAAGAAATGCTCGCGTTCGCTGTCCATTTCGTAGGCGATGGCACGGCCGTCGGCGTGGCGCAGGGCGGTCTCGAAGGATTCGGCCAGGCGCTGGCGGATGTCGGCGCGCACTTTCAGGCGGTCGATGACCACATCGACGCTGTGCTTGCGCGTCTTGGCGAGCTTGGGCAGGGCGTCGATCTCGAAAATCTGGCCGTCGACCCGCAGGCGGGCAAAACCCTGCGCGCGCAACTCGGCAAAGAGTTCGAGCTGCTCGCCCTTGCGGTCGGCGACGACCGGCGCCAGGATCATCAGCCGGCTGTCCTCGCTCAGGGCGAGGACATGATCGACCATCTGCGAGACGGTCTGCGCTTCGAGGGCCCGCTGGTGTTCGGCGCAATAGGGTGTGCCGACACGGGCGAAGAGCAGGCGCAGGTAGTCGTGAATCTCGGTGACCGTTCCGACCGTCGAGCGCGGGTTGTGGCTGGTCGCTTTCTGCTCGATCGAAATCGCCGGCGACAGCCCCTCGATCAGGTCGACGTCGGGCTTCTCGATGCGTTGCAGGAATTGCCGGGCGTAGGCCGACAGCGACTCGACATAGCGGCGCTGCCCTTCGGCGTAGAGCGTATCGAAAGCCAGTGACGACTTGCCGGAACCGGAAAGCCCGGTGATCACGATCAGGCGATTGCGCGGCAGGTCGAGATTGACGTTCTTCAGGTTGTGCGTACGCGCACCGCGAATGCGTATTTCGTTGATCTCGTCCATTGGCTGCGAGCCCGAGAGGCTTTGGCAAACCTGCTAATATACGCAATTCCGCAGTCCGGCACCAAAATCCCATGTCCGCCCCAACTATCGACCGAATGAGCAGCCAGGAGAAGCGCGCCGGCATCAGCCTGGCGGCTGTCTTTGCCTTGCGCATGCTCGGCTTGTTCCTGATCCTCCCTGTCTTCGCGATCTACGCCCAGGACCTGCCGTCCGGCCACGATGTGGCGCTCGTCGGCATGGCGCTCGGCGCCTACGGGCTGACGCAGGCCTTCCTGCAGATCGCCTACGGTGCCGCTTCCGATCGTTTCGGGCGCAAGCCGGTGATCGTCTTCGGACTGCTTCTCTTTGCCGTCGGCAGCTTCGTTGCCGCTTCCGCGGGCGACATCTACGGCGTCATTGCCGGCCGCGTGCTGCAGGGCGCCGGTGCCATTTCGGCAGCCGTCACCGCGCTGGCTGCCGACCTCACGCGCGAACAGCATCTGACCAAGGTGATGGCCATGATCGGCTCGTCGATCGGCATGGTCTTTGCCATCTCAATGGTCGCCGCGCCGCTGCTTTTCGTCAGCATCGGCATGTCCGGCATCTTCAGCCTGACCGGTGGCCTGGCCTTGCTGGCGATTTTCGTCGTCCTCAAGGTGGTCCCCGCCGCGCCGACCGTGCCGCGTCGGCCGACCTGGCCGAGCTTTGTCGAAGTGCTCGCCAATCGCCAGCTGCTGCGCCTGAACTTCGGCGTCTTCGCCCTGCACCTGATGCTCACCGCGATGTGGGTCCTGCTGCCGGCACAGCTGATCTCGATCGGCGAGCTGCCGGTTGCCGATCACTGGAAGCTCTACCTGCCGGCGCTGCTGGTGTCCTTCGTGATCATGGTGCCGGCAATCATCGCCGCCGAAAAATATGGCCGCATGAAGCTGGTCTTCAATACGGCGGTGGTTCTGCTGCTGATCGTTCAGGTCGGTTTTGGCCTGTTCTCGACGAGTATTTACGGGCTGGCGCTGTGGCTGACGCTGTTCTTCGTGGCCTTCAACATTCTCGAAGCGACGCAGCCTTCGCTGATTTCGCGGATCGCACCGCCGCACGCGAAAGGCGCCGCGCTCGGCGTCTACAACACCACCCAGGCCCTGGGCCTGTTTGTCGGCGGGGTACTCGGCGGCGCGCTGGCCAAGTACCTTGGCCCGGGCGCCGTTTGGGCCTGTGGCGGCCTGCTCACCGTCATCTGGCTGTCGCTGTCGACGACCATGACCTTGCCGGCCCTGCGTCGCCGGCAGGTGACGGCTTAAGCACTACGTGAACCTCGCGCACGCGACTCACGAACCTCCCTTCTCCCGCGCGGGAGAAGGGCCGGGGGAAGAGTGGGCGGTCATGACTTCCATGATCTGGGTATCTCGACTGTCATGACCGTTAAGCCCTGGCGCTTAAGCCTATAATCGCGCTTACTTTTTTTCGCACACCATCCAGGGAGGCAACATGGCTTCGGTAAACAAAGTGATTCTCGTCGGCAATCTGGGTGCCGATCCGGAAACCCGTTTTCTGCCGAACGGCGACGCCGTCTGCAACATCCGGATCGCGACCTCGGAATCGTGGAAAGACAAGCAGACCGGCGACAAGAAGGAAGCCACCGAGTGGCACCGCATCGTGTTCTTCAGGCGTCTCGCGGAGATCGCCGGGCAGTATCTGAAGAAAGGCTCGTCGGTCTACGTCGAGGGCAGTCTCAAGACGCGCAAGTGGCAGGACAAGGATGGTAACGAACGCTATACCACCGAAATCATCGGCAACGAGATGAAGATGCTTGGCGGTCGCGAAGGCATGGGTTCGCCATCATCGTCGAATGACGAAAGCGAGTACGGCGGCAGCATGCCATCGTCGGCCGGCGACTCCGGCGGCGCCCGCGCGGCGGCCCCCGCCAAGAAGAAGCCCAGCTTCGAAGACATGGACGACGATATCCCGTTCTAAGCCACCGCGCGCCATACCCCCTCTTTAACTCAACCCTCCGCATCGCCGCCGCCGGTCCGAGAAGCTTTCGTCGGAGGCCGGCAGAGCGTTGCTGTCGACCACTTCGGCCAATCTCCATGCGCTTCCAAAGGCGATGGCGCAGGGACGATTTTTCCTGCTCCTGTGCTCTTGCCAGGACCCTGCCAGTACTGATCAACGAGTAGCGCCCTCGTACAGTTCCGGCCAGCGTTCGGCCCAACAGCAGACGTGGTTGAAGCCAGGCACTATGCGTATCTCGGGCCGTTCGCTGGCAGGGAAGGCTGACGCATAATGGGTTGCGATCCAGGCAGGAATATTGGCATCATCAGCGCCGACAAAATGCAGTTGCGGAACACTTCGCAGGCGCTCCCATTCAAGGGCTGGGTTCAGCGAGCCGTCCAGCCGCAGAACGCCATGATGCCGTGTCCACAGGTGGTGATCGAGATTGCCGGCAACGGTTACCAGCTGGACGACATCCTGGCGTCGTGCCGCCACCAAAGCGGCAATAGCGCCTCCGCCGGAGTAGCCAACAAGAACCAGCTGGGTGGCGCCAAAGCCTTCCTTGAGCGCGCTGATTGCCCGGTTGCTCGCCTCGACCACTTCCGGCGAGAAGCGATGACTCGTCCAGTAAGCCGGAGCGCAATCCTCCGTTTCGTCAGCGTCCAGGTACTGACACGGGCGCCCGAGGTAGGCGGCGACTCCCGGCGCATGCTGTAACGCCAGTTCGAGGGCCAGAGGACGGCGCGGAGTCGGGTCGTCTGACGGATGGCTGCGGGTCAACCAGGCCAGCCCGTCACCCTCCATGTAAACCGTTAGCGTTTCTGCCGCGGTAATCGATGTCGGGACATAGGCGATCAGGGGTAAAGGGGAAACGTCGAGGCGCAGCAGCTGCCAGTTTCTCGCTGCCGCGAGAGTCGCCGCCCGAGCACGGCGATCGTCGAGCCCTTGTCCGATGCAGGCAGCAAGCACCAGTACGGAGAGCAACAGAGTGCTGCTTGAACGCAGCGATACCGCCAAAAGCATCCCGAATCCTCCGCTGTTTCCCGTTTGTGATTCTGTCTCGGGCTGCCCCCCAGCATGAAGCCGGTTTCGCACTCTCGGAAGCCCGTGATAGACCCATTGATTAGTCGATTGCTATTGAGTATCGTCACCTCCGTACTTTCGCAGCCAGATGCTCTCAACTCAAGGGAACGATCATGATTACCATCACGGAGCCGGGTTTGCCTGGCTGGCAGTACAAGGCTATCAGTAGTGCCGTCGCGCTCGCTTGTGCCAATGCCGTGCTGATCGCGCCTGCCAACGCGCAGTGCTCCGGCTCTGAAACCATTTCCAGCGCGGTGTCCGCAAGATCGCCTTGCGCCGATACCGGGCTCACCATCACTGTGCCGGGAGCAGTTTCCGGCGCGGGGGGTGGCGATCTCGTACGACGGCGATCTGGCCTTGGCCGGGAGTTTGACCAATCAGGGCTTGATTCAGGCCTCGGGTACGCGGATGGGGGAGGGGTCTTACGAGTATTTTGGTGCTTCCGGTGTTGTCGTCACGGCCGAGTTGCTCGGCACCTTGACCAATTCCGGGGCGATCAGAACAAGCGTCGACAGCGACGGCTATTCAGAAGCATTCGGGCTTCGGGAGAATATATACGGTCTCCCGGCCATGTCAGGCACGCTGATTAATAGCGGTATCCTTGAGGCGGCGGCTACGGGTTCTGCTGCCGAAGCGTCAGGTATCGCTTTGGGGCTAGACCTGTCGGGAATGCTCACCAACAGCGGCACCATCAGTGCAAGAGCGACTTCGGTCAGCGGCGACGCTAGAGCATTTGGCGTGCGCATTTTCGGCAATCTCCTCGCTACGCTGACCAACAGTGGCACGATAAACGCCACCGCCACGGCGGCCGCCGCCGAAGTGTCGGGTGCTGATGTCGGCGGTATATACGTCGACGGCGCCCTGCGCGGTACGCTGACCAACAGTGGCGCAATCAACGCCGTCGCCAGAGCGTCTGCCGGCGAATACTCCGGTGCTGAAGCTTCGGGCGTGCACGTCGATGATGTCCTCAGCGGTACTTTGGCCAACAGTGGCATGATCACGAGCAGCGCGACTTCCACCGCTTATGCCTACGCTGCTGCAGTGTCTGTCAAGGGTGATCTCAGCGGCACGCTGACCAACAGTGGGGCAATCGACGCGACGGCCAGAACTGCCGATGCCAAGTATTCTTCCTATGCCCGAGCAGAGGGAGTCTTGGCCGATGGTGACTACGGCGAGACCGCGACGATGAGCGGCACCTTGATCAATGCCGGCACGATCAACGCCACAGCGACTGATGCCCATTTCTCCAAAGCCAACGGCGTCTATCTCGGGGGGGATTTGAACGGCCGGCTGATCAACGAAGGCGTGATCAAGGCTACGGCCACGACCACGACAACCGGTAGCGGGTGGCCTGAAGCATTTGCCAGGGGCGTTTTCGTCGAAAGTGACAACGGCGAGGTGGCGGGGATGAGTGGGCTGCTGACCAATAGTGGCACCATCGCCGCTGCCGCGACAGCGACCGGCAGCGCAGAGTCTTACGCCCGTGCTTATGCCGCGGGCGTGTCTGTTGACAAGGAATACCGCGGGTTTAGCTTCGGTCCGACGGCGACTGTGACGCTGACCAACAGTGGCACGATCAGCGCCACAGCCACTTCCACCGCTTATTCCGAGGCCGTCGGTGTGCTTGTCAGAAATCTCCCCAGCGCCACGCTGTTCAACAGTGGGGCGATCAAGGCAGCAGCTACGGCGACCTATTATCCTGAGGCCAGCGGTGTGTCCGTGGAGGCCATTCAGCACGGCGGCACGCTGACCAACAGCGGTACCATTGACGCCACCGCCACCGGCGGCGGTGGCGCCTACAAGAGCGCCGTCATGGCCTATGGCGCTCGCATTTGGCGACTCAACGGCACGCTGATCAACAGTGGCACGATAAGTGCCACCGCCACGGCGACTGATGACGCTTACCCGGGCGACGCCACGGCGCATGGCGTCGACATTCGGCAGTTCGACGACGGTGCGCTCGCCAACTCCGGACTTATTGCGGCCGCAGCGAATGCGACAGGCGACAGCCGTGCCGTGGCGATTGCGGTCAGTCGTGGCGCCGGGCGGATCGACAACCTCGCCGGTGGCCACGTCCGAGGTCATTTGCAGATTGATGAAGCAGTAGCACTCAACAACGCCGGGCACATCCTGATCCCGGCGCTGGATTTTGGCAGAGCTGCAGGCGAAGGCGAACGCTTTGCTGGGAGTTATGTCCGCAACAATTACACGCAGCAAACCGGTGGCGTTCTTGAGTTAGGTGTTCACAGTGTCTCTCGCTACGCAGCGCTGGAAGTTGGCGGCGTTGCCGACTTCACCGAGAGCAATGCGCTGGCCGTGAACCTCGACCCGGCGCATGCCATTAGTCCTGGTGATGCGCTGGCGCATGTGGTGACCGCCGGTACGCTAAGCTCTCCACGAGCTTTCGAGGTCACGGACAACAGCGCCCTGCTTGATTTCACGGCGGAAATCGTGGACTCCGGAGCCGATGAGGCAGCTTCGCGGCGTAGTGAGGCAGTCGCCGGCAATGCAATTAATCTGATCGCCGTCAATAACACCGACTACTGCGGCCGGAGCGTGTCCACGGCCAGGACAGGCCCTTGCGAAGTCGCGTTCGATTCGCCGACGCTCACCGTCACGCCAACCGGCAGCATTACGGGGGCCAGTTCCGGGATCAATGTGTTGACCGGGACGTCAACGTCAATTACCAATAGCGGTACGGTCAGCGGCAGCGATTATGGAATCTACTTCATGCGCGACGCCGTGCTGAGCGGATCGATCGTCAACAGCGGCACAATTTCGGGTGGCCGGTATGCGATTTTTGCCGACCGGACGATCAGCAATGACAGTTCGCTGACCAGCATCGATGTCGTCGGGAGCAATGCCCGGGTGATCGGTGACGTCCACGCGCCGATGGCGGCTTTCAACGTCACCAGAGGTGCCCTTTTCAGTAGCGAAGGGCAATTCAACGTCGATACCTTCAACATCGCCAATACCGGCACCTTCAACATGGCACATGGCGTTCGCGTTCAGAATGCCTCGGCCTCAGCGTTCAACAATGCGGGGAGGTTGGCGGTTGCCGCGGAAAAGACGGCAACGATCACCGGCAACTACACGCAGACTCCGGCGGGCACTTTCCAGACCGGCGTCGCTGGCAATGCACAGTACGGCAAGCTGGAAGTCTCCGGCACCGCCACTTTGCCGGCGGCAGCAAGAATCGCTGTCGATGTCGTCGGCTCGCCGGCTTTGACCAACGGCACCGTCCTGCCGGCAGTGATCAAGGCCGGCACGCTGAACGCGTCAACGTTTGCGGTCACCGACAACAGCGCGCTTTTTGATTTCCGTGCCGCGCAGAATGGCAATTCGGTTGACCTTGCGATTGCGGCCAGTTCGCAAACTGGCATCTTCGATGCGGTCAGCGGAAACAGTAATCCTGCTGCTGGTGCTGCAGCGCGAGTCCTGGATTCACTTACTGTGCAGGACCCGTCGCATCCAATCAGCAGCCTTTTTCAAGCACTGACTTTGCAGGCAGCGGTGTCTGACGCGGTCGCCGATGTCTTGCCGCTGATGTTCGGAGGAATGCCGACAGCCGTCGTCGGCATTCTCAACGCCAGCGACCGTATCATCCAGGCACGTCATGAAGCCGCGCGCGGATTGTCCTCGGGCGACGACTTCCTCACCAACCGTCAATTCTGGATCAAGCCGATCGGTTCCTGGGCACGGCAGGGTGATGTCGATGATGTTCCCGGTTACAAGGCCAATAGCTATGGCCTGTTGCTTGGTGCCGATGGCGACGTAGCGGACCACGTCAACCTGGGTGTGGCGTTTGCCTACGCCAGTAGCGATGTCAGTCTCAGTAGTTCGGCGACTGATCAGGACGCCAAGGTCAATGGCTATCGCCTGATCGGTTATGGCCAGTACAAAGTGGACGATCGCACGCGTGTTGGCCTCCAGGCAGACTTCGGCGTTGGTGACACCAAGGGACGTCGTCATATCAACTTCGCTGCCGTCAATAGCACGGCCAGCTCGCATTACGACAATTGGAATGCCCACGTCGGCGTCGGCCTGAGTCGCGATTACCCTCTCTCGTCGGCGACCACCGTCACTCCTTCGGCGCGCGCCGACTACGTCTACTTCCGTGACGATGGCTATAGCGAAAGCGGCGCAGGTCCGCTCGACTTGATCGTCAAGCCGCAAACCCTTGAACAATTCGTACTGTTCGCTAACGCCAAACTCACGCACGCTCTCGACGAGAAAACCTCTTTGCTTGCCAATCTGGGCGCCGGCTACGACACCATGGCTCGGCAAGCCTCGATCGTTTCGGCATTTGCCGGTGGGGGCGCGCAATTCACAACCCGCGGGCTCGATCTTGCCCCATGGATCGCTCGCGGTGGCGTCGGTTTGGTGGTCAGCAACAGCAAGGCGATTGAGCTCGCACTGCGCTATGATTTCGAAGCGCGTGAGTCGTACATCAACAACACGGCTTCGGTCAGATTCCAGATGCCGTTCTGATCTTCGTCCGTGAGCGCCGCGTGCTCTGCCTTGCACGGCCACCGGCTGGCCTGGCATAAAGCGGGCAGGGACGGTTCGCGAAAGTGCGATGTCGTGCACAGTCACAAATCCAGGGCGCCTGCCTATGCCGCTTGCCGGTACTTCTTCCACGCGCTCCAGCTGAAGACCAGCAGGCCGAGCCAGATCAGCGCGAAACTCAACAGTCGCTCACTCTGCATCGGCTCACCGAAGATCCAGACCGCGGTCAGGAACTGCAGCGTCGGATTGATATACATCAGCATTCCGAGACTGGCCAGGTCGAGGCGCTGCGCGGCGGCGGCGAAGGCGATCAGCGGCAGCGCCGTGAGCGCACCCGCGCAAGCCAGCAGCAGGGTGGTTCGCAGGTCGTGGCCGGTAAATACGGCATGGCCGCTCTGTGCCTGCCACAGTGCGTAAATTATGCACACGGGCAACATGGCCAGGGTTTCCAGCCACAACCCGGAGGTCGAGTCGACCGGCAGTTTCTTGCGCACCAGGCCATAGGTACCGAAAGTGCCGGCGAGGACCAGCGATACCCAGGGCAGGCTGCCGAGAGCGATGACGTCGTTGGCGATGGCGATCAGCGCCAGGGCCACCGAAATCCACTCCAGCGGGTTCAGCCGTTCCTTGAGCACCAGCAGAGCGAGGAGGACGCTCACCAGCGGGGTCAGGAAATAGCCGAGACTCGAGGCAACGACCTGCTGGTTGGCGACAGCCCACAGGAAGACCAGCCAGTTGGTGCCGATCAGCAGGGCGGCAAGCGCCAGCATCGCCAGGTGCTGCCAGGTTCTGAAAACCGTGGCCACTTTGCCCCACTGGCGGCGCAGGCTGAGCAGCAGGCCGACGAAGATAAAGGCCCAGGCAGCGCGGTTGCTGAGCACGTCCATTGGCGAGACGTGCGACAACTGGTGGAAGAAGAGCGGAAAGAAGCCCCACATGCCGTAGGCCAGCAGGCCGAAGCCGATGCCGGCCACCTGGCGGTCAGCGTTCACAGCTCAAGGTTCCGGGCGCAGGACGTCGAGCGTCGCCGAGCGGTAGTCGCGCCGATAGAGAACGATCAGGACACTCAGCGAAAGGACGCCGAGGAGCACCGGGCTGAGCAGCCAGCCGGCCGCTGCCAGGCCAAAGTAGTAGGCACGGATGCCGCGATTGAAGTCGTCTCCGGCGAGGTTATGGACGCCTGCCACACGGCGTGCGAAAGCGTCAACTTTCGGCTCGTCGCGATGGCCTGTTGGCGCCGCACCGATGAGGATCGACAAGACATTGAACTGGCGCAGCGCCCAGGTGAACTTGAAGTAGCCGTAGACGAAGCTGGCGAGAACCAGGATCAGCTTGATTTCGAGCTGTTCGCGGCTGCTGCTGCCGCCAAGCGTCAGGTCGGCGGAGAAGCTCAACAACTGGTCGGCCGCGCCCAGGGCGGCGACCAGGCCGGCGATAATGTAGATGGTGGTGTTGGCGTAGAAGGAAACGCTGGTCATCAGATTGCCGATCAGCGCCGCATCGGTCATCCGCAGGTCGCGTTCGAGCATGTGGTAGGCCCAGTCCTTACGATAGCTGTGCAGGTGTCCGATCAGGCCCTTGCAACACCAGCGACTACGCTCGGAAAACCAGGTGTAGCCTGCCCAGCAAAGCAGGAAGGCGGAAAGGGCCAGCCAATCGATGGTCGATAAGTTCGCAAGTGCGCGCATCGAGCCATCTTGCCACAGAATGCTGCGCGCACACACGGCGGCAGGCGCTGGCCAGCCACTGGGCAAGCACTGTGCGGTCCTAGGCCGAAGCGGGGGCTGCGGCTGCGCTGAGTTTGCCGAGCAGCCAGTAGCTGAGCAGGAAGGCGCCGATATGATAGGCGGTGTTCAAGAGCAGCCCAAACTGGACATAGATCAGCACCGTCAGCGCCAGGTAGAAGAGCAGGCAGGCCACCAGCAGCAGGCGCCGCCAGAGCGCTGGCATGGCTGGCCGGAACAGGCGCAGCCCGCCGCCAGCGATGGCCAGTGCTGCCATCGCCAGGACTTGCAGCCAGGGGTCGAGGCCGCGCAAGTGCACCCCCTGCAGCAGGTTGTTGACGACATCGGCATGCAACTCGACGCCGTGGCGAAACTCCGCGCCGACGCCGCGCCGAACCCGGAATTGATCCTTGCCGGCACGAGCATCGCCAATCAGGACGATTTTTCCGGCCAGTTCGCCGGCAGCGATCGTCGCTGCGGGCCCGCTGATCTGCTCGTAGTCGTAGCGTCGCGGTGGCTGCCGCCAGATCTCGATCGGCGCCAGGCGGATCAAGCCGTCTGCGACCCGATCGCCGCTGCTCAGCAGCGGGCAGTCGTTGCGCAGCTGCCCCGAGGCTTCGACGCTTGCCTGGAAGGGCTTCAGTGGTCCGCGCCAGAGCGTCCTGCCGGTGTCGCTGACCAGCGTCAGTTCGCGCAGCTGCTCGTCTACGGCCAGTGTTCTGCCGCCGACCGCGAGGCTGGCGATGGCGGCGATCTTGTCGCCGATGCGTTCAACGGGTGGCTGCTCGCTATCTACCGCAGCGGCGAGCTTGACGGCGGCGATTGGCGCGACCGAGGCGTAACCCAGGCGGCCGCCAACGCACAGCAGGCCCCAGGCACTGACTGCCTTGAGCAGTTCGGGAATCACCGCCGGGCCTTGGTCGAGCAGCTGATTGACGCCGACGATGACCTCGCTGCCACCCTGCCTGGCACGCCCGATGGCGGCGATCAGCTCGGCGTCGGCGGGATTCGCTTTCTCGAAATAGAGGTCGAAGACAATCACTTTGGCGCCCGCGGCGACCAGCTTGTCGAGCGCTCGCGCGTGCTCACGGCGCCAATCGGGTCCGAACCTGCCGAGGCGCGCTTCGGACTTCTCGTCAAAACCGACGATCACGATGCGCTCGCTGACCGGCGCGCTGGCGACCGTGTCGCCGAGTGCCATGGTGTAGCTTTCGATACGTGTATCGATGCCCAGCGCGTCGAACAACTGTACCCAGCCGAGGAAGAACATCAGCAGCGCGACGCCGGCGCCACCGTAGAGTCGCCATTTGCGCAGGCGTTCGGCATTCATCACTTGCACGAACTGATTGAGCAGGGATTGCCGCCCCTCGATGCTGCGGATCAAGGCATCAAGCTCGAACTTGAAACGCTTGTCGTCAAGAGCGTGCGCCTGGCGGCGAGCCAGCTCGGCAAGAGTCGCCGGTAGCTCCCCGGCGGCGGGCATCGTCGCGCCGCCGACCAGCACCGGGATCAGGCGCTTGCCCTGTGCGAGCGCTGCCGCCAGTTCATGGCAGACAAAATCGTCGGGCTGATCGAGACGCCGGCCGTTCTCGTTGCTGGCGCCCAGCCAACGCGGGCCAATCAAGGCGATGACTACGTCACAGGTGTCGATCTCGCGGTCGAGCACGTTCACGAAATCGTCGCCAGCTTCGATCTGGCCGATGTCCATGAACACCTGCTCGGCGCCGAAGTGCGCACTCAGGTGATCGTAGAGCCGTCCGGCGTAGGCGATGCTGTCTTCGCGGCGATAACTGATGAAAATCCGGGATGCGGTCTTTGCCAATTGGGCTGGGCCTGTTTTCGGTCGTGCGTCGCTGAACGGCAGTAGCTTCTGCACGGCGCTTGCAGCCGCCGCTCAAAGCGGGGGCCAGTTAGCGAAACTTGTCGCCGCGTGTTGGTGGCGGCTCCATGGGTGCTTTCCGATCGCTGTCGTGGCCGTCGTTCGAGCGGCTGCTCATCACCCCCACGCCGATAGCGAACAATCCCGCTGCCAGCGCGGCTGTGCCGAGGTTGGCGGTGTTGGGCACCAAGGCATCGAGATTCCTGATGCGGGTGCGAATCTGCTCGACTTCGCCGCTGCTCGCCCGCCCGACTTCGAGAAGGTCGGGGCCGACGATCGTCGCCGATTGCCCGACTGCCAGCCAGGTCTTGGCCCACTGCGCGGTGTTCGAAGTCAGCGCGACGCGGTCTTCGGCGACGACCACCCTGACGTGCGCGTCGGGGTCCACCCGCACCAGGTATTCGGTACCTTCCGAAGCGGCCGTGGCGTACTCGGTCTTGACTTTGAAGAGGCCTCTGGCCTTGACCAGGACTTCGCCGATGAAAACGAAGATCGAACCCAGGCGGACGTGCGTGTTGGGCTGCACGTAAACCCGGGCGCCCTCGGCAAAAGTGAGCACGACGGTCGACTGCGCATCGGTTCGGATCTCGTCACCCGGCTGCAGCGACATATTATGTTTCGGCTGTGCGCGTGCGCCCTGGCGAACGACGTCGACGCCAGCGATCGTCGCGCTGTCGACCAGTTGCTCCCCCTGCACGACACCGAGCGTGATCGACGCACAGCCGCTGACGGCGAAACAGAGAAGGAAGAGAAGGACGAGAAGCGGGGCAGCACGGCCATGTTCGAGCAAGTGTCGCCATGCCAGCCAGCCAGATGTAGTGTTGCTCTGTGTGCTTGACGCCATGAGAACGCCCTCCTTACCGCGGTTTAGCCCTGGGGCTGCGCGCATGGTCGCGGGCAGCTCGCACGAATCCAGGCCGGGTTGAGTGGGTTCGACCGCCCTGCGTGCCAGTAAGTGCGATGGACGTATGGGGAGTCGAGGAACGACAGCAGGAGTATATTCACAGCGGTCGGCAATAACAAACCCCCCGCAAACCCCAGTAACGCTCAGAGCTCCGAGGAGGAGTCGACAAATGCAGATTGCGCGCCAAGTCATTCTCGCGGTGCTCGTTGCCGGCCTGGTCGCCTGCTCCTGGCTGGCGCCGCTGGACTCGGCCGCCACGCAGCAGGCCGACGCCGGTCTGCAGCGGGCACTGCTCAGCTTTGCGACCGCCAGGGCTCTGAATGCGGCAATTTCGGTCGCCCAGGGAACCGAGATCGCGGTGCAACCCGGTGGCATGGGCGTCGTCCTCTCGCCCGGGCAGGTGCTCGATCCGGTCAACGATCTCGTCGAGCAGTTTTCGAACGTCATGCTCGCCGCCAGCGTCGCTTTCGGCGTCCAGAAAATGCTCATCAGCATGGCTGGCTACTGGCTGATCTCCCTGCTGCTGAGCGGCACAGCTGTCTGCTGGGCGTGGTTTCACTTCCGGCAAGAGGCGCTGCCGGGATGGTTGGCGCGGACCCTCGTCGTCCTCCTGATGCTGCGCTTCGCCGTGCCCGCAGTGACCATCGGCAGCGACCTGCTGTTCGAGAAGTTTCTCGTCGCCGACTATGACGCCAGCCAGCAGGTGATGAGCGTCGCACCGGCGCAAGTCGCCAGACTCGATGCGCCGCAGCCGCTGCCCGCCGGGGAGCAGGGCCTGCTGGACAGAATCAAGGGCTGGTGGGGGCAGGATCTGGAGGTGAAAGCGCGTTTCGACGCCCTGCAACAGGCGGCGGAGCAGGCCACCGAGCACATCATTACCTTGATCGTGGTCTTTCTGCTGCAGACCGTGGTCATCCCACTCCTCCTTCTCTCCGGTCTTTATGGCCTGGCGCGTGCTGCTTTCACGGTGCGCCGGAGCTAATCGGCGCGCCGAGTCCCTGCGCCCCGGTGGCGCGGCTTGGCGCCGATGCGCTTGCGCCTGCCGGCTATAATCGGGGGCTACTCGCCAGGGGATTCTGATTCATGTCCGATTTGCTCGCCCATCTCAATCCGCCGCAGCTTGCCGCGGTCACCCTGCCGCCGCAGCATGCCCTGATCCTGGCCGGTGCCGGCAGTGGCAAGACGCGGGTGCTGACCACGCGCATCGCCTGGCTGATTTCCACCGGGCAGGTTGGTCCGCAGGGTGTCCTGGCGGTGACTTTCACCAACAAGGCGGCCAAGGAAATGCAGGCCCGCCTGGCGGCACTGTTACCGATCAATACCCGCGGCATGTGGATCGGGACCTTTCACGGCCTGTGCAACCGCTTCCTGCGCGCGCACCATCGCGAGGCCGGCTTGACCGCGCAGTTCCAGATTCTCGATTCGGCGGACCAGTTGGCGGCGATCAAGCGCCTGCTCAAGAACCTCAACATTGACGACGAGAAGTATCCGCCACGCGAGCTGATGCATTTCATCAACGCGCACAAGGAGCAGGGGATTCGCGCCGCGCAGGCCGAAGCCTACGACGCCTATACCAGTCGGCGCGTCGAACTGTATGGCGAGTACGAAGGCCAGTGCCAGCGCGAAGGGGTGGTCGACTTCTCCGAGCTGCTGCTGCGTTCCTACGAGCTTCTGCAGCGCAACGAGCCACTCTGTCAGCATTATCAGGCGCGTTTCCGGCACATCCTGGTTGACGAATTCCAGGACACCAACCGCCTCCAGTACGCCTGGCTGAAACTGCTTGCCGGACGCGGCAGTGTCAAGTCCGAGAGCGCCGGCGCCTGCCTGTTCGCCGTCGGCGACGACGATCAGTCGATCTACGCTTTTCGCGGTGCCGAGATCGGCAATATGCGCGCCCTGCAGCGCGAGTTCGATTTGCCGGAGGTGATTCGCCTCGAGCAGAACTATCGCTCGCACGGCAATATCCTCGACGCGGCCAATGCCCTGATCAAACAGAACCGCGGTCGTCTCGGCAAGAACCTGTGGACCGAGGCCGGCGCCGGCGAACCGATTCGCGTTTTCGAGGGCTATTCGGACATCGCCGAGGCGGCGTTCATCGTCGAGGAAATTTGCGAACTGGCCGGCGACGGGGTTTCGCGCCAGCAGATGGCGCTCCTTTATCGCTCGAATGCGCAGTCGCGGGTGCTCGAGCATCAGCTGTTCAAGCAGGGCCTGGCCTATCGGGTACATGGCGGCCTGCGCTTCTTCGATCGCCAGGAGATCAAGCACGCGCTCGCTTATCTGCGGCTGCTGGCCAATCCCGACGACGATACGGCTTTCGCGCGGGTGGTCAATTTCCCGACGCGCGGGATCGGCGGTCGCAGCATCGAGGCGCTGCAGGAGGCTGCCCGGCAGAGCAACTGCAGTTTGTATAACGCCGCCGCCAGTCTGGCCGGCAAGCCCGGCGGTGCGGTGGCCAGGTTCATCGCCATGATCGAGAGCCTGCGCGCCGAGACCCGGGATCTGCCTTTGCCGGAAGTGATCGACCAGCTCATCGAGCGCAGCGGCCTGCGCCAGCATTATCTTGCCGACAAGGAAGGCCAGGATCGGCTCGAAAACCTCGACGAACTGATCAACGCTGCGAGCAGTTTCCTGAAAGACGATGGCGTACCGCTGGTCGACGGTGACGAAGTCGTGCCTGATGGCGGTCCGCTGGCCTCCTTCCTGGCGCACGCCTCGCTCGAAGCGGGCGAGCACCAGGCCGGCGAGGGGCAGGACGCCATCCAGTTGATGACCGTGCACGCGGCCAAGGGTCTCGAATTCGACATCGTCTTCATTACCGGCCTCGAACAAGGCCTGTTTCCGCACGAGAATGCGGCGCAGGAGCGCGAAGGCCTCGAAGAGGAGCGCCGGCTGATGTACGTGGCGGTGACGCGGGCGCGCAAACGCCTCTACCTGACGCACGCGCAGACGCGCATGCTGCACGGGCAGACCCGCTACTGCCTGCCGTCGAGCTTTCTTGAAGAACTGCCGGTGGAACTGTTGCGCAAAATCAACCGTGGCCTCAGCAGCGCCCCGCTCGCTCCGCCGCGTTCGACCGCCGTCGCTGGTGCTGCCTGGCAGCAGCCGGCTGCTGCCAACGCTCTGCGCATTGGTCAGAACGTCCGCCACGCCCGCTTCGGCGTCGGGGTTATCGTGTCCAGCGAAGGGGCGGGGCCGGAGGCGCGCGTACAGGTCAATTTCGGTGCCGGCGGCGTGAAGTGGCTGGCGCTCGAGTACGCCAAACTGACGCCTGCCTGAGCTGCGGCGGGTTGTCCACAGGTCGCGCGTCACAGCGGCGCTGGTTTCGGTGGGGGATTTGTAGTTACGCACCACTTGTGTGGATAAGCCTGTGGAACGTCTGTTGCTTCACTCGGCAAGTAGTAGCCTGGACAGGCCTTTTTTGCGCTTGCTCAAAAAGCGGGCAGCGCACTAGACTATCAGGCCTAACCAAGGAGGGAGCTGGCCATGCCTTTTGCCATTCGTATTCATCAGACCGGTGGGCCGGAAACGATGTGCTGGGAAGAAGTGTCAGTGGGCGAACCAGCGGCTGGCGAGGCGCGGGTGCGTCACGAAGCAGTCGGGCTCAACTTCATCGACATCTACCATCGCAGCGGACTCTATCCGCTGCCGCTGCCCAGCGGTCTCGGCCTGGAAGGCGCCGGGGTGGTCGAGACCGTCGGTGAGGGCGTCACGGAGCTGCGCGCCGGCGATCGAGTCGCCTATGCGGGTGGTCCCGTGGGTGCTTACAGCCAGGTGCGTTGCCTGCCCGCCGACCGGCTGCTGAAACTGCCCGAGGCGATCGCTTTTCGCACCGCGGCGGCGATGATGCTGCAGGGCCTGACCAGTGCCTATCTGCTGCGTCGTACCTATCGCGTGCAGGCCGGCGAAAGCGTCCTCATCCACGCCGTTGCCGGCGGCGTTGGCCTGATCGCCTGCCAGTGGGCCAAGGCGCTGGGCGCAACGGTGATCGGTACGGTTTCCAACCCGGCCAAGGCGGCGCTGGCTACCGCCCACGGCTGCGATCACGTGATCGACTACAGCCGCGAGGAGGTCGCGCCAAGGGTTCGCGAGATTACCCGCGGCGAGGGGGTGGCGGTGGTCTATGACGGGGTTGGCAAAGACACTTTTGCCGCCTCGCTGGACAGCCTGCAGACGCGTGGGATGATGGTCTGTCTGGGCAATGCCTCGGGGCCGGTGCCGCCCCTGGACCCGCTGCTGCTTTCGCAGAAGGGCTCGCTATTCCTGACGCGGCCGACCTTGATGCACTACATCGCCAAGCGCGCCGAACTCGCCGAGCTGGCTGCCGAACTGTTCGAGTTGGTCGGCTCGGGCAAGGTCAGGATCGAGGTCAACCAGAGCTATGCGCTTGCCGACGTGGCTCAGGCGCATCACGATCTGGCCGCACGCAAGCATAGCGGGTCGACCGTCCTGCTGCCGTGATGGAGGGTCTGCGCGCAGCCTTTCGCTGGCTTTTGCCAACCTGCGTTACAAAGTGCGCGAGCACGTCAACCGGCTTCGTGAGAAGCTTTGCCGGCCTGCAACCACACCAATGACAAGGACAAAAAAAGAATGAAATCCTTCCTGATTGCCAATCCAAAAGGGGGTTCCGGGAAATCGACGTTGGCGATCAATCTGGCCGGCCACCTCGCGTGCAGCGGCCATCATGTGATGCTCGGCGATGTCGATCGTCAGCAGTCGTCACGGGAGTGGCTGCGCATGCGCCCGCGCGCGCTGGCGGAGATTAGCTGTTGGGACATCGAACCGGGGAAAACTGCCCGGCCGCCGAAGGGCACGACGCACGTCGTCCTCGACACGCCAGCGGCTTTGCACGGCAAAGCGCTCGATAACGTCGTCAAGCAGGTCAGTCGGGTACTCATTCCGGTGCAGCCGTCGCTCTTCGATATGCTCGCGACACGCCAGTTTCTCGAGGCCTTACTGGCCGAGAAAGCGGTACGCAAGGAGCAGACCCTCATCGCCGCGGTCGGCATGCGCGTCGATCCACGCACGCGTGCGGCTGCCGAGCTGGAGCGTTTTCTGGCCAAATTCGAGCTGCCGGTGCTGACGCATCTGCGCACTACCCAGCTCTACGTACAGACGGCGATGCACGGCATGACCATCTTCGATATTTCCGCGTCGCGTGCGGCCAAGGACCTCGAGCAGTGGCAGCCGATCATCGACTGGATCAACCAGGGCTAGGCTCCTGCGGCAGCTGTTCGCGAGCCCCGCAGGGCGTGTGGGGTCGGTGATGACTTTCGTGATCCGGGGTGTCCCTCCATGTCGTGACCGTTTGCGTGCAGCGTCGGCGTAAAATGGCCGGATGCCTGAAACCCCGTTCGTCCATCTTCGCCTGCACAGTGAGTATTCGGTTACCGACGGCATCGTCCGTCTCGGTGATGCGCTTGCTCGCGCAGGCAGCTACGGCATGCCGGCTCTGGCGCTCACCGATCTGGCGAATGTCTTCGGCCTGGTCAAGTTCTACTCTGCGGCACGTGGCAAGGGAATCAAGCCGCTGCTCGGTAGCGATGTCTTCATTGCCAACGAAAGCGATCCCGATCGTCCGTATCGACTGCTGCTACTGGTTCGCTCGGGGCAGGGCTACCGGCAACTGTGCGAGCTACTGTCGCGTGCCTATCTGGCGCCGCGCGTGCGTGGTCGTGCCGAGCTCAGCCGGCGCATGCTGCACGAGGTGGGCGTCGATGGTCTGATCGCGCTTTCGGGCGCTGCTGGCGGCGATGTCGGTGAAGCGCTGCTGCAGGGCCGGTTCGAGCAGGCGGCGCTGTGCGCGCGGCGTTGGCAGCAGCTCTTCCCGGACGCTTTCTATCTCGAAGTGCAGCGCTACGGGCAGCCTCAGCAGGAGTTCCTGGTCACCGCGACCGCCGATCTTGCGGCGGAGCTGGAGCTGCCGCTGGTGGCCACGCATCCAATCCAGTTTCTCGAACGCGACGATTTCAAGGCGCACGAAGCCCGCGTCTGTATCGCCGAGGGCTACATGCTCGGCGACGCCCGGCGTCCGCGCTTGTACACTGAAGAGCAGTATTTCAAGTCCTCCGAGGAGATGGTCGCGCTTTTTGCCGACCTTCCCGAAGCGCTCGAGAATGCGGTCGAAATCGCCAAGCGCTGCAATCTGCAGATCACCCTCGGCAAGAGCTACCTGCCCGATTTTCCGACTCCGGAGGGTGTCACCCTGGCTGACTTCCTGCGCCAGGAAGCCGTCGCCGGCCTCGAAGTGCGCTTGCAGCAGCTCTTTCCAGATGGCGCCGAGCGCGCCGCACAGCGGCCGGCGTACGATGCGCGCCTGCAGCTCGAGACGGACACCGTCGTGCAGATGGGCTTCCCGGGCTACTTCCTGATCGTTGCCGATTTCATCAACTGGGCCAGGCACAATGGCTGTCCGGTCGGGCCGGGGCGTGGTTCCGGCGCCGGTTCGGTGGTCGCCTACGCCTTGGGAATCACCGACCTCGATCCCCTGCGCTACGCGCTGCTCTTCGAGCGCTTCCTCAACCCCGAGCGGGTGTCGATGCCCGACTTCGACATCGACTTCTGCCAGGACAATCGCTGGCGGGTGATCGAATACGTGCGCGAAAAGTACGGCGCCGCGGCGGTGTCGCAGATCGTCACCTTCGGCACCATGTCCTCGAAGGCGGTGATTCGCGATGTCGGGCGCGTGCTCGACCTGCCCTACACTTTCTGTGATCAGCTTTCCAAGCTGATCCCGGTGGAAACCAACAAGCCGCTGTCACTGGCCAAGTCGCTGCTTGCCGAACCTCAGTTGCAGGCGCGGATCGACGAGGAAGAGGAGGTCAGGGATCTCTTCGACCTCGCAGCCCGTCTCGAAGATCTTACGCGCAACGTCGGCATGCACGCTGGCGGCGTGCTCATCGCGCCCGGCAAGCTGACCGACTTCTGCCCGATCTATTCGGCCGACGGCGGCGGCTCGGTGGTTTCGCAGTACGACAAGGACGATGTCGAGAAAATCGGCCTGGTGAAGTTCGACTTCCTCGGCCTGCGCAACCTGACGATCATCGAACTGGCGCTCAAGTACGTCGAGCAGCTGAGCGGCGAGCGCCCGGATCTGGCGAGCCTGAGCTTCGACGATCCCAAGACCTACCAGATTCTCAAGGACGGCAATACCACCGCCATCTTCCAGGTGGAATCGGAAGGCATGAAGAAGCTGGTGCGCAAGCTGGCGCCCGACCGCTTCGAGGACATCATCGCCGTGCTCGCGCTGTACCGGCCGGGGCCGCTGGGCTCCGGAATGGTCGACGACTTCATCCTGCGCAAGAAAGGTCAGCAGAAGATCGACTATTTCATCGACGACCTGAAGACCTGCCTCGAACCGACTTACGGGGTCATCGTCTATCAGGAACAGGTGATGCAGATCGCGCAGATCATCGGCGGCTATACGCTGGGTTCCGCCGACCTCCTGCGCCGCGCGATGGGCAAGAAAAAAAGCCGAGGAAATGGCCAAGCATCGCGACATGATGCGTGACGGGGCGAAAATCAAGGGCTACGACGAAAAGCTGGTGATGCAGCTCTTCGACCTGATGGAGAAGTTCGCCGAGTACGGCTTCAACAAGTCGCACACCGCCGCCTACGCGGTGGTCACCTATCACACCGCCTGGCTGAAGGCACACCACTGCGCGGCCTTCATGGCAGCGACCCTGTCCTCGGACATGGACAACACCGACTCGGTGAAGATTGCCCATGACGACGCACTCAACAACGGCCTGCAGATGCTTGGCCCGGACATCAACGCTTCGCAGTATCGCTTCACGCCGGTCGATCGACAGCACATTCGCTATGGCCTCGGTGCGGTCAAGGGAACCGGCGAACAGGCGGTGAATACCATTCTCGACGCCCGCGCAGCCGCCGGCCCGTTCAAGGATCTCTTCGATTTCTGTCGGCGTTCGGACAAGCGCATGGTCAACCGGCGCAGCATCGAGGCGCTGATTCGCGCCGGCGCCTTCGACTCGCTCGACGATCATCGTGCCCGTCTGCTGGCCTCGGTCGGCATCGCCATCGAAGCCGCCGAGCAGGCCGAGCGCAACGCCATGCAGGTCAGCCTGTTCGATCTTCTCGAAGCCGGTGGCGACGAGGACGGTGGAGCGCACGGCCCGCGCTACGTCGAAGTGCCGCGCTGGAGCGAAAGGCAGCGGCTCAACGAAGAGAAGATCGCCCTCGGCTTCTACTTTTCCGGTCACCCTTTCCACGAACTGCAGGCCGAAGTGTCGCGTTTTGCGCGCAAGCCGCTGGCGGCGCTGGAGGCGCGCAAGGAGCCGCAGTTCCTCGCCGGGCTGGTGGTCGGCGTGCGCAGCAAATTCACGGCGCGCGGCAAGATGGCCTTCATCCAGCTCGACGACGGCAGCACTTCGCTCGAAGTCTCGGTGTTCAGCGAGTTGCTCGATGCCGAACGCGCCAAGATCAGGGAGGACGAGGTGCTGATCGTCGAAGGCAAGGTGCAACGTGACGACTTTGCCGGCGAAGGTCGCCTGAAAGTCGTTGCCGAACGCCTGCTGACGCTGGCCGAGGCGCGTGGCCGCTTTGCTCGCCATCTGCGCCTGACGCTCAACGGCCAGGCCAGTGGAGGCAATGCCCGGGCTGCGGCACAACGCCTGCGCAGCCTGCTGGCACCGTACACTCCGGGCAATTGTCCGGTACGGCTGGCGTATCACAACGGCGAGGCGACTTGCGAACTGGCGTTCGGTGACGCCAGTCGGGTGCGCCTCGAGGACGATCTGCTGACCTCTTTGCGCGCCTGGCTGAGCACGGAAAACGTCAGCGTTGACTACCCCTGAGCGAGGCCATGAAAATCCCCTTGCTAATCGACCAGGCTCTGCTCGATAGCGTCAGTCTCGAAGCCTGCCGCAGCCCGCGCCAGCGCAAGAATCGCAACTTCCATGCCGACGATGCGGCGCGCGCACACCGCTTGCTCAATGCCATCGAGCCCGGCTCCTACTTGATGCCGCATCGCCATCTCGACGCCAACAAGGACGAAACGATGATTGTTCTGCGCGGCCGCCTGGGCGTCGTTTTCTTCGACCAGCTTGGCCAGGTGCAGCAGACGGTGGTGCTGGCGCCAACGGGCCCGGTCTGCGGCGTCGACATCCCGCACGGCGTGTATCACACGATTCTGGCGCTCGATCCCGGGACGGTGATGCTCGAAGCCAAGGGCGGTCCCTACCTGCCGCTCGACGAGGCCGAGCGTGCGCCATGGGCGCCCGCCGAAGGGGCGCCGGAAGTAGCCGCCTACGCGCGCTCATTGCGCGAGCGCTTCGCGTAGCGAAGCGGCAGTCCAGCGACTTGCAGGCGATTTGCCCGGATCATCCCTCTTTGGGCTTGCTGGCCAGCCGATCCGGTACCGTCAGGTTCCAGTGGATGGCCGCTGCGCGCAGCGCGAAGATAAGCACGATTGCCGTCGCCGCGCCGAGCGATCGATACTCGGGAGCGAATGCCAGTAGCGCCACGTAGAGCGCGCAGCCGAAGCTTATCGGTATGGCGTAGATCTCGCGCGTCATCAAGAGCGTTTGTCTTCCCGCCAGTACGTCGCGAATCAGTCCGCCACCAATCGCGGTGATGATCCCCAGGATGACCGGGGCCAGTGGCCGGCCGAAGTCCAGTGCCCAGACCTTGTCGGTCGCCGCGATCGCAAACAGGGAAGCGCCCAGGCCATCGAGATAGAGCATCAGCCTGTAGATCTCTTTGCGCGTAAATAGCGAGTTGGCAGCAAAGGTAGCCAGACTGGCAGCCAGCGCGACCCAGATATAGGCGAGATCGGAGGCCCAGAAGACCGGCACGCCGAGGATGATGTCGCGGATCGTGCCGCCGCCGATGGCGGTGATGATTCCCAGGACCGTCACCCCGAAAAAATCGATGCCGCGGGGCGCGACGGCGAGCACCGCGGTGACTGCGAAAGCGGCCGTGCCCGCCATCCCGACCCAGTAAGTGAGCGCATTCAATACAGATCTCCCTCCGCAAGGTGGTGCGTGTTTTTTTCTGGTGCTGGTGCTGTTCAGGGCGCTTGCTCGGCGGCCGTTCCCGGCCGGCAGGGTCGCGCGGCGGGGCTTGTCGGTCTCGATCCGCTGTTTTATGGTGACATTATCGGCGCTTACGGGGTTCTCGAACGTGCTGCTGGGCAGCGAAGGCGCGAGTCGTGCAGCGGATCTCTCGTACAATCGGGAACGAGGGGGAACGAGCGGGAACAAGCCGGATGGCCTCCGCTAACGGAGCGGCAGGCGCCGAAGTCCGCTCAAAGTCCGCGAACGCTGCACCTGCCGGTCGATCGCTGGATTAGCCACCGCTCGAGCGTGCCCCCGACAATACATGAGGCCTGTCCGATCACTGCCATGCAAACGACAACCAGGTTGAACGCCAAGCGTGGTTGGGCAAGGTACGTCCTGCTCGCACTGGCGGCGCTGATTCTGGCCCTGATCAGCGCCGCGAGCTGGTTTGTGCTTGACGGTGAGCGCATGCGCGTGGCGCTCGAAAAAGGCGTCAGCGCCGTGAGCGATCGCCCCTTCCACGTAGACGGCGATTTGGCGATCAGTTTCGGTCGCATCACGACCGTCCGTGCTGCCAATATTCGCTGGCTGAATCCGGCATGGAGCAAGCAGCCGGACATGCTTTCGGCGAGGAATCTGTCGCTCTCCATCGACCTCTGGAGTCTTGTTCGCGGCCCGATCGTGATCAGCAAGGCGCAGGCTGACGACGCCAAGCTGTTCTTCGAGTGGGGTGAAGAAGGGCAGTTCAACTGGACAATGGGGGGCAGCGACAGGAGCAAATCTGACGAGCGCTCAGCTCCGCTGCGCCTGGTTCTCGGTCAAACCGAACTGCGCAATGTCCAGTTCCGCGTCCGTCACCCCGGCATGACTGACGAGTTGCTTGTCGACATTGTCCAGGCAAGCCAGCAACAAGATGCGGAAGACATGCTGCTGATCAGCACCGACGCCGTGATCGACAAGCGCCCGATCAAGGTAAACGGTCGCGTCGGTCCTTTCCACGAGCTCATCGCCGGGGGGGCGATAAACTACGACTTCAATCTCGAAGGGCCGAACGTCAGCCTGAAAGCGAGCGGCCATCTCGATCGCCTGAGCGATCCGAGAGCGCCGCGCATGAGTGTTGATCTTTTCGCGGCCGACGCTGCTGACGTCTTGCGTACCCTCGTGCTTCCCGAACTGACCACCGGCAGCATCGAGCTGCACGCCGGGATTACGCCTGGCGAAGAGCATCTGGACGGTACGCTGAAGGGCAACTTTGGCGCCTTCAAGCTGGATGGCAAGTTGACGACGACGAGTCTCTCTTCGCTAGACGATTTCTCCCTGCTGTTGCACTCGGACGGTCCCGGTGTGGCTGCCTTCGGCAAGCTGCTTGGCGTCGCCCGTCTGCCAAACGAACCCTACTCCTTGCAGGTCGATGTCAGTCGGAATGGCAAGGAGTTGCACGTCAGGCAGCTGTCGTACGCCAGCGAAGGCCTGCTGATCAAGGCATCAGGCGCGGCGTCCAGCTGGCCGGAACTCGGCGACCTCGATCTCGATATTGACGCCAAGGTGGCCAACTTGCAGAGCTTCGGCAAGCTGCTATCGCTGCCGTCCTTGCCGAAATTGCCACTGACGGTCAAAGCCAGCGTGAAGCGCAAGGGGGGCGGTGGTAGCAACGACTTGCAGGGCGACTTCGCCCTTGGCAATATCGCCGGCGAGGTGTCCGGCAAGCTGAGCGACCGCAAGAATCTCGCCGGCTCCACCTTCAGCTATCGTGCCGGCTCTGCGGACTTGCGCGAACTGGCACGGGCGCGTGGCATCCCTTTGCCCGCGGAGGGACCGCTTCCTGCACGCTTGAACGGCGAGCTGGCGCTGCTTTCGGAGCAGCTACGGATCGACAGCTTTGCTGCGGACATTGCCGACAATCATTTGTCCGCCAGCGGGCAGATCGACTTCCGACCTGCCGACTCGCTTGTTGAACTGGAACCGCAGATAAGAGGCACGGACCTGTATCGCCTGGCGCGATTCCTCCTTGGCGAAGAGAAAGCCGCTTATTTTCCCGTTGGCCCCTATGCGCTTGGCGGCAAGTTGAGGCTCCAGGGTTCTCGGCTGCAGTTCAACAGCAAGGACGCACAGGCGGGAAACAGCGTGCTTGGCTTTGATGGTTCGCTTGATTTTGGGAAAAAAACGCCAAGGGTGGACGCCAGGGTCACGGCCAAGGGCGGGAGCCTTGCCGCGCTCCTCAAACCGGAGATTCTGGAGGGTGTGCCGGCGGCGGCGTTTTCGTTGAGTACCACTTTGGCAATGTCCGATCAGGGAGTGGTGCTGAAGGATCTGCAGTTCGCGCTGGCAGATAGCACTTTGACCGGGCGGCTGTCGACGGGCTGGCCTCGCGAGCCAGAACGCATCAGCTTCGATTTGATTGCCGCCGGCAGCGATCTGCGCGCCTCCTTGCCGGCCACTCCTGGCTACGTCGCCGCGCCGGTTGCCTTTCGCGTCGAAGCCAAGGGCAGGGCTGACCCGGCCAGTGTTCAAATCGAGCGACTGGATGGCAAACTCGCGGAGGCCACTATCGCTCTCGCCGGCAAGCTGGTCTTGAAACCGGTTTTGTCGGCCGATGCTCTCCGCCTGTCGCTGAAGGGGCCGAAATTGTCGGCGCTTGGCAGCCTGACGGCGTGGCCCGTGGTCGATTTGCCCTTCGCGGTCAGCGGCACCATGACCGGCAGCAAGGATGGCGCGCGCATGGACGATTTTCAGGCCACCCTTGGCAACAGTGACCTCAAGGGAAGTTTGCGCATCAGCACCGCGGCCAGGCCACGTATCGATCTCGACGTGCGCTCCGACTATTTGGCCCTCGATCTACTGCGCGAGCCTCAGGGCGTTGTGGCGCAGGCGACGACTGGGGTCGATAAGGCGAGAGGGGGCCAGAAAGCGCAGGCGGACGACAAGAGCGGCAAATTGTTTTCGGACGAAGCGCTGCCTCTGGACGTGCTGCGTACCTTCGACGGCACACTGCTGGCGTCGCTTGCCAAGGTGGAAGGTACGCAACAGCAGCTACGTGATGTTCACGCCGCCGCCACTCTTCAAGACGGACTCCTGGCGGTGAAACAACTGCAGGGTCAGGGGCGGCAGGGCAAAGTGACGGCAAACTTCACGCTCGATGTTCGGGGTAAGCAGCCGGCCGTCAAGGGGCAGCTCAAGGCGAGTGATGTGATTTTCTTTGTCCGCGGCATGGCCAAGGAGGATGAAGCCAGGCTCCCGCATCACACCCTCGAAAGTCACTTTTCGGCAAGTGGGAACAGCATCAGCGCCTTGGCCGCAGGCCTTGACGGCTATTTCTGGTTGCGCAGTTCCCCGGGGCAATTTCGCTCGCTGGACATGGACGTGCTCTTCGGCGATTTCGCCTCCCAGTTGTTCAGCACGCTCAATCCCTTTGCCAAAAAGAACACCTACTCGACCCTGAGCTGCGCCGGCGTTTATCTCGAGGCGCGCAAGGGGCGCGTCGAGACTGCGCCAGCGGTGGTTCTGCAAACTGACCGGCTTTCCGTTGTGTCGCGAGGAACGATCGACCTGCGCTCGGAGAAGATCGACTTCACCTTCAGAGTCGCACCGCTGCAAGGGGTCGGCTTCAGTGCCGGCGACCTGATCAAGCCCTTCATCAAGCTGGGCGGCACCTTGCAAGCCCCGGCGCTGGATCTCGATGTCGCCAACGCCGCGGTTGAAGGAGGTGTTGCCGTTGCCACCTTCGGAGCGTCGCTGCTCGCCGGCAGTCTCTGGGATCGCTGGATCAGCTCGCCTGGGGCTTGCGCGAAGATCGAGGAGGAGGCACGCAAGCTTCGCCTTTCGCGAAGCACGTAGGATGTGTCCGGGTTCTGGCCGCAGAAAAGAATGTGTACCGCGTTGCGCAAGTCGGCGAACAGGAACGGGCGAGCGAGTCGGCGCCTTCGAGGGCGCGAATTTTGCGGCCGCGAAGCAAAGGCGACTGGAATGTACCAATGGCCTGTATGCTGGTGGTCAGGAGGTTGTTGCAGATGAGAATCACGGCATCTTGGCCCTTACGTCTTGCCTTGGCTGTGCTGTTGCTGCTGGTCGTCCCGGTGGGCGTGGCGCTCAGCCGGCATTTGAGCGACGACAGCCGCCCTGGCGACTGGCGTAGCGCCCGGCACGATAGCAGCGGGCAGGCGCCCGATGCACGCAACACGCCGGAGGCCTTGATCCAGGTCTATGCGGCGCGCGCTTTCGGTTGGCGCGGCGTGTTCGGAGTGCATACGTGGATCGCCACCAAGGAAAGCGATGCCGACCGCTACACCCGTCTGGAGGTGGTCGGCTGGGGCATAGGCCGGGGCATGGATGCGGTGCGCATCCACAAAGGAGAAGCTGACGGCTATTGGTACGGCAGCGAGCCAACGCTGATTCGCCAGCTCCGTGGTGGTGCCGAGGTGGACGCTCTGATTGCGCGCCTGCACACAGCGGCGCGTGCCTATCCGCATAATCACGAATATCGGCTGTGGCCCGGTCCGAACAGCAATACCTTCATTGCCTACCTGGGCCGAGCCGTTCCGGAGCTCCATCTCGACCTGCCACCGACGGCAATCGGCAAGGACTACCTGCCGGAGGGCGGCCTCGTTGCCAGCGCACCGAGTGGCGGAGGTTTGCAGTTTTCCCTGGTCGGCCTTATCGGTGCGACGATCGCCGCCGAAGAGGGCATCGAGGTGAACCTGCTCGGCTTGTCGCTCGGCATCGATCTCTCGCCGCCGGCGCTCAAGCTGCCGGGGGTCGGCCGAGTGGGGATGTCGGAGGTCGATTGACGGCTGGCAGAGACGCCGGGCTTGGCCCAGCGATGGTGTTGGTCATGGCCGGTTAATGTCCCGTGGCCGGGCGAGCAGTTTGGCAGGCAGGCAAGGAAAGTGCGTGAAAAAACGGCTTGCTGTTCCGGTTCCGATCTTACAAATTCTGATGAAAGTATATTGACTGACAGATGGCAAAGCGTTCCTTCGATTTCTTGCTGAGTGTTGTTGCCGCGCTTGTTCTGGCGCTCCCCCTTGTGGCGATCGCCATACTGGTGCGTCTGACTTCGACCGGACCTGCGCTGTATTGGTCTGACCGGGTTGGCAAGGGAAACCGCATTTTCCGCATGCCAAAATTCCGCAGCATGCGACTCGGAACGCCTGCAGTGGCGACTCATCTGCTGCAAAACCCCGACGCTTACCTGACCCCGATCGGCTCGTTTCTGCGCAAGAGCAGTCTCGATGAACTGCCTCAACTCTGGAACATCCTGAAAGGGGAGATGAGTTTCGTTGGTCCGCGTCCTGCGTTGTTTAATCAGGAGGACTTGATCGCCTTGCGCACAAAGTGCGCTGTGCACGAGCTTTTGCCGGGACTGACCGGCTGGGCGCAGGTCAATGGGCGGGATGAGTTGCCAATTCCGGAAAAGGTGAAGCTGGATGCGGAATACCTTCGCCGTCAGTCGCTCGGCTTCGATGTCTCTATCTTGTGGTTGACCGTTGTGAAGGTTGCGCGGCGCGATGGAGTGGCGCACTGATGGGTGGCTGTCTATTTCGGCTGGGTCGTGCGCAGTGTCGCGAGCGTCAATGTGAAAGTCGCCTACGCGACTCTCGACTCTCGACTCTCCCTCTCACCTTGCGCGAGAAGGGCCTGGGGACGACGGGAGGGGGCGGTCATGACTTTCATGATCCGGGGTGTCTGGACAGGTCATGGCCGTAAGGGCGACGAAAATGGGATAATAGCGACTTTTCGCCGGGCCGAAGACGGTGATTCTCGCTAACGGCATTGGCAAGACCGTCCCGTGGTATCGGTAGCGCCGGAACTGACTCGCGCTTGGCTTGAATAGGCGAAAACGACAACCCTCTTTCCTCTTGCGGCCTGAAACAGCCCTGCTGGAAAAGCGGCGTCGCACGCATGCCAACCGAAGTCCTGGAGAAAAATCCTCATGACCCAACGCAAAGGCATCATCCTCGCCGGCGGCGCCGGCACCCGTCTCCACCCGGCTACCCTGTCCGTCTCCAAGCAGTTGCTGCCGGTCTACGACAAGCCAATGATCTACTACCCGCTGAGCACCCTGCTGCTGGCCGGCATCCGGGACATCCTGATCATCTCCACCCCCGAGGATACGCCGCGTTTCCAACAGTTGCTCGCTGACGGTCGCCAGTGGGGCATCAACCTGCAATACGCCGTCCAGCCCAGCCCGGACGGTCTCGCCCAGGCCTTCATCATCGGCGCCGACTTCCTCGGCAACGAGAGCTCGGCGCTCGTCCTCGGCGACAATATCTTCTATGGCCACGACTTTCATCAGATCCTTGGCAATGCCGACCTGCGCCCTGACGGCGCCACCGTCTTCGCGTACCACGTGCATGATCCGGAACGCTACGGCGTTGCTGAATTCGACATGGCTGGCAAGGTCCTCAACCTCGAGGAAAAGCCCAAGCAAGCGAGATCCAATTACGCCGTTACCGGCCTGTACTTCTACGACAACAAGGTCGTCGACTTCGCCCGCAACCTGAAACCCTCAGCGCGCGGCGAGCTCGAAATCACCGACCTCAACCGCCTCTACCTCGATCAGGGCAAACTCAACGTCGAGATCATGGGCCGCGGCTACGCCTGGCTCGACACGGGCACCCACGACAGCCTGCTCGAAGCGGGCCAGTTCATTGCCACCATCGAAAAGCGCCAGGGCCTCAAGGTCGCCTGCCCGGAAGAAATTGCCTTGCGCCAGAAGTGGATCAGCCGCGAACAGCTCGAAGCGCTCGCCCAGCCACTGGCCAAGAACGGCTACGGGCAATACCTGCTCGGCCTGCTCAAGCAAGACGTGTTCGGATGAAGGCCACCCTCACAGCCATTCCCGATGTTGTGATCCTCGAGCCCAAGATCTTCGGTGATGAGCGAGGGTTCTTCTTCGAAAGCTTCAATTCCCGTGCCTTCGAGCAAGCCACCGGTCTGAAGCGCGAGTTCGTTCAGGACAACCATTCCAAGTCCGCACAATTCGTCCTGCGTGGCCTGCACTACCAGATTCAGAACCCGCAGGGGAAACTGGTTCGCGTTGTGCAGGGCGAAGTCTTCGATGTTGCGGTAGACCTGCGCAGAAGCTCGAAAAGCTTTGGCCAATGGATCGGCGTGCATCTGAGCGCTGAAAACAAGAAACTACTCTGGTTGCCGGAAGGATTTGCGCATGGCTTCGTCGTGCTCAGCGAAACGGCCGAGTTCCTGTACAAGACCACAGACTATTACGCCCCGGAGTACGAGCGCAGCCTGTTGTGGAACGACCCCGCGCTGGGCATCGAGTGGCCCATCGAAGGCGAACCCAGGCTTGCCGCCAAGGACGCTGCAGCCAAGCGCCTCTCCGAAGCCGAAGCGTTTGCATGACAGCAACGGTGTCCGGCTTCAATGCTAGCCGAAGCAGGCACTCCACCCATCAAACGGCATCAGTCGTGTTCTACGCAGATAATGGGATCATTTAATAGACAAGCAGCAGGCGAGGAATCGATGCACGCTATGGAGCGGATAATTGGGCGGCAGAGTTTTTGAAGAATAATGCGAAAAATACTTGACAATGGTTTAGCAAGGCGCTCGCGATTTATGGCGCATAAACAACAGCTTATTGGGGTGTCTTGTGGATGCTGAACGATTAACTGCGGTCATGGATAGCCTCATGAATCAGACCGCTTTTGGGGAACTGTTGGCGTCGATGGTCCGTGCCTTGGCGCAGGTGCACCGTACCGATCCAGTATCGCGAGTGTTGAGCATGGCGAATTCTATTGGCTTGGAGGCGCTGCGCCACCTGAACGGCATGCGCACGCTACGCGAGCAGGTGCTGTTGCTGCTGCATCGGAAGCCGGGAACGGCGCAGTGCGTCGCGCTGGCACGTTCCACTTGGTCGGATGCCCTGTCCTCGCGCCGCAGCCGCGCGGTCTTGCAGGCGGTGATGGCGTCGTTGCTCACCGACGCCCGGGCCGCGCGGCCGGGTCGTCTGGCGCAATTCCCTGCCCTGCAAGGACGGCCGGTGTATCCGATGGATGGGACGTATCAGAGCGAAAGCGCCCACTACGGGCGGTGTACGCCCCGCCGGGCGGGACGGGCAATCCCAAGGGGCACGCCGCCGCCACTGTTGCGCGACTACCTACGAGCAATCCGCGAAGGCCATGACTTATCACAAGGGCGCCCTGTGGCCGGTCGACCGCGCTTCGATCGACGCGCAATTTTGGTATGGCCGAAAAAGGCGCTTGGGCGTGACTATGATCACGCGCATGAAAAGGGTAACCGTTTACTTCCTCTTAGGAAACGCTGCCAAGGCAATGCTTTTGCAGGATAATTGGTGACCATGACGACGAGACGAAAGCCACGACGAGATGCCGCTGAGGAATTGCGACACTGGGTCATTTCGCCTCGTTCCGAAGAGGGATCGCGCGCCTTCGCTCTCATCGAGACATGTTGCTGTCGCGGTGCCTCCGCCTGGCACTACCTTGGCTGCGTCATCGCTGCCGCTCGCAAAGGCTTGCAGCTTCCCGCGCTTCCTACCATCCCGGCTGTGGGTTAGGGGAGTGAACGATTGCTGCAGAGTTTCTTTAAAAAAACCACCAACTACTGGGCGCCAGAGTTCGAACGCCGCATTGCCTGGAACGATCCATTGATCGACCTCCAATGGCCCGTCCATAATGATCCAAGCTTGTCCGTAAAAGACCAGCAAGCCAACAAATTGGCAGAAGCGGAGCATTTCGCATGACTCACACATCAACTGTCATCAACCCGCATGCCGCCCAGCCCACGTCCCTGGTGGCCCTGGGAAGAAGCCTCTGGCATAACCGTCAGCTCATCGTGCAAATGACCAAGCGCGAAGTGGTGGGCCGCTACAAAGGTTCGGTCATGGGGTTAGCCTGGTCGTTCTTCAACCCCGTGTTCATGCTGACGGTGTACACCTTTGTCTTCTCCGTGATTTTCAAATCCCGCTGGGGCGTTGGTGGTGAAGAAAGTAAAACTCAGTTTGCTGTGGTGCTATTTGTCGGCATGATCGTGCACAGCCTCTTTGCCGAAGTGCTCAACCGCGCTCCCGGCTTGATCCTTTCCAATGTCAACTACGTTAAAAAAGTCATATTTCCATTGGAAACACTGCCCATTATCGCCATGGGTGCCGCGCTTTTTCATACGTTCATTAGCCTGGGCGTGTTGCTGATGGCCTTTATCATTTTCAATGGCTACTTGCACTGGACCGTCCTTTTCACGCCACTGGTGTTTCTGCCGCTTGTGATCCTCACATTAGGCCTCGCTTGGGTGCTCGCGTCCCTGGGCGTATTCCTGCGCGATGTCGGGCAAACCATCGGCATCATTACTACCGTCACGATGTTTCTCGCTCCCGTGTTTTACCCAATTACCGCAATACCCGAAGGGCTCCGCCCCTGGCTAATGCTCAACCCGCTGACCTTCATCATTGAGCAAGCGCGCGAGGTGTTGATCTGGGGGCATTTGCCGAATTGGATGGGTTTGGCAATTTACACCTTGGTCGCGACTGTGGTGGCAGGGGCAGGTTACGCTTGGTTCCAAAAAACAAGAAAGGGGTTTGCTGATGTCCTTTAATGACATTGCTATCCGCGTCACAAATGTGAGCAAGCGCTACCAGATATACGACGCGCCGCGTGACCGCTTGAAGCAATTTGTTTTTCCTCGGTTCAGTTTCTTGATCGGGAAAACTCCAAAGCAATATTTCCGAGAATTTGCAGCACTCGATGACGTCTCGTTTGAAGTGAAGAAAGGCGAGACTGTTGGAATTGTTGGCCGTAATGGCGCAGGCAAGTCTACCTTGCTACAGATTATCTGCGGCACGCTTTCACCGACAAGCGGTAGCGTGCAAATAAATGGCCGTATAGCCGCGCTTCTGGAACTGGGATCCGGGTTTAACATCGAATTTACAGGGCGTGAAAACGTCTACATGTACGCTGCCGTGATGGGCTTAAGCAACGAGGAGGTTGGCGACCGTTTTGAGGAAATCGTCACCTTTGCAGACATTGGTGACTTTATCGAGCAGCCTGTCAAGAACTATTCAAGTGGAATGATGGTGCGATTGGCGTTTGCAACCGCTATACATGTAGACCCTGATATCCTAATTGTTGATGAAGCTCTTGCAGTGGGAGACTTTGCATTTCAACACAAGTGCATGTTGAAAATTAGGCAAATTATCACGAACGGGGTGACGGTGCTTCTTGTGACCCATGATGTCGGCGCGGTGATGGCAAATTGTAATAGAGCCTTAATGCTTCGCAAAGGCTCCATATATGCAATAGGGGGCGCTGCGGAGGTTTGTGATCGTTACCTTGAAACTGACGCGGCTGGGTTCGACAAGGATAGCGAACTCTTGCATCCTGAGGACGTTACAACCAACGGAAGCAAGCAACAAACTCCCCCGCGGATAGCTGACATGCAACCCATAGAACCCAGTTATCGGTGGGGAAGTGGGCAAATAGTGATAACAGCCTGGTCTCTCGTTGATGTCTCCGGCAAAGTAACGAATTCTTTTCACTTTGGCGAAAAAAATGCATTTGTCTATACTGCTTAGCGCAATATCAAATATAGATCGCTGCTTTCCGGGATTCATGTTGCGCGATAGAAATGGATACCATCTTACCGGCATAACTAATAGGACCTGCGGCCAGGAAATATTGAATATAGCGGCGGGAGACGACGTGCTGCTGGAGTTTGAGATAACGCTTCTGTATCGTGCAGACAACTACAGTATTCTGTTGAACATAGCAGTCGATGAATATGGGAGTGGCTTCTACGATCTGTGTGAAAATGCGGGGAATTTCACAATTGTCGGCGAAAATTCTGATCGGCCACCATGGGGGTACGGGCGAACATATTTGCCTACAACTCTTAAAGTGACAGTAAAAAAATAACTTGAGAGCTACTTGATATGGTATGTCTAACTGTCGATGTGTCAAAAAATAGGAAAACAGAAATTTGTAACATATGCGGTGGGAATGTATTTGCACCACTTGCGCGCCGCAGCGATGATATTGAAATCCTGCTATGCCAAAAAGTGCGGAATGGGCGCGCTCGAAGTCTTCCCTTTTGACCCGATGATTATTTATAATAATAATAATTATTATGATAATTGTGGTATTGACGTAGATGCTGGGTACTCTGATTATGATGTTAGTTCGGAGCATGGTGTATTGTGGGCTGCGGAACTGGTAAAAAATTATTCGACATGATGGGCGTGTTCTTGATATCGGGTGTGCGAACGGGTTTTTTGTTGAAGGCACTGGGTGGCGGTTACGAGATAAGTGGAATAGAAGTTAACGAAAGTTCAGCTGAACGAGCCCGCGTGGGGGGGGGGTTAGGATTATTGGAAATGATATTTTTTGAGCGAGATTTATTCCCAAAATACGCGGGGTATTTCGATGCCATAACTGCTATCGCGGTATTTGAGCATGTAACCGATTTTCGAAAAGCGATTGAGGTGTCGCTGCAAATGCTTAAGCCCGATGGCGTCTTAATTTTTTGAAGTACCTTTGGTGTCGGAGTTCAATAGCAATTTCACTTGGTTTAATACTTCTCTAGAGCATCTTTACTATCCAACGACAAGGAGTATTAACTATTTATTCGGTGAGGAGCTAAATATTCCAATGGTGGGTGGTGAGTTGATAATACGCGATTATGCTTCTACCTTCATCGGAATAGTTACGCCCAGTGCCGCAAGTGCTTGTCGAATAAAAAAGCTGTATAACCGAATAATGTTTGAAGAACCCTCCAAGCTACCAAAAGATGAGCGACGAGTGCAGCTGCTTCTCAAGGTTATACATGCTGCGGATGCAAAACCAGAGCACATCCCATTTGTTCCGGAACTGTTTCAATACGATCAACTCCCCCCATTTCTTTCTAGGTGCTTGGATTTGTGGGGGGGGGGCTATTCGGCGGCAGCAGAGTTCCGAAGATTATTTGAAAAAGGTAGAGGAGGCAAAGACTTGGCATTTAGATAATTCGAATGCTGCAGTAGCGGAGCGTGATGCGGTAGTGGCAGAGCGTGATGCGGTAGTAGCGGGGCGTGATGCGGCACTAGCGGAGCGTGATGCGGCACTAGCGGAGCGTGATGCGGTAGTAGCGGAGCGTGATGCGGTAGTAGCAGAGCGTGATGCGGTAGTAGCAGAGCGTGATGCGGCTCAGGAAGAGTTATATGTTGTCTATCACTCGCCTTCATGGAGAATTGCCTGGCCTTTACGAATGCTCGCCTCAAAGATACGGTTAGTTTCTGCAAAAATAGGAGTGCTTGTTTCTGTAGTGCTGCCTGCGCTCACTTGGATTAGGTTCAGAAAAGGCCTGAAATTATTGGCAGTAGGTGACGTGACTGCGCTTAGGTCGTCCATCAAATATGCTACTAAAGAGAAGACAAAGAGAATTGATCCAAAAAAAAGTGCCTGAACAAATAGCGCCTACCCATCTCAGTCCGGGTCAACCCTTGGTCAGCGTAGTAATTCCTTGTTTCAACTACGGTAGGTTTGTCGTTGGTGCCATAGACAGTGTTCTATCGCAAACACTTAAGAATGTCGAAATAATTGTTGTCGATGGGGGGTCAACTGATCTCACCACCATCGAGAGGCTCAAAGTATTAAAGCGCCCAAGAACAACAATCAATTTTAGGGAAGGGAAACATCTTGTTGGGGACAACCGGAATTTTGGGATAGAAACAGCCAAAGGTCGATATATTTGCTGCTTGGATGCCGATGATACCTTAGACCCCACGTATCTCGAAAAAAGCGGTTTTCTATTTGGAGACTTATCTATATGACATTGTATCTACATCGATAAATTTTGTTGGTGCTCGAGAAGGGCATATTGATACACTGGAATATCCTGATCTGAACGATATGGAGAACGGAAATCATGTAATTACCTGCGCTGTTTTTCGAAAGCACCTTTGGGAGTCCTCAGGGGGCTATTTCGATGTGGGAATCGGAAAACATCATGTCGCTGAAGATTGGGATTTCTGGTTAAGGTTGGCAACAAAAGGCGCCCGGATTCGAAATATTTCAAAAGAGTATTTGTTCAACTATCGTGTGCATACAGGAGGGTCGCTCAGTAGCGCTGCCGATGTTAGGAGCATTGAAGATCAAAAAAAACGCAATTCTGGAGAGAAACCGGGGTTTGCTTACGCCAAAAGCAATTCAAAATTCCGCCCTGCAACAGTCCAGGTATTTGCGATGCAATCCTGAGGAAAGCGCCCTGGCAGTAAGTTACGATGAACAAGTAACTGTTGGCAAGAAGGTACTGCTTCTAGCAATTCCGTTCTCAGTGGTGGGTGGTGCGGAGCGTCTACTGAGTGGCTTGTGTCGGTATTTGGCGAGTAATGATTGGCGGATTGTTGTTGTGACGACATTGGAGCAAAACACCAGCTTTGGCAGCACCATTGAATGGTTCAAGGAGATTACTCCGGAAGTTTATGAGTTAACAAAATTCCTTGAACAGAAAGAGCGAGAGGATTTCATTAAATACTTAATAAAATCCCGAAAGCCAGACTGCCTTGTGAATGCAGGAAGTCGTTTGGTCTACGAGATGTTGCCGGAAATTGAGTTAGCTAATGAAAGTCTTTGTGTCGTTGATTTGTTGTTTAACACCGAAGGGCATGTTAAATCGCACATCGAATACAAGCGGTTTATTTCTTTTGCTTTTGCAGAAAGTCAGGAGGTTTTTGTTTGGTTGCTAGATGTGGCTGGATGGCCCGCCGATAAAATTAATAGATTGTCCAGCGGAATTGATTTGCTTCATTTCCAGCCAACACCTAGGCCGCAGTTTCTTATTGATAAACTTGATATTGTCGAGAGAGACTTGGTGGTTGGGTTCTCGGGCCGCCTTTCTAGAGAAAAGGGGCCAGACGTTTTCCTGGAAGTCGCAAGATTATGCGATGGCATACCTAATATACGTTTCGTGATGACCGGCGCAGGCCCTATGTCGGATGAGCTAATAGAACAAATAGAATTGTTGCGATCCTCTGTAAAATTTGACTATATGGGTCTTGTAGACGACGTTGAGGCGTATCTTGCTCTATATGATGTTTTGATTTTGCCTTCGCGTTTTGATGGGCGCCCATTTGTGGTGATGGAGGCTTTGGCCTGTGGTGTGCCGGTAATAGCATCGAATGTTGGAGCACTGTCAGAGTTGATTGAAGATGGACGCAATGGATACTTGGTGCCAGCCGGTAACGCAAAAATATTTGCTGAAAAAGTCCGGGGTTTGGCACAGGATAGATCACTGCTGGGGAAGCTAAAAATAGCTGCGAGAAGCACTTCTGAAAGTAAGTTTGACGCAGTTCAGGCGTATCGTGAATATGAAGCTGCTTTGCGTGACGTCATTCAATTGAATCGAAGCGCCAATGTTCATGGTGTGTAGGATTTAATATTGTTGAGTTAGGTGCAGGAGAAAAATGTGGATTTAAAAGGAAGAAAGGTCTTAGTTACCGGCGCTGATGGTTTCATTGGGAGCCACTTGGTGGAAGCACTTTTTGGATCGCGGCTGCGATGTAAAAGCATTCGTTTTTTTACAACTCTTTTAACAGTTGGGGATGGCTAGACACACTTTCACTTGAGCAACAAAGAAAGTTGGATGTTTTTGCGGGTGATATAAGAGATCCCAATGGGGTCCGGCAGGCTATGGAAGGTTGTGATGTCGTCTTTCATCTGGCGGCTTTGATTGCGATTCCGTTTTCGTATCATTCTCCAGATTCTTATATTGATACAAATATCAAAGGTACATTGAATGTGCTGCAGGCGGCCAAGTTGCTGGGGACAAGCAGAGTGCTCGTGACATCAACATCTGAAGTTTATGGGACAGCCCAGTACGCACCAATTGACGAAAAACATCCGTTCCAAGGGCAATCGCCATATAGTGCCACGAAAATTGGCGCCGACAGGCTTGCGGAGTCTTTCTTCAGGTCATTTGAAACGCCCGTGGTGATTGTTCGGCCTTTCAATACTTATGGCCCACGGCAATCGGCGCGGGCAGTAATCCCAACAATTATTACTCAGTTGCTAAGTGGTAAAACAGAATTAGAACTTGGGAGCCTTACGCCGACGCGAGATTTCAATTTTGTAACTGACACTGTGAGTGGGTTCATCGCGTTGGCTGAATCAGAGGAAACTGTCGGCGAGGAAGTAAACATTGCAACTGGAACTGAACATACGGTTGGTGATGTAGCGAATTACCTTATATCTGAAATTAATCCAAATGCAAAACTAGTAGTCGAGGAAGAAAGATTGCGCCCGGAAAAATCGGAAGTATTCCGCTTGATTGGCGATGCAAAAAAAAATAAAATCACTTACCATGTGGAGGCCGCAGTTTGATCTATATGCCGGGCTGCACGAAACGGTATCTTGGTTTAGAAAGCCAGAGAATCTATCGCGCTACAAGGCTTGGCTTTACAACATTTAAGGATGAATTATGAGAGCTGTAATTCTCGCAGGTGGCAAAGGCGTACGGCTTCGCCCTTATACAACGCTGATCCCAAAGCCGATGGTTCCGCTTGGTGGTAAGATTTCGATCCTTGAGGTGATTCTCCAGCAGTTGAAACAGTCTGGGTTTTCACACGTTACATTGGCGGTCAATCATCTCTCCAATTTGATAATGGCGTACTTTGGGGACGGGAGCCGATGGGGTTTGAAGCTTGATTATTCTGTAGAGGATGAGCCGCTAAGTACGATTGGCCCATTAACACTCATTGATGATCTCCCAGATGATTTTTTTGGTTATGAATGGAGATATTCTATGCGATTTGGATTACAGGAAGTTTTTTTGATGCGCATGTGGCTGCAAGAGCCGATGTCTCGGTTTCTGTCTATAAGAGGGAAACTGAAGTCGATTTCGGCGTTTTGAAGTACGACCAGGATATGGTATTGCAGGAGTTTCAAGAGAAACCACGAATCATGTTCGATGTCAGCATGGGTATCTACTGTCTCGCGAAGCGTGTGGTAGAGAAGTTGCCGAGGGGGGGGCGCCTACGGATTTGACAATCTTATGATTGATGGTATTCGTCAGAAGAGCAACATTAGAATTAGTCCATTCGATGGCTATTGGCTTGATATTGGAAGGGCTGATGACTACGAGTACGCCGATCAGAATTTTGAGCAACTTGCAGAAAAACTGGGGATATAGTTTCCGTGACCATTTTGGTGACAGGTGCGAATGGTGGATTCGGCAAGGTTTTGTTGCCGATACTGAAAAAAAAAATACAAGGGAGCAGTAGTTGGTACTGGAAGGTCTGAGGTTGAGAGTGCCGATTACTTTTCTCGAGATATCACCGATGTTAGTTCCGTTACAGAGCTAATAGCAAGAGTCAAACCAAGTTTGATATTCCACCTGGCTGGCAGTTTTACTGGGTTGTTTGAGAATGACTTTCAAGTAAATACGCTTGGCGCCAAGTATCTCTTCGATAGCATCTTGTCGGAGAAGTTGGATACGCGAGTCGTCGTTGTTGGTAGCGCTGCGGAATACGGCGCTGTTCTTGCCGAGGACAACCCGATAGCAGAAACGTTCCCATGCAGGCCTGTTTCTGTGTATGGCTTGACCAAAAACTATCAAACAGAGATGGCGAAATACTATGCACGCACATCAAATATTGACGTTGTGATCGCCCGGGTTTTTAATTTGGCAGTCCCAGGTTTGTCTCAAAGGCTATTTTATGGAAGAGCAGAGGCCATGATCCAGGCTTACAAAAACAAGCAGATTTCCAAGGTTGAATTCGGCAACCTCAGCAGTGAGCGAGATTACATTGGAATAGAGGACGCTGCCACTCAGTTAATTGCAATCGCAGAGCGCGGAACTCTTGGAGAGGTCTACAATGTAGGTAGCGGTCTGCCCAAGACAATGCGTTCCCTTTTAATCGAAATGCTGAGCAAAGATGGAATTTCTGGAGATGTCATTGTTGAGGCGAGTTCTGAGTCTGTAGGGCGGAAAGGATTTGATGTGCCGAGGATATATGCTGACATTTCCAAGGTTGCGTCGATACAGAATAACTGAGTGCTTCAGGGCAGATGCTTTCGGTATGTGTTGCCGTATTCTGGCGTGCTGGAATTTAGAGATCAAAGCCACATTTGCGAAGATGAAAAAAATACACTTTGTAAGTAATGAAGGCTCTTATACGGGGGCGCCAGTATTTCTAGTTAAGCTGGTTAGGCATCTTAGAGAAAAAAACTAATTACAGACTCTTGGTTTTATTTTCAAGACCTGGGCCGCTAACACAGGTTCTCGCGCAAGATGACGTTGAAGTAATCGTTTCAGAGAAAAGTAGGCGCAATATTGCCATTCCCACAAAGTTATATAGAAGAGCCACTCACTACCTTCGATATATAAGGCTGCTATTGCTCGATCGACCTGATTTGGTTTATTCGAACACGATAGCCAACTTTGGCGAGGTTGTGCTGGCAGGTTGTTTAAGAATTCCCGTAATTCTTCATATGCATGAAGGTCAGCATGTGGCCCACAAACATCGATTGCGATTAAGGCTCGCGTGTTGTTTTTCAGCAAAGATCATTGTTGGGTCACAGTATGTAAATAGAGTGCTATTGGCAATAACTAAACGAACTGGGCAGGTAATATACAACGGCGTGCTGCCGACGAACAATGGCGGCAAGAAGAAAATAAAAAAGTGAGAAGCCGGTATTGCTCGGGATTGTAGGCACAATAAATCCAAACAAAGGGCAGCATGTTGCCATAGAAGCAATGCGAATTCTCATAGATAGAGGCGTTGGAGTTCAGCTAATTATTGCAGGTGTAAGTGGGGACGATACTTACTTTGAAAAATTAAGGGAGCAAGTTAACCAGGCGTCTTTAATTGGTTTTGTAAAATTTATTGGCGCTGTTCCCGATTCAGTAGAATTCATCGACACGCTCGACCTATTATTGGTTCCCTCATTCGACGAGGCTTTGCCGACGGTGATACTGGAAGCATTTTCATTGGGAGTTCCAGTTGTTGCATCTAATGTGGGTGGCATCCCTGAAATGATTGAAGATGGATCAAGTGGATTCCTATTTCAGGCCGGTGACGCGGAGAAGTTGGCCAGCTGCTTGGCTGGAGTTATTTGTGACAAGAGGTTGCTGGAGAATATTGCAAAGGCTGCGAACGAAGTTGTAAGGAATAAATTCAATTTGAATGTTAGTAACGCTCAGATTGAATATTGTATAAATGAAACGCTATCGCAGTAGGTGAGGTTGTTGCCAGATAAGGTTACGGTGATCGTTGTCAATTGGAATGGAGAGCAATATCTTGAGAAATGTCTGGCTGCATTGATTTCCCAGACAGTCAAGCCGCATGAGATCATTCTACTCGACAACGCAAGCTCTGATGGTTCACTAGATATTGTCCGGCGCTTTTTCTTCGGTGCGTTTAATCGCCCTCGACGAAAATTCTGGTTTTGCGCGTGGAAATAATTTGGCCATCGAGGCGGCATCGAAAGCGTCGGAATGGGTTGCCCTTATCAACCCCGATGCATTCGCGGACCCGCGCTGGCTGGAAGAGCTGCTGGCGGGCGCAAAATGTAATCGTGAATTCGATGCATTCGGCAGCAAGTTGTTCAATGCCGCCGATTCGAATTTACTTGATGGGATTGGCGACGCCTATCACATCAGTGGACGGTTGTGGCGCACTGCGCACAAGTTTCCTGTGTCGGCTCTGAGCGAATGCGCGTGCGAGATATTCTCCCCGTGTGCAGCGGCAGCTCTCTATCGCCGTAGCGCACTGCTCGAAGTGGGTGGTTTCGACGAAGATTTTTTTTTGTTACGTCGAAGATGTCGATCTCGGCTTTCGCTTGCGCTTGGCTGGCTACCGGAGCCTCTATGTTCCGGAATCAGTGGCGCATCATGTCGGCTCGGGTACGACAGGCGGGCAGCATAGCGATTTCTCTGTGTATCACGGGCATCGAAACCTAGTGTGGGTCTTCGAAAAAAAATATGCCGGGTATCTTGTTCTGGTTGTTGTTGCCTTTGCATGTGGCCTTGAATCTTGGGAGCATCGTCTGGTTCGTACTGCGCGGACAGGGCCGGGTGATTCTGCGAGCGAAACGCGATGCCTTGTTGGGCTTTCCGAAAATGTGGCGCAAACGGCAGCAGATTCAAAAAGCACGGCTTGCTTCAATTGGCGATGTCTGGCGCGTCCTGGATAAGCGATTTCTACCGTTAAGAAGAAAAGCATGAGCCACACGATTTCTGCCATCATTGTCAATTACAATGCCGGCGCCCTGCTGCGCGGCTGCGTGGATGCGTTGATGGCTTGTCCGCAGAGGATTGAAGTGATTGTGGTCGATAACGCTTCAACCGATGACAGTCTGAATGGTATGCCCGAATCTGGGCGACTGCGTGTGCTTCGCAACCCTGCCAATGTGGGGTTTGCGGCGGGCTGCAATATTGGACTGAAGACTGCTGCTGCCCCGTTGTTGCTTTTTCTGAATCCTGATTGTTATTTCCAGCCCTCCGCAATCGCAATTTTGCTGGAAGCGTTGCAGTCTGGCGAGCGCGTGGGGATGGTGGGTGGCCTGTTGGTCAACTCAGACGGATCTGAGCAGGGCGGCGGGCGACGGGCGGTGCCTACGCCCTGGCGTGCGTTTGTTCGAGCGTTTGGCTTGTATCGTCTTGCTGAACGCTGGCCGAAGCTCTTCTACGACTTCCATCTGCACAAGAAACCTTTGCCTGATGGACCTGTAGAGGTGGAGGCCATTTCTGGCGCATGCATGCTGGTGAAGCGCGAGGCACTGGAGGATGTCGGCCTTTGGGATGAAGGCTATTTTCTGCACTGCGAAGATCTTGACTGGTGCATGCGCTTCCAGCAGCACAACTGGCAGATCTGGTTCGTGCCAGGCGCCCGTATAGCCCATGCCTTGGGAGCCTGTAGTCATCACCGCCGTCTGTTCGTGGAGTGGCACAAGCACAAGGGAATGGTACGGTATTACGGGAAGTTCTTTCGCGATCAGTACCCGGCGCCGCTGTGGTGGCTGGTGGTGCTGGGTGTGTGGTTGCGGTTCTTTACAGTGGCAACTTACACCCTTTTCAAACAAGGGCTTGCTCGATTGAGACGACGTGATGGGTGATCGCAAAGTCGCTATTCTTGGTGCGCGAAGTTTGGTCGGGCAATGCTTGTTGCGGCGCCTGATGGAAGATGACTGGAAAATCCTTGCCTATTCCCGTCAGCCTCAGCACGAAATTCCCGAGATGAAATGGCTGCTATTGCCGTGCGCTGCTGCCGAGCAGGCTGTCAGCTGGATCTGCGTGGCGCCGATTTGGGTGTTGCCGGACTATTTTCCACTTTTCGAGGCTAGCGGCGCCCGGCGCATCGTGGCGCTCTCTTCCACGAGCCGATTCACGAAAGTTAGCTCTGGCGATTTGCTAGAGGCGGCCGTCGCGGCTCGCCTTATTGAAGCGGAGGCTCGTCTGCGGGCCTGGGCGGAGCACCGTGGCGTTGAATGGGTCATTCTTCGCCCGACGCTGATCTATGGCTTGGGGCAGGATAAGAACATAGCCGAGATGATGCGTTTCATTCGCCGTTTTGGGTTCTTCCCGTTGTTGGGCGAGGCCATTGGTTTGCGCCAGCCAATACATGCTGGGGACGTTGCGGGCGCCTGTCTCGCGGCCGTACAGGCGCCCCGCGCGGCGAACCGCGCTTACAACATTTCAGGCGGCGAGACACTGAGCTACCGCGACATGGTCGCGCGCGTATTTTTGGCGCTTGGCCGGCCGGCACGCTTGCTCGCCGTACCGCTGTGGGCATTCTCTCTCGCAGTGGCATTGTTGCGCTGCCTGCCACGCTATCGACATTGGTCGGCGGCGATGGCAGAGCGGATGAATGGCGATCTAGTATTTGATCACAGCGACGCGGTTCGGGACCTCGCGTTCGCGCCGCGACGCTTTGCGCTGACGCGCGAGGACTTTCCGAGATGAGCATCGGCGTCTTGCAGGCCTCGCACGACAACGCCACTTTTGGACCGTTGTCCCTTTGCCAGGCCATGCTTCGGATAGCACCCGCGAGAGGCTCGGCAGTGGAGCGTGGGAACTCACCGCGATGACTTGCCCACGTGTTCCCGACCGCGTCTCCAAGCACTTGGTGTTGATGGCGCGGCCGACCAAGCAGGCTCTGATGCTGGTCGCTGATGCGCTACTGTTAGCGTTTGCCGTCTGGGTGGCGTATGTCATTCGCCTGGGCGAATGGTTCGTACCGAACCGTTCGCAGGTCCTGTTGATGATCGTTGCACCGCTCCTGGCGATGCCGGTTTTCCTAAAGATGGGACTTTACCGTTCGGTCATTCGCTACCTCGGCGAGCAGGCCTTGTGGTCGATACTCAAAGGCATGTCACTGGCCGCACTGTTGTGGGCCGTTCTGGCTTTCATGACCCAAATGACCGGCCTGGAAGGCGTCCCGAGGGCGGTGCCTTTCCTCTACTGGCTGCTCGGCTTCGCGCTGGTGGCCGGTTCGCGTTTCGGCGCGCGCTGGCTGCTGTGGTTGCCGACCCGCAGCCGTTTTTCCGGCAAGCAGGTTTTGATCTACGGCGCGGGCAACGCTGGCCGTCAACTGGCCGAGTCTCTGCGACGAGGGCGCGACCTTTTTCCCGCGGGCTTTCTCGACGACGACCGGAGTTTGCATGGCAAGGATGTCGGTGGACTGCGCGTCTATCCACCCGAGCATCTGCCGACTCTGCTCGAACGTTTCGATATCCATGACGTAATCGTCACCTTGCCGTCAGCTTCTAGCGCCAGGCGGCGTGAAGTGGTGGCCTCTCTGGAACACTACGCGGTACGTGTGCGCATCCTGCCGGCGCTGACCGACATCGCCAATGGACGACATCTGGTGAATATGGTCCGCGAGGTCGACATTGGCGACCTGCTGGGTCGCGACCCGGTGGCCGCCGACCCGACCCTGCTCGGCCGTTGCATTACCGGCAAGGCGGTACTGGTCAGCGGTGCCGGGGGGTCGATTGGCTCGGAGCTGTGTCGGCAGATCGCTGCCTTGCAGCCAGGCAGCCTTATCCTGCTCGACGCCAGCGAGCACGCGCTGTACCAGATCCACCGCATTCTGCAATCGGTCCTCGGCTGCGAGTTGGTGCCCTGCCTAGGCTCGGTCGGTGACGCCGCTCTGGTGTCACGTCTTTTGGTGAAGCACAGGATCGCCACCGTCTACCACGCCGCGGCGTACAAACACGTGCCAATGGTCGAGGCCAACGTCCTGGAAGGGGCGCGCAACAACGTTCTCGGCACCCTGGCCCTGGCCAATGCCGCGTTCGACGCGGGAGTCGAAACCTTCGTCCTGATTTCCACCGACAAGGCGGTGCGCCCGACCAACATCATGGGCGCCAGCAAGCGCTGGGCAGAGTTGGTCGTCCAGGGCCTTGCCCGGCAAGCCGCCGCGCGCGCCACCGGCCAGCGATTCTGCGCCGTACGCTTTGGCAACGTCCTCGGTTCCTCCGGGTCGGTCATCCCGCTGTTCAAGGAGCAGATCGCACAAGGCGGTCCGGTGACGGTGACCGACGCGGAAGTTACCCGTTACTTCATGTCCATCCACGAAGCAGTGCAACTGGTGATCCAAACCGGTAGCCTGGCGAGTGGCGGCGAGATCTTCCTGCTCGACATGGGCGAGCCTGTACGCATCCTCGACCTGGCCCGCAACATGATCCGCCTCGCCGGCTACAAGGTTTGCGACGAGGCCACTCCCGAGGGGGATATCGAGATCATCCTCACCGGCCTGCGCCCGGGCGAAAAGCTCTACGAGGAACTGCTTATTGCCAGTAGCAACGGGGTTGGCACCTCGCATCCCAAGATCATGAAGGCCGACGAGCCATCGCTCGACCAGGAAACGCTGGACGACCTCGTCGAGCAGTTGAGAACGGCGCTGAAGGCACGTAACGAGGCTACCGTGCGGGCGCTCGTGATGCACATTGCCGGCGATCAGCAGAGCGGCGAAGGTGGTGCGAATATCGCCGAAGTCTAGCCCTAGCCACACCGGCCAAACCAGATCGCCAACGCCATCAGCCTTGCAGATGGCCGGACCGATGGCTTGTCACACAGCGACGCTCCTTGCCGTGACGGGCTTTGGGCTGGCGCCGTCATGGCGAACGCAGTAACGCCATCCAGGATGGCAATGGCGGCAATAAAGCAGCGTTCATCTCACCGCTCCCGAAATAAGCGCCGAGCGTTTGATAGAATGCCGCTTTGCCCCGCCTGCGCCCCCGCCCAATGAGCCGTCAGATCCTCGTCACTTCCGCCCTGCCGTATGCCAACGGCGCAATTCACCTCGGTCATCTGGTCGAGTACATTCAGACCGACATCTGGGTGCGCTTTCAGAAAATGCGCGGCCATGAGTGCTGGTACGTCTGTGCCGACGACACCCATGGCACGCCGATCATGCTGCGCGCCGAGGGCGAGGGGATCACGCCGGAGGCGCTGATCGAACGCGTGCATGGCGAGCACACGCGCGACTTCGCGGGCTTCCACGTTGCTTTCGACAACTATTACACGACCCATTCCGAAGAGACGCGTTCCTGCGCCAACGAACTGTACGCACGGCTGCGCGCCGCCAATCTGATCGAAACGCGAGTCATCGAGCAGTATTACGATCCGCTCAAGCAGATGTTCCTTCCCGATCGCTACATCAAGGGTGAATGCCCGAAGTGCGGCGCGCCCGACCAGTACGGTGACAACTGCGAAAGCTGCGGGGCAGCCTACACGGCGAACGAGCTGAAAAACCCCTATTCGGCGGTCTCTGGCGCCAAGCCCGAGCTCAGGCCGTCGGAGCACTATTTCTTCAAGCTTTCCGATCCTCGCTGTCAGGGTTTTCTGCGCCGCTGGACGCAGGGCGAAGGGCGCTTGCAGAGCGAGGCGGCGAACAAGTTGCAGGAGTGGCTGGGCGAGGTCGGCGAGAACAAGCTGACCGATTGGGACATCTCGCGCGAGGCGCCGTACTTCGGTTTCGAGATTCCCGATGCGCCAGGCAAGTATTTCTACGTCTGGCTCGACGCACCGATTGGCTACATGGGCGCTTTCAAGAATCTCTGCGCTCGCGAGGGGCTCGACTTTGCTGCCTACTGGGGACCCGAGTCGACCGCCGAGCTCTATCACTTCATCGGCAAGGATATCCTCTACTTCCATGCCTTGTTCTGGCCGGCCGAGCTGCAGCATGCCGGCTACCGGACGCCGACCAAGGTTTTCGCGCACGGTTTCCTGACCGTCGATGGCGCCAAGATGTCGAAGTCGCGCGGCACTTTCATCACCGCCGAGAGCTATCTGGCGCAGGGCCTCAACCCGGAGTGGCTGCGCTACTACTACGCCGCCAAGCTGTCGAGCTCGATGGAAGACATCGACCTCAATCTCGACGACTTCATCGCGCGCGTCAACTCCGACCTGGTCGGCAAGTTCGTCAACATCGCCAGCCGCGCGGCGGGCTTCATCGTCAAGCGTTTCGCTGGTCAGCTCTGCCCGTGCGATGAATCACTGCCCGCCATCGAGGCCATCCGCAGTCGCCGTAGTGTGATTGCCGATCATTACGAGGCGCGCGAATTCAGCAAGGCAATTCGTGAAATCATGGCCCTCACCGACACCGCCAATCAGTACGTCGACAGCGTCAAGCCGTGGGAGCTGGCCCGCCAGGAAGGTCGCGAGAATGAACTGCAGGCAGCGTGCAGCAATGCCCTCAACCTCTTCCGTCTGCTCGCCATTCTGCTCAAGCCGGTGTTGCCCGCGCTTGCTGCCAAGGTCGAAGCTTTTCTCAACGTCGCCCCTTTCGTCTGGGACGACGGCGACAGCGTGCTTGCCGCCGGGCACGCGATCAATCCCTATCAGCACCTGCTGACACGAGTCGAGAAGAAGCAGGTCGATGCGCTGGTCGAAGCCAACCGCGACTCGCTGGCCGCCGCGCCCCAGCCGGCGCCGCAAAAACATGCCGAGCAGCAGGAGAAAGCCGCCGCTGTGGCCGTTGCCCAGGCGGCCGTCGGGCCAGAAGCAGGACCGCACATAGGCATGGACCAGTTCCTCAACGTCGATCTGCGTATTGCGCGCATCGTCGAGGCCTCGCATGTCGAAGGCGCCGACAAACTCGTTCGCCTCGTTCTCGATATCGGCGCGCTCGGTACGCGGCAGGTTTTCGCCGGCATCAAGGCCGCTTACGAGCCGTCGGCGCTGGTCGGGCGTATGACGGTGATGGTCGCCAATCTGGCGCCACGCAAGATGAAGTTCGGCCTCTCCGAAGGTATGGTCCTCGCCGCGTCCGATGCGGATGGCCAGCCCCCTGGCATCTTCCTGCTTTCGCCCGACGCCGGTGCGCAAGCCGGCATGCGCGTCAAGTAGGCCACGATGTCCGGTCGTCAGCGTCCGCGCGTCACCCTGCGCGTGCTTTTCTTCGCGCTGCTCGACGCCGCCGGGATTGTCGTTCTAGCGAGCGGCGCAATGTGGCTGGCCAGAGGCCAGACGCTGTTCATCCCCGACTTCCCAACCAGTACGCCGGCCGCGCTGCTGACCGTCGTCGCCGGCGTCGCCCTGATGCTCTGGGCTACCGCGCAAATGCTCGGTGAGCTGGCCAAACCGCCGGAGGGAAGCGGCGCTGACAAGTCTTGATGTCTCGGCTGGCAAACATGCGGCCTGAGTGAATCGCGATGTCGCGGTCTTCGGCCTTGAATTGTCACCTTACCCGTCGATGAGATTGCAGTTCGAATGACTCCGCAAAGTCAGAAAACTCCCAGCAGATATCGCCCTGACATCGATGGCTTACGGGCCATCGCCATCATTGCCGTGGTTTTCTATCACGCAGGTTTCCCCGGCTTTCCCGGCGGCTTCGTTGGCGTTGACGTCTTTTTCGTCATTTCAGGCTTTCTGATCACTGCCCTGCTGTTCAACGAGGCCGCCGCTACCGGCCGCCTCAGCTTGAGCGCCTTCTATGCGCGGCGCGTCCGCCGTTTGCTGCCCGCTGCTCTGATCGTGGTCGCGGTGAGCTTGTTGCTTGGCGCCTTCGTGATGCCTCCAGCATCGGATGAGCAGCGTTCCCTGGCTCGTTCGGCGATGGCTGTGGCTTTTTTCGCGTCAAATTTCTTTTTCTTCACCACGACGGGAGGCTATTTCGACGCGCCGTCGTTCACCATGCCCTTGCTGCATACGTGGTCGCTGGCAGTAGAGGAGCAGTATTACCTGATCTGGCCTCTTCTGATGCTGCTGGTTTTCCGCTTTTTCCGAGGAACGGCCACAGAATCGACGATGCGCGCACGTGTCGTTTGGGCTCTGGGCGTGATGTCTCTGATATCGCTTGCCGTGTCCATCGGGATGACGCCGGAGCAGCAGAGCTTTTCCTTTTACCTCCTGCCAGCCCGCGTTTGGGAGTTCGCCATCGGTGGCGTCGTCGGACTGGCGGGAAGTGCCTTGTGTGCGCGCCTGAGGTCGTGGGGGGAAGGGTTTGCAGTGCTCGGCCTGGTGCTGATTGTCTACTCCGTCGTGATGTTCAACGACGGCACGCCGTTTCCGGGGTCGGCGGCCATTTTTCCGGTATGCGGTACGGCCTTGCTGATTATCGGCATGACTGCGAATGAACATGGCATCGTACGCCGCGTGTTGGCTTCCCGGCCATTGGTGTTCATTGGCCTGTTGTCGTACTCGTGGTATCTGTGGCACTGGCCACTGTTGTCTTTTTATAGAATCTACAGCCTGGGTGCCAGGAGTCTGGCCGCAAATGCGTTGGCGATAACAGCCGCCCTGGTGCTCGCCTGGCTTACCTACGTGTGGATCGAGCGTCCGGCCCGGATGTATCGGAGAGGGCCTTTTCGCAGCATCCGTGCGACCTTGTTTACTGGCGGCGCAATTTGTCTGCTGACGCTCTCGCTATCCGCTGGACTATGGGCGTGGCGTCATCATCAGCAGTCCGCTGACGCGTATCAGTGGATCAAGACCGCGCGCGCTGATCGTCCTTCTTTCGTGGCAGCATGTTCGCAGCCTGAGCGTCCGCCAGTAGCCGATCTGCCGCTGGACGAGTGCACTTACGGCCCGCATAAGCAGCAGCCGAAGCTCCTCTTGTGGGGCGATTCGCACGCGCATCACTTCTTACCGATGCTGACCGCGGCGTTTCCGGATGTTGCCGTGTATGAACTCACGATGCCCAGGTGTGTGCCGCTGTTCGGTCCTGAATCCGAGAAGTTGACCCCGTTCAAGTCCTGCAATGAGTTCAATCAGCGTGCTCTTCAGGAAATTCTGGCATTGCGGGAAATCGGGCTTGAAGGGGTGGTTATTTCTGCGCGATGGCCCCTCCACTTTGGTCATCGGAGTTTCGCCACCATCGATCAACAGAGGGGCGCCCTGGAACTCGATTCGGAAAGACTTGCGCAGCTACGTGCCCAAATGCAGACCAGTCTGGAGAGGACTCTCGGTACGCTTGAGAGTATCGGCCTGCGCGTCCTGGTGATCGCGCCGACTCCACAGCTAGTCTATTCCGCGCCGCAATGCCTGGCTTTAAGAGGAGAAGCGGACTGCCATGCGCCGCGTGCACTCAACGACGAACTGTTGGACGATACGAGGATGGCATTGGCCGAGGTCGTGGCTCGGCATCGTGACGTACGCTTGATCCAACTGATGGATTTCTTCTGTGACGCACAGACCTGTTATGCCTCGCGCGATGGAAAAGTCCTCTACCATGATGCCGACCACCTTACAAAAGCGGCAGCCACGGATCTCGGACGCTATCTAGCCGCCGATCTCGCTTGGGTGCGTGGTGCGCCAACCGCGCCAGCGCCCAGTGAAACTCTTAGTGGGCCGTCGGCAAGCGGCGACTGATCCGCCCCGACCTCTCTGGAGAACGCATGCCCATCTCTTCGCGAGCCGCCGATTTTCGTCGCGGCGTCTTCGACATCCTTCCCGTCCTCGCCGCCGCAGTGCCGATCGGCCTGTTGTGGGGAACGCTGGCGGCTGGCAAAGGCTTCACGCCCTTCGAGGCCTGGCTGACCAGTGCCACCGTTTTTGCCGGGGCCGCGCAGTTTGTCGCCCTTGATATGTGGCGCGATCCGGTGCCGCTGCTGCTGATCGTGGTCACCACTTTCATCGTCAATGTCCGGCATCTGCTGATGGGTGCCTCGCTGCAGCGGCACCTCGGCAATTTTTCCGGCCCCGGCGGCCTCGTTGCGATGTTCCTGATGACAGACGAAAGCTGGGCCTTCGCCGAGCGCAGGGTGCTGGTCGAGCCGCTGCGGCCGGCCTATTACTTTGGTGTCGCCGTGCCGATGTGGCTGGTATGGACTTCCTCCTCGCTGGCCGGCGCCATCGCCGGGCGTTCGCTCGGTGACCCGGCGGTCTATGGCTTCGATTTCGCCTTTTCGGCGCTGTTCATCGCCATTCTCGCCGGTTTCTGGAAAGGCCCGCGCACCGGCGCAGTTCTCGCCACGAGTGCGCTCGCCGCGGCAATTGCCAAGCTGACGATCCCGGGTGCCTGGTACATCGTCATCGGTGGCGTGGCAGGGGTCATCGTCGCAGCGATCCTGCACAGCGACGAAGAGGATGCTCAGGGCGGGCAAAACGCTGGCGACAGAGCGGCTGAAGACGTGGGCAGCGCATGAGCGATGATCTGCTCACCGTTGCGACCATCTTCGCCATGGCGACCGTCACTTATCTTACGCGCATCGGCGGCCTCTATTTGATGCGCGGTGTCCGCGTCAGAGGGCGGCTCAAGGCAGCTCTCGACGCGCTGCCGCCGGCCGTATTGATGGCCGTCATTGCGCCAACCGTGCTCGCCACCGGGCCGGCCGAAACCATCGCCGCCGTGATCACCGCCGCCGCGGCCTTCCTGCGTTTGCCGATGATCGCCGTCGTGGCCATTGGCGTCGCCGCAGTGGTCGCGCTCAGAGCCTTCTTCTGATTATTTACGCTTGATTGCGCCGCATTGCCGCAGCCAGGTCAGTCGAGCCGAGCTTTTCGAGCTGCTCGGTCACCTGCAGCCGGTCTTGTCGAGAGCGATTCTGGCTCAGTTTGTACTTGCACTGGATCTCGCTCACCGCTACTTCGACACCGACGATTCCGTCAAGCATCGACGCCTTGTATTCGGGAGACCATGGTTTCTCGAAGCCTGACTCGTATCTTGCCGTCAGCGCATCGACGACTGTTTTCAGCTTCTCGTGGTCGCTGAACACGCGGCACTGGCCGTAGATGTGCACCGCCTGGTAATTCCAGGTCGGAACTCCGGGCGCGGCATACCAGGACGGCGAGATATAGTCGTGCGGCCCCTGCAAGCTGATCAGCACCTGTTGACCGGCAAGTTCGCGGTGCTGCGGGTTCTGCTTTGCCAGATGTCCGCTGCAAGTGGTCATGTCCTGACTGAGGAGAAATGGCATATGCGTGGAAAACGGTCGCCCCGCGACAGACGAAACGAGTTGCCCGAAAGCGTTCGCTTCGATGAATGCCAAGACTTCGTCTCTGTCAGTGACGTCGAAGTGCTTTGGTATGTACATGCCTCTTCCTGGAGTGAAGAACCGCGCCGAACGCCTGACGCAAGGGCGGCTACAGATAAGACCTTTTGTCGAAAACCGCAGCCTGGCCATGGTAGCCGCCGCGCTCGTCAATCACAAACCCGCCAGCGCTGCTACCCAGGCCTCGGCCGTCGGCCGCAGTAGTTCCAGTATCGGCATTGGATACACGCCGACGGCCAGAATCAGCAGCGCGGGCAGCAGCAGGACGGCCTTTTCACGCGCCAGCAGGTCTTCCCCGGCGGCTATCTCAGCGTTGCGCAACGGCCCGAGGAAGGCGCGCCGGAAAGGCGCCAGGAAGGCGGCGGCAGCGAGTACCGTGCCGAACAGCGCCGCCAGTCCGGCGCCGGTATGGCTGTGCAGGGCGGCGACGATAATCAACAGTTCTCCGGGGAAGCCGCTGGTTCCCGGCAGGCCGATTCCGGCCAGGCCGAAGAGCAGGAAGAAGCCCGATAGCAAGGGCATGCTGCGCATTACGCCGCCCAACTGCGCGATGTCGGTCGAGCCGCTGCGGCGCTGCAGGAAGGCGAGCACCAGAAAGCCGCCACCGGCGGCGACGCTGAAGTTGAGCAGTTGCAGCAGCGCGCCTTGCAGCGCCGACGCCGAGAAGCTTGCCAGCGCGAGCACTACCAGGCCGACGTGCGACAGGCTCGTATAGGCCAGCATGCCGCGCAGATTGCTGTGTGCCATCGCCGCCACGGCGCCGTAGAGTATGGCCAGAGTGCCGCAGCCGGCGAGCAGCCAGTGCAGGTCGCGGGCGGCGATCGGCGCTAGCGGGATGGCCAGGCGGATCAGCCCGTAGGCACCGAGCTTGAGGCCGACAATCAGCGCGGTGATTGCTGCCGGCGCGCCCATGGCCAGCGACGGCAGCCAGGTGTGCAGGGGCACCAATGGTACTTTGGCGGCAAAGCCGACGAGCAGCAGCAGGAAGACCACGTATTGCGTGCCGACGGGCAAGGGCGTCGCGAGCAGCGTCGGCAGGTCGAAAACTGGCGCGCCGGCACTCTCGGCGTGGCCGAAGGCCAGCGCCAGCAGACCGAAGAGCAGCGGTACGCCGCTGGCCAGCATGACCAGGAAGTAGCGTACGGCGGCCGTTTGCCGGGCGGCGCCGACGCCCCACAGACTGACCAGGAAATACAGCGGCAGCAGCGTGAACTCCCAGCAGAAGAAGAACAGAATCGTGTCCAGTGCGCAGAAGACAGCGAGCGTCGCTGCTTCCAGCAAAAGCAGCAAGGCGAAGTACAGGCCGGGCGACAGTGGCGCAGCCGCGGCGCGAATCCGCCAGCCGGCGATCACTGCGCCGCAGAAAAGCAGGGCCGTGGCCGGCAGGAAGAGCAGCGAAATGCCATCGACGCCGAGCACATAGCGGATGTTCAGCCCGACCATCCAGTTCGCCGCATCGATCAACTGGAAGCCCGTCTGCGCGCTATCGAAGGCGGCGACGATCAGCAGTGACAGCAAGAAGGTCAGCAGCGTCGTGCCCAGCGCGATCCACTGCGCCCACGGCGCACGCCGCAGTAGCGCCGTTGCCAGTGCGCCGCCGATCGGCAGCGCCAGAAGGGTGCTCAGGAGGGGGAAGGAAGCCAGCTCAATCATGGGTGAAATAGGCGGCGAGCGCCTGGGTTGCGCTGTCGGTCAGTTGCAGCCAGGGTTCCGGGTAAAAACCCGCGAGCAGCAGCACCAGCAGCGCGGCGCCGCCGACAGCGTACTCCATGGGGCTGGTACGGGCGATACTGCGCGCCGGCAGGTCTTTCGGCCGCGGCGCCAGAAAGGCGCGCTGAAAAGCCCACAGCAGGAAACCGGCGGCGGCGACGTTGCCGAGTGCGGTGGCGACCGTCGGCAGCGCGCCGAAAGCCTGGATCGACGCTTCCAGGACCAGGTGCACGGCATCAAAGCCCGGTGTTCCCGGCATGCCGAGCAGCGCCAGACCGCCGATCAGGAAGGCGATGGCGATGAAGGGGACGCGGTCGAAGAGGCCGCCGAGGCGGTCGAGATTGGTGGTCCCGGCGCGGCGGTAGACGTAGCCGATCATCAACAGCATGACCGTGATCGCCAGGCCGAAGTTGACCGCCAGCAGCAAGGCGCCCTGTACGCCGGCCGGATGCAAAGTGAATAGACCGATGACGATCAGGCTGGTGTGGCTGACGACGGCGAAGGCCATCAGTCGGCGCAGGTTCGCCTGCCGGAAAGCGAGCACTGCGGCATAGAAAACGCCGACCATGGCGAAGGCGACGACGTAGGGCTGCCAGATGACGACCGCTTCGGCCGTCAAGGGCAGCAGGAAGCGCGCCATGCCATAGATGCCGACCTTGACGCCGAGCAGGAGCACCGGACCGACGGCGATCAGTCCATAGCCGGCCGAATTGGGCAGCCAGCCGTGCAGGGGAAAAAGCGGTGTGCGGATGGCCAGCCCGTAAAACAGCAGATAGAAGGCCGCCGACTGGTATTTGCTGATCTGTGGCGTTGCCAGCAGGTCGAAGAGATCGAAGCTCCAGCGCTCGCCGAGGGGGTTGGCGTCGGCATGGCTCCAGACGAGGACCACGGCACCGGCGATGAACAGGCAGCAGCCGAAGAACTGATATTGCAGGAAGCGCGACAGTGCCAGCTTCTCTTCGCTGGCCGAAGCCCAGCGCCAGAGCAGATAGCCGATCAACGCCAGCTGCAGCGCCGACGCGGCGGCAAACCAGAGCAGGTTCATGGTCGTCAGCATGCTCATCAGCGAGGCCTCGATGAGCAGCAGCACGCCGAGCAGGTGTATCGGGGTGACCTGTTGGCGCGCCATGCCGTAGAAGGCGAGCAGCACGCCAAGCAGCGCCGTGAGCAGGATGAAAAGCACGCTGATGCCGTCGGCGGCGGCATGATAGGCGAGCAGGTCGAGCCGTTCGGCAAATTGCATGACGCTGCTCGAGACGTCGATGCGCCGATAGAGGTCGAGCGCCAGGAACAATTCAGCGACTGCAAACAGGCGGCCGACGGCAACCGCCAGGCGAGCCTTGCGCAGGATCAACAGCGCCAGGGCACCGAGCAGCGGCAGCAACTGCAGCATCGCCAGCAGCGGGTAGCCGGCCAGCGCCGCCCAGTGCACTTCATTCATAAAATTACCACCATCGTCGCCATCACCATCAGCATCAGGTAGCGCGGTTGTTCAAGCAGCAACTCGATGGCATCCGCGTAGCGGCCGATACGGCGCAGTGGTTTCATCATCGAATCGTTGCCACGCAGCAGCAGACGGTTCTCGATGCGCTGCAGCCATTCGGCAAAGGCGAACAAGGCGCGACCGGCGAAGCCGTGGCCGCCGATCAGTTCGTCCGTAGCCGTGGCATGGTTTTTGGCGACTTCGTGATCGGCGCGTGGCGTGCCCAGAAGGGGGTCGATGACCTGTTCGTCGAGGGCGCGTACGTCCCTGCCCAGCGCCAGCGTCGGGCGGGTCAGCAGGCTGTTCGCCAGTGCCTCGATCCAGAAGCGCTGCAGCGCCGCGCTATACAGCCAACTCTGCCGGGCCAGCCAGTTCGGCACCGGGCGCGCCGGACGGCGGACCAGGTGCATGTAGGACGGCGCGAGCAGAAACTGGTAGGCCCGCCAGGCGGCGTGCAGGCCCGAGTAGCAGGCGGCCAGCCAGAACAGCCCGAAGCCGCAGAGCAGGAACATCAGACCGACCTGGGTCACTGTCGAGAAGATCAGTGCCGACTTGACGTCGCTCTGCACCAGGGCGCAGAGCCCGCCGTACAAAGCTGTGGTCAGACCGACGACGACCAGTAGCAGCATCATGTCGGGCACCTGCAGCAGCAGTCCCTGCAGACGACAGAGCAGGAAAACACCGGCGTGCACCATCAGCGAGCCGTAGAACACCGCCGACGATGGGGTCGGCCCTTCGAGCGCACGCGCGATCCACGGCGTGAACGGCAGTTGCGCCGATTTGACCACCGCCGCGAGCACGAAGCCGGCGGCCAGCAGGCGTGCGCTGACCACGCTCAGCGTTCCGTCGCCGCTCAGCGCGGCCCATTCGACGCTGCCCACCGACCACACCGCGAGGCCGATGCCGAGCAGGAAAGCGGCGTCGCCGACGCGGTTGGCGACGAAGACGAAAAGCGCGTTGGCGCTTGCCACGGGTCGCTCCCAGGCGTAGGCGATGAGCAGCCAGGAGCTGATCCCCGCCAGTTCCCAACCGACGAAAGCCAGCACCGCGTTGCCGGCCAGGACGATCAGCAGCATGCCGGCGAGAAACAGGCACATGCCGAGAAAGAAGCGCGGGAAGGCACGCTCGCGGTGCAGATAGGTGGCCGAGAAACGCAGCGCAATCCAGGCGATCAGCGCCACCAGCGTGGCCATCGGCAGGCTGTAGGCGTCGAGGGCAAATGACAGGCCAACCTGCGTCAGGCCGATCGCCAGCCATTCGCCGCTGCGCAGCGTCTCCGGCACGCCGTTGAGCAGTGCCGCCAGGTCGAAAAGCAGCAGCAGGAGCAGGGCGCCGAGCGCCGCGCCGCTGGCCAGTCCGGCGGTCAGCGGCTCATGGCGGTCGCCGTGCTGTCGGCAGAAGAGCATGCGCATCCCGATCGCCGCCGCAGCGAGGAGCGGCAATAGCGGTACCAGCCACACCAGGCGCATGCTTTCCGTGAGTGTGCTCATGCTGCCGCTACCCGTGGCTGGCGCAGCAGGGCGGGCGGCAGCGCTTCGTGTCGACCGGCGAAGCAGTCGAGCGAACGTTCGACTTCGGTGATGTTCGCCGTCGCTTCCGTAGCCGGATCGGCGTGCCATGGCTGCCAGCCGCTGGCCGGATCGAAGAGGTGAATCGCTCCCGTTTCCGGGTGCTTGGCGGCCAGCACGACCCAGCCGTTGCCGACCAGTTCCTGCATCGGCGGCTGCCGCTGGTAGATCGCGCTGAGCAGTTCCGTCGTCTGCTCGACGACGACCAGCAGGCGCATCGGTTCGTGGATCTCGATCATTTGCAGCGGCAGGCCGGTGCGCAGGTCCGAACTGGCACCCTGCATGACGCCAAACAAGCCCGCCAGGTTGTGCATCACCTTGCTGCCGCAGCCGAAGCCTTCGTTATCGACGCTCGAGAAGTAGTACTCGAGGCTGATGCCAGCGCCAACCGGGCCGGCGGCAAGCAGGGTCGCTTCGAGGATGCGGCCTTCGAGGTCGGGCAGCGGATCGTAGGAAATCAGGAACACGCGGCGATCGAAAAAAGCACGCCGACTCATCGTCCGGCGACCAATGAAGGCGGTGGCAACGGTGGCATGGCCGAGTTCGGGTCGCGCCTGCGCGATATCCTGGCAGCGCTCGGCGAGATGCTGCCGCGCCTGAGCGGGCGACGGCGCGCGCGGCGCCGACGCCAAGCGGCGACAGCGTTCGACGGCGTGCAGACTGGTCGCTTGCGCACAGTCCCGGCGTATGGCCGCGAACGCCTCCTGGTGACTGGCCGGAAGATTTTCGAGGTCATACCAGAGGTAGCTTTCGTCGCAGGTATTGTGCTCGGCAGCGACGAAGAGCGTTGTCTCCGGAATCTGCAGGCCCTGTTCGGCAAGCCTGGCGCGAATCGTCGGGCGGTTGGCCAGGGCCGCAAAAACGCGCGCATTCGGGCCGCCGTGCCGGCCGGAGCAGGCGCCGCAATCGTAGGCCGCCAGATGCGGGTTGTTACGACTGTCCGAACCGTGGCCGACGATCAACACCAGTGGTGCGAAGTCTCTGGTTAGCCCGATGCTGCGCAGGAAGCCACCGACGCGAGCGAGCTGTTCTTCCTCGCTGAAGCCCAGGCGAGGTTCGTCGGCAGTGGCGACGCGACGGGCTTCGCTGTCTTCAGCGGTCAGCCGCAGCATTGCCGCCAGAGGCTGGTCGAAGTTGTCGCGCTGGCGCGCGAGCGCCGCGCCGAAGCGCGCCGGCGCGAGGGTTCTGGCGAACAGGGCCAGGAGAGCGAAGGGGGCAGCGGCGGCGGTCAGCAGCGCTGCCTGCAGCCAGCCGCGCCGGCTGCCCTGATGCAGGCGCTCGCGCCAGGCAAGGCGCAACTGGCGGCGCCGCTGATGCGCTTGCTGTGCCGCCTCGCGGCCACTCGGCACTGCTTCGCGAATGGCGTTCGTCGGTCGTACGACGATCGGGCACAAGGCGCTTGGCGCCTCATCGTCGAGGCCTTGCCAGAGCATTGGTACGCCAAAGAAACCGGCGGCACCGAAAGTCTCGAACGCCGGATTGACTTCTTCCAGGTGGCGGCGCGAACCTTCCTCGCGGTCGTCCATGCAGAACACGAATTGCGCTTCGGCTTTGCCGGCCAGCGCAGCGGCGCGGCCGTGATTGGCAGCCAACGCAGCGAAGATCTGCTGCCGATAATGGTGTTCGTAGGCCAGCAGCCAGACCTGCCCACGCTGCTTGCGGCTCAGTGAAGCGGCACAGTCGAGCAGGGCCTGCGCGCCGGCCGAAGCGATCTCGCGCAGTTGCCGCCCGCCCAGACCGAGCTCTTGCGCGAGCACGAAAAGCGGCCAGGCCGCCAGCGCCGTTTGCTCGTCTTCGGAAAGCTGGCCGTCTCGCGGCTCCGCAAGACTGGCAGAGGAAAGCGAGGAAAGTGAGGAGAGTGAGGAGAGTGAGGAGAGTGAGGAAAGGCGGGTCGCAAATTCCCGCCACTTGGCTGGCGCGTCGCTCGCCGGCGACGCCAGGCAGGGGGTCACCGCCGCAAGCAGGTCTTCGCTCAGTTCTTGCTTGCCGAACGCGTGTCGTACCTGCAACTCGGCGGCGTTGGCGGCGAAATAGTCCCCCAGCGCCGCCAGGCTGAGCGGCAAGTCCCAGAGGCGGCGAATCAATTGCTCGCCGTAAAGCCGTTCAAGTACCAACCGAACGGCCAGGAAATCGGCCAGCGAGACCGGCGGCTCGCCGGCGCGCGGGTGCGCTTCGCGCCAGCAGCACATACCGGCCCAGCCGGGTAGCTCGAGCACCAGCCGTTGCAGATAGGCGTCCCAGCTCGCTTCCTGAATACCGAGTTCCAGTAGCTCGCCAATGATCGTCAGCAGCGGGTCGTCCGGCAATTGCGCAATCTCTTGCCGTGCGCCGACGAATTCTTCAAGCTCCCAGGCCCAGTCGCTGGCAGCACTCTGCCGCCACGCGGCATAGAAGCCCTGGCTCAGCGCCGCGTTTCGCCACGCGGCAAGGCCCTGGTCGAGGTGTGCGCCGAGATGGCGAATCAGGCTGGCGTGCAGCGTGTCGCGGAGATCTTCGCCGCTGAGGTGGGCGAGCAGGGTGGCCAGGGTCCAGTGCTCGCCGAGGCCTGTGATCAGTTCCTGCCACAGTGCGCTGGCGGCTTGCGGAGCGGGCTGTCCACTCGGCGCTTCCGGCCACTGCGGCCACTGCGGCCATTTCGGCCACTCGTCGACGGCCTCGCTGGCCAGTGGCCTTGCGCTGGGCCCTGGCTGCAGAGCACAGGCGGCGGCCCAGAGATCGCTCACCGCCGCCGCTTCGTCGAATCCTTCAGCCTTGGCGGCTGCCCACAGCACTTGCCGCGTCGCCGCGTCGAGATCGATTTGCCAGCGTGCGAAGGCCGCGTGTTCCTCGCCATGCCAGCGAATCTGCGCTGCTGACAGCTTGCTCGGCGCATGGCGCAGCGTCGCCTGCAGGATTTCCCCACGGGACAGTTCGCGGCTCCCGACGGCGAGCAGTCTTTCGTCGCTGCGCGCAGCCGGCAATTGCCGCAGAGCGGCGTCGAGGTCGCTCACCGTTACTCGCCCCTGCCGGTAGAGATCGCGACAGCGGTCTTCGTCAAGCCAGGTCTTGGCGCCGGTCAGTCGCCCGGCCTCGTTGCAAGCTTCGGCAAAGGGCAGATGTTGAAAAGCATGCAGGGTGTTGTGATGGACGAAATCACGCAAGGGCGCCTGTGTCGGCAGGACGTGTTCGAGGTGGCTCAGACAGCTCCTGATCCGTGCCCGGGCGTCGGTCGACGTCACGTTTGCGCTGGCCGCTTCCGGCGCTATGGGAGGGGTATTCATCAGTTGCCCACTCAGCCTCCGAACTGCTGCGCCAAGCGGGCGACCGACGAGGACATCAAGCCGAGCAGCGGTGCCGGGTAAAACCCGATGACGACGATGGCCGCGCTTAACACGCTGGCGGTCACCGTTTCGCTGCGGGTGAGGTCGGCGAAAGTCGCGACGCCGGCCGCTGCCCCCGCGAAAGGCCGCTCAGGGCCGGTCGACAGCCGGCGAATGGCGCGCAGGGCGTAGGCTGCCGAGATCAATACGCCCATCGACAGCACCGCCAGCCAGCCGCCCCAGCGAGCGTAGGCGCCGATCAGTACCTGCAGCTCGGCGATGAAGCCGGCACTGCCCGGCAGGCCGACCGATGCCAGCAGGGTCAGCGTAATGAACACCGCAAAGCGTGGTGCGGTCCGGTTCAGCGAACCGTAGGCCGCGAGCTCGCGCTGATGGGTGCGCTCGTAAAGCAGGCCGATGAGCATGAACAGCAGCCCCGCCGCCAGTCCGTGCGCCACCATCTGCGTCAGCGCACCGTTCAGCCCGGCCTCGTTGAGGGCGGCGATACCGAGCAGCACGACGCCCATGTGCGAGATCGAGGAGTAGGCAATCATCGCTTTCAGATCGGTCTGCCGCCAGGCGAGAACCGCACCATAGATCAGGCTGAGCAGCGCCAATAGCGCCAGCCAGTCCTGCAGCGCCTGCGCCGCTCCCGGTAGCGTCCATACCGCGCGGATCAGGCCGTAGGCACCCATCTTGAGCAGGATTCCGGAGAGCAGCACCGAGATCGGACTCGGTGCCTCGACGTGCGCCAGCGGCAACCAGCCGTGCAGCGGAACGATCGGCATCTTGACGCCGAAACCGAGCAAGAGCCCGAGAAAGACCAGGATTTGCGTTTTCTGCGGCAATTGCGCGCTGCCGGCGGCCATGTCGTCCATCGCGAAACTGTGCCCGGGGGCGACGTCGTAGAGCAGCAGCAGCGCGATCAGCATGAACACCGAGCCGCCGAGCGTGTACAGCACGAAGTTCAGTGCCGCGCGGTGACGATTGGCTCCCCCGAGACGGTCGATGAGGAAGAACAGCGGGATCAGCGTCAGTTCCCAGAAGACGTAGAACAGCGACCAGTCGCGTGCGGCAAAGACCATCAACATCGAGGTCTCGAGGCCCAGGATCAGCGAGAAGTACAGCTTGGCGCCGTTGCGCACGGCGGTCGACGTGAAAATCGCGACGAAACACAGGACCGTTGCCAGCAGTAGCATCGGCAGCGAAATTCCGTCCACACCGAGCGCCAGGTTCGAGCCAAGGCGCGGGTTCCACGGACGGGTCTCGAAGAACTGGATGTCGCCGATTGTCGGGTCGAAGTCGATCAGCAACAGGCAGGCGCAAAGCACCGTCGCGGCGGCCACGATGCTCGCGACATGGCGCAGGAGGTCGACTCTGCGACTCGGCAACAGCAACAACAGACCCGCCCCGAGGAGTGGCAGCAGCAACAGCACTTTCAGCATGGACACGTGGCGGCGCCTTGTGGCGCGGCAGCTCCCCCCGGAATTGTTTTTCTCGCGGGGAGTGATTATGCCATCATCGACGAGGGTTTCCGCCGTGTGAGTTGTTCTTCAAGCTGCGCCAGCGACCACGCGTGAGGCGATCAGCCGAAATCCTCGCCTCAGTGGCCAACGCCAAACACTGCTCGAAGACCCCCGCCACGGCGACGCGATGCTTGACGCTTGCCGATGCAGGGCTGCTGCGCCTCTATCCTGGCGAACTCCGGCAACGTCGCACCGCGGTCAGTATCCCGCGCAGGATCTCGAGTGGCGGCGGCGGGCAGCCGGGCACCGCGAGATCGACCGGAATGACATTGGCCACACGCCCGCAACTCGCGTAGCTGTCGCCGAAAATACCGCCGTCACAACCACAATCGCCGACGGCAACGACCAGCTTGGGGGCAGGAGTCGCAGCGTAGGTGCGGCGCAAGGCGAGTTCCATGTGCCGTGAAACCGGTCCGGTAACCAACAGCATGTCGGCGTGACGTGGGCTGGCGACAAACCTGATGCCGAGTCCTTCGATGTTGTAGTAGGGGTTGTTGAGGGCGTTGATTTCCAGCTCACAGCCGTTGCACGAACCGGCATCGACCTGGCGAATGCTCAGCGCCCGGCCGAGAATGTCCAGGAGTGCGTGCTGAATATGCTCACTTTCCACGCGCAAGTCATTGCTGAACTCGGGTGGCGCTTCACTGCGGATGCCGTTTTTCGCGATCTGTTTGACAATGCGCCACATCAGAGGTCGTGTCCCGAGTAGCTGAGGTTGAAGGATTTGTTGATCAGCGGAAAATCGGGAACGATGTTCCCCATGACCGCGTGTTCCAGCACCGGCCAGTTCTGCCACGATGGATCGTGGACGTGACAGCGGCGGATGCAGTTGGCGCCTTGCTCGCCATCCCATTCGAGAGCGACGAAGATCTCGCCGCGCCAGCCTTCGACCCAGCCGGCGCCGAAGGCCCGCTTGCTCGGCAGCCGCAGTTCGCCGCGCGTCGGGCCGTCCGGAAGTCGGGCAAGCAGCACGCGAATCAGCCGCAGTGATTCCAGAACTTCGTCGAAGCGCACGCTGACGCGAGCGGCTACGTCGCCATTGCGCTGCGTCGCGATGTTTACTTGCAACTGCTCGTACGGCGCCCAGGCCTGATCGCAGCGCAGGTCGGCGGCCTGGCCGCTGGCGCGACCCGCGAGGCCGGTGAGCCCCAGTCGAGTGGCGAGTTCCGGCGACACCTGACCGGTGGTGAGGAAACGGTCCTGCAGGCCGGCATGCTCGTCGTACACTCGATGCAAATCCCGCACTTCACGCTCAATCAGGTCGCACTGGCCGACCAGGCTGGCGGCAGTCGCCGGAACGACATCTGTCGCCACCCCACCCGGGACGATACAGTCCATCATCAGACGGTGACCAAAAACCGCATTCGAGAGGCGAAGCCAGTCTTCCCTGAGCCTGGAGAACTGAGCCAGCCCGAAGGCGAACGCCGCATCGTTGCCGAGCGCACCGAGGTCGCCGAGGTGGTTGGCGACCCGCTCGCGTTCGAGCAGCAGCGCGCGCAGCCAGGTGGCGCGCCCGGCAAGCTGGCAGCCGGCCAGTGATTCCAGCGCCATGCAGTACGCCCAGCTGTAAGCGACCGTCGAATCACCAGAAATCCGACCGGCCAGTCGATGCGCCTGGAGCGGGGAAAGCTCGGTAAAACGCTTTTCGACCCCTTTGTGTTTGTAGCCCAGACGTTGCTCCAGGCGCTCTACCTTCTCGCCAACGACCGAAAAACGGAAGTGCCCCGGCTCGATGATCCCCGCATGCACCGGTCCGACAGGAATCTCATGCACGCCGTCGCCTTCAACGCGAACAAATGGATAGTCGGTCACTGCTCTCGGCGTGGCGGCAGCTTCCTGCGCAGCTTCCCGACGTAGCGGCAGGTAAGCCTCTGGCCAGGCACCGTGGTTCAGCCATGGTCGTCGATCGCTCGCGCCTTCGGCTACGACGCCGAGCAGATCGGCCGCTGCTCGCTGCATGCGGCCCGCGCAGGGAAACAGTGGCACCAGGTCGGGATAAGTGCCAGCCCGCTCGGCGAGCGGCAGATCGAGCCACAGTAGACCTTCCCTTAGCGCATAGGCCGACGAGATCGCCAGGCCGCCCGACGCCCCCTGCGTGCGATCGGACGCCCAGAGAGCAATTAGCCGACCGCCGGTCTCGGAAATTGCCCGCGCAACTACCTGCCAGGTTTCGGCGCGCACTGTCGCGCGCCACATCGGCAGAGGTGCCGGCAGGCGTTCGCAATCGAGGTTGAAGCCGGCGATTCGCATCGCCTCAACCGCCCATCATTGCGGCTGCCTGACGATACCATTCGTGCAGGTACGGCGGGATGTACAAGCCCAGCATCAGCCCCAGGCCAAGGTGCACGAAAACCGGCAGCAGCGCGGGCGCGTGGCCCAGGGTCTTCTTGAGGGAGGTTTCGCCGAAGACCATCGGCTGGACGCGGCTGAAGACGGCGGCGAAAGCCACGCCGAGCGCCAGCAGCAGAAACGGTGTCGCCCACGCGTGGTCGCGCATGGCCGTCGTGAGGATCAGAAACTCGCTGGCGAAAACGCCGAAAGGTGGCATGCCGAGAATGGCCAGCGAGCCGAGCATCATCCCCCAGGCAAGCCGCGGACTAACCTTGATGAGACCGCGGATGTCCGCCATGTTCTGCGTTCCGGCCTTCTGCGTGGCATGGCCAACGGCAAAGAAAATTGCCGACTTGATCAGTGAATGCACCGTCATGTGCAGCAAGCCGGCGTAGTTGGCAATCGCGCCGCCCATGCCGAAGGCGAAGGTGATCAGTCCCATGTGCTCGATCGAAGAGTAGGCAAACATGCGCTTGACGTCCTTTTGTCGTGACAGGAAGAACGCTGCCACCACCACCGACAGAAGACCGAAGCCCATCATCAACTGCCCGGCGAGGGCGTTTCCCAGCGCCCCGTCGGTGAGCACCTTGCAGCGCAGGAGGGCATAGACCGCGACGTTCAGCAGCAGGCCCGAGAGCACGGCGGAAACCGGCGTCGGCCCTTCCGCATGCGCATCGGGTAGCCAGTTATGCATGGGTACCAGTCCGACCTTGGTGCCGTAGCCGATGAACAGGAAAGCGAAAGCGAGGGTGATGATGGTCGGATCGAGCTGTGTCTTGACCGCGTCGAGATTGGTCCACAGCAGCGCGCCAACCTGGGTGCCGATCACCTTTTCAGCGGCCATGTAGAGGAGGACGGTGCCGAACAGGGCCTGGGCGATACCGACGCCGCAGAGGATGAAGTATTTCCATGCCGCTTCGAGACTGGCTGCGGTCCGGTACACGCTGACCAGCAGCACCGTGGTCAGCGTCGCCGCTTCCATGGCCACCCAGAGGATTCCCATGTTGTTGGTGGTCAGGGCCAGCAACATCGTGAAACTGAACAGCTGATACATGCTGTGATAGAGCCGCTGCCGCTGCGCTGTCATCTTGCCGTGGTCGTGCTCGATACGCATGTAAGGCCGCGAGAAGATGGCTGTGGTCAGTCCGACAAAGCTGGTCAGGGTGACCAGAAAGACGTTCAGCGGGTCAACGAAGAACTCGTGCTGCCAGGCGAACAGCGGCCCATCCGAGATGACCTCGACGGTCAGCAGGCAGGTGGCGATGAAAGTCCCGAGGCTGAACGCGACGTTGATTTCGCGCGCGATGTCGCGCTGCCCGGTAAACGCCAGAACCAGGCTGCCAAGCAGCGGGATTCCGAGAACATAGAACAGCGTTTCCAAGTCAGTCCTCCTTGAGCTTTTCCAGGTGGCTGATGTCGAGACTGTCGAATTGCTCGCGAATCTGGAACATGAAAACGCCAAGAATCAGAATGCCGACCAGGACGTCGAGAGCGATGCCGAGTTCAACGACCATCGGCATGCCGTAAGTGGCCGAAGTGGCGGCGAAGAAGAGGCCGTTTTCCATCGACAGGAAGCCGATCACCTGCGGTACGGCCTTCGCACGGGTAATCATCATCAGGAACGAGAGCAACACGCAGGCCAGCGCTATGCCGAGCGTGCCGTGGGCGATGGTGGCCGACAGCCTGGATATCGGCAGCGCCAGGTCGAAAGCGAAAATGACGAGCACGATGCCGATGATCATCGTCGTCGGTATGTTGATCAGCGTTTCGACGTCCCAGCGCACATCGAGGCGATTGATGACCCGATGCAGCAGCAAGGGAATCAGAATGACCTTGACTACCAGAGTGATGCCGGCCGACAGGTAGAGGTGCGGTTGGTCCGTCGCGTAGCCGACCACCAGCGTCGCCGCAACCAATGTTGCACCTTGCGCGGTGAACAGGTGGATCAGCGACAGAATCCGCCGCTGCGAAATCATCGCGAAAGCCAGGATCAGCAGCGTTGATGCCAGGAGATTGATCAGCTGGGCGACGAAATCGCTCATCTCACGCGCGCACCAGGATGTGCACCAGCATGCCGATCACTGCCAGCAGGAAAGCGGTGGCGAGAAATTCCGGGACGCGAAAAATGCGCATCTTGGCACTGAGCGTTTCGAGCAGCGCGAGCAGCACGCCGCCGATCGCCAGCTTCAGGATCAACGCCGGCATCGCCAGCAGCAGTGCCAGCGGCGCCTGCGCCGCGGCGACGCCCCACGGGAAGAACAGCGCCAGGCCAATGCACGAATAGGCGAAAAGCTTCAGACTCGCGGCCCACTCGAGCAGCGCCAGATGGCGGCCCGAATACTCCAGGATCAAGGCCTCGTGAATCATCGTCAGTTCGAGGTGCGTTGCCGGGTTGTCGACCGGCACGCGGGCGTTTTCGGCCAGGGACACCATGGCGAAGGCGACGCCCGCGAAAGCCAGACTCGGATAGATGGCCAGATCGCGATGTGCGAGTGTCTCGACGATGGTGGTCAGCGAGGTCGACTTGGAGATCAGCGACGCCGAGAAGAGGACCATCAGCAGCGCCGGTTCGGCCAGAAAGCCGATCAGCATTTCACGGCGCGCACCGAGCGTGCCAAAAGACGTACCGACATCCATTGCCGCGAGGGATATGAAGACCCTCGCCACGCCGAGCAGACCGACCAGGGCAATCGTGTCTGCCGCCGGCGACAGCGGTAGTTCGGTGGACAGCGTCGGGACGATCGCACAGGCCAGCGCCATGCACCCGAAAACGATATATGGAGCGCCGCGGAAAAGTGGGGACGCATGTTCGGCAAGCACCGATTCCTTGTTGAACAGCTTGTGCAGCATGTGGTACGGCTGCAGCAAGCCCGGCCCCGACTTGTTCTGTAGCCAGGCGCGGTTTTGATTGACCCAGCCACTGAGCAGGGGTGCCAGCAGCAGCGCCATGACGATCTCGAGAAATTGCGAGAAAACGCCGAGCCAGGTCATAACGTGACCACCAGCAGCACGGTGATCAGGGTCAAGAAGCTGTAGAGGAGATATACCGCGATCCGCCCCTGTTGCAAGAGACCGATCAGCTGTGCCAGACGCTCGACGGCGGCGGCCAGCGGCAGGTAGATCCAGTGCCAGAAGGGGTCGGTGACGCTGACGCGATAGCGCGGCGCGGCATCGAAAGCGGACGGCAGCTCGCGCTCCCAGCGAAAGAAAGGTTCGAAGATCTGTCGAATCGGCTGTCCGAAGCCTTCGGCGGTATCCTGCATGCGCGCGTTTTGCCAGGGGAATCCGCAGTCCCAGGGCGGCGAGCGCCGCAGGCGGCCGTGATAGAAGAGACGCACCAACAGGAAGGCGAGCGCGAAGCTCGCAGCGACGCCGAGCAGGAAAATTGCCGGTCCGTAACTCGCGCGCTCGATCGCCACCGGCGCCAGCAGCCAGCTGTTGGCGCCGACGGTCCTGGCGAGACCGGCGCCCACCAACAACTGCGTCACCGGATCGATGAGGGTGATGAACTGGACCGGAAACAGCCCGAGCGCCAGGCAGCCGGCGACCAGCCAACCCATGCCGATGCGCTCCCAACGCCCGGCGTCGTGCGCTTGCGCCAGTTTCTCTTCGCGCGGCTGGCCGAGGAAAATGACGCCGAAAAATTTGACCATGGTATAGCCGGCGAGCGCCGCCACCAGTGCGATCAAGGCGGCGACCACGGGAATCAGCATATTGAGGAATGAACTCGGCAAGTCCGGCGAGAACAGGAAACTCTGTAGCAGCAGCCACTCCGAGACAAAGCCCCCAAAGGGCGGCAAGCCGGCGCTGGCCAGAACACCGATCAGCATTGCCCAGGCCACCCAGGGCATATAGCGGATCAGACCACCGAGCTTGCCGAGGTTGCGCTCAAGGGTGGCGTGCAGCACTGCTCCGGTGCCGATAAAGAGCAGCCCTTTGAAGAAGGCATGGCTGGCCACATGGTAGAGCACCGCCGTCAACGCCAGTGCCGCCATTACCGGCATGTTCTGGGTCGCGAACAACACGGCCAGGCCGATGCCGGTGAACAGCAAACCAATGTTCTCGATCGACGAATAGGCCAGCAGGCGTTTCATATCGATCTGCACGGCGGCGAAGACGACACCGAACAGGGCGGTCGCCAGACCAACCGCCAGCAGCACCAGGCTCCACCACCATATCGGCGTACCCAGCAGGTCAAAAATGACACGCAGCAAACCGTATATCGCGGTCTTCAACATGACCCCGCTCATCAGCGCAGAGACCGGCGACGGCGCAGCCGGGTGAGCCTCGGGAAGCCATACATGCAGCGGTACGATACCCGCCTTGGCGCCGAAACCGAACAAGGCCAGCAGGAAAGCGAGCGACGCACGGTCGGGCAGGATGGCCTGCGAGCGCATGTTGGCGAAGGTGTAGTCGCCGGTGTTCGCCTGCAGGATGCCGAAGCACAACAGGATGCCGATAGCGCCGACATGCGCGATTAGCAAGTAGAGGTAGCCGGCACGCTGAATCTCGACGATGCGGTGGTTGGCGGTGACCAGGAAGAACGACGACAGGGCCATCGTCTCCCACATCACCATGAAGGAGTAGGCATCGTCGGCGAGAACAACCAGCGCCATGCTCGCCAGAAAGACGTGGTATTCGAGCGCCAGCAAGCCGGGCGGCGTTCCTTCGCCCTTGCGGAAGTAGCCCGCCGCGAAGGCCGACACACCGGCCGAAACGCCACCGATGATCATCAGGAAGAATGCTGACAGGCTGTCGAGGCGAAGATGGAAGGGCAGACCTGGCAGGCCGATCGGCAACACGGCGACTTCCGGCGAGATGAGCATCGCGCTCAGAGCGACGCCGAACAAGAGCAGGCCGAATGCCCCGCCGACAGGAAACAGGACTCTCGCCACCAGGGCCAGGCGGTGCAAGGCGAACAAGCCTGCGGCACCGATCAGCAGCCAGGCAGCAACGACCAGCAGGACCCAGTCCAGATGCACCCAGGTGCTTGGATAAAGGAAGACGCCGCTGCTGATCATCGGCAATGGGCGCCCCCCCGTGCCGCGCTGACACTGCTTGCGTGTGCACACGTCGTCGCGTGCGCGCCAGGGCCAGCGGCAATGGCTTCGCATCCCAGGGGACACAGCACATCGCGACCACTACGGATGGCGAACAACATGGCGTTCAGCTCTCCAGGAAACGCTTGAGAAAAACGCGCAACGAGGTGCTCGAAGACTTTTGCGGCGTCGGTAGGCGCTGCACGCTTCAATTGCCCAGGTTTCTTCGGTGCGAATTGCATAGCAATTATATTCGCTACTGATACAATTGTAATTGTAATTTAACACACATACAAAGCGCTGATATGGAAAATCGTACGGCACGCCTGACCATTCTCGTCGACCCTCTCAAGAAGCAAATCTTCGAAGAGATCTGCGCGGCTCATGATCTGACGCCTTCCCAGGTGGTCAGGAAACTGATCCGTCAATACATTCTTGAAAACGCCGGCGACCGGGAACTTCCTGAGTGGCTGAAGGGACGGTCATCGTCCGACGGAAGCGTCTAGCCTGATGAGTGCGCCGTGCCAAGGCGCTGTTTTCCAGCGGGTGCGAATCCCGCCCGGCAACTTTCGCTCCGGCCGGTAGCAACTGGAGCAGTCGTGGAGGTAACGAAGCGGCTGAAGCCTCTGGTGTAGAGGGTTCTTTAAGGAACTTGGCGAACCTGCAGGCCGTAATTTGATAGAACACTGAGCAGGCCTCGGAAAATGCGATGCGGAAGCCGACCCGGCTCTGACACGGGAAAGGCCGTTGTCACGGACGAATGCGAGCGAAACGCAGTCTGTGGTTCCGCCGGGGTAGTGGTGACGGCATGTGTGGAAGAGGAAGGCAGACGCAACACGGGAAGCTCCATCACGTGGTCAAGCGCATGACCAACCGGACGCCCGCGAGGGACAGGCCGGGCGAGGTGGGGTGGCGGAGAGGCTCGTAGTACCGTTGAAGTCGGGTAACGCCGATGGAGGAAAGGAGCCTCAGTTCAAGACTAACGCAAGAAGCGGAAAGGGACAGGAGATTGGGCAACCTGCAAACTCCAATAAACGTTCAGAAACTGCAGATGGCGTTGCATGCCAAGGAAGAATACGGGTACCGGTTCTACCTCCTGTACGACAAGGTCCATCGACCAGGCGTACTCGACTATGCCTACCGAAACTGCAAAGCCAACCAGGGAGCAGCCGGGGCGGACGGTGTGCGTTTTGAAGACATCGAAGCGTATGGAGAAGAACGCTGGCTTGGGGAACTGGCGGAACGGCTGAAGAAGAAAGACTACCGACCGGAAGCGGTCAAGCGGGTCTGGATTCCCAAGCCGAACGGCAAACTGCGCCCCTTGGGGATACCTGAGCAGGGTCAGCATTCTCGATGGCAAACGGGCTGTTTTTTGATCACGTACGTTGATGTGAAGGGGTGATTTGCCATCGTCAAACTTGACCAAATTTTTGTGCTTGAAATCAGTGAGCTACGATACGTCGCCAGGCACGACTTGTGCTTGTTGCATGGTGCGCGTGCGGCACACAACGAGCCATTCGGCATGGCGACAAAGCACCCGAAACGCAGGCAGGGTCAAGGCTGCGGGCGAAGCACGCACCCGAAGGGCTTGGCCTTGATGCTGCCGGAGTGGAGGGTAGCCTCGGTGCGATGCCGAAGGGTGAGTGGCAAGAACGCCACGAACAACCATCAAAAAGCGTGAAAATCGCGCCATCAAATCGGGTGACCACACTCAGTCAACGAAGACAGTGGATCCCTCCATTTGTTCTTCGGAAGCTTGGCGAAGACCAGCGATTTCATCATCGACAGCCTCTACGCGTGGTGGGAGAGTCAAGCGTCCGGGGAGTGTGCTCGCGTCACACACATCCAAATCAAGGCGGATAACGGACCGGAGAGCAATGGTCGGCGTACGCAATTTCTCAAGTGAATCGTCGAGTTTGCCGATCACATCGGCAAGTCCATCCGCCTCTTGTACTATCCGCCGTATCACAGCAAATACAATCCGGTGGAGCGTTGCTGGGGAATCTTGGAACAGCACTGGAACGGCGCCAAGCTCACCGACGCCCAAACGATGTTGGAGTGGGCCAAGAGCATGACCTGGAAAGGCGTTCATCCCGTCGTCGAACTGAGCCGCACGGTCTATGAAAAAACGAATCACCGTGGCCAAGCATGCCATGCAATCTGTCGAGTCTAGTCTCAGACAACCTGATCTCGGCGCCATGACGTTCGCACGATCGTCATCCTAAATCCTTAGAAGTTCATGAGCTTATCTTGCCAAACGAGGAGCAGTTCGGGTTGATGGCGGGGCGACGTGTCGGATATTGCGAAGATACCAATAATGGAGGATAGTACGCCTTTTTGCTCGGCGCCACGCTGAGCTTGCTGGAGATTCGGATGGCCCAACTCCTGTTGCCGATTTTTCCTGATGCTGTCACGCCGGTCAAGGAACTGCTGTCTGTCGGGAAGCAGGATGGACAAGTCGTGTATTTCCACGGGGTGCTGCCGGTGTTCAGTCATGCCGAGGACGATCTGGCGACGTTCCGGATGATTACGGCGCAGTTTATCGCGCAAGGTCATTTGCGCGTGGTGGACGTGTCACGCGCCTTCGGGGTGCCCGCGTTGAGTGTCAAGCGGGCGTTGAAGCGCTATCGGCAAGAGGGGCCGAAAGGTTTCTATGTTCCGCCGCGGCGTCGTGGTCCGGCGGTGCTGACGGCCGAGGTGTTGAAGCAGGCGCAGGCCCTGTTGGACGACGGACAGACGGTGCCCAGCGTGGCGGCAGAGCTGGGGATCAAAAGCGACACCCTGTCGAAAGCGGTGCGCGCCGGGCGGCTGCATGTTGCGGCGGCGAAAGGGACCTGCGCGCTCGTCGCGAGCACCAAAAGCGAGCGGAGCGCACTCGACAGCACCGCTCCGATGGGGGGTTGGGGCCAGCCAACGTGGGCGAAGCCCGGGGTGGCGGCGAGCGGTGGGGGGGGCTGAATGCGGTGCTCCCCCAGTTCCAGTTGGCCGTCGACGTGCCACGTGGCGGCGTGCTGTTTGCGCTGCCCGCCCTGCTGGCCGTTGGACTGCTCGAAGGAGCGGAGGGGCTTCCCCTGCCACCGGGCTACTATGGGATTGACAGTCTGTTGATGTTGATCGCTTTCATGGCCTTGGCGCGGCTGGAATCGGTCGAGTCCCTGCGCACTTGTGCGCCTGGCGAATGGGGCAAGCTGCTGGGTCTGGATCGGATTCCGGAAGTGCGCACCCTGCGCGAGAAGATTCAGCTCCTGAGTCAGGGGGATCAGGCCGAAAAATGGAGTGCCGATTTGTGTCGGCGCTGGATGGAAGCGGCGCCGACAGAAGCGGGCATCCTTTACGTCGACGCGCATGTGCGGGTGTATTACGGCGAGCAGACCAAGCTGCCGCGCCACTACCTCGCGCGGCAGCGGCTGTGCCAGCGGGCGACCGCCGATTACTGGGTCAACGCGATCGACGGACAGCCCTTCTTTCGGGTCACGCAAGCCGTCGATCCCGGCCTGATCAAGGTCCTCGAGGGCGAGATTCTGCCCCGTCTGGAACGGGATATCCCGGGCCAGCCGAGCGCCGAAGTGCTAGCAGCCGAACCGTTGCGCCATCGCTTCACCCTGGTCTTCGATCGCGAAGGCTATAGCCCGGAGTTGTTCAAACGCCTGAAGGTGCGTCGCATTGCCTGTCTCTCCTATCGCAAGTACCCCGGTGACGATTGGTCCGCCGAGGAGTTCGTCGACGGAACGGTCGAGCTGCGCAGCGGTGAACGGGTACGCATGCCACTCGCCGAACGGGGCACGCTTCTCGGTGGCGTGTTGTGGGTACGCGAGATACGCAAGCTCTGTGACAGCGGTCGCCAGGTCGCCCTGATCAGCACGGATTACCAATCCGGCATAGGGCTCTTGGCGGCCACCCTGTTCGCCCGGTGGTCTCAGGAAAATTTCTTCAAGTATGCCCGTGAACACTTTGCCCTGGACCGCTTGGCCGACTATCAGACCGAACAAATTCCTGATACCGCACGCGTCGTTAGCCCGGCTCGCAGAACCCTCGACGGCCAGGTGCGCTCGCTGACCAGCAAGCTCAGCCGCCGGCTCGCCGAATTCGGCGCGCTCAACCTCAACGAGACGATTGACCCCGTGAAAGTCGATGCCTTTGTCGCAAAAAAAAGCCGCCGCCCACGACGAGATCGAACATCTGCAGGACGAACTGAAGACCCTGAAGGAACAACGCAAAGCGACCCCCTCTCATCTCGACATCAAGGACTTGCCGGAAGAAAACCAATTTCGCCGGCTGAGCACCCACAGCAAGCAACTGCTCGACACGCTCAAGATGATTGCCTATCGCGCGGAAACGGCCATGGCCAATATCCTGGCACCCTTTCTCGCGCGCCCGGACGAGGCTCGCAGCTTGCTACGCGCGATCTACACGACCGAAGCCGATTTGCTCCCCGACGTTGAGGCTGGCACCTTGACCGTACGCCTCCACCACATGGCCCATGGCGTGTCTGACCGCGCCGTCCGAAAACTCTGTGACGAGTTGAACTCTACCGCGACTCTCTTCCCACGCTCCAAGCTCCGCTTGATCCTGCAAATCGGGACATCGCAAAATCCGTGAGATCAGGTTGTCTGAGTCTGGAACGAAACCCACTCCTACCCAAGTGGGACATCTTGATCCGACCCTCTTGAATGGTATGAATATTCGTAGAGATCGCCTTGCAGAGCAGTGGGATCGCCTTCCCGAGCAACGATCTCGCCGATGGCCACCGCGCCCGTTCGGGCCAGAAACATAGCGGCCCGATGCTCGCCGCCTGCTGCCCCCCCCCACAACATCAACAGCGCTACAGATCGCGACGAGGGCGAACGTCCGGAATCGGCCCTGAGAAGCATCGGCATGGGCGCAGCCCGGGCCAGGCCATGGCATCTCCCTACGAGTGGCTGCCCTTCGACCTATAGCGGATAGAAAAAAATGCCCAGCATCAAAGCCATTCCAAGATTTTTTTTGGAGAGATCTGGGCAAGAAAAATTAAATCCGCTATTATTTTGTGGGTATGGGCGCGTCTAGCACGTACTCAGGCTTCTCGCAACGGTTTTGCCCGCAAGCGCTGGGTAAACGGCAACATCCGGGGTGCCCCGGGTCGAGCTGCGGGGTGCGTGGTCGGTGGCGCTACGAAGTGCTGCTGGGGGGGGGCTGTGAAGCACACAACCGCTGGCGTCAAGCGCGGGTTTCGGCTACCGCTGCCCTTGAGCGCGCCTTTCGAAATCCGCCGGAACTCACGACTTCAGCGCCAAACCTCTTGCCAGGCGCTGCCAAGGACGGGTTGCAAAAGCTCGGCAGTGCCTCGGTTGGGGTGTGGTGCGAAGACCGTCCGCCCTGCACACACGGCGACGATGGGTCAGCGGACATACCGGCAAATGGGGACCTGCTGCGACGCCTCGGCAGCAGGCGCGATCCGCAAGCCTTCGCACGGCACTCGACGTGCCGTCAAGACGAATTGCAGTGCGCAGCAAATATCCCGCAGCTTGCGGCGTAGTGGTTTATGCGCTGTGGACAGCCTTGATGCTGCGACCAAATAACGCTACAGCCCGCGAAGCCCTGATTTCCGTCCACGCCGCCTCAAAAAGAAAGCAGTAATAGCCCGAATCAACCGCAACTTTGGAGAAGATCATGCCCATCGTCATTAAGGTCGATCACATAGTCGTCAGCGAAGCCAATACCCATGCTGTTTTTACCGTTCGTCTTTCCGAGGCCGATCTTCTGAATCCGGTCACAGTGAACTGGAACCTTACCGGGCTTTCGGCCGTGAGTGGGAACGACTTCACCAACGTGTCAGGTGTGCTCACCTTCAATCCTGGTGTCCTCGAGCAGGTCATTTCGATTCCGATCGTCGACAATGCAACCCCGGAGTTGTTGGAGACCTTTCGGCTCAATCTGTTTAGCCCGAGTGCCAACGCACAGATCGGCAACTCGATCGCAGTAGTGACGATCATCGACAACGATGCGGCGCCGGGGACGCCGGTAGTGACGATCAACGACTTCGTGGTCGACGAAGCCGCCAAGGAAGCGAGCTTCGTAATCACCCTCGACCGGCCGTCGACGGGTGTCGTCTCGATGAACTACGCCACCCAGGACGGCACGGCGATCGCCGGTTCAGACTTTGTCGCGACCAGCGGCAGCCTCAGCTTTGCCGTGGGCGAGACGGCCAGGACGGTCCAGGTGAGCCTGCTCAACGACAGCACGCCCGAGTCGTCGGAGGCGTTCAACCTCGTGCTGTCGGCGCTCAACGGCGCGACGACGCTCGACCCGGTCGGTACGGCGATCATCGCCGAGAACGACGCGGTGGCGGTGGCCACGTCCAATATCTCGGTGGACGACATCGTGGTCGGCGAGAGCCAGACCTACGCCGACTTTCTGGTCCGCCTCGACCAGCCGAACACCGCCACGGTCAAGGTCTCTTACGCCCTATTGGGAGCAAGCGCTTCCGGTTACGGCACCGACTTCCACAACCAATCCGGCGATCTGACCTTTGCCCCGGGCGAAACGGTCAAGACGGTACGGGCAACGATCACCAACGACAGCAATCCGGAACCAACCGAGAATTTTGTCCTGTTGCTGTCGAACCCGAGCAGCAACGCCACCCTCGCTCGTCCTGTAGCGACCGCGACGATCATCGACAACGATGCGGCGCCGGGGACGCCGGTAGTGACGATCAACGACTTCGTGG
>NZ_SPMY01000070.1 GCF_012939955.1 Candidatus Accumulibacter phosphatis
ATCTTCAACTTGCCGATCTCGCTGTACAACAGCTCTGGCTCACGGTGCGCCGCCGCTGGCTTGGGGCCGCGCTTACCTTCAAACAGCGTCTTGGCATTCTCCTGGATGGCCTTCTTCCATTGCCCAACCTGGACAGGATGCACGCCGTACTCCCGCCCAATCTCGTTGATCGTCTTGACCCCACGTACAGCTTCCAGACCAACCTTGGCCTTGAACTCCGGCGTATGTACCTTCCGCGTCGCTACTTCACTCATCGCTTCTTGCTCCCTATGACCGAGCACAGCTTAAACCACTGTCTGATTTCCAGGGACCACTATAGTTTGCCGTCTGGAGTACGTATCCGGCTCACGACCAGTCGCAGCGTCAGGGGCGCACCCGGGATAGGCGGCACGCGCTTGCCCTGCTCATCCATACGCTTGGGCTTGGCAGGTCGCACGATAGTTACCTCGGCACTGGCCAGCCACTGCACAGCCGGCTGGCCTCGGTGCTCGACCGTCCGAACTTGAGCAAAGCACAACCCATCGGCCACGCCCTCCAGGGTGCTGGCCTTCTGCTGGTACCTTACGCGTCCGGCCGCCTTGACACGCACAAGCCAGAGTCGATTGCGCGCACACCACTCCCGCTGATGAAAAACCGAGTCAGCCTCGCGATCCACGATGTGCACCAAGGGTTTGGCGACGGCTTGGCCTTCCAGCCAGTCGATGCGCTCTGTCAATTCGTCCAAATGGGTCTGTGGTCGGACCATTTCACGACTGCGAGAGCTCCACACGCCCTGGGCAGTGCAAAGATTCTGCGTCGGCGCTCCCAATGGCACCCCGTCACGATCCGCCATCAGTACCGTGCTCTGCAACTCGTAGCCCAGATCAGTTTCGTGAGTCATCTGCAGACGATCGAGCTTGCGGCGGTGGGTGTTGTAGTTCAGTCGCGACCAGTCATGCGCCGCCAAGGCATACTCGTCGCAACCCTCGGCGACCCCTTCCCGCGTCAGCGCCAGCAGCGGCGCACCCAGATCTGCCGGAGTCACCCGCTCGTTGCCCAGAAAACGCCACAGTGCCTGCGTATGCGCAAACGCCTGGTCACCGCAGGGCAACGCTTTCATCCCCGCCGCCAACTGATGCGCACAGTGACTATGGCCCATCACCAATTTCTCATACCTCCGCTTCAGCCGAGGCTCAAGTGCCAAGTTTTCAGATCCATACCGCCTACTTTTAACCTATTTTCGAACTTGTGTAGATACCCATGCCCCGAGGGCGGGGAAGTCCTCGCCGCCGGACGGGCTCGAGGCCTGGCCGCGAAAAACCGCAACCAGCCCCAAGCCCTTGAGCTTACTAGCGTTTCTGGCGCAGTAAAGGGTTCGCTTCGCCGGGCTTCGCCCGCCCTTGACAGCGCCTTCAACGCTCGCAACGCCGCTGGTCGGGGTGGCCATGTCTGCGCAGCCACACAGGTCGGTTGTCGCCGGTTCCACACGAAACGACATATTGCGACACGAAGTCGCTGGTTAAAGCTGTTCCCACTTCCACAGGAGGGAACCACCCGTGTCACCGGGTGAATCTAGACGCCTGAATCAAGAAGCGGCGTTGACAACGTAACGAAGCACGACAACGTGCGGGGTACAAATCGTGAGACGCGTGCCCTTCTGGCAGCCACAAGCCGGATGAGTGCTAGATAATTGGTATGGTGAAAACATTTGAATCTGTGATAAAGGCCGTGAATCGTAACAAGCGGAAGTGGCTATTACGCTTGAACCAAAAGGTAATGGAGGTGGGAACAGCGCTTTATGTCTGCGCTTTCGTGACCCATACGCCTCCCGGCCGACTGCAGGCACCTAACCCGATATGCTTTGCCAGGGGAACGTGGAAACCCCGTATCGCTCCCTTCGGGGACAGCAGGCTGCAAAGCCTGCCCATGGCGGTGCGGGTGTAGGATGTCGGAAAAAGCGAATGCCGTTCTGTAATCGAACGGATACGGGTTTTGACGTTACCCGGCGCGAAAGCGAGCCCACGTCCGATAGGTGGTACGTCGCGAGAAAGCTCGGAGAACCGTTGATGTGGGGGAAAGCAAATGGACGCTGCATCACGGGCGTGTGCACCTCCAACATTGTCGAAAGACATGTACAGCGGCTGTGGGTCGGTATCGCGAAGGTCGCTCGGGGAGCATTCCGAGTTCCCGGGTCGGCACGTATTGAGGCTGGCCTTTGTGCTGCTCGAGCCGAGTGATAGGAAACTATCACGCTCGGTTCCTCGGGGGCTGGGCGCGGGCAACCGCGCCTGGCTACCCTCCGACCCTGTTTCCATCTTCTCGCGACGGCAGGGTACGATAGAGTCGAGATGTGGCGGTGCGACACGAAGTCACTTGCGGGAGTTGTTCCCACTTCAACAGGAGGGAACCATCAGTGTCACCTGATGAATCTAGGAATCTGAATCAAGAGCGATTCTGACAACGTAACGCATCGCCGTAAGGCGCGGGGTATAAATCGTGAGAGGCATAGCCTTCTGGCAGCCATATGCCGGATGAGTGCTAGATAGCTGGTATGGTGAAAATATTTGAATTTGCGATAAAGATCGTCACTCGAAACAAGCGGAAGTGGCTATTACGCTTGAACTAAAAAGTACTGGAGGTAGGAGCAGCGCTTTGTCACTGCGCTCTCGTGACCCATACGCCTCTCGGTCCAGAGCAGGCACCTAACCCGGCATCCTTCAGCAAGAGGAACGTGGAAACCCCGTATCGCTCCCTTCGGGGACAGCAGGCCGCAAGGTTCTGCCTGTGGTGGTGCGGGAGTAGGATATCGGAAGAAGCGAATGCCGTGCTGTAATGGTGCGGATACGGGTTTCAGTGTTACCCGACGCGAAAGCGGGCCCACGTCCGATTGGTGGCACGTCGCGAGAAAGCTCGGAGAGCCGTTAGTGTGGGAGAAAGCAAATGGACGCTGCACCACTACTGGGCGTGTGCGCTCTCAAGATTTTCGAAAGACATGTACAACGGCTGCGGGTGGGTATCGCGAAGGTCGCTCGGTGAGTACTCCGAGTTCCCGGGTCGGCACTTATTGAGGCTGGCCTTTGTGCTGCTCGAGCCGAGAGATGGGAAGCTATCACGCTCGGTTCCTCGGGGACTGGGCGCGGGAAACCGCGCCTGGCTACCCTCCCGGTAGACACAGGTTTTTTTGTCTGTCCCAACGTTCCTTGTATCGCGTATTCGATCAGTGGTGCCCGCGTCCCTTGCGGCGGCTGTCTTCAGAGTCTCCCTGTCGCCATGCCTTGAGCCGCGCCACGGCTTCCGGTCCGCGGTGATAATCGGCGTTCTTGGCGAGTCATTTGGCTTGGCTGCCCCGCTTACTCACCGTCTGGAGAGAAAACAGACGACGAACCAAACCGTACAGAATAGCCAGATTTACATCATGCGGCTGCGAAATGTCCAACCCAAGAAAATCCAATTCCACGCCGGATAACGGCGCCCAATCTCTGGTTGGCACGCGATTGCCGGCGTTAGGGCTGGAGGCCCCCGAAGGACTCAGTCCAGTTCCACGCGAAACGGCCGAAACCCATAATGTTTATCTATTTGACGCGCGACGAGTGATTGACTAAGGTAATCGCTTCGGATGCTTTTATCGTCGACAGTACTAGGCAGTAAGTGTAGACCTTAAGGGAACGCCTTGTGCCTTGGTGGGGCGTTGGTGCACTATTAGTAACAGCTAATATACTATATGACTAATCCCGCCATTTTGGGCGCGAACTCCCCCTATCCCCGTCCTGCTTCATGCGGCAGGCGCAATTTGCCCAACCCCGACGGATTGCGGCATGCCCAGATAGGTGAAGGTGTTGATGATGGCGGCGCGGACGTGCGCTTCGGTCACTTGCCGCTCGAAGGTTCGAGAGTACAGGCTGTCGCCCAACTGCTTCAGCCGGTACATCATGTTCTCGGCGATGCTGCGCCGGTGGGAGTCGCTATCGTTCTTCCAGCCGGCGCTGCCCTTGGCGGCGATCTCTTTGAGAATACCGTCACGGGGATGATCGTCGCCCCAGGGAACAGCGCCGTCCCGCGGGGGAATGGTGGCACGGGCGTCGCGGTCGGCAATGGCGGCATGGCAGCCTTTGGTGTCGTAGGCGCCATCGGCGGACACTTGAGAGACTTCGCCTTCGACCTGGTCAAGCAACCCGGAGAACACTTCGCTGTCGCCCCAATCGGCCGTCGTCACTTCAATGCCGATGATGTCCTTGGTGGTCTCGTCGACGGCCAAGTGGATCTTCCGCCAGGTGCGGCGCTTGCCGACCCCGTGCTGGCGCACTTTCCATTCACCTTCACCGAAGATCTTCAGGCCCGTCGAGTCCACCACCACATGCGTTGGCCCTTTGCGCGGCCGACGCGGAATCTTCACCGAGATCTCACCCGCACGCCGGGACATGTGGGTGTGGTCCGGTACGGGAAGGTCCAGTTGGCTCAAGCGCATCAGCGACTTCATCAGTCCTTCCGTGGCGCGGTACGGCAACTGGAACAGGGCCTTGATCGTCAGACATGTCTGGATGGCCGTCTCCGAGTACAGCCCGGGCTTGCCCCGACCGACCGGTGGCGGGGGCGCCCAGTTGTCTTTGATACTGGCGTCGTCGAACCAGATCGTCAGGTCACCCCGGTTGACCAGCGAACGGTCGTACTCCGACCAGTTCGTCACCCGATACCGTTGCTTCGACCTCGCCTCGCCAGTGTCTGGCCTGACCCTCGCTGCCATCCGAGCTCTCCTCTATCGCCGCTGAGCCCCGACCCTGGGGCACATGCCATTATACTGCGCCAACGCCCCTTGGTGGGACTACCGTGTGCAAGCAGCGTAAATACGCTATGAGGGTGTACGTTCGTGAGTCTTTCACTGGCAATATAGAACGCCGCCCGAGTAAGTGGCAGCCGTCCGAGCAATGGAGAAAAGCGCCTCCGGATACTAACGAAGGAGAAAAGTATGCGGCTCTTTGGATTTGCAGCTATGGCGCTTGGCATTTCAGGACGCGTCCAAATTCCACCGGCCGAAGTTCCGCTAAAATTGTTCGATTTCCTATAATGCGTCAACACCCCTTCTCGAAGGGAAAGCCAATGGCACCGCCTATTCAGCGACTTCTGCTCGTGCTCTTGGCACTCGCGCTGACTGCCTGCGCAACAGTCATTCAACCGAACCTGGGCCCGGACATAATCGCCAGGCAAGCTTACGACGCGGCCCCGACGCTGTCCAACGCCATCGCGCTCGGTACCTCGATGCGCGACCGCTACCTCGACAAGATCGAGAGCCAAGTCGCATGGGAGCGCGGCGTCGGCGTCGGCCTGATCGGTGCGGCCACGATCGCCGCCGACCTTGCGATACGCGGTGTCGGCAGTTCCGAGGTGCTTGGCCTCGGACTCGCCGGCGCGGCGCTCTACACAGGCAACAACTGGCTGTTCAGCAAGCCGCAGCAGATGATCTATGCGGCCGGAGCAAGCGCGGTCCAGTGCGCGCTGGACGTGATGCAGCCCTGGCAACTGGCCAACGCGAGCCGGCCGGACCTGCGCGCGAATGTCGCGAGGATAGCGCTGGCGACCGCCGAAATCGAGAACGTGTTGGCCACGCGCACAGGACGACCTCCGACACCGGCGGAGACGATCGCGCGCTCGGCGGTCGAACGCGCCCACGCCGTGCTGCCGCCCGCGAAGGAATTGCTCAACGCCTTCGACGGCGCCGCGGTCGCGCTGCGCTCCTCTTTGATGGCGATCCAGTTCCAGGTCACGAATGCGTACCTCGCCAACTCGCCGAGCATTCAGGGCCTGGTGGATCAGCTTGGCAAGTCGCTACCGGCGACAGGTTCAAAGATAATCGGCGTGTCGCTCCCGTCCGTCGCGGAATCGAAGAATACATCGGCCGTCGGCGGGCAGGATGAGTTGGCCGGCAAGGCGAAGGTGCTCAACGCACTTGTCAGTGCGGTGGCCGAGAGCATCGTCACGGTCGACATCCACCCCAACGAAGACAAGCTCAAGCTGTGCAACGTCGACCTGCGGCAGGCAGGCCTCGCGATGAAGCACTCGCCGCCCGGCGCACTGGCGGTGCAGCCCGGCGGTGCGGCCACGGTCGTGGTTTCCGGCGGTGTGCTGCCCTACCGCGCCGAATGGATCGGAACACGCCCGCCTGATGGCGTCGCGCTGAAGATCGAATCGGGACAGGGCTTCGTCACCGTCGAAGCCAGGGCAGGCACCAAACCGGGCAAGTACCAGTTGCTGGTGCTCGATGCCGGACCGAGCCGCGACGCCATCGAAGTGGCGATCGGGGACGGCGGCGGTGCGACGCCATCACCGGCATCGCCAGTCGTCAAGCCAGTCAGCAGCGCCAGCGCGCCCAAGACCAGGGTACAGAAAGTACAGCAGGCATTGATTGCCCAGGGCATCAAGACCGTCAACGTCGACGGCAAGGACCAGCCGCTGACCGTCGATGGTCGTATGGGCAAGGTCACGGTCGAAGCCATGCGGAAGTTCTTCCACGACCAGGGCGCCAAGGACAACCAGATACCCACCGACACCACGCAACTGCTCAAGGAAACAGCCGACACGCTTAACATCAAGTGACGCAAGGACAGGTACCATGAAAATTTCCCACTACATCTTCCGTGCGTTCTTCGTGGCGCTGGCTGCCGTGGCGCCGCTCGGGATCCTGCTGAAGTTCAAGGATTCGTTCGTCTATGGCCCATTCGACTGGCCGCGCTTCGGTTCATGGTTCTGTTGCCTGGCCGGCATTCTCGGGCTGTTCGTGCTGGCCGGGCTGAAGATTCGCGGACGCGTGTTCGGCGTGCTCATCGACGAGCGCAACCGCTATGCCTTGTCGCGGCTGCAGATCACGCTGTGGACGGTGCTGGTGCTTGCGACCGTGTACGTGGTCTTTGTCGCCAACATCGTGCGCGGCAGTGCAGGCGAATCTCTGAATGTGAACCTGGACCTCAACCTGGTCGCGCTGATGGGCCTCAGCGTCGCCAGCTTCGTGACGGCGCCGATGGCGCTGAGCTACAAGGCATCGCAACCGGGCGATGCGGGTGAACTCGCGCGCACCGGCCAACAACTGCGCGACGCACAGAGTCTCGATGCGATCCCGTCGGCCACCGGCCGTGTGCTGACCAAGAACAGCCCGAACGACGCGCGACTTGCCGACCTAATCCGCGGCGAAGACATCGGCAACGCCAACGTGGTCGACCTGCCGAGGCTGCAGATGCTCCTCATCACGGCCGTCGTCGTGCTCGCATACGGCGGCGTGGTCGGTCACACACTCGGCACCGGCACCTTGCTCCTGAAAGCACTTCCCGTTCTGAGCAACACGGTGCTGATGCTGGTGCTGGTCAGCCATGGTGGCTACGTCGCCGGCAAGCTCATCCCGACCAACTCATCGGCCGTGTCGCCGCAGTACGCCACGCGCGCGCTGCAGGCCAGCCAGCGCGCCGCGTCGCTTGCAGCCGACCTGCAGGCGCAGCTCAACACGACGGCACCGGGAGATCCACGCTACGGCTGGCTGCGCGGCAGCCTGGCGCTCGCGCAGGGCGTGGCCGCCGAGGCAGCGGCGCTACCTTCGCGCTTTGCCGTGGCCGACTTCAAGCCGGAGGAAATCTCGAACATCGAAGGCCGCGTCGATGCGCTGCGGGCCAGCCTCGGCGCTCAGCCGGACGCGCCCTCGGTTCGACAGATGTACGACGCGCCGTCGACCGAGACCGTCAGCAAGCTGCAGCAGCGCCTCTATGCGCTCGGGCATGCTGACGTGCGCGTCACCGGCGTCGCCGACGTGGCGACCGAACAGGCGATCCGGGATAGCCTCGCGCAGCTGGGGGTCAAGCGTGAAGACCTTCATCCGCGCCCCTTCCGTTATTACGAAGAAATCGTGCAGTTGATCTGACCGAACCGACCAACCGATACCGGAGCATGCCGTGACCCAGATGCTGCTAGTCCACCAGACGCGCTACAAGGCAGCGTTCGACTTTCTGTCGCGGGATCTGCCCATGGTGAAGCAGACGGACTCGATCTGGAAGCCGTTCCTGCAGAACTCGAACCTGTCCGACGCTGAGGCGACCAAGGCACTCACCATGGACGGCAGCGAGCCGCTGATCTTTGCGGCTGATCTGGGCCTGTCGGTGTTCGGGCAGTTCGACGCGCAGATTCCGGACCGCATCGAGATCGGGATGGAAGTGCTGACCCGCTTTGCCGCGGCGGACCCGGCCGCGCAGCAGTTCCTGCGCGCGAAGGTGCTGCACGAGCTCTGCCACTGGGCTTGCTTCCGCAAGCGGGTGCCGGACAACGACACTGCTGGCGAGGCCTTTGAGACGGCAGCCTTCGGGCTGGAACTGCCGTGGTGGCCGGGGTCTGGTGTGAGGGCCGTGGCAGGCGTAGGTGTCGCCACGACCGCCGCTGGAGCGCCCATCGCGAGGGGCGGCCCCGGCAACGTGTTCGCCGACCCGGTCGCTCGCGCCCAGCTGATCGCCTCACTGCTGGGCAAGTTGGGCTTCGCGCCTGGCCGCCAATCCGATCCGGCACAGGCCGTATTTGGCGGCGTCGACGTTGCACAGGCGGTTCGGCGGGGCTTTCGGAACAACAACCCCGGCAATATCCGCGTGGGGTCGATGTGGCGCGGCCTCGCCGATCCGGTCGACGAGACCGACTTCCAGCGGCGCGAGAAGGACTTCTGCGTGTTTCGCGAGCCTGAATGGGGCTTCCGCGCGCTGGCCATCCTGCTGCGCAAGTACAAGACCGACCACGGGCTGGACACGCCGCGTAAGATCATCGCGCGCTGGGCGCCGGCCAGCGACAACAACGACGTCACGAGCTACGCCGGACACCTTGCCCTCGCGCTGGGCATCGGGCCGGACGACTTTGCTGATGCCACCGACGACACGAAGTTGCTTGTGATGATGCGGGCAATTGCGCGGCACGAAAACGGCGAACGCCCGCCGTATGCCGACATGCAGTACCAGACCGCACTCAAACTCGACTGACAATACATGCTTTTTTCAGGCCAAGTGTGGGATGTTGCCTCAGTTTTCAGGCCGCCGATGGCTGCTACGCCGCTGTTACCGCGAATTCGGCCTGCAAGTAGATTTTTCCGCTCGGTAGCGGTGGGTGTGACAACCGAGCAACGATCTTCCGGCAGAGCCGTGGGTTTTCTCATGATAATAAGAATCCCATGCTTACGGTGAATATTGGCATATGATATCCGAGTGCGGAAGCCCTGATATGGTATCCGAGTGGCAAGGCCTTGGTCAGGGGGGCTTTTTCAATCGTGCGTTAATCAGCTATTCATTAACTCCTCTTTTTTTTTGTTGCGAGAGTGTAATGCGATATTTCTACCTAACGCTTGGCTTTCTCCTCGTAGTCATAATCGGACATTTTGTCGGTGCTGACAACCGACAGTTATGGATTGGGATCGGAGGTGGAGCTGTGTCTGTCTTATTTATGCTAACGAAACCAGAAAAAGGCAATGATCGAAAGGGGAAAGAATGAATACGTTCTTCAGCAGACTGATATTCCAGCCTGGTCAGATGCTGCGTTTCTGGCTAGTAATAATATCCACGGCCACTCCTTTCCCATGTATGGGCGCTGAAACAGTCCAGTTCAGCAGTGAGGAGTGCTATCGAGAATACTTCCCTTTGGCTCTTGGGCTGCCAAGCGGCGCAATCCCCACGGAAGTAGAGTTTTATTGCGCCGCACCATGGGATATGGCGGTATTCGAGGGTGTGCGTAGCGCGTTAAAGGATGCACATTTCAACGAGGTCGAGGCAATTGTCAGTACCGTGTCACCCACGAAAGCAATAATTCTTAGGCAGACGCTGTCGATGGCATATGAAGCCGCTGACAATGGACCGCCAGGCATGGGCGCAACATACCGCATCTATAAATTTCTTCCATGGTTGCACGCGTTGAAGATTAAGAGTTCTGACGCTGAGGTTGTCAGTAAGTTCTTTGGCGAAAAGGATGTGGCAGCCCTTAGGTCAGCTGCTGAGCACATTGACTGGAATCAGCGTGTTCTGTTGAAGGGGCATAAACCTGGCACTGAAACAACGCTTACTTCAAGCACGCGGCTGTTGGATTTAACAGCGTTCATCTTGTCATTCAGGAAGCAGTAATAGAGTTGTTCCCGCTTATAAATCAATCGAAACAATTAGTTGGCTCCTCACTTGCCAGTTTTGGTAGAGCGAATGGCATAGCTTCGCTTGAATTGTACATAAGTTTCTCAATAAAACAATAAGTTAGGATTTGGAACAAGCACTAAATTATTGTACTCATATGACAGACCGCAATCGAAGTCAAACATCAGGAGGGTTCGTAATGGTTCAGGTACAGATTGTAAAGACTTTAACAACTGCCGTTCTTAAAGAACTTTCGCCAGAAGAAGTGTTTCTCGTTGAAGATTTCGACCCGGCACTACAGCTTGATGGCGAGACCAGTAGTGGGCCACAAGGCTTTGGCGCGGAAGCTGCAATAGCGATGTTGCTGCCTTTCGTCTATCGTTTCTTCGAAAAACTCGTCGACCGCCTTGCCTCACGAGCAGGCGATGGGGGATACGACTTGCTGCTACGTTGGTTTCGCGTGCCTAGTACAGATGACGATGAAAGAATTATTGACTTGATTAGGAAAGAGCTTCGATTATCTGGTCTGAACGACGAACTTGCCAATAAGGCAGCGCCAGTCGCTTTAAGAGTACTTCGTGAACAGCGTGGCCTTGTAGTGAAGTAGATTTGGTGCGTGTGGCATGAAGACCTTTACACCATTGGCTCGGATCGAATGGGTATTGCTAATAGCCTTCAGCTTCCCAATACAGGTTGCGTCGCCTGTAGTATGTTACTTCACGCAGGCTTGCATACTGTCAGACGCATTGGTGGATTCTGCATTTGGTGCGTTGTTCTTGGCGGCATTAACTAGCATTCTCGCTATGTTGGTTGATTCAGTCAGAGGGCAATTAAGCAAGCCAGCAGCAATTCTAAGCCATGACATACAAGCAAACTTGACGCATTGCCTGTCTCATGTTCACATCGGTATCCCAGCCCCTGTATTAATGCGTACCCGTGTCTTGCGAACGGACTTGGCGCTGGGCGCTCACACAAGGGGCATCTTTCGACCATATCTTGTCATAAGCGGGGGCTTGCTAGTTGGGTTGTTGCGAAAAGATCCCCGTGCATCGGCAATTTTGTGCCATGAACTTGCGCACCTCGATCATTTTGACCGGCTATTGCCAGGATTAATGGGACTTATATTTTTTCAAGTGGTCGGTACAGCCGTGAAGACGGTGAGCCAGATGGTTGCGGAAGGCCAGACTGGGACTGATGATGTTTTGAGATTCTTGTTTCTTGCGGTCTACAATGCCATTGTTCTCTCTTTCGTTTTGAGTTCGGTTTCAAAGTACCGTGAGTTCTATGCGGACGCGAAAGCGGTTTCAATTTTTGGTGATCAGATTGCCTACGTAGACCTTCTGAATAGCGCATCAGGGCGCGAGACACGAAAATTGTCATTCTTTCACCCCACGTTAGCAAAAAGGGTGGCGCAAGTAACCAACGGATTCCCAGTTCTGCGACGAGCAGTTTTTTTGGCGTATATTTTGGCCCCTTAATCTCATAATCTCTTGGTATCAATGGTGGATGTCTAGGTTATACGCGTTCGGAGATGCGCATTTTGAGCAATATACTGAGTCTGTAATTCTCGTTTCTGCCTGTTGCATTGCTTTTGAATTCGTACGTGGATCATTAGCGCCACCGAAGCGAACCCAGAGATGAACCGCAGTCGCGGGGACAAAGCCGCAGAATTATCTCCAGCCTCCTTCTGCACGATCCACGGACCCGTGCCCCATCACAGCGCTCCGCATTTTGTCGGGTTCCAGTGTGTGCATGCGGTCGCGCGGGGAGCGTGCGCCGTAGAACATGTCGATGTTCAGAAGACCGGATCTCGGCGCCATGACGTTCGCGCATGGGAGATCAGAAATCGGCTGTAGTTCATTGGGTGGGCGCGCCGATCGCACAATGTCTCGAAGGCAACGGTGTCCGGCTTGAGTTTTTAGCCGAAGCAGGCACGTCACCCATGGAGCAGCCTCAGTCGTGCCATACGAATATAATGGGATCATTTAATAGAAAAGTGACCGGTGGGAAATCTACGCACTATATGGCCCGGATAACTGGTTGGCAAAAATATTTTTAAAATAACGCGAAAAACACTTGACAAAGGTTTAGCAAAATGCTCGCAATTTAGGCTGTATAAACAACAGCTTATTGGAGTGCCTTGTGGATACCGAACGATTAACTGCGGTCATGGATAGCCTCATGAATCAGACCGTCCTGGGGGAATTGTTGGCGCCGGTGACTCGTGCCTTGGCGCAGGTACGCGGTACCAACACGGTATCGCGAGTGTTGAGCATGACGGATTTTATCGGCTTGGGAGTACTGCGCCACCTGCAGGGCATGCGCACGCTGCGCGAGCAGGTGCAGTCGCTGCTGCATTGCGAGCCTGGGACGGCGCAGCGCGTCCCGCTGGCACGTTCCACTTGGTCGGACGCGCTCTCCTCGCGCCGCCGCCGCGCGGTCTTGGGGGCGGCGATGCCGCCGTTGCTCACCGAGGCCCGGGCCGTGCTGCCGGATCGTTTGGCGCAATTCCCAGCCCTGCAAGGACGGCCGGTGTATGCGATGGATGGAACCTATCAGAGCGAAAGCGCCCACTACGGGCGGTGTACGCCCCGCCAGGGCGGGACGGACAATCCCAAGGGTCACGCGCTGTTGAGCTTCTACGACGTGCGCTTGGGTTGCCCTACCGACGTGCACGTCGAGACCCGCAGTCGCCACGAGATCACTCTGTTGCGCGACTACGACCAATCCGCGCAGGCCATGACCCGTGACAAGGGCGCGCTGTGGCTGGTCGACCGCGCTTTCATCGACGCGACGTTTTGGGATAGCCGGAAAAAGAGCTTGGGCGTGACCATGATCACGCGCATGAAAAGCAGCCTGAGCGTCGAGTCCACCGAGCCCTTGAAGGTGGCGGATGTCCCGGCCAACGACGGGGTGCTCAAGGATCTGCGCATCACCTTGCTCAGTTCCCGCCAACACTGGCGCCTGATCACCTTCCGCAGCCGACGAGGACATGTCGTGGAGTTTCTGACCAACGAGTTCGACCTCGCGCCCGGCGTCATCGCCTTCCTGTACTCCCGCCGCTGGGAGGAGGAGAAATGTTTCGACACCTGGAAGAACGACTTCAGCCTGGCCAAGGCATGGGGCGCCAGTGTGGCGGCCATCGAGAATCAGGTCCACCTGGCCATTGTCACCAGCCTCTTGGTGGCTCTGCTGGTGCACCACAGAATGGGTCAGCACGGAATCGTGGACGAGAAAGCGTTGCGCAAGCAGGCCCGGCGCCAGACCTCCAAGACAGACGGGACCGATCGCCCCGACTGGAGCGCCCCGGTATTCCGCTACACCTCCAAGGTGAGCCGCCAAGTCCTGCGGTTCTTCAAGCACTGTTTTCACAAACCTGCCTCCCAGGCGCTTTATGAGGCCCAGCTGAGGCCGTTGTTGCTGGCATACCTATGAAGAAACCGGACACCGTTGTCTCGAAGGATAAGGATAGGAAATCCAACAGCACCATCGGTGTTATATGAGCCTCCATCAAGGAGCGACAATCTCGCATATTTGATCGTCATCTTCTGAAAGTGAACATGTTTAATGTTCATGGGAAAACCTTACTCGAAGCGCTCTCCTTCACTTAAACGCAAATCTATATTAAGGAAGCGCTTATTTAATCGCCACATATACCTATAGTACAATTTGCCAATCAATCCTGCGCGAGCCACCCCGATGAAACAGATCAGTTTTTCCCAGGCCGAGTTTCAACGTAAGAAGCGACGGACGCGACGCGAGGTGTTTCCTGCCGAGATGGAGCAGATCATGCCGTGGGAGGAATTGGTTGCGGTGGTCGAGCCGCACTACCCGAAGGGCAAGCGAGGCCGGCCGCCGGTTGGGCTGGAGCGGATGCTGCGGGTGTTCTTCGTACAGCAGTGGAATGGTTTGTCGGACGAAGGCGTCGAAGACGCCATTACCGACAGTCAAGCGCTACGTGCCTTCGTTGGAATCGACCTGTCCCGAGAGGCTGCACCGGATGCGACCACCGTGCTGCAGTTCCGGCACCTGCTGGGGCAACATGCTCTGACGAAAAAGCTGTTCGAAGCGGTCAACGGCAAGCGCACGGCAGCGGGCCTCATGATGCGCGAAGGCACCAGCGCCGACGCGACGATCATCGCCGCCCCGCCGTCGGTCAAGAACGAAGCCAACGCCCGTGACCCACACATGCACCAAACAAAGAAAGGCAACCAGTGGTATTTCGGCATGAAGGCCCGCATTGGCGTCGATGCCGAGAGCGGGTTGGTGCACACCGTCGTCGGCACAGCGGCAAACGAGGCGGACGTGACGCAGACCGAGCATCTGCTGCACGGAGAAGTGAAGAACGTCTTCCTGAATGCGGGCTATATCGGCGCCGACAAGCGGGAAGAGCTGAAGGAACGGAAGATCAACTGGCAGATCGCCATGAAGCGCGGCAAGCTCAAGGCCGTCTCCGAAGAGAGCTCGTTTGGTCAGTTGTTGCGCAAACTGGAATCGCTGAAAGCCAGCATCAGGTCCAAAGTCGAGCATCCCTTCCACATCGTCAAGAACCTGTTCCACTACAAGAAGGTGCGTTACAAAGGGCTGGACAAGAACACGGCGCAACTGCACACGCTGTTCGCTTTGGCCAATCTGATGATTGCGAAGCGAAAGCTATTGGCGCTCAACAGCCAAGTTGCGCCTTGAATAGGACGAAAGGCCCGGGAGCGTGCCGAAAAGGGTAGAAAACCGCGGAATTTTGGGCAGTTTGACAAAAATCGCGGCGGGATGCAAAAAAACCGCTGCCGCGCGGCTAGGTAACGCATCGGCAGCTAATTAATCAGCGCTTCCCTAAGCGATTTTTGCAACTACGGCTTCAATGCAATCAATGCGTTACGCTGCCAGCTCAATGCGAAAATTAATTAGTCGGCGGTTCCATAGGGCCGCCGTCGAGGCGATTCAGTCCTACAAGGTTTATCTGCCGTGAACCGCCAGCGGTTTATCCGGGCGATTTCGGGGTGGCAGATAAACGCTATTCGTTTCCCATCAGGAGAAATTATGGACCCAGTAATCATATTCGCGGCGGGCGAATTAGCTATCGTAGTAATTATGGCTGCCTTGATTGCGCTGCTAAACGGGAAAGATCAAGAGAGTCGCCATCTGTATTTCGGGTCAGTTGTGCTTACCTCGTTAGCATTGGTATTCATGCTAGGAATGGCCATGTTTTACTGGGCGCCAACAAACCCGGCCGGTGAAGCCCGGGGACAGAAAATATTCGAAGCCTGCGTTCAAATCATCCCGCCGTTGCTTACACTAGTTATCGGCTTCTATTTTGGTAAGCGAAGCGAGGCTATGCCGAAGGGCGGCCAGGCTCCTAAAATTGGAGACAAGGCCACACCGAATGAGATTGGCTAACATTGCGCTCCAGAGACGCTGCGCGATAAAGCCGCGCAGCGTTCCTGAGCTTGAACGTTAGGCCACACATAAGGGGGTGCTATTGAAACAATCAAAAGTCACGGTTGGAGAGAACAGCAGCGCACAAACCGACCTAGCGCCGCTAATAATTAGCGTTCGCGCGACCTCGCGGGAACAGTGCCAGATCGTGGGGGGGGGATATCCATGTCTGCCCAATTTCGAACGAATAGCCCGCACAACTCGCTGTACGTAACCCCGCAAGAACGCTCTGCGCGCAGCGATAGCTGGCGCCCAGCACAAGACCCTGGCGCGACAGCGACAAGTAATAGCCGAGTCGCTTCTGGAACGCATCGGACAATGAAATCGATTTCGTTTCTCGCCAGCGAATAGACTGCTGTTCAAGGCAATCACCTGCAGACAGGAGAAACAAGCGCCATGGCTAAAAAGTACTTGATTATCGCTATCCGCGGATGGACTAACAGAGGCGACTCCCTGCTATTTGGTCGGTCGGGAGGAGAAATCCCACAAGAAACGATTGATGCACTTTGCGCCGACATGCCTGAATATGATTTATGGGTGCCACGACTAAATCTTCCAATGTTTTGCATGGAAACGCCAGAAAATATCTCAAAGGAAATTTTTTCCCAGGTCGACTCCTATTTAAAGACGAGACCAGAGTTAATATCCATTACGCTGCTTGGCTACAGCGTCGGGTCGCTTCTTGCCCGACGGATCTTTTGTATGGCGCACGGCTATAGTCCCCTTGGCGAATTAAGTCGGCCAGTTACGCCTTGGGCACACAAAGTTCATCGTCTGACAATGTTGGCCGGCATCACGAGAGGGTGGGAATTTTCAACGGCTTCACCCGATCACGTGAGATTTTTTTTCACCAATACTGTTTGGGATTGCCAGATTCATCGGCTTTCTCAAGGGAATAGGTAAACCGCTAGATCGCAAGTATCCAATTATCTGGCGTCTGCAGCGCGGTTCTCCATTTGTGGTTGGTACACGAATTCAGTACGTGCGCGTCATAGAGACGCTCCGCAAACGAGTCTCTGCTACCAGAGACGACAGGCCACTAACGGCCTCGGGGGTTCCTTCGACAGTGTTTCTGTTGGGCGCGCGAGACGAGTACATATCCCCGGCGGACTGCACTGAGCTCGGTCCTCGTGCGGAGTTCCTGTACGTCGAGTTACCTGGCGCCAACCACACCGAAGCCCTGCTCGTTACCGGGGAACTCGAAGAGTTCAAGACTAGACGTCTACGCGTGGTTGCTGCACTACGGGATTCCTTCGCAGAGCTCAAAGCGAGGAATTGGGTCGTACTCCCAGAAGACATAGACGACTACCTCGACCCGATGGATCTGATCGGGGACGATGCTTCTGTGCGACAGAAGCATCGTCCCGTGGAACATGTCGTGATGGTAGTTCATGGAATCCGCGACGATGGCTTTTGGACGAAGAGAGTTGCGCGCGAGGTCAAGATCCTGGCACGCGAACTTGGAATTGGCGTTCGAGCTCCGACGCCCAGTTACGGCTACTTTTCAATGTGGGATTTCGTCAAACCTGGAGGACGTGAGCGGGCTACCCGATGGTTTATGGAGCGCTATGCTGACGTTCAAAGTCACTTTCCTGGTGCTGACATTAGCTTTGTTGGCCATAGCAATGGAACCTACATTGCAGCCCGATCCCTTATTCTCTGCCCTGAAATCCGTCTACATCGCGTGGTTCTTGCCGGCAGTGTCCTGCGGTGCAGCTACGACTGGTCGAAGGTAAATGGTCGGGTGCATCAGGTGTTGAACTACGTTGGTAGTGCTGACACCGTGGTTGCCTTTCTGCCTGGGGTGTTCGAACGGCTCGGTTTGCGCTTCATGGACGTTGGGGGGGGCAGGAGCCTATGGCTTTGCTTTCGCGAAGGACCCCCTTCGCTCCAAACTTTCCTTTCCGTTAGACGATATCCAATATGTCCGAGGCGGGCATGGAGCAGCGATTGGTGAGAAGTGTTGGCCTGAAATCGCCCGTTTCGTGCTTTGCGGCGAACTACCCACTGCACACAAGGCAGAAAGGGTGGGATGGGTAAGGAGGTTGTACCGCGTAGCGCCTGTGCTCACTGCGACGCTCGGAGGTGTTGCTGCTTTTTTATTGACGGCACCCCTAACGTTGGTGGCATGGACATCAATCAAGCTTGGTTTTCCCGCTGATAGCGCTGCGATCACAACTATTGCGGTTCTGGGTGGGCTCGTCGTTTCATGGACCGCTAGCCGCATTCTGCGGGCGTGGTGAGCCCGCATCAAGGGTGAACGTTGCGACGCCGTCGCGACAGTACGGAGTGCTCACGATCTTGGGGGGTAAAATTCGTCCCGTAAGTTGGCCACCGCAAACGAAGTGAAGCGTAACTCCACGAGTCGCACGAGGTCACCCATTAGCCGGCCCCGGACCCTGTGGTTCCCCGTGTGTGACCACGGGCGTGCGTTTGACCCGTGCGTTGTTCAGATCATTGTCAATCGCCGCTTTCAAATGCTAGGGCTCGAAGTTCCGCCCTTACGGATTGAGGCGGAGAGCCAGGATAACGAAGGCCTTGTACCCTATCTACCGTTGCCTCGGACAACCGTCCGACATCTCGCATCACCGCGTGATATTCAGGATCATCACGTTCCTCAGGAGTTCTCAAATAGGCGTTTGGCAGACTGCCAAACCAATCCCTAGCGATGGTCCCTTCCCTTGCCCTTACAGTTGCCTCAATTTGTGCAAGCAGGGTGTGAATTTCACGGACAAGGTCGTGCGCTAGAAGAATTTCATCTTTGGCGACAGCGACAACATGCTTTTCATGAAGCTTGCGAAAACGCTCACGTAGATCTCGCAGTTTGACCATTTCGGCTGTTGCCTGAACGTCGTTTTTTCTTACCAGCTTCTGCAAGGTTTTCGAATACAGAATTAAGTTCATTTGAAATTGTTTCAAAGCGCAGCTGTAGGATAGCTACTAAGGCTTCACGATCCTTATCTTCTTGCAGTTGTTTCTCAGGACGAAAGAACACTAATAGAACAACTATCGTAAAAAATGAGAGCGATTACTACAATCTTCACCCAAGTCCGGTAACCCATAAGCATATCGACGAGATCTTTCATGACTAATGCTCCCGCGGCTAATTTTTTTTTACGGTGACAGCTTTGCTGCGTAACATCGGCGCCCTCTCCCTAAGCCGGTGTCACTCGAAACGCTGAAGTCCCTACCTCAGCAGACTCTGCGCCCTATGGGTACTAATTCTATACAGGAAAAGACGATCGTCAAAAGCGGCACGTCGCAGGCCAAGTCAATAGCCTACACCCAGGCCGCGACGACGGCTGCTTCCGGCAAACTTCTACTGTCTTTTCCGGGTCGGATCCGGGCGTAGCGAAGAGATAGAAGCAGCCATTCGGCGCAATTTCTTCCCGTCCGTCCGGTAAAGGAGCCATACCGGCCGTCCGCTCCATGTGCCGCCAACGGCCGCTCTGGCCGACGACCAGACGTAGAACGCCTCGTTCCGAATGCCCGCTTCGCAGCAAACACCGGACACTGATTGTCGTCGCTCTGCCGGCGCTCGTCGCCGCCAAATTCCGCCGCCAACTATGGCCGCCAAATTTGCGCGGTTCGACGCCGCCGCTAAAGCTCGCCGAATTCGATTCGATCAGGACGCATTTCGCCCGCCGAAGGCCGTAGTGCCTGCGTAACATCGTAGCTGTTTCCTCCCCTGCAGCACTTTCCCCGGCCACCGTGCCGGGGCTTTTCGGAGGGGTTCGGTGAGCCTCCTGCGAACAGCCCATTGAGTTTCGATCCCGCACCGTAAGGCGCAGGATGGACGTGTGGTAGCTGGCCACGAGAAAACAAACAGCATCATGACCCCGCCGGGGAAGCGTATCCCGGCAGGGCTACCTTCATGCCGCGCGGAACGTTCCAACCGGCCTTGCCGTGGCCTTCCCCAGGACCTCGACATGGGGTGCTTCGGAAGGTCCCGACCGGGACATTCCATGGAGGCACCTGCAATGAAACAGGCTTATCAAACACAGAGCGTCAAGGATGACGCACGCGGGCGCTGGGAGCGGGTCCTGCCCGATCTGGCGCCGGCGTTGAAAGAGGCTGTGGAGCGGCGAGGGAAGCATGTCCCTTGTCCGGTCCATGGTGGTCGGGATGGCTTTCGGGTTTTTCCTGACGTCGATCAAACCGGCGGCGGCGTCTGCAACACCTGCGGCTTTTTTGCCGACGGCTTGTCTTTGCTGATGTGGGTCAACGACTGGGATTTCAGTCGCACGATCCGCGAAGTGGCCGAGCATGTCGGCGGCCAGCCCGTCAGCAGCACCCGCAGACAATGGCCGTCAGTCGCAAGCGGTATGCCCGACGATGCTACCCGCCGCGAACACCTCAATCGCACTTGGCGGGAATCCTTCCCGCTAACAGACCCGCAAGCCGAGCCGGCGCGTCTCTATCTGGCGCGGCGAGGTCTGCCGGCAACGGCACCACAAACCCTGCGTTTTCATCCCGCGCTGGGTTACTGCGCTGATCGGTGTCTCGTGGGGCGCCATCCAGCCATCCTCGCCCAGGTCACCGGGCAGGGGGGCGATGCGGTGACTCTCCATCGTACCTATCTGACGGTCGATGGCCACAAGGCGTCGGTTGACGCGCCCAAGAAGCTGATGCGCCATCCCTCGGCGCGACAGCTGACCGGCGGCGCCATTCGCCTGATCGCCCCCGGGAGTCGCCTGGCGGTGACCGAGGGCATCGAAACCGCACTTGCCGTCATCGAAGCCACCGGTCTGCCCGCCTGGGCGACCGGAAATGCCCATCTTCTGGAAACCTTTGTTCCTCCTCCAGGAGTGCGCCAGGTCCTGGTCTTCGCCGACAAGGACCGGCCGTCGCGACAGCACCCGTCCGGACACGGACAGGAAGCGGCGAGGGCATTGGTGACTCGGCTCTGGGCCATGGGGATTCAAGCCGGTGCGATTGCGCCAGCGCTCACGATTCCCGACGGCCAAAAAGGGGTCGATTGGCTCGACGTGTTCAATCTCGCAGGGAAAGCAGGTTTTCCCACGCTCGGCAGTGTCGACAAGGCACTCACCCGGGCCGCCTGACGAGGAGGTGACCATGTACGGCGTCATCGACTTCAGCCGGATCGCTACCCGGCCAGGGGGTTTCGGGCCTTTTGCTCCGCCAGTCGGATGGCAGGGCGACTACCGGCAATACCTGCAAACCCGCTTCGATGGGGACATCGGTGTGCGACAACAGATCCTCGTCGTCGGCCGAATCCTCGTTCGTCAACCGGACGGTACACGCGCCAGGTTTCTCGGCCCGCATGCCGTCGAGGCACGGAAATTTGCCCTTTCCGCCGGCTCATCAATCAGCCGCTGCTAACGCAGCAGACTTACCCGGCCTTGGCCGGTTTTTCCATCCCACGGGGAGTGTACCGCTCCCCGCCGGGGATGGTGCCTTCCCGTTTTTCACTGGAGGCACCATGTACGACAAATTCGCACCCCTTCTCGAACAGGCTCTTACCGAGCCCGGGATCGTCAGTCAGGCTTTCCGCCGGTTTCACCGTTTCAGCATCGGCAACCAGATTCTGGCGGCCCTCCAGCTCCGTCAAAAGTGCCTGCCCCTGTCGCCCATCGCGAGCTTCAGTCGCTGGAAGGCGCTGGGTCGTTCGGTTTGCAAGGGACAGAAAGCACTCTCGCTGTGGATGCCGATCACCGTCAAACGTTGCGGCACGAACGCGGTTTCTGACGACTCCGGCGATCCCGGCGGCAGCGAAGAGGTATTTACGCGCTTCAAACTCGCGCCGCGCTGGTTCAGCCTGGAGCAGACCGAAGGTGAGGCCTACGCCGAGCCTGTCGAATCGCCCCATTGGGATGCCGAAGCGGCTTTGGCCGCGCTGGACATCACGCTGGAGCACTTTGATTACCTGGACGGCAATGTCGAGGGCTATGCGGTTGAGCGCCGCATCGCGGTCAGTCAGTTGGCAGAGCATCCCCACTCGACGCGTTTTCACGAGATGGCTCACGTCGTTCTCGGGCACACCCTGGAAGGCGACTGCCATGACGCCGCGTCGACGCCACGAAGTGTTCGCGAAGCCGAGGCCGAAGGCGTGGCCTTTCTCCTGTGTTCGATCCTCGAGTTGCCAGGCCGGGACGAGTCGCGAGGTTATATCCAGTCGTGGCTCAAAAACGGTCAGCTCCCGGAAAGATCGGCACAGCGGATCTTCAGCGCCAGCCAGAAGATTCTCGAAGCCGGCAGACCCGTTAGCCAGCCAACCGTAACGCATTAAGCCGCAATCTTTGAACCCCGCGGGGCGTGCATCGTCCCGCAAGGGGAGGGTGCCGCCCCGTTTTTCTATTGGAGGCACCCCAGATGATCCATTCAAGCAACCGCGAACTCCTTTCGATCGTGCTCGGCGACGAGGCAGCGTTGCTCGCCAGCCGCTCGCTGGCCGAGCTTTTCGGGCTGCGCGCGCCCCGGCAGACCACTACCCTTGGCACGGAACAGGCGCTTCTTCCCTATGCCGTGCCTGACCGACTGATGGCGGCCCGGGAACTCCTTCGGCGCGCCCTGGCGGAAGAGCTTGCGGAATCGCCTGTCAGCTTGTCTTCAACGACGGCTGTTGGCGACTACCTGCGTCTGTTTCTTGGCGGGCAGGAGTACGAGAGTTTCGTCGCACTGTGGCTCGATGGGCAGAACCGGCTGATCGCCGGGAGCGAGCTCTTTCGCGGGACGGTGACCCAGACGTCGGTCTACCCCAGGGAAGTGGTCAAAGCCGGCCTGAGGCTGAATGCCAGTGCCGTCATCCTGGCGCATAACCATCCCTCGGGGCATCCCGAGCCGTCACGCGCCGACGAGCTGCTGACCAGCGAGCTCAAGAACGCCTTGGCGCTGGTCGACATCCGGGTGCTCGACCACTTCATCGTGGCCGACACCGCGGTCATGTCCTTCGCAGAGCGGGGGCTGATCTGACCAAAAAAAATACCCGCCACCTCGGCGGGTATTTTTTTTGTCGGCAGCAGGCCGGCGATGAACGGCCGAATGTAATTGCTAATTACAAGACGGCTCGCCGAACGTAATGATCAGCGAAGCCGACCGGAAAAGACCACCGTGCCGCGAACAACGGTGTCGTCTGGCAGACGCATGATCGGTGTCGGCCAGTTGGGATTGAGCGTCTTGAGAAAACGGCCTTCCGGCGTGAGCACCAGCCGCCGGAAGAGAGCGGTTTCTCCGTGGAGCACCACGACATCCTTGCCGTGCGAAGCGGGAACGCGCGGGTCGACGAAGAGAATCTCGCCTTCGCGGTAGCCGTCATTTCCGTTCATCGCCTCGCCGAGCACTGGAAGGGCGAAGGTCTCGTCGCTGTGTTCGACGGGGCAGGCCAGCCACGCACTCTGACCGCCGTCTCCCGATGAGTCGGTGGGCAAGAGCTGTTCCCACCTCAGCACCGGCACCACGCCCCTGGCGAGCATGTGGGCGGAGATCGGCTCCCGGCCAGCCAATTGATCCGGCGTGACNCCGAGCTCGGCGGCGAGCTTTTCGAGCGTGTCCTGCCGCGGATGTTTGGCCTTCGAGCGCTCCCTGAGAATCCGGTTGATGGCCGGCTGCGAGACACCCGAACGATGGGCCAACTCGGTCGTGATTCAGGCGATGTTTGCTCAGTCAGCTGTCTTCAAGGATTTCTGCAACCGGGTTTCCGCTGG
>NZ_SPMY01000071.1 GCF_012939955.1 Candidatus Accumulibacter phosphatis
ATGTCGGTTCCAGCTCGGAGCCCGACACCGTGCCACTCGACTTCGGCGCCGCAATCGCCATCAAGGCACGCGACGACGCGACGTCCTACAACACCTATCCGGCAACCGCGAGCAACGTCACCATCGCCAACGGCACCATCAACGGCACCAGTACGGGAATCCGTGTTGGCGAACCGGGCAAGGACATCGTCGGTCCGGCGGTCTTTGTCACCAATGTCATCATCACCAATGCCAACGTCGGCCTCTATGAAAACGTGACCCAGTCGGTGCTTTCCGTAACCCATGCGAACACCTCGGTGACCCTGCTGGGTGGTTCGCTGGCTGACACCCTTACGGGCACTGCGCTGAGCGATACCCTGAGCGGCAACGGTGGCGACGACATTCTCATTGGCAATGGTGGCAACGACGCCCTGGACGGCGGTGTGGGCAACGACACTGCCAGCTACACCGAGGACCTCGATGTGGCCGATTTCTCCTACGTAAGCAGCCACATACAGGTCGCTACGGACACTGAGGGCACGGATCAGCTCAGCAATATCGAGCTCGTCACGGACGGTACCAATGTGTTCCGGCTGGTGGGCGCCGGCGGCTACGCCGACAACGCTTCCGCGGTCGCCGCATCCGCTTTGGGCGACATCATCATCGATGGCACCGCGGATTACGATAGCGATCTGGCGGTCACGGTCGTCGATACCCTGGTGAACGCGAGCGAGAGGACCGCGCTTGAATTCACCGTAGCAGGCCTGGACGGCGACGCCACAGCGGTGGTGACGTTCACCGATGGAGGTTCCGCTACGGTGGCCGTCAATGTGGCCGCCGGCGAGAATGGAGTTCCTTACTTTGCCAATCTGATCGGCCTGGTCGACGGCAACATCACCGTCACCATCTCCGCTACGGACTCTGGTCTCCTGACGGCTGCTGGCATCGGTGATTCGTTTGCTTTGGACACCACTGCTCCGCTTGCCGCCACCACCTCGTTCATCCAGATCGCCGACGACAGCGGCACCGCGGGTGACTACATCACCAACGATGCCAGCGTGACGGTTAGTGGCGTGTTCGCTGGAACGTTGAACACGGGAGCTGGAGAGAAGATCCAGGTTTCCGCGGACGGCGGCACGACTTGGGTGGATGCAGGGATCGTGGGCAGCCTCTGGATTGCCGACGGCGTCGGCCTGGTGGAGGGCCCGGGCACACTCAGCACTCGCACCGTCGACACGGCGGGTAACGTCAACCCGGGGGTCAGCCACGCCTATACCCTGGATACCGCCGCCCTGACTCCCGGCGTCGAACTTGCCAGTGACACCGGCATTGATGGAGACAACATCAGCTTCGTCGGCACGGTAAGCGTAACTGACATCGAGGTAGGCGCGATCTGGCAGTACCGCACCCACAATGGTTCTGCCTGGACGGCCTGGACCACCGGTTCGGGCAGCAGCTTCACGTTGGCCGAGGGAAGCTACGCCGCGGGTGCGGTTGAGATCCAGCAAACCGATGTCGCGGGCAACAACAGCACGGTAGGCAGCAATGCGGAGGCAATCGTTATCGATCAGACGCCGCCCGTGGCGCCGAGCGGCCTGGACCTTGCCGCGGCGGACGACAGCGCCAACGACACCGACAACATCACCAATGTGACTACCGCTCTGACGATCAGCGTTGCCGGTGAAAACGATGCCACCTTGGAGCTTTTCGACGACGACAACGACGACGGCATCGTGGACGCCGGCGAGAGCCTGGGCTACGGAACCGTGGCAGGAGGCACCTATAGCTTCGATGTGGCTCTGGCGGAAGGCGTGCACAAGATCAAGGCGATCCAGACCGACGTGGCCGGGAACCCTAGTCCTGTCTCGACTGCATTGGAGATCACGATCGACACGACGCTGGCCACACCGACCGTAGATCTGACCTTCGACAGCGGCACAGACGGTGACTTGCTGACCAACGATGCCAGCCTGACGGTCAGCGCGGCGGCTGGAGACGTCACCCGCATGTTCACGGTGGATAGTGGCACGCCTGCGAGTACCTACGATCCGAATGCCTTGGCCGATGGGACGCACCTGGTTCTGGTCACTGACACCGATACGGCAGGCAATATCCAGTCGGCCAGTATCACCTTCACCCTTGACACCACTCTGGCCACCCCGACCGTGACCCTTAGCGCGGACAGCGGCATCAACGGCGACAACGTGACCAACGACGCCAACCTTGCGTTTAGTTTGGCGGCTGGAGACGTCACCCGCATGTTCACGGTGGATGGTGGCACGCCAGCGAGTACCTACGATCCGAATGCCTTGGCCGATGGCCTGCACTTGGTTCAGGTTACTGATACTGATATGGCAGGCAATGTCCAGTCGGCCAGTATCACCTTTACACTCGATACATTCGTGGCAACGCCTGGCGTCGCACTCAACAGCGACACTGGGAGCAACTCCAGCGATGGGATCACCAAAGACGCCATGGTCAATGTGTCCGGGCTCGAAACAGGCGGGACCTGGCAGTACAGTACCAACAACGGAAGTAGCTGGACGATCGGCACGGGCAGCAGCTTCACGCTGGCGCAATTGCCCTACGCCGCGGGACACATCCAGGTCAAGCAATCCGACCTGGCAGGCAACAACAGCCTGATTGCGAACATCGCCTCTGCGGTCACGGTCGATACCACCGCGCCAAGCGCAATCACAAGCTCCGTAACGGCGATTTCCGAGGATACGGGTACCCCCGGCGATTTCATCACCAACGATGGCATCGTCGACGTCAGTGGGCTGTACAACGATGTGGTGGGCGTGGGCGAAACGATCCAGGTTTCCGCGAACGGGTCGGCTTGGGTGAATGCCGTCCCATTCAGCTCAACCGGTGGCGGCGGTATCTGGGCGGCTGCGAACGTCGCCTTGGTGCCAGGCTCAGGCACCCTGAGCACCCGCACCATCGACACCGCGGGAAATATCACCGTGGGGGCGAATCGTGCCTACACCTACAACGTGATCTACACCGGTACGTCTGGCCCAGAAAACATGCTGGGAACGGACGCCGCTGAGCAGTTCTTCGCGTTGGCTGGCAACGACAGCGTCAACGGTGCCGGCGGCAATGACACCATCGATGGCGGAGAAGGTGCTGACTCGATGCTGGGCGGGCTCGGTGATGATGTCTATTTTGTTGATAATGTGTCGGACGTCGTTATCGAGAACGCCGGCGAGGGAAATGATACCGTCAATAGCTCGCTCACCTGGACCTTGGGAGCCAATCAGGAGAACTTGACCCTTACGGGGACGTCGGCGATTAACGGGACTGGCAACAGTCAGAACAATTTCCTCATCGGCAATCAGGCAGCCAACATTCTGGACGGGAAGGCTGGTGCTGACACGATGTGGGGCGGCGACGGCAACGATAGCTACTACGTCGATAACGTCACCGATGTGATCATGGAGCTGGCAAACCAGGGTACCGACATCGTCTACAGCCTTGTCACTTGGACGCTCGGCGCAAACCAGGAGAATCTCTACCTGTTCGGCAACAATCCGATCAATGGGACGGGCAACAGTCTGGCCAACACTCTCTACGGCAACAATAACAGTGCCGCGAACGTACTCGCCGGCAGCGTTGGCAACGATGCGTATTACGTCGGGGTCGGCGACAGCGTTCATGAACTGTCAGGAGAGGGTAACGACATCGTCTATAGCACTATCAGCTGGACCCTGGAAGATAATGTCGAACGGCTCCACCTGTTTGGTAGCGATGCGATCAACGGGACGGGTAACGGGTTGGCCAATACCCTCTACGGAAATGCTAACAGTGCGGCCAACGTACTCACCGGTGGGCTTGGCAATGATATCTATTACGTTGGGGTCGGCGACAGCGTTTCTGAGCTGCCCGGTGGGGGTAACGATATCGTCTATAGCACCATTAGCTGGACCCTTCAACCCAATGTGGAAGAGATCTACCTGATGGGTAACGCCGCCATCAGTGGGACGGGCAACGATTTGGCCAACGTTCTTCGTACGGAAACGTAACAGCGCCANCCACGTTCTCACCGGTGGCCTTGGCAACGACCGCTATGAAGTTGGNGTCGGCGGACACCACCGTCGAACTGGCGGGCGAGGGTAACGACATTGTCTATAGCAGCGTCAGCTGGGTGCTGGGTGCCCATGTGGAAGATCTCTACCTGAGGGGTAACGCAGCTATCAGTGGGACGGGCAACGAGTTGGCCAACGTTCTTTACGGAAACGGTAACAGCGCCGCCAACGTTCTCACCGGTGGCCTTGGCAACGACCGCTATGACTGTTGGCGTCGGGACACCACCGTCGAACTGGCGGACGAGGGTAACGACATTGTCTATAGCAGCGTCAGCTGGGTGCTGGGTGCCCATGTGGAAGAGCTCTACCTGAGGGGTAACGCAGCTATCAGTGGGACGGGCAACGAGTTGGCCAACGTTCTTTACGGAAACGGTAACAGCGCCGCCAACGTTCTCACCGGTGGCCTTGGCAACGACCGCTATGACGTTGGCGCCGGTGACAGCGTCGTCGAAGAGGTCAATGGAGGCATCGACACCGTCTACAGCTACGCTGCTAGCCACACCCTCTCGGCGAACGTCGAGAACCTGTACCTCAAGGTCAGCGCCGCCGCGACGCTCACTGGCAACGACTTGGGCAACCAGCTGTTTGGCAACGTCGGCAACGACACACTTGCCGGTGGCTTGGGCAACGACACCATCACCGGTGGAGCGGGCAGCGACACCATCCGCTTCGACACCCTTCTCAACGCGCTGACCAACGTCGACACGATCACGGACTTCAGTGTCGTCGATGACACCATCGAGCTGGAAAACGCCATCTTCAACTCGTTGGGCACCACCGGGACGCTGGCAGCCGATTCGTTCCACATCGGGGCGGTCGCGCTCGACGCCAACGACTACGTGATCTACAACAGTGCGACGGGGGGCCTTGTACTACGACGCGGATGGGACAGGGGCCGGTGCCGCGGTCCAGTTCGCCGCACTTAGTGGCGGACTGGCCTTGACCAACGCCGACTTCCTGGTGACCTGAGGAGGCCGATGTCCTGCCGAACCTTGTTGTTCAAGTTCGGCAGGGCGGTCAGTCGGCGGGCGGCATGCCGATAGTGGGGCGTCGCTCGCTGTGCTTAACCATGTCGGACGGCTGTTTTCTTTCCGTTCTTACAGCCGGCCACATGGCAGGTGGCATGCTTTCTCGTCTTGAAAAAAAGAGGCGCTGGAAACTCGGCGCTCTATGTCGTTTCATGTGGAACGGGCAAAAGCCGGGCGAATGGCGAAGCGGGCAAATGGGTGAGCTTTCCAGCGATGAGGTAGGCCCTGGCGATAAAGTTTTCGACGCGGCGATAGCCGCGTGCCCGAGCGCGAGCGCCAGCTTCCTGAAGCGCTCGATTCATCGCTTCGACTCGGCCGTTGTGCTTGCCTGCCTGGAAACCGTTGCAGACGCCAGGAAGATGCTTGGTGATCGTTCTGCCGAGGCGCTTGAAGGGTGCACTGGATCCAGGGCAGGATCAGAAAGCGGGCGTTGTTCACCACGATCTGCAGGTTCCTTTGTCGCTGCTCATCGTACCAACCGACGAATTGCTCACGCGCGGCGAGTTTCCAGGCGCTGGCGCCGAAGCTGAGCAAGGCGACCAGGGTCTCACCGGCGAAGACAAAGTGTCGGCTCTGACTGCCCGCCATGTGCGTGTGACCGAGAGAGTGCTAACGGGCGATGCACTCGTTCCACAGACCCGAGTTCGCCGCGCCGACGATCTGGCGCACAGAGAGAGGCGGCAGTTCATGCACCGGCTGGGTGAGCAACGGTTGTGGATCGGTGGCGTGCGTGGGCCGATAGTCGGGTTGGCGAGGCGCGGCCCGTCGTGCCGCCGGCAGGGTGAACAGGCCGGAAGCGCATCCGGAAATTCTCCCCGACAGCCTGAGCCTCGAAGAATCCCGCGCGACGTCCAACTCGTCGAAGCGCTCTACCCCATTCGCCACGCCGCCGAAACCCTGGGCCGCCGGATCGAAGACAGCTACTTCGCCACCGGCAGCGAAGCCTACGTCAGCGCCTTGCTGGTCTACCAGTACGCCAAAGTTCACAACATCCACACCGGCGCACTCGAAGAAACCCTCGACGACCTCGGTCGCCGCTTTGCCCGCAAGACCAGGAAGAGCACCGAAGCCCCGTAAAGCAAGCCCCCTATCCGGCAGCGACCATCCCGGCCGTTGCCGGACAGGGGTGCCCATGCCATGGATGGATCGATCGATGCCGGAGAAGCAAGGGTCATGCCGACGATCGATCATTCCATGAAAAAATTTGGGATGTTCCATGTCGGCGATAGAACGTTTCATGAAAAGATGGAACGTTTCATCTTGGGGGGACGCAGACAAATGTTCCGTCTGGAAGATCGCCAAACCATCGTGGTCCACATCGACAGCGCACGCCAAGCCGGCGCCTCGCGCAAGCAGGAATCAAGGTAAGTTTCCGAATAACTCGTCAGACTCATTGACCCGTTTTTCCTTCCCCGCCGAGCGCTGACACGATCTGCTGAACAGCTGTCTCCACTGAAAAAAGACGCTTGAACAGATCCCTGCACCGATTACGGCGCTCGAGATCTGCGTCGACGCCATCCAACAATTCCTCCGCCATGCGCAGTAGCGTATTCACCGAGCCGTCTTCACTCACCCGGCCAACCTCTTCCTGCCGAATCATGCCTGCCAGATCGTTCCCTGCGTTGATGTTGGCCAGCACCGGCAAGCCACTTCGCATATAGGTGAGGAACTTCCCAGGGATGTTGTGCGTCTTGTGGCGTGGGTCCAGTGCGACCAGGCCGACATGGCACTGTGCGTACAAGCCGGGAATCTCGTCGGGGTGAATCTCGTCTCTAAACACCACGTTATCGAGGCAACGCGCTTGCGCATCAGCCGCCAGTCGCTTGGCATCACTACCGCGGCCGACGAACAGAAAGCCGACGTCCCGCCGCGCACGCAGGCGTTCGGCCAAATCAAGCAGAATGCCCATGCCCTGCGCCACGCCCATATTGCCGGCGTACACCAACACTTTCCGACCTGCCAGGGGCGTTGCGGCCAGCGACACCGAGCAGCCGGCATGCGGCGCGTCGGCCAACCAGTTCTGCAACACCTCCAAGCGTCGCCCCGGCCCCTTTGTCCAGCGGTCGAAGTACGCCAAATTGCCTGGCGCCTGCACCCCGATCACATCGGCTACCGAGTACTGGTACCTGGCCACCGCGGCAAAGAAGCGGTAGGGCACGCCACGCCCCATCAGGCCCATGTCCACCGCCCACTCCGGGAAAATGTCGCGAATAATCAGGTAACCCTTGCAGGAGCTTGCCTTCTTGAGCGCGCTGGCAAGCGGGCCGTGGAAGATGGACGGCGCGTACCACAATACCCCATCCCACTTGACGTCGGCCAACGGGCTCTTGCGCAACTGGCGCAGCATCGCAAAAGGCATCAGGAACTCGCCGATCGTACGCCGCACGTAGTCGATATCCTTGGTCTTCGGCGCCTTCAGGCGCAACACCTGCACGCCCTCCATATCCTCTAGCGACCAAGGCTCGGCCAGGTCCGCCGACGGCAGGATGACAGTCACCAAATGGCGCTGCCGAACGAACTCTCGCGACAGGTCTCGCAGTTGCACCGCGCCCGACGTGCGCAGCGGCGGGAAGGTGTCCGCGATCAACGCAAGCCGCATGCTCCGCACCCCCTCAGTACTTCTTCCAGACCACGCGATTCACGTAATCCGTATAGCTGTGGATAATCCGCACCACCTTGTCCGACACATTGGGCATGCTGTAGTCAGCCACACGGCGCAAGCTGTGTTCGCTGCCGCGCGCCTGGGAGTCGAGGATTGCCAGCCCCTGGCGCACTCGCTCCACCTCCAGCCCGACCATCATCACCGCCGCTTCTTCCATACCCTCGGGGCGTTCATGCGCCTCGCGGATGTTCAGCGCCCGGAAGTTCAGGATCGACGACTCCTCATTGATCGTGCCACTATCCGACAGCACCGCCTTGGCCGACATCTGCAGTCTGACATAGTCATGGAAACCCAACGGTTTCAGCAGGCGCACCTGCGGATGAAAGGTCGCTCCGGTCGTATCCACCCGCTTCTGGGTACGCGGGTGTGTAGACACAACCACTGGCAGATCGTGATCCTCGGCTAGCGCATTCAATACCGCCACCAGCTTGTGGAAGTTGGCATCGGAATCGATGTTCTCCTCGCGATGTGCGCTGACCACGAAAAATGCATCAGCCATCAAGCCAAGTCGATCCAGCACGTTCGACGCGTCGATGCCCGGCCGGTAATACGACAGGACCTCGAACATCGGGCTCCCCGTCTTGATCACCATATCTGGCGGCAAACCCTCACGCAGTAGATACTCGCGCGCGATCGAACTGTAGGTGAGGTTGATGTCCGCCGTGTGATCGACTATGCGCCGGTTGATCTCCTCCGGCACACGCTGATCGAAGCAGCGATTGCCGGCTTCCATGTGAAAAACCGGCACCTTGCGGCGCTTGGCCGGTACCACCGCCAAACAGCTGTTGGTGTCGCCCAGCACAAGCATGGCCTCCGGCTGCACTTCCGCCAGCACCTGATCGACCCCGATGATGACCTTGCCGATGGTCTCGGCACCGGTCGCGCCGGCCGCGCTCAGGAAATGATCCGGCTTGCGGACCCCGAGATCGTCGAAGAAAATCTGATTGAGCTCGTAATCGTAGTTTTGCCCGGTATGCACCAGTACGTGTTCGCAATGTTCGTCCAGGCGGGCCAGCACGCGCGACAGCCGGATGATCTCCGGGCGTGTTCCGACAACGGTAACGACTTTCAGCTTCTTCATGGCCTGACGTTCATGGCGAATGTGTCCGGCTTCTGCTGATCAAAAATCTCGTTAGCCCAGAGCATCACAATCATTTCATCGTCGCCAATATTGGTGATGTTGTGTGTCCAGCCCGGTACCGTTTCGACAATGCGCGCCTCGCCACCCTTGGTCACCAGCTCGCAGCGCTCCCCGCTAATGATGTGCCGAAAGGCAAAGCGTGCCGTGCCCTTGATGACCAGAAACTTCTCGGTCTTGCTGTGGTGGTAATGCTCACCCCGGGTAATCCCGGGATGCGCCGTGAAGTAGGAAAACTGGCCGCAATCGGGCGTTTTCAGCATTTCGACAAAGACCCCGCGCGAATCCCCGTGCAGCGGCACCGTGTAATCAAATGCTTCCCGTGGCAGGTAACTCAAATAGGTGGCATACAAGGCGCGCAGCAAACCACACCCCACCCGCGGTGTCAGCATCGTCGCCCGGCTCGCCGCAAAGCCACGCAGCGTCTGCTCCAGTTCGCCAACCGTCGTCTCATATTCCGGGCCCGCTGCAACGAAGCCGCTCGCTGTGCCGGGCGCATTCAGCAGCCCGACAAAGGCTTCGATCACGTCATCGACGTAGACCAGGCGTAAAGCGGCCGCCGGATCATTGACCGTGATATCCAGCCCACGCGCGATATTGTGGCAAAACGTCGCCACTGCCGAGTTGTAGTTGGGCCTTGCCCACTTGCCAAAAACATTGGTCAGGCGAAAGAGATAGACGGCTGAGCCAGAGCGCGCGCCATGCTGCAACAGGGCATCCTCGGCCGCCCGCTTGCTTTCGCCGTAAGCATTGTCGAGTGCCGCCTGGGTTGACGAGGTAAGCACCACCGGCGCCCTGCAGCCAGTTTCAGCCAGCGCCGCGCACAGCTCCTCCGTGAATCCAGCGTTGCCGGTCGCAAACTCGCCCACATCCTTTGGCCGATTCACCCCGGCCAGATGAAAGACAAAGCCGGCACCTGTCAGCGCCGCCAGCAAATCGTCGCGCGAAGAATCGAGCGTAATGCCAAGCACGTCCGTATAACCCAATTCGCCCAAGCGAACTGAAAGATTGCGGCCGATAAAACCGTCGGCCCCGGTGATCACGATACGCATATCTACGAAGCCCCATCAAAGACACGAACGAAGAACCAATTCACCTGATCACTATAGCGATCGAGCGACAATAAGCAATGTTAATTAATTGCCTGGCTCGGTTCCAGTAGGTAGCTATTCCGTCGTATCGATTTTATTAACAGCATCCGTCGGGGCAATGAAACTTCTTCATCCTGACCCTGAAGGCTTGCTTTGACCCTAAAGCCAGCGCGTGAGAAAGCCCGAATCCACTCCGCATTTGACCGAAAACGAACACCAACACCAAACGTATTTGCCTTGAGCGATGGCACAACAACGGCAACGATTCGCCCAACCCAAGACAGAATGGGGCTCTTTGTTATTTGAAAAATAAGCCGCCCGGAAATATCCGAAAACCAAGACTCATAAATATACTCGTTGACAAAAATGTATTTCACATGGGGCCTCTTCCATACCGACAAAGCCTGCGTTTGCATAGCCAGCGTTTTTAGTCTCACTTTCTCCCACAAGGTGATGCAGGATTAAATTAAAACAAACTACGCCTTCTCGTCCAGTTATCTCAGGACTTAAGGCGTCTCCTTGTATTGCTTCCACTCCAAGCTCATGGCAAGCCTTCACCGAGGTGACATCCATGTCGATAACTTTGACATTACACTCGCTTTGACTCTTCAACTGGTGGGCGAAGAAACCACATCCTCCACCCATATCAACAATTTCGCCGCACGATGGATTGCCACCCAATAGAGCAACAAAGTCTCGTGCTTGATCCTCAACAAACAGATCGTGATAGAAAGCCTCGAGTTGGTGTTCCGCCAATTTGTTTTGTGCCATTTGTCCCACCCTCAATCTGCCGATTAATCCGTTGCTGTTGCCATTTCGCCGCGCGCGATGCGCTGCATGAAGTCAAGTTTCAAGAGCAAGGCTTTCATACCCGCCACATCCAGGCGTTCGGTATTGTGCGAGGTGTATTCCTCGGCGCTGGTGATCTTCAACTCACCCTCTTCTACAAATTTGTCATAGTTCAGGTCGCGCGCGTCGGCCGGCACACGAAAGTAGCCCGGCAGGTCTTCAGCGTTGGCACGCTCCTCGCGGCTGAGCAGCGCCTCGTAAAGCTTCTCGCCGTGGCGGGTGCCAATCACGCGTACCTCGTGATCCGGTCGTTGCATAAGCTCCAGCACCGCCCTAGTCAGCGTTTCTACGGTGGCAGCCGGGGCCTTTTGTACAAAGATGTCACCGTTGTTCCCGTTCTTGAACGCATAGAGCACCAGATCAACCGCATCATCGAGTGTCATCATGAAACGGGTCATCGCCGGATCGGTCACCGTAAGCATTTTTCCGGCACGCACCTGATCGACGAACAGCGGAATCACCGAGCCACGCGAAGCCATCACGTTCCCGTAGCGCGTGCCACAGATCACCGTACCCGTACCCTCGAGATTGCGCGATGCGGCAACCATCACCTTTTCCATCATCGCCTTGCTGATCCCCATGGCGTTAATTGGATAAACCGCCTTATCAGTACTTAGGCAGACCACCCGCTTAACGCCCGTGGCAATCGCCGCCTCCAGCACATTCTCAGTACCCAGCACATTAGTCCGTACCGCCTCCATCGGGTGGAACTCACACGAAGGAACCTGCTTCAAGGCTGCCGCGTGGAAAACAAAGTCGACGCCACGCATCGTGGAAAAAAACCGCCCGCGAATCTCGCACATCGGCGAGATAGAACTTCAGCTTGGCATTACTATAACTCCTGCGCATATCGTCCTGCTTCTTTTCATCGCGACTAACGATCCGGATCTCCGCCACATCACTCGAAAGGAAGCGGCGCAGGACGGCATTTCCAAAGGAACCTGTACCACCGGTAATAAGCAACGTTTTATCTGTAAACATTAACACTCCATGCGACCAATGTTAAGCCTCGCTTTTACTCGCACATTGCGTAAGCAAAGCCAAGTATTTTTCCGCTCGAGATCGGGGACTAGAGAAGGCAACGGCGTGTGCACGCGCACTACGCAACGCTTCTTTATCTGGGCCACTCCCAGCGAATACTTCAGCAATCGCGTTGACCGCAGATTCAGGTGAAAGTGGATCAAAATAATGTGCGTGTTCTTGACAAATGTCGCGATTAAACGGCCGATCGGATACGAACAATGGTTTTTCCATCGCCATGGCCTCCAGCGGCGTTGCAGAAAAAACATTCCAGCAAGCTTGGAAAGACCACACCGTCCAGCGATTGATAGAACTTCGGACACTGCGCCACCAACAGCGGTCCAACATTGATACAAACATTCCTAAATTCCGCAGAACAGGCCAACCATTCCTTGTCCGTAAAGGTGACGTAGAACTTTGCCCTAATTCGATGGGATTTTTCGAGTAATTTGGCGATAGCCGGAAAAACATCCGTGTTTTTGTGGGAGTAATTTCGCCCAACAAAACCAAGACGCAAGTCACAATCGCTCCCCGGTATATAAAGGGACGACCAAGCGGCCTCGTCCAGGTAAATTGAGGAAAGGCAATTGCGAACCACATGAATGCGTTCGGGTTTGATGCCCAGCTCTCGAACCAAACCATTTTTGACATGCTCGAGCTCAACAACCAGCGAATCAGCACGTTTGAAGAACTGTCCCTGGATCCAATATTTCAACCGCAACGTTAGTCTTTTAATCATCGGAAGCTTGGCGTAACACTCATTATTTGGGTAAATAATCCACGGCTGGGCGAAACCGCAAACATTATTGAAAGGGGTGTACAATTTGTATAGCGGGCCAAAGATAGTAAAAACCACATCTTGGTCGTTTAACACTCTATCGAACCAGATGTTTGACATAGAAGCCCCAAAGGTATCTACCACTTCCAAATCGTGGCCACCAAAAAGCTCTTTTTTTTTGTTCGTTCAAGTTCTTGCTGACTTCGTTCGAAACGACGACTTTCAACTTATCATCAACGGACAGCCCATTGGCGATTTCGTTAACAAACGAAGCCGCGACTTGAACACCACCACCCGCATGGAGATTGGATGCATTTATTAGCAATGACGACATATGAGTTTCAATAAAAGTAAAAAAAAGCTACTAAGCGTTGCTGATCAGACCTCGACTATCTTTTCTTGCTGCGTCGTTTGTAAGAATTGCCATCAACCAAAACGCCGCACTTGTATAGACGACGCTTGAAAGCATCGCCAATATCAGGCTCTATGCGGTTTCGTGTGGAACTGGCCGGTGACCACCGCCGCCAGCCGAAATCCTCTGCGACCCCGAGCAGCGCAGTTGCTGGCGTTGAGGACGCGGTCAAGGGCGGGCGAAGCCCGGCGAAGCGTACCCTCAAGGGCGTCAGAAACGCCAATACGCTCAGGGGCTTCGGGCTGGTTGCGGCTTTTCGCGGCCAGCTCCAGAGCCCGTCCGGGGGCGGGGTCAGGGGTGGGGGCGCCCGATGGGCTCGGCAGGGGAATCCGCCTCACCGGGGGCGGTTCCACACGAAACGACCTAAGCCAGCAATTTGCGCCTGCGGCAAGAAGTAGCACGGGGAGAAAGGGACTTCGTGCCAGAAGTGCTGGAGATAACCATATAGTATATTAGATTGTGCGAATATTTGGTCAACGTCCAGGTACGATAAAAACGGCCTTCCTAGTATTTCATCAACGTTTGCTCGGTCTATCTTTCCCATCCCGAAAGACAGCCGCTCCTTCCTTTGCGAGCTTTTTCCCATTCACAATGACACGAAAGAACTCCAAACGCCGTTTCTCTTTCCCGACGGCACCGATAAGCGCCTCGACCCGGTGGCGATCAAGGGGCACGCCACGCCACTTGGCCACGAACGCTTCGATTGACGCTACCGAGGCAGCGACTCCGCCCTCTGAATTCTCTAGCCGCAAGTAGAAAGAGCAGCCGTTGAGATCGGTATCACTATAGGCACCGATCACCGGCAGGCCATGCGCCAGGTACTCCCTCGTTTTCAATGGGCTCGCCTCCGACATGCCATTTCGGTGTAGCGCAAGCGTACCAATCCCGACGTCCATTTGCGAGTAGAGCGTATGCAATTGCGCCCAGTCCAGAACGCCGTGAGCGATCACGTTGGGGCGCGCTTCCGTCATCCTGATCCCCACGACGTGAAACTCGAAATTCGGAAGCCTGTCGGCGAGATCGACCAACTTGTCCACCCCGTGCCAAACCTGACCATCACTGCCAACAAAGATCGCTTTCGGACGAGCGTTAGCTGCCGGCTCTCTAGGTTCGACTTCGCGCAGATCAAAGCCATTGCCTATGGTCACGATCGGCACATGATTATCTCTATAGCGCCGCGCCAATTCCTCACTGATGCAAACAAAGCCGTCGGCGCGCGTCAGAATTAGTTGCCGACTATATCTAGTATATCGTCCCAGAAAAAAAACCACGCGCCGATGTTTCAGCCATATCATCAGAATTGACTTCGATGACGAGCTTTGGGACGCACTCAAAGACGCCCATAAGCCCAGGCGTCCATGAAGACTGCCGGTAATAGATTATATCTGGGCCGAACTTCTTGACAATCTCTTTTACCTTGGAAAGGGCCATAGCCTTGCGAAGCTTACCCAAGCCGCCGGCCGGATAATCAACAACTGTGCAACCCGGCAAATCGATTAGCGCCACCCCATCGCTCTTCCTTTTTGGAGAAAGAATGACCATTATTACGTCCGCGCCAACAGCCACCCACTCAGCGTACTGCGCCCTTACTTTACGTAGGACACCACTCGGATTGAATGCATCCCATTCTACAAAATACATCAATTTCATTTATTAAAAGCGCCGACCATTGCCAGACAAAAAAGTTCAGACGATAAACCCAGAAACCTAAGCCGAACCAAAGAAAAGCAAATCCAATATATTTTGTAAAGACAATGCCGAGCAAGCCATAAGCGAAACATACGATGCCAAAGACATCAATTGGCGTGTTGTTTGACGAAGTGCTGCGCAGGACTATCGGGGCAATTCTCAGCAGCAGAATCACGAGAAAAGCAAAGGGAATAAAGCCAAAAAAACTGCCACGCACTCAGCAGATTATGAATGTAAGCTCCGAGTGTACCATGCTCACGAATGATCAGGCCCGGATTACCGAAAAGGAACTGGTCGGAGAGTATTACCCATCCCGCGCCGAACGTCTCCGCGCGAGCCTGATAGGACATGTCAGCTTCAAGACCAGCGAAAAAGAGCATCCGTAGCAGCGCTTGGTCGCTTACATTCGCCAATTGTAGCACACCCACGAAAGACGCTACCACTAAGGTAGCAGCGTACGCCAACCGAGCCCGCCCGCTGGAAACGATAAACTCGTAAGCTAGCACTGATCCAAACCCGAGATAGAATTCGGTTCGCCCGCCACCAGCAAAAAGAATGGCAGCGATCAGAGGCAGCACCAGCACCCGTATCCGCCCGGACAAAACTGAATAGGCAAAGAAGCAGATCAGCAGGAGCCTTTCCATCACAAAAAATGTGATCAAACCTGATATTTTCGTCTTCCGAGAGAGCCGAGTACAGGATAAAAAAACGAGTCACCCACGCGGGAGCCTACCAGCAGAGCGAGCAAACAGATAATAATTAGACCAAGAAGATTGTTTGTCTTCACGGTTGCGCCGCTTACCATCATGCCAGCGAAAAAACCAGACGGTATTGCTGATCAGCAATACCAAGGTAAAATAATAGGAGGAGCGGCCGTCTTCGTCGAAGTACTCTTTTTGGGAAACATACTGAACAACGATTGCCAGGGTGCACCATGCCAGAGTGGCCATTACGAGAACGAACTCGCGCGAAAGTTTCTGCGGTGGCGATAGCAGGAAACGCGAGGCGGTCAAAAAAAGCGACCGTTACGATTACATAAAGGAATCCTAACGGCTGCGTCTGCAGGTAGAGAATCATGAACACGCAAACCGCGGCGTAGCCCAGCACGATTGAAATAGAAGCTCTGTGAATAAGCGCAATTGTCTTACGCATGCCCGTCCCTTGATCCATATGGGACTTCAGCCGATGAAGAAACCCTATCGCTGCATTGTGCTGCTTTCTTTTCCGAGCAATGGAGAGGTAAACCGTCAAGTGTCCGAACGCTGCCATATCCGCTGACTTGGCCCGCTGCCGCACTCTCGCGGTCGAGTCTGTGGAAGGGCGACGCGACTAACACGACGGCGCTCTCGGCGTCGGCGGGAAAAGCCATGCGACCAAGATCCGTGGCTGCGTGGGCTAGGCCGAAGTGACGGCACCCTCGCTTGCCGCCAAGCAGTCGCGTCGGTGCGCCGGCGACATCCGTGGCACTGAACAGCGTAAAGTCCCCTGTCTTGTCAGGAGTCCCGCTGCAGACGGCGGTCGTGACCAAGGGAAACGCCTTCCGGTCGCAACGTGCGATGACGCCGAAGCGGGCACTTCGGTAGCTCGCCAGACGCCGACCAGCCGAAGACACAATCTGGCACCTGCCTTCTTGTTCCTCGAGGTTCCGTGCGGGCCCACGAACGAAGTCCGGCTTGACGGCGGCGCGCGGCTTCATTGTCTGATCGACCAAACCCATTGACCACCGGCGGCGTTGGGCGGCATTATGGCAAGCTCGCCTACGGCGGTTAGGATAGCAAAGGCTGCCATGTCGCCATTGTCGACCGGGACGCCCGCGCCACCATCCCCCCGGCGGGACGGCACGGCTCCCTAGCGAGACGATCATCCCGGTGGCGCCATCCTCAAAGAGATCGAGGCCCAGAGGAGCGCCGCCTGAAAGAATGATAGCGGTTACCGCAACCTCGCCGAGAACATAATGTAACGGCTCACGTAACTGGGCGACAGTCTGTACTTGCGAACCTTTGAGCAGCCAGTGACCTAAGCACGCATCCGGGCCGCCATCATCAAGACCTTTAGCTGTCCGGGCATGCCGCAATCCGGCCGCGACGGGGAAGTTGTGCCATCGGCATGAAGCATGGTGAGGCGATAGGGAGCTCGCACCCAAAACGGAGGGAGTAGTCATATTGTATATTATCGTTTGCTAATAATTGGCCTTCGCCACGACCTGCCCAATAAGGTAGTTGCAAAGCAGCCCGCCAACAAGCCACGGTAACACGAAAAGAAAAGCGGCCTTGAGCGGGGCATACAGGGCAGACGCCGAGCACCCCACGACTCGCAGGATAAGCGCCAGATAGCCCGCGTAGAAGATTAGGCCCGAGACGGCATAGACTTCGGAAACTCTTGTGTCAAGTATGTACATTGCCAGCACCACCAGGCCGACGCGCAGAATGAGGCCAAAAAGCTGAACCAAGAAGGCGAGCCTCTGCTGGTTCGTTACGTGCAAGGCCATCGACACGGGCGAAGCGAGAAACTGAAGGATGAACCACGGCGTCATCCATGCCACCAGCACTCCCGCACGATGCCACTCCTCCCCGAAGACGATCGCAAACACACCTGGAGCCACCACGCCGGCAAAAGCCAGTGGGCCCACCCCCCGTCTTGATCAAGCCGCCCATGATGTTGGCCGTGAACACCCCCAGGCGACCAGCCCGATCCTCGTCCGGCGCACGAGAGAGGTAGACCTGCCCCACTGCAGAGCCGATCAAGCCAATCGGCGCCTGCATCACACGCATGGCGAGTACCAGGAAACCGGCCTCGGGCCCCAAGGCGGTCGCCGCGATGATCAGCATGGGAACCTGAATGCCCGCGATGTTCGCAAAGGCTTCGAACGAAGAGTATTTTGGAAACCGATCGTAATCGCGAAACAGACGGCACATTTCGGCCCAGCCAACACGGGACAGCGCCGTCCGGTTGTCCGCGAACACCCTTCGCCCGAGACCAAAGGCACCTGCGCCACTGCTGATCATGTGGCCGATGAGCAGGCCGAGGGGCGCCAGCCCGAGCACACCGAACGTGAGCTGCGTCCCTGCACCACCAACAGCTTGCACCATGCGGGTTCGCGCGATCAATGCAAACTGCTTGTCACGCGTCGCCCAGAACTGAACGGCGCTGTACGTGCTGACAAGCATCACGCCGATAGGCAGTAGCCACACATAAGCCTGGAAGGCCGGCTGGCCAAACAACTGCGCTAGTTGCCGCGGGAACAGCAACGCTGGGACTGCCAAGAGGCATGAAACCAGTGCGGCGAGTGACAGCGCCACGACCAACAGGGTCAAAGCGTCAGAATCCTTCTCCGGCAGGGGGATGGCAATCTCGAAACGCAAGCTAGCAGCAACCGACATGAGCCCCAAAAGGCCGGCGTACACCGCTAGTACACTGAAATCTTGCGGCGTGTAGAGTCGCGTGAGCAGCGGTAGTGCGAGTAACGCAATTATTTGGCCAAAAGCTGTGCCGCCGACCAGCACGGCGGCTGACCGCACAAAGCTATTCTGGCGAAGCCTGTCGAGCTGCTGACGCATTACGAAATATTGCCTTTCATGGTTGCTTCAAGAACTGGGTCGCCGGGCAGATAATTCGTGTAAATTCTGTCCAAGTCATAAAACACTTGGGGACGGAAAGGGAGATATGGCGGTGTTTCCCTGTTGTAATACAAATCAAAGCCGTGCGTTCTCGTGACCACCGACCAGTTTGGTACGCTCCTTGCTGCTTCCGAAACCCCCTTTGTTATTCCTGTATTCCAATAGGTGTAAAGCACGATGGCATCATCTGTGTTGAAGCGGCTGGTTGCCCAGTAGCTCGCTACAGCAGCTCGACGCGACCATGAAACTGCCCGTAGCAGCCCTTTTGGACCGTAGCGAATGAAAGCGGTAGCGAGCTCCGAAAAGTAGATGCTTCTGGAGCTCGATTTTATGGCCAAGGGAATGTGTCTTAAAAGGTCCCTTGATCCCCGACCGAGGAGCTTCGTGAGCGTGGTATCGATCTCGCAGCCACTATCTGGGTCAACGTTTGGGCCAGTCGTATCGCAGGGTGCGATGATGACCCGATCGAAGCGGCGCTTCAGCGGGCCAATCTCAGGACGCACGAACATCACCTCTCGGTGATCGGCAAGGAAAGGGTAGTTATTTGTAATCATCACCAGAGTTGAAGTCATACCGGCAATACCGCCCCCAATGTTTAGAGGATAAACATAAAAAACACAAACCCGCCTTTAATCACGGACTTTGGCTTGCGCAAATCTGCCTCCTGGTTTCCGAAGTCGCAAACGTCCCATGGTAGTGAAAATGAGAGTCCTGCAAGAAAATTCTAAAGCCGAATCCATTCTGCCGTATAGGTACGCAGGAAATTACCTAGCCGGCGCAGTGGTGTTCGCGAGCCGAGAGGACGAAGCCAAGCGATTCAGCCAAAAAAAGATACGACAGAATAATAATACAAGATCCGCCCGAAAGAAACCCAAGCGCCATCGTAACACTACCAAAATAGCCTCCAATGAAAATTCCTGCCGCCTTAACAGCGGCGAAAACTATCTCGATTTTTAAGGCCGTGCGTTGACGGTTATACAATGCGGGCAACATTGCGAAAGTCGCCGAGACGAAGTTTAACATCAGAAAAGGAGTCAGAATTTTCATATAGTCTCCCGCAAGTGCCCAACCCGGTCCGAAGACGAGGGAAAATATCTCTTTCCCAAAAAAAATAGAATTGAGGGCAATTCTAGTGATAACCAGGCAAGACGGACAAGGTACCTACGGACGATATGGTAAACACATCCACCGGAAGCGTACGCCTCGGCCAATTGCTGACTCACTACGTTGCCTACCGCAGAGGACAATAGGGACAGCGGTGCTTGCACAATCCGGAACCCAAAAGCATATAGCCCCACCACGGAATCCGGGAAGAACAACGGTAGCAGAAGCACAGGGAAGCTTGCGGATAACGAGTTAATGAAAGCATGGGGCATATTGTACGCAGGAAACGCTCGGTACCTTCTAGCCTGAACGACAATTCGCTGGAGACTTATTGGCACGCGACTTGCCCGATCAGCGGTATAAAAAAACTCATAGCATTAACATGGATGAAACGGTATAGCCGCTAATTAGAGCAACAACCAAGCCAATGTCTATTTTAAACATCAGACCAGGCGCAACCGCCACCGCCCCGTCAACGGCAACACGAACTAAGCGCTGCGCTGACATCACCCGATAGTTCTTCAGGCGATTGTTGTGGCGATCGAGCAGCGCTGACAGCCTAACAAGCAAGACTGTTGCGCCGCGGAATGAGAACTGCGGACTCATACCGCCCAGTAGGCAGTGTGATAATAGAAGAGCCAAGACCAATATAAAGAGCTGCATCCCCGAAATCGCTGGGGGTATAAGCGCGCGAAAGAATTTGGCTTAACAGGAGAGGAACTGCAAGAGCTACCCCTCTACCGGAAAGCAAGGTCAAGATGGCACGAGCACGCACCTCGGTAGCTCTCCGAACTCACGAGGAGCCGCACCCACTAGATATTGTTTCGTGTGCGAGACGCGGTACCGGCTGCCCCTCCCCCGCAGCACGCGAGCCAAAAATGATTGAGGATGCTGCTGCCCACGGAGTAGTTAGTCAGGCGGCGTTGGCGCTGGTGGGGGGAAAGTGTTTCATTGTTTCGTGCATCACGATATAGCAAATAAAATCACAGCAACTTACTAACAATATCATTGGCGGCCCTACCCTGCCCGTAAACGCCCGCACAAGGGATAAATGATGGGGTGTCAGCGATATTCGCGAACGCTACAGCTATTCGTGCCCTTGATGCACCTACCAGACAGTTCAAACCCGATTCCACTGTTTCCACCCACTCCGTCTCGTCACGCATGGTGATGCAGGGAACGCCATAGAAAAACGCCTCTTTTTGTACGCCTCCCGAGTCGGTGAGAATTACACGCGCAGACTGCTCGAGAGCCACCATATCCAGAAAAGCCAGGGGCTCAGTTACGATCAAGGCTGAAAGGTAGTCGGAGTAGCCGTATTCCTCAGAAAGCCTGCGTGTGCGTGGATGCAACGGGAAGACCACTGGAACCTGTTTTGCCACCTGGGTTAGTCCGGACAGAATCTCGCCCAATCGTTGCGGGTCGTCGGTGTTTTCGGCACGGTGGCATGTCGCCAAGGCAAAACCTCGCTCTGATAAGGCTAAGCTCTGCAGGATGCGGCTGCGGCTACGGGCATGATCACGGTAATATAGTGCTACGTCGTACATTACGTCGCCGACGTTGCTTACTCCTTTGCGCAACCCCTCTGCCTTCAGGTTATTAACCGCCGTTTCGGTTGGACAAAATAGAAGAGAGGAAACACGATCGGCAAGCACGCGATTGACTTCTTCCGGCATGCGCATATTAAAAGACCGCAGCCCAGCCTCGACGTGAGCCACCGGGATATGCAGTTTCGCTGCCGCCAGTGCTCCCGCCAGAGTGGAATTGGTATCGCCGTAGATTAGTACCCAGTCCGGCACTTCCTTAACTAGCGTATTTTCTATAGCCTCCAACATGCGGCCAGTCATCGCTCCATGGTGCCCGCCGGAGATTTCTAAGTTGTATCTCGGCTTGGGAATGTCGAGTTCGTCGAAAAAATTTTGCGACATGTTCGCGTCGTAATGCTGCCCCGTGTGGACCAGCACTTCTTCAACTCTCCCGCCGCATTGGTCACGAATCACTCGTGATACGGCTGCGGCTTTGATGAACTGGGGACGAGCCCCGACAACGGTCAGGATCTTCATGCGACAGCCCTCACAACTGCCTCAATGATTCGCTCTTGCGCTCGTTGTTCAAGGTAGGGATGCATCGGCAGGCTCACCACGCGCGATGCGACGAGATCGGAGCAGTCCAGACTTCCGGAAACCCGGCACGACTCGTGGTAGGCCGGCTGGCGATGCAAGGGTACCGGGTAATGGACAGCTGTGGGAATGTTGGCGGCAGTGAGGGCATGGAGGAAGGCATCGCGATCCGGCACTTGAATCGTAAACTGCGCCCAGACACAATTTCTGTCGGAACGTACAACCAGGCGTGGTACTGCGGGGACATCTTCCAGGAGTCGCTGGTAACGCGCACCAAGCTTGAGACGCTGCTCAATTTCCTCATTGAAACGCTCCAGCTTGGCGAGGACGACGGCACATTGCAGGGTATCCATACGCCCACCAACGCCGATACGCGTATGCCAATAGCGCTTGCTCTGACCATGCACGCGGATTTCCCGGCAGGCGAGAGCGATGGCATCATCACTTGTAAAGATCGCCCCACCATCGCCATAACACCCTAGCGGCTTGCTAGGAAAGAAACTCGTGCAACCGATCGTCGACAGGTTGCAACTCTTTCTTCCCTTGTACTCCGCACCAAAACTTTGCGCCGCATCTTCGATTACCGGCAGCTTGTACTTGGCGGCAATGGCATTGATCTCGTCCATATCCGCGGGTTGCCCGTACAGGCTTACGGGCATGATGGCCTTTGTCTTTGGCGTAATGGCGGCTTCAATTCTGCTAGCGTCGATGTTGCAGGTATCGGGCTCGATATCGACGAACACCGGCTTCGCTCCGAGCAAGACGATGACTTCGGCAGTAGCGACGAAGGTGAACGGGGTGGTGATCACCTCGTCCCCCGCACCGACACCGAGGGCCATCAGGCTGATCAGCAGCGCTTCCGTGCCGCTGGCCACGGTGATGCAATGCTTGGCACCGCTGTACTCCGCAAGCTTCTCTTCGAGCGCCTTGACTTCCGGCCCCATGATGTATTGGCCGTGGTGTAGCACGATGTCGATATTTCGTTCGATCTGTGGTCGGAGCGCGACCTGCTGGGCCGCGAGATCAATGAAACTCAATGTTTCCTGCTCGGAGGTGTTCTCCTGCCGTAGCCACTCCAGGGCCTGTTCAGGCCGCTGAAAGGAAAACTCGCCCAAAGCGTCAAAAGCGGCATCGGACGAAACGATGCACACCTGCCCTGCTGAGATGCTGCGGGCGCTGGCGGCAAGCTGCGCATCTTCGAAGTCTGTGGATTTGGCGTACAACTCCGCCTGTTCGTAGCCGCGGTTGCTCAGGACCCTGACGCGGTTCAACAGGTCGAGCATCAGGCGCTTGACCAGGGAGCGAGCCACCGTGGGATCGATTCCTTGCTCCTTGCAGCGACGAACGGCGACGAACTCGAGTGTGGGAAGGCTTGCAGCGCTGACCCATAGAGACGTCCGCCCCTGCTCCGCGCTGGCGAACAGTGCCTCGGTCGCCATGGCACGTTCGGGGCGGAGCCATAGATCGAGAATTACGCTGGCGTCGAGGACGAGATGCTTATTGGCGGCCAAGAGACTTCTCCTCCAGCGCCTGATAGCGCAAGCGATCGAAATCTTCGTCGCGTAGCGCTGCGCCCGCGTGGAGTTGCTGTTTCCAGGGACCGAGAATTTCATCGATGGCCGTGCGGATGGCGCCCCCCGGTACAGAAACTTCTCGCGGCGATTGATCGGGCGTGCGGGCAAGACTAGCGGCGGTCTGATCATGCCCGCTGGGCGAGTCTGCCAAGACCTCGTCATCGGGAACGATGACGAGCACATTCACCACCGCGTGCTTGAGACGAAAGTTCGCCGGTAGTTCGAGGCGACCATGGTCATAAATGGCTTCTACTTGCATTCCAACTCCTTCTCGCTGGACAGATTGCCAGCATCCAGACGGTATTTCTTTCCCGTGGCCGGACAAACCGCACAGCCGTCACCTTCGATGGGTAAGGTCAAGCGCTCGCCATGATCGCTCATCCAGCCAATCTGTCGGGCGGGGACCCCAGCCATCATGGCGTAGGCCTTGACGTCGCGGTTGACGACGGCACCGGCGGCGATAAACGCGTGCATACCGATGGTTATGCCACAGACGATGGTGGCGTTGGCGCCAATGGTCGCCCCCCGTTTGACGAGCGTATCGCGATAGTCGTCTTTGCGATTTACCGCCGAACGTGGGTTGTAGACGTTCGTAAACACCATGCTCGGGCCGCAGAAAACGTCGTCTTCCAGGGTGACGTTGTCGTAAACCGAGACGTTGTTCTGGATCTTGACGTTGTTGCCGATGCTCACGCGATTGCCGACAAAGACGTTCTGGCCCAGCGAGCAGCCCCTGCCAATGCGAGCTCCGCCGCAGACATGAACCCAATGCCATACGCGGGAGTCCTCGCCGATCTGGGCGCCCTCGTCGACGATGGCTGTAGGATGGATTGTGGCGTTCATTTTCAATGCACCTTTCGTTGCAGTTTTTCAGCGCGGGCCGGGCTGGTCGTCCACTTGCCGACGAAGACAGTAAGCAGCTTGCCGTTGCGCTGAATTGCGTAATCACGACGAGCCGTGTTTGGGTCGCTGGCCGATTTGACGAGGGGCCGAGTTCCGGCGAAGGATTCGACAGTATCGGCCCCTGCGGTTGCCGAGTTGGCGATCATCCATCCGAGCATCGTGGTAGCGGAAGCCGCCGAGAATACTTTCGGTCTTCAGGGTCGGAATGAATGACCTCACCTGCGTCTCGCTTAGTGGTTCGCTTTTCGGGAGGACGGACTTGCCGGTCAGCCGATCGTAGCGCTTCATTCCCACGCCAAGCATCCGGCGAGAACGGCGGCTAGTGTAGTGTCGCGCACGGTATGGAACCTATAAATTCCGGCTACCGCGTGGGTTTCGCGCCGTTGTAATGCTTTTGCTGACGGCCGAGTCGGGAATGGTGAATGGTGCATGGTGCATGGTGCATGGTGAATGCGCCGCCACACCAGCCCCCACGTCATTGCGAGGAGGCGTCGCCGACGCGGCAATCCAGTTTCATCCTCTCACTATTTCCCACCGCATTGACATAGTGAACACGGAACACGCGAAAAGCCAAACCTCTGGATTGCCGCGTCGGCTTCGCCTCCTCGCAAAGACGGAGAGTGGCAGATGCTTGCCGAAGGTCTCATCAAGAATGCAACACTACGCAAGCGCGATAGATTGGTAACACGATGGGTAGCGGCCTGGTCAGCACGGGAGCAGGCTTGATCCAGGCGTCGCGCTCGTGCAGCGACTCGCGCACGAGAAGGAACTGCCCTGTTTCGAGATGGCGTAAACCGCCGTGCAGCAATTTCGACGACGCTGAACTGTTGGCTGCCATCAATCGCCCCCGTTCAAATACGGTGACGTGATCACCGCCTTCAGCCAGGCGCCAGGCTGAACACAGGCCGTTGATCGTTGCTATCGCCCCCGATTACGGCGATTCTCATACGCGCGCCGCTCAGTATTCCAGCGGCAGAGAAATGGTATGGCCGTCGCGGGCGGAGAGATATGCGGCGATCAGCACTTCGAGTGAACCCAATCCCTCGCGCCCGTCGGTTTCGGGTTCGGCTTCGCCGCGCAAGACGTCGATCACATTCTTGTAGTACAAGGGATGGCCAAGACCATAGACAGACGTGGTTTCGTAGTTGGCTTCCTTGATGTTGGCGTCGTAGTCGCGGGGCTCGGCAAAATCCCAGACCTGGATGTCGTTGACGGCGACGCCACCGACCCGGACCGTTCCTTTTTCACCCAGGATGGTGATGGATCCTTCCAGGTTCTTCGGATAGGTGAGCATGGTGACACTCATGGAGCCAAGCGCGCCGCTACGCCAGCGAATGTTGAGGACGCCGGAGTCCTCCACCTGGATGTTGCGGCCGAGAGTTGCGGTCATGGCGTGCACGCTGGCGACGGGGCCGATCAGCCAGTCGATGAGATCGACGTAATGGCTGGCCTGGTTCATGAAGGCGCCGCCATCGAGTTCCCACGTACCGCGCCACTTCGCTGAGTCGTAGTAGTCCTGCGGACGAGTCCAGAAGACATTGAGCGAGACCATGTAGATCTTGCCGAAGCGCTTTTCTTCAACAGCCCGCTTAAGCAGTTGCAGGGTGGTATTGCGGCGGTTTTGCTTAACGACGAAGAGGTAGACCTCTGCCTGGTCGCAGGCCTTGACCATCCGCAGACCGTCTTTCCAGCGGGTCGCCATTGGCTTTTCGGTCATCACGTTGATGCCGTGGCGAGCTGCGGCTATCGCCTGCTGGGAGTGCAAGCCGCTCGGCGTGCAGAGCACAACCAGGTCAAGCTGCTCGGTGGTGAGCATATCCTCGAGACGTTGGTAGCCCGGCACCTGATGTTGGGCCTTGTGCAGCTCGAGTGTCGCAGCGTTGCTGTCACAAACGGCCACGAGTTCCAGATTGTCGGAATGGGTGGCAATGGAGGCGAAATGATTATTTGCAATACGACCGCAGCCAACGACCGCGATACGGATTTTTCTGTTCTGAATGACCTGTGCCATTGCTAATTTCTCTCAAATTGAAAACTCTATTCCGCGAACGATTGAGACGTAGGCGACCGGAGCCTCGCTCACTCGTCAGGCCAGCGAATCGTCCAGCGAATCGTCCAGCGAATCAAGACAGCCAGGCGTTCGGGCCGGTCGAGCTATCGAAGATTATTGTCCACGCCCAGCTCGGCGCGGCACGGCACGGATCGGGAGGCGGCAGATACGCGTACTTGAGTTTGTCCGCGGCGCCCGGGAGATTTATCGGGGGAGCTGCGTCAAGGATTGATCTTGACGCTCGGGAAACCCGAGCGTCTCCCTCGGGATACGGCGTTTCGTTCGCAACAAGCACGGGGCCGCCTCATCACGGTCATTGCGAAAGACGAGGCGGGGCGGCGGTCTGTGAAGCCCTTCAGGCACGCTACCGCCATGCCCGAATGTTTTTACATTCAGCATTTTTGCTTTGGCTGCCCCACTGGGGGCCACCTTCGCCGTGCTATTGGCCTGTTCCGGCACCATGCCGGAATCGTGTTTCGTCTCTGCTACTACCAGCTACTGGCTTGGGCAGCCTCACGGCCCTGGTCGGGTCCTTGCGGCTGCCTGCAGCGCGCTATCAATGATCAGTAGTATCCACGCCAAGCTCGGCGCGCATGTGATCAATTTCCTCTTTCATCGCGATGTACTCCTGCTCTTTCCGGGCGAGGTAGTCGCGTCGTCAGCGCGTGTGGATGCCCTCGGGTGTGAGCAGGTACACGTATTTCAGTTTGTCCGCGGCGCGAAGAAAATTGCCCGCCTTGATGTAGCCCTTGGCGAGCAGCGCCTTGAGCAGGTAATTGGTCTTCCCCAGACTGGCGCCAAGACGCTCGGCGAGCTGTCGCTGGCTGATCTGTGGCGCTTCCTCGAGGATCCGGAGGATACGCAGGTGGACTTCTTCTGCCGGGGTCATGCGTTCTTGTTCAAGAGATGAACGCGGATGGTAAGGCATGTTTCCTTAAGGGGCAAGAGCGAGCGCCTGCCCTCCCCTGTAAGAGTCCGATTCGTGAGGTGAACTTCGGCGCTTGGGGCGCGGTGACGTCGATATTCGCATGCTGTTGCCTTTGGCTGCGGCCAGAGCCAGGGTTCGCCTGGCGCTGGCGTAGGGTTGCAAGCAGTGTGGCAGCTATGAATTCCGGTTACCGCCTGGGTTTTGGCGCCGCTGGCAGGCTTGCTGAAAGTTTCGTCGGGAATGGTGAATATGGGGAATGCGGCGAAGGCGGCGAAGGGGCGAAGGCGGCGAAGGCGGCGCCACACCAGCCGGCACGTCATTGTGAGGAGGCGCAGCGGACTTGGCAATCCAGAGGTTTGGCTTTTCGCATTGTCAGTAGGTCAATGCGGCGGGGGAAATAGTGAGTGGATGGAACTGGATTGCCGCGTCGGCTGCGCTCCTCGCAATGACGGNGGGGTTGTCTGGATCGCGGTAGCAGCTGCGCCTCCTCGCAATGACGGAGGGGTTGTCTGGATCGCGGCAGCGGCTGCGCCTCCTG
>NZ_SPMY01000072.1 GCF_012939955.1 Candidatus Accumulibacter phosphatis
CCTGCCACGGGAAGACGCCACCACTGACGCTCAGTTGCTGCGACCAGGTGGTCTGTTGCGCTTGTACGGTGCTCACCGCCAGCGCCGTGCGCTTGGCAGGAGAAGTCGGCGTTGCGCTAGCGGCCTTGGCGTTGCCGCTGCCGCTGTGGNGGCAAAATAAAAAGGCAGCGAAGGCCGCGCCGAGCACGAGTACGGCGACGCTGAGGACGGTGGTCAGGCGAGTTCTGGAGGGAGAAGAGGAGGGCATCGGATTTCAGTGAGACGGGCGTTGGGCGGGTGTGTTCGCATGTCTGGCAAAGGCCGCGTGCCGCGGCAAGGGTTCTCGCCGCCGGCTTCGGCCTTTGCGCAATGGCGGCTGGCCGGGTCGAGCAGTGGCTGAGCCATCAATCATCAATCGCGTTTCTGGAGACCAAGCAGACATTATTGCCACTGGCGGGTTAACCGCCGTCGTGGTTTGCAAAGACAGGTAAAGACGTGGCGTTGAAGGAACTCCGTGATCTGCAGGTGAGTGGGGGGGAGAGCGGGGAGAGGCGGGAGGGCGGGAGGGCGAGGCGTGCTACGGGTACCGCTGCCCCGCCCTCCCGCGCCATTGCTCAGCCGCTGTTGCGCAGCCCGGCGGCGATGCCGTTGATGGTGATCAGGCTGCCGCGCTTGAGGCGGATGTCGTCGTCGCCGGCGCGCAGGCGGTGCAGCAGTTCGACCTGCAGGTGGTTGAGCAGGTCGATGTAGGGGAAACGGTTGCGCATCGAACGCTGCAGCAGCGGGTTGTCGGCGAGCAGCTCGTCCTGGCCGTTGATGGCCAGCAGCGCTGCGCGCGTGGCCTGCCATTCTGCGCTGATGCGCGCGAAGATGCTGCTCCGCAATTCGGCGTCGCTGACCAGTTCGGCATAGCGCGAGGCGATCGCCAGGTCGGACTTGGCGAGCACCATGTCCATGTTCGACAACAGCGTCCGGAAGAACGGCCAATGGCGGTACATTTCCTGGAGCAGTGCCAGACCGTCGGGCCGTTCTTCACGCCAGCGCTTGACAGCGCTGCCAAAGCCGTACCAACCGGGGAGCATCAGCCGGCATTGTGCCCAGGAGAAAACCCAGGGGATCGCGCGCAGGTCTTCGATGCGCTCGGAGGCGGTGCGCGCGGCTGGCCGGCTACCGATGTTCAGTGTCGCGATTTCGAGGATCGGCGTTGATTCACGGAAGTAGCGGGTAAATCCGGGGGTTGCGTAGACCAGCTGGCGGTAGGCCTGGAAAGCCAGCGTCGACAGCTCTTCCATCGCTTGATGGAAAGCGGCGGTCGGCAGGTCGTCGCGGTCGACGCCGAGCAGGCTTTCTTCGAGCGTTGCGGCGGCGAGGATTTCGAGGTTACGGCGGCCGACTTCGGGATTGGCGTACTTCGAGGCGATGACTTCGCCTTGCTCGGTGATCCGGATCTGGCCGGCCACGGCTCCCGGCGGCTGCGCCAGGATGGCATCGTAGCTGGGTCCGCCGCCACGGCCGACGCTGCCGCCGCGGCCATGGAACAGGCGCAGGCGGATGCCGTGCTCGGCAAATACCTGCGTCAAGCCAATTTCGGCCTTGTACAACTCCCAGCCCGAGGTCAGGAAACCGCCGTCCTTGTTGCTGTCCGAATAGCCGAGCATGACCTCGTGTTCGTCGCCGCGCGCGGCGACCAGCGCGCGGTAGGCGGGGAGCGCGAAGAGCTGCTGCATCACCGCCGGCGCGCGCTGCAAGTCGTCGATGGTTTCGAACAGGGGGGATGATGTTGAGCGCCAGCCCTAGCCTTTCGCCGGGCACCAGCATACCGCCTTCCTTGAGGAGCAGGGCGACTTCAAGGAGATCGGAGACGCCGTCGGTTTTCGAGATGATGCAGTTTGGCAAGGCGCTGGCACCGTAGCGCTGACGCAGCTCGTGGGCGGCGAAAAAAAATCGCCAGTTCGCCACGCGTTTCGGGTGAATAGTCGATGTGCGGCGAGTAGAGTGGTCGCGGGCTGGTGATCTCCTCGCTCAACAAGGCAATGCGTGCCGCCTCGTCGAGATCGGCGTAGTTGGCGCAGCACTTGGCCCGCAAAAGGAGTTCGCTGACCGTACGGGCGTGCACCTCCGAATTCTGGCGCAGATCGATCGGCGCCAGATGGAAGCCGAAGACACCGATCGCACGGAGCAGGCTGCGCAGGCGGCCAGCGGCGATCAGCTCGGCGCCGTTGGCGATCAGCGAATCGACCAATACCTGCAGGTCGGCGACGATTTCTTCGGGATTGGCGTAGGCTTCGGCGATGCCAACGGCGTGTTCCGGCGACTCGTGCTGGTCGAGCGCGCTGGAGGTCGCTGCGAGGCGCGCGTAGATGCCGGTCAGCGCCCGCCGGTAGGGCTCGTCGAGGCGCTGCGGCGCGCTGTCCGGTGAAGCTTCGGCGAGCGCTGCGAGGGCGTCGGAAACTTCGACCAGGGTGTGTGACAGCGGCAGCTCGCGACCGAGCGCGTGGATCTCGCCCAGATAAAAGTCGAAAGCGGCTATCGACTGCCGGCGCAGGCTTTCACGCAGCACCTCGGCGGTGACGAAGGGATTGCCGTCGCGGTCGCCACCGATCCACGAGCCGACCCGGAAGAAGTTGGGCAGTGCCCACTTTTGGCCAGGAAAAGCTTGCCGAAGCTGGTCTTCGAACTGGCAATAGAGGCGCGGCAGTTCAACGAAGAAAGTCTCGTCGAAGTAGCTGATGCCGTTCTTGACCTCGTCGATCACCGCCAGGCGCGTCGAACGCACCATGCGCGTCCGCCACAGTGTCAGCACCGCACGGCGCAAGGCGACCTCGTTGTCGGCGAGTTCGCTCGGCGTCAGGCGCAGCCGATCGCGGTCGTCGAGCAAGCCCCTGACTTCGTGTTGGCAGAAGAGAATGCTCTTGCGACTGACCTCGGTCGGATGGGCGGTCAGCACTGGCGAGATGAGCGCCTGTTCGAGGCAGGCGCGCAGGCCTTCGGCGTCAATGCCGGCGGCTTGCAGGCGGGTCAGCGCCAGCTCCAGGCTGCCGTCACGTGCGGGTGAGCCGATCATTTCGTGCGCTCGGCGGCGACGGACGTGGTGCTCGTCCTCGGCGATATTGGCCAGATGCAGGAAATAGGTGAAGGAGCGGATGACCGCCAGCATCGTGTCGCGTGGTAGCTCGGCGAGGATTCTCTCCAGCTCGGCGCGCGCGTCTTCGTCGAAATCACGATCGAAGCGCACCGAATTCTGGCGGATACCTTCGACGACGTCGAAGACCTCGCTACCCTCCTGCTGACTGACGGTGTCGCCGAGAATCCGGCCCAGCAGCCGAATGTCCTCGCGCAGGGGAAGGTCCTTGTCGGTTTCGGTGGTGCTTGGATCCAGAGAATTCATGTGTCGACCTTTTTGTCTGCGGGGTAGGTGCTCAGGCAGGCGATTATAGGTCCTCCCGGCGCGCAGCTGCCTTCGTCGACCATTCGCGAATCTGATCGATGGTCGCCGTGGCGCCGCCGCAGACGATGAACAGCACGCGAGAAAAGCCGGCGAGCGCCCGTGAGCCTGCGTAGGCCAAGGCCAGGCTGGCGCCACAGGCGGGTTCGACGAGCAGTCGGTGATCGGCGAGAAAACGCTCGCAGGCCTCGAGCGCGGCGTGATCGGAGACGACGACGCTGCGCATCGAATGCGTTTTTGACCACTGAAACGCCTGCTCACAAACGCGCTTGGCGCCGAGCGAGGTGGCGACGCTGCTGATGCTGGCGAGCTCGATCAGTTTACCGGCTTGCAGCGAGCGATTGAACGACGCTGCGCCGGCGGTCTCGACAGCGATCACCGGCACCTTCCCGAGACCGTTGCGTCGCAGGCCTTCGATGACCCCGCAGAGCAGGCCGCCGCCACCGACCGAGAGGACCACGGCGTCCGGCGTCATGGTCGAGCGGGCGAGTTCGTCGATCATGGTCGCATGCCCATGCCACAGCAGCGGGTCGTCGAAGGGGTGGAGAAAGGCGTCTGCCTCCTCGATCATCGACTGCGCCAGGAGGTTGGCTTCGTGCCAGGAAGCACCATGGACGATGATCTCGGCTGCTTCCTGCCGCAACAGCTCTCTGGCTCTTGCGGAGGTGGTTTCCGGCACCACCACCGTGACCGGGGTCGACAGCCGGCGGCCGGCATAGGCGACCGCCAGTCCGGCATTGCCGCCGGAGGAGGAAACAAAGCGGCGTGCGCCACGCCGGCTGTACTCCTCGCAGGCCGCGCCGATGCCGCGAATCTTGAACGATCCGGGTGGCTGCAGCGCTTCCAGCTTGAGCCAGACGGAACAATTGGCCGTGCTGCTCAGCGGCCGGGATTCGATGAGCGGGGTTTCAATATGTAGTGGCATTCTGGCACCGGGTTCCTTACCGTAAAAGTCGCCATAGGGTCGGTTGCACGACGCCAGTCACCGGCAGGGTGTTTTTGAGCTACCATGTTCATTGAGGGGTGTTATCCCTCGCCTGCAGGACTGTTGCAGTTGCTTGTCGTTATCCCTTAATTTTTCAAGGAGAGTTTCGATGCTACGTCAATTAGCCATAGGTTCAGCATTCGCGGTTTTAGCAGCAGGTAGCGCTTGGGCAGGCGAATACGGTACGCCGGCCGAAGCCAAAGCCATGCTCCAGAAGGCGGTCGCCGCGGTGAACGCCGACAAGGCCCAGGCCCTGGCGATGTTTAGCAAGGGCGAGGGCGGTTTCAAGGACCGCGACCTGTATCCCTATTGCGGTGGGCCTGACGGCAATTTCACTGCCCATCCGTCGCTGGTCGGCAAGAGCCTCAAGGATCTCAAGGACAAGGCCGGCAAGCCCCTCGGCGTCGAGGTCTACGCGGCCGCCAAGGATGGAGTGATTGTCGAAGTCTCCTATATGTGGCCGCGTCCCGGCCAGACCGATCCGGTGAACAAGGTGGTGTACGTGACCAAGGTCGGCGACCAGGTTTGTGCGGTCGGCTATTACAAGTAGAGTTCTCGCCGCCGGACCCGCGAGATTGCTTGCCACTGGTGTAGCGCCGTGATTGGCGTGACACAAAAAAACCCCGCTACGGCGGGGTTCTTTTTGTGTGGTCGGTAGCGCTCCGTCGCTCAGTACACTTCCGGAATGAAAGTCTGATCGGACATCGGCGGCCGCACGTAGCCGGTTTCCTCCTGCCGGGGCGGCAGGACGATTGGCTCTGGCGTCAGGTCTTCGTAGTCGATCATGTTGAGCAGATGGGTGATCACGTTCAGGCGGGCGCGCTTCTTGTCGTCGCCATCGACGACGTACCAGGGCGCTTGCTTGATGTCGGTATGGGCGAACATGTTGTCCTTGGCCCGCGAGTACTCGACCCAGCGGGCGCGCGATTGCAGGTCCATCGGGCTGAGCTTCCAGTGCTTTTCCGGATGGAAAATGCGTTTCTGGAAACGGCGCTCCTGCTCCTCGTTGCTGACCGAGAACCAGTACTTGATCAGGATGATGCCGCTGCGCACGAGCATGCGCTCGAACTCCGGGCAGCTGCGCAGAAACTCGCGGTATTCCTCGTCGGTGCAAAAACCCATCACTTGTTCGACGCCGGCCCGGTTATACCAGCTGCGATCGAAGAGCACCATTTCGCCGCCGGCGGGAAGGTGCTGCACGTAACGCTGGAAATACCACTGGCCGGTTTCCCGGTCGGTGGGCGCCGGCAGAGCGGCGACGCGGGTGACTCGCGGACTGAGGCTTTCGGTGATGCGCTTGATCGTTCCGCCCTTGCCGGCGGCGTCGCGCCCTTCGAAGAGGACGACGACTTTCAGTTTCTTGAACTTGATCCACTCCTGCAGCTTGACGAGTTCGACCTGCAGTTTCGCCAGTGCTTTCTCGTAGTTCTTCGTCTTCAGCGGCGTCTTGCGCGTGCTCTTGATGCTCTCCACTTCCTTTGTCGCTGCCGTGGCTGCTGCCGGTTTTTCGGCTGCCGGCTTCGCTTTCGCTGTCTTCACGGCTTTCTCCTCCTTTGCCTTTGCCTTTTCCGGCGCCTTCTTCGCTTCTTCTGCGGCGACTTTCGCTGCCGGCTTGGCTGCCGCTTTGGCCGGAGCGCTGGCCGGAGGCGCGGCCTGGTCCACGGTCACGCTTTCGGTGCTGGCTTGATCGCTTGTGGGTACGACCTCTGCTTGCTCGGTATTGACTTCACTCATTGATGCCTCCTTGGTGTGGCTAAAAAGCGGATTGGGGATGAAAGCGCGTGCTCGGCGGTGCTGCAGTTTATGGGGATGTGATGTTCCCTTAGCGATACCGCGGCAACCGGAAAACCGCGAACTGCAGCGCCAAGCGACGGCACCGTTCTCGTTGCCGGGAAAAAGATAGTTCAGTGCGACCGTGAATTGCTGGCATGCTTCTTTTTCTCGTTGCGCCTGAACGACCATGGGCGGCAATTATCATGCATTTTTCCGCAGAGATGAAGATTTTGGCGCACGAAACGTGCAATTGACCTTTGCAACTACAAAAAAAGTTCGGCGCCAGTTGTTGCCGATCGCCGTCTTGGCGGGGTGTTCGACAGAGTCGCAAAAAAAACAGAGCACCAGCTGGGCTGGCGCTCGTTGCTGTTTCCGCGGCGTTCGGAGAGCAGGCGGACGCTGTGCTCAGGCTTGCTTTCTCTGCGCCAGCCGTCCGCCGGTGTGGCCGCTGTCGGCGAACGATTTGCGGGAAACGAGGCTTTGGGTGAAGCCCGGCGCTCAGGCCAGTTTGGCGAAAGCTTCGATGACTGCGGGGGGGGCCTGGACCATTTCAATCAGGACGCCTTCGCCACCGATCGGGAATTCATCATTGGCTTTCGGATGCATGAAGGTGATGTCGAAGCCGGCCGCACCCTTGCGGATTCCGCCCGGTGCGAAGCGCACGCCGTTGGCCGAAAGCCACTCGACTGCCTTCGGCAAATCGTCGATCCACAGGCCGATGTGGTTGAGTGGCGTGACATGCACCGCAGGTTTCTTGTCCGGGTCGACCGGTTGCATCAGATCGACTTCGACCTTGAACGGGCCGGAGCCGATCGCGGCGATGTCTTCGTCGACGTTCTCGCGTTCGCTAACGAAGTTGCCGGTGATTTCGAGGCCAAGCATGTCGATCCATAACTTGCGCAGTTTCATCTTGTCAGGGGCGCCGATGGCGATTTGCTGGATACCGAGGACTTTGAAGGGACGTTGGCTCATAGGGAGTTCTTTCTCTGTGGCGGAAGGAAAAAAAAGCGCTCGCTGCGCGACCTCAGTCGCGAGCGGAACGACGTATGGCGGTGGCGGCTGCAATTTCACCACTGCGGGAAAACGCTTCGACATTCTCTTCAATGGTATCAGGGTCGTAGACGTAGTTCACCATCAGTCCGTACGACTGCTGGCCGCCGCGCGCGGAGGTGTCGGCCAGATAATTGAGGCGTTCGATGCGTGCGCCGTTGCCGAGGTGAAAGCGGGCGACCGGGTCGTACGCTTGCTCACCCTTGCGGGCGGTTAGCAGGTAACGTGCGGCGAGGCGTGTCAGCCCGTGCTGCAGGCTGGCGGCCAGCTGCTCGTCCGCGGCCCAGTTCTGCGCAGAAAGCAGCGCGGCAAGATCGGCAGCACTGGCAATTGGCGCCATCTCAGGCGGCAGCCGCCGCTTGATCTTGGCCAGGTCCGCGTCGGTGAATGCTTTTGGCCAGGCTTCCGGCTGGCTCTCGGCCCAGCGTCGGAAGTTGGGCAGCGGCGAAAGCGTGGCAAAGTTGGTCAGCTTCGGGTAGTCCCGTTTCAGGTCGTCGACCACCCGCTTGAGCAGGAAATTGCCGAAGGAGACGCCGCGCAGGCCCGGTTGGGTGTTGGAAATCGAATAGAAGATCGCCGTGTTGGCACGCTGCGCGTCGAATACCGGCGCATGCTCGTCGAGAAGTGCCTGAACGTTGTCGGCCAGGTGCTCGGTCAAGGCGACCTCGACGAAAATAAGCGGCTCCATCGGCATGCGCGGATGAAAGAAAGCGTAGCAACGGCGATCGGAATCGAGACGATTCTTGAGGTCGCTCCAGGAACGGATTTCGTGCACCGCTTCGTACTGGATCAGCTTTTCCAGCAGGGCGGCCGGCGAGCTCCAGGTGATGCGCTGCAGTTCGAGGAAGCCGACGTCGAACCAGGCACTCAGGCGGGACTCGAGCTCGCGGTCGAGCGAACGCAGGGCGGGATCCTTGTCGAGAAAGCGCAGCAGATCGGCGCGTAGATCAACGAGAAACTTGACCCCCTGCGGCAGGGCGTTGAATTGCGTGAGGATGCGCAGTCGCGACGAGCGCATGGCCTTACGCAGGGCCGATTCGGCGGTCCACTGCTGATCGCTACCGACCGCCGCCTGATAGTCGGCGTGGGCCCTGGCAACCGACTGCGGGTCGGGACCGAAGTCATTGGCGATGGTGCTCAGGAAAGTGGTGCGGCCGTCGTCATTGAGGTGCTGATAGGTTTCAGACAGCAGGGCGGCGCGTTGGCGGACCGAGACTTCACCGCCGACGCCACTGGCGCACTCGCGCAAAAGATCGCGAACGCGACCAAGGGGTTTTCCTTCCAGCTCGAGTGGGCCGGGACTCTCGAGCAGTTTGCGCACCCGGCGCAGCCCCCGGACAACAAAGCCCTCTGACATCCTTTTCTCCTCCGTCCCGCGGCAAGCGGCGCGTCTCGCTCAGATGCGTTGGCGATGGGCGAGGACGACCAAAAGCAGACCACAAAGAATCATCGGCAGGGACAACCACTGCCCCATGCTGACGGTAAATGACAGGCCAAGGATACCATCATCAGGAGATCGGAAATACTCGGCGAGCCAGCGCAGGCTGCCGTAGCCGATGAGAAAGACACCCGAAATGGCACCGCGCGGTCTCGCTCGGGCCGAGTACCACCAGAGCAGAACGAACAGGGCCAGCCCTTCGAGGCCCGCTTGATAGAGCTGCGAGGGGTGGCGAGGCAAGTTGTCGACCCAGGGAAAAACCATCGCCCACGGCAGCGCAGGGTCCGCCACGCGGCCCCACAGCTCGCCGTTGATGAAGTTTCCGATGCGTCCGGCGGCGAGACCGAGCGGCACCAGCGGGGCAATGAAATCAGTGATTTCGAACCAGGTCCTGCCGATCTTGCGGGCGTACAAGGCCATCGCCACGAGGACGCCGAGGAAGCCGCCATGGAAGGACATGCCACCCCGCCAAACGGCGAGAATCTCGAGCGGGTGTTGCAGGTAGTAGCCTGGCTGATAGAAGAGAATCTCGCCCAGACGGCCGCCGACGATGACGCCGAGAACGCCATAGAAGAGCAGGTCGTCGAGCTGGCGCACCGTCCAGCCGCTGGCGGAGAGCTGTGGATGGCTCAGGATGCGCTGCCGACCAAGCCACCAGAACTGCAGGAAGGCGGCCAGGTACATCAGTCCGTACCAGTGCACTTTCAGTGGGCCGAGGGCAAGCGCGACGGGGTCGAACTGGGGATGGATCAACACGGTGCGAGGACTCGGAGGCTTTCGGATAGAATTCGCATTATATCGTGCCACCCTCAGGCGCGTTTCGGATTGGAGATTGGCAATGCCTGACTATCGTTCCCGCACCTCGACCCACGGTCGCAACATGGCTGGCGCCCGCGCCCTGTGGCGCGCAACGGGCATGAAGGATGGCGACTTCGGCAAGCCGATCATCGCTGTCGTCAATTCCTTTACCCAGTTCGTCCCGGGTCACGTGCACCTCAAGGACATGGGACAGCTGGTGGCGCGCGAGATCGAGGCCGCTGGCGGCATCGCCAAGGAATTCAACACCATTGCCATCGACGATGGCATCGCCATGGGTCACGACGGCATGCTCTATTCGCTGCCCTCGCGCGACCTGATCGCCGACTCGGTCGAATACATGGTCAATGGCCACTGCGCCGATGCCATGGTCTGCATCTCGAACTGCGACAAGATCACGCCGGGGATGCTGATGGCGGCGATGCGGGTGAACATCCCGACCATCTTCGTCTCCGGCGGCCCCATGGAAGCCGGCAAGGTCGATTGGGGCGGCAAGGTGATTGCCATCGACCTGGTGGATGCCATGGTCAAGGGTGGCGACAGCAATTGTTCCGACGACGAAGTCGACGCCTTCGAGCGCTCGGCCTGTCCAACCTGCGGTTCGTGTTCCGGGATGTTTACCGCCAACTCGATGAACTGTCTGACCGAGGCGCTCGGCTTTTCACTCCCCGGCAATGGTACCGTTCTCGCCACGCACGCGGATCGCAAGGGGCTTTTTCTCGAAGCGGGCCGGCAGATCGTCGAACTGTGTCGCCGCTACTATGAGCGCGACGATGCCTCGGTGCTGCCGCGTGCGATCGGCAGTTTCGAAGCCTTTGAGAACGCCATGACGCTCGACGTATCGATGGGCGGCTCGACCAACACCGTGTTGCATATTCTGGCGGCGGCGCAGGAGGGCGCGGTGAACTTTACCATGGACGACATCGACCGCATCTCGCGCAAGGTGCCGTGCCTGGCCAAGGTGGCGCCGGCGACACCCGATTACCATATCGAGGATGTGCACCGTGCCGGCGGAATTTTCTCCATTCTCGGCGAGCTCGACCGCGCAGGACTGATCCATCGCCAGCAGCCGACGGTGCACGCCAGCACCCTCGGTGAGGCGATCGACCGCTGGGACGTGATTCGCAACCAGGACCCGGCGCTGATCGAATTCTTCCGGGCAGCACCCGGCGGCATCCCGACGCAGACCGCTTTCTCGCAAAACAGGCGCTATCCGGACCTCGACGTGGATCGCGCCCATGGCTGCATTCGCAACCGGGAGCATGCCTACTCACAGGATGGTGGCCTGGCCGTGCTGTATGGCAATCTGGCGACCGACGGTTGCATCGTGAAGACTGCGGGTGTTGACGAAAGCATCTGGGTGTTCACCGGCAAGGCGCGGGTGTTCGAAAGTCAGGACGATGCCGTGCAGGCGATTCTTGGCGACCAGGTCCAGGCGGGTGACGTGGTGGTCATCCGCTACGAAGGGCCGAAAGGCGGCCCGGGCATGCAGGAAATGCTTTATCCAACGTCCTACCTGAAATCCAAGGGGCTGGGAAAAGCCTGCGCCCTGCTCACTGACGGCCGTTTTTCGGGCGGCACTTCCGGTCTGTCGATTGGGCACGCTTCACCGGAGGCCGCTGAAGGCGGGGCGATCGGCCTGGTCGAAGAGGGGGATGTGATCGAAATCGACATCCCCGGTCGCCGCATTCACCTGGCCATAACGGAAGCCGAAATGGCCAGGCGTCGTGCCGACATGGACGCCCGCGGCGACGCTGCCTGGCAGCCCGCAGCTACGCGTCAGCGAGTGGTTTCAAAAGCCTTGCAGGCGTATGCGCTGATGGCGACATCGGCGGCGACCGGCGCCGTGCGCGATCTGGAACAGCTGAAGAGGCGCTGATCTGGGAGCGCCAATGCCCTTTGACCTCTGGCTCGGTTTCCTGCTGGCGGCGCTGGTGATCTCGGTTACACCGGGCCCGGGAGCGGTGACCAGCATGAGTGCCGGATTGCAGTACGGCTACTGGGTCGCTCTGCGCGCAATCCTCGGCCTGCAGGCCGCTTTGTTGATACAGCTGATGGTCGTCGCGGCCGGGCTCAACGTGTTGCTGGCGACTTCGGCTTTCGTCTTCGATCTGGTCAAGCTCGCTGGTGCGGCCTATCTGATCTGGCTGGGCATCGAAAAATGGCGGGCGCCGATAGCGGGAATCGATCAGGCAGGGGTTGTGCCGGCCCCTGCCAACGGTCTTTTCTGGCAGGGCTTGCTGGTCAATCTGAGCAATCCGAAGGCCATTCTCTTCATCGCTGCGCTGGTGCCGCAGTTTGTCGACGCGGGAAGCCCGCAGTGGCCGCAGTTCCTGCTCATCGGGATTACCATGTGTGCGGTCGACATCCTCGTCATGTCCGGCTATGCGCTGCTGGTGTCGCGACTGCGCCGCTGGCTGCGCGACGCACGCGCATTGCGGACGCAGAATCGTCTTTTCGGGGGCTTCTTCATCATCGCAGGTCTCCTCCTCGGCGCTTCGAGCAGGCATTGACACCGGCCGTAGCGGCCGCGAGGCGGGCAGCAACTGCCGGGCGCTGTCAACGCTCCGTGCTGGAAATGCGTTATGTGCGCTAACGTTTGCGCCACCGGTAACGCGAATCAACGGGCTTTGCAAGCGGGCCAAACTGAAATAATATCGCGGCGTACCAAACCATCTTTCTGAACGGAGTAAGAGTATGAAAGCGATCTACGTGAGCCTGCTGGCTGCTGCCGGCGTAATGTCTGCCGGTGCCGTCCAGGCTGAAGACGCAGCGGCCCTGGCCAAGTCCAAGAACTGCATGACCTGCCACCAGGTGGACAAGAAGGTCGTCGGTCCGTCGTACAAGGACGTGGCCAACAAGTACACCGCCAAGGATGAGCCCATGCTCGCCGAGAAAATCATCAAGGGTGGCAAGGGGGCCTGGGGCCCGGTGCCGATGCCGCCGAACAAGGTCACGCCCGAAGAGGCCAACACCCTGGCCAAGTGGGTCCTCAGCCTGAAGTGATCGCTGCATGAAGAAAAACCGGCCCAGTGCCGGTTTCCTGTTTTTGGGCCGCCGAGCAAGCGCCATGCATCTCGAAAGCAGATATGCATGTTGACAAGCTCATGATGTGCTTGGACAATCGCCCGTTCGCTACCTTATTAACCTGGATGTTGCATAAAGAGGGCGAGTAAGCACGTAAACATTTGATACAATTGGAGTTCTATAGAAACCAGTTCGTAAAAAAATGCCTACCACTACTCGCCCAGCCTTGGATTTTACCCCGGAACAACTCCACCTCCCGCCCGCTGCGGGCTTCACGGTTCGCGCCGATTTCAGCGCCGGTGAGGTGTCCTCGGACCTGGGCGCCTTGGTGCTGAGCGCCGTCGATCGTCGCATCGGCCTGATCGATCGCCTGACCGGGGCGATTGCCGATTCC
>NZ_SPMY01000073.1 GCF_012939955.1 Candidatus Accumulibacter phosphatis
GGAGAAGGGAGTTTCGGTGAGTCGCTTGCGCGACTTTCACATTAACGGTCATGACACGTGGAGACCACCCCAAATCATGAAAGTCATGACCGTTTCCCTCCTTCCCCTGCCCCTTCTCCCGCAAGGGAGAAGGGAGTTTCGTGAGTCGCTTGCGCGACTTTCACATTGAAGAAGGGCCTCGATGGGTTATGGGTTCGAGATCCTGGTCGGGATGCCGTTCTGTGCGAGCTGTTCGCTGATGCTGCCGTACAGCCCCTCGGACGACGAGCCCTTGCCTCCCCAGATGTAGAAGATCAGCGTGTTGTCGAGCTTGCCCTGGCGCTCGATTTCGGCGATCCCCTTGCCCGCCTTGTAGTCGGCGTGCTCGGCGAAGCCGGCGAAGACTTCCATCAGGCGCCGCTGGAACGCTCTCTCGGCCGCGGGGATCGAGCCCCACGACGCCATCGACGCCGGGCACGGCGCGAGCTGCGCGTCCTGCGGGATACAGCCCCTGGCCTTGGCGCGCGCGAAGGTGCGTTCGCGGTACTTGTCCCAGCCGTCGTCGGAAGATTCGGGGGCGGAAGATTCGGCGAAGATGCGGCGCAAGATTCGGGGACAGATCACGGTTTAGAACTGAGTTGCGGACGTCGTGAATGCGATCCTGGCTCCGGAAAACCCTGCTGCGCCCCCCGTTTCCCGCCTCCTGCGAACAGGTGTTCTTATGTCGACTAATTTTACACTGACAATAAGACATTTTTATTGTGGAATTTTCCCGCTCCGGAGGGCGGCTTCTAAGACCTTGAACAATAGACCTATTCGTGCCGAAAATGCAATGTGGCACGGTATGTGCTTACACGTCAGCACAGGATTGTGGCGAGACGGCAGCGCTATAGAAAAACAGCCGGGCGAAACCATCCTCAGCAGAGCGACAGGATTCAGCAAATTGCCACCTTGCGCGTGCAAACCCATTTTTTATGTCATTTTTTATACTTTCAACAGGAACAAGACAATGAAACCAGCCATCAAGAAACTCGCAGCAGCGTCAATTGCAGCTCTGTGCATGGGCGTTACCGCTCCGGCGAGCGCAATCACCCTGCTGGGAGAGGCACCCGCCTCGTCGGTGATCGTCGCGGCGGGCGGTTTGGAATGGGTATACGCCGCCCCGTGCGCCGGCGAGAACCCCAGTTGCGGAGTGGTGCAACTGCACCACGGCTTTCAGTTTGCGACCGATGATCAATGGAACGCCAGCTTCGCAAGCATCGTGGAGCTGGTAGCGGCGTTCACCAATGCGGACCTGTCGGTCAAGTGCGCTGCGACTTACTTCAGCACCGAACACGACCATTGCGACATCGGTGATGCGGAAAGTGGCTACGTCTGGCATTCCCCGCTGGCTCCGACTGATGATCACCGGAACAACCCGGCCGCGGAGACCTTCCTGGTCCGTGGTGATGATGGCGGAGCGGTCCCCGAGCCGGAGTCCCTCGCCCTTCTGGGCCTGGGCCTGGCTGGTCTGGCCAGCACACGCCGTCGCAAGACCGCCTGATCCAGTCGAGACTCTGACGACAACGGCAACCGCAAGCACGCGGTTGCCGTTTTTTGGCCGACGGCAAGGTCAGCAGCAGGCGGACTTTTGGCTTGAGCAGCACGTTCTGCCGGGTCTTGTTGAAGAACGGATAGGCGAGCGCCACGTGTTCGAGGTCAATGAACTGGACCTGCGACCGATAGGCCATGTTCGGGACTCCGTCGGCGTCGCAAGTGGCAATGAGCCCCGGGATCACGCTGTCGAAGCATTCACGGATGTTGGCGAGCAGCGCCTGCGACTGGCTGCTGCGCGCGGAGATTCGGCACAAGATTCGGGCACAGGCCACGGTTTAGAACTGCGTTCGGGATGTCGTGAATGCGATCCTGGCTGCGGAAAACCCTGCAGCGTCCCTGTTTCCCCGCTGCTGCGTCCCGTGTTTCCCCGAATTGGCGTTTCGTGAGGAAGGTGTGAAAGTTACCGTGGCCCGGAGCAGAAAGAGCGTCGCGTTCTTCAAGGAGGAGGCGGCAAAGCAGCATACGCAGTACCAACGCATGATTCGCCGGCTCATCGACGCCTAGGCTGACGCTTGGGCCACCCCTAGGGATTGACCGACCCGCAGGCAAGGCAAGTTGCTGCCATCACCCGATGAGTCGGGCTTCCACCCGTTGCATCGCGCGGGTTGATGGAGGAGCCCGATTTATTGGGTGATAGCGGCTACAACCCAAATCCCGCGATTGGAATTCTTGCCGACCGTACATGCCAGGGCTGTGGCATTCGCTGGATGCCTGACGGCGGGGAAGTTCCCGCGGCAGAGCGTGCTGAGTGTCGCCGAGGACACAATAGACGGGCTGCCGGATCCCAATGACCTGCTGACGCGAATTTTGGACGAGCCGCTCCTCGCGCGTCGCGGCGCGGAGGCATCTTTGGCGGGGTGTTGCGCGGAACCGGTCGCCGGCTATGGAGAATTTGCCACGGCCTGCGCGACGCTGCAGGTACGGATGCTGCGGAACAAGTCGACGGTGTCTGCGGCAACCTTCAACACCCATGACCCGGCATGGCGCACCACCTTGCCCGGCAGATGAGACAGACGCCAGCGGACGGTGGCAACTTGGTGGCGCTGCCGGTCGGTGCCCAGGGCGGCATGCTTGAACAGGACGAACAGGTTGTGGGCAATGACGCCGATGCGGAAGAACGCGGCGTTGGCGGCAAACTGTCCGCAGGGCATACGTTCCATGCCGAAGCCGATTTTCAACTCCTTGATCCGTTCGCGGAGGTCTCCCCGCGCTGGCGATACCAGATCAGGGTGTCTGCGGTTGATTCGGCGCGGTTGCTGACGATGACGTGATATTTCGGCGCGTCATCGAACAGTTCGGCCTGTCGCTTGTATTTGACGACAATCAGACGAAACGCTTTCCTGGTCTCGTTCATGCTGTGCAGCGTCTCGGCAACGGCGCAGTCGGCGTAGGTCTTCCAACAAACGACCACCGCCGGTCAACATCAGCACCAGCGGCGTCACCTCGGCACTGGCTTGATAGCTACGCCTCCTTTCTTCTCCAAATAGGTGCCTGTCTCGATAACATCACTCTATCCAAGATCAAGGCCTGGCGGGGCCTTCCGACTATCTATTCAGTTTGCATCGCGGAACCTCGGCGGCAGGGGATTGGGGGCGCCGTCAGGCTCGCTGCTTCGCTTTGTCAAAGCTGTCGAAGAGGCTGCCCCTGGCGCGTTGCATGGCCTGCGTAGCGGCCAGGTCGGTTTGTGAGCGTGCTTGTGCCTGCAAGGCCAGCAGCGTCACCCCGGGGTTCATCTGAAGCAAGTTTTTGTCGTACAGCTGGGCCAGGCACTCCAGGGGAGTTTTCACGTCCTCGTGCCGGTAACGCTTGACGATTTTGCCCTTGGGGCTGACGACCGCGGTGGCGAACAGGCAGGGGCGCGGCAGCTTGAGCCACGCATTGAAGGTTTTCTGATAGAAGGCATTGATCCGCTGTGCGAAGTACTTTGGGATCTGCTCATGGCCCCTGTGCTTGCGCACCACGCTGGCATTCTTGCTCTCGGCCAAGGCCTCCTTGTCCTTGCTATGACGCGAGCGTGATCTGGTCTGCTCGATACGCAGATTCTTGAGCAGCTTCGCGACCTGTTGCGCGTCCTTGAGCGGATTGGCGGCGACCCCGCCAGAGCGCTCAAGGAACTGCCCGCCTATTTACCAGTTCAGGCCGTCTTGCGGCGGCGCGTCACGCCCAACCCGGCGATAGCGATACCCAGCAACGCCAGAGAGGCAGGCTCTGGTACTGCAGCGTCAACCTTGAACGCGTAGTTCGTGTATTCCGTTCCTATCGCCCAATCACTGACATAGGCCGAGGTGTCGCCGGGGGTCGCATACAAGCCGCCGGTGCTGACTTCGAAAGTTTCAGCAACCTTTGTTCCACAAGGAAATGAACCGCCACAAGCGCCGGCCCAGGTGCTGACCCAGGTCAAGTGGTCGATGTTCGCAACAAGGCTGTCGATCGTCGAAATCACGTAATCAGAGGCGGCGCCACCAAACAGGAGAGCCGCGGCTTCCTGGCCGGTGTACGAAGGCGGAACGACCGTCCAGCTTGGACCGTCGTCCACTTGCCAACTACCTACATAGGTCGGTGCGGCAAAGACACTGCTGCAGGCGATCGTCGCGGCAATCGCCAAGCCGGTTCGCATAGCGGAAAATGAGTTCAACATGGGTATCTCCTGACAAAAAATTGAATCGAAGTGGGATCACGTCTGCCATCCCTGAAAAACTACTGCTACCGATCTCGTTGAACTCGGCAATCACTTGGCTACAAGTCAGTTACGTTTGACGACATAGACGCTCCGAACCGTGTAAAGCAAAATCGGGGCCAGAAACGACGCATCAAATTAAATGATATTAAATTAGTACAATGTGAACGGTCTGCCAGGCAAGAACATCTAAACAGTTGATGAATGTAAAATATTCCGACAAGCAGTCATGACTTCTCAGGAATGGCAAGGGGCTTCCAAGCTACAGTTGGAGGCGGCCGGCGTAGCCGCGGCCCTTGCGGCTGCCATCGACCTGAACCAGCCCTTCCCGGTAGAGCACCGTTGCCGGCTGGCCGCAAAAAACAGCAAAAGCCGTGTCAAGTCTGGCAAAGCGGCGCGGTGTTCGCCGGCACGGCGGGGCCCGGCCTTGAACAACGCGCCGGCCGCCGGCCGCGACAGTCGGAGCCCCTCCGCGGTCGGCTATAATCGCGGCTCCTCGCCGATCTTTCCTGGCGTCCTTTCCGCACGCAGCTTTGCCTGCCCTTCTCTGCAGCCCGCCCGCCATGGCCGATATCCTTTTTCTTCGCGGTGCCGCCGCGTTTTCGTCTTTCCGCTTGCAGGGTCTGCAGCAGCGCCTCGCGGCCGCCGTTCCTGGCGTCCCCGGAATACGCATTGCCGCTGCCGACTACTGGCACTTCGTCGCCCTGCACAGCGCGCTGAGCGACAGCGAGCGGCGGCAACTGGCAGTGCTGCTGGCAGAGCAGAGCGAACAGCCGGCCGCGGCCGCTGGCGGCGGCGAACTGTTCCTGGTCACGCCACGTGTCGGCACCATCTCGCCGTGGTCGTCGAAAGCCACCGACATCGCCGCGAATAGCGGCCTGCTCACCGTCGAACGCATCGAACGTGGCATCGCCTTCCGGCTCGATACCGGCAAGCGCACCTTGTCGGCTGCCGAGCGGGCGACGATCGCCGCCCTGCTCCACGACCGCATGCTGGAAACGGTGCTCGACGACTTCGCGCAGAGCGCGGAACTGTTCCGCCACTTCCCGCCGCAAGCGCTGACCAGTGTCGATCTGCTGGCAGGCGGGCACGCCGCGCTGGCCGCAGCGAACACGCGCCTGGGCCTGGCGCTGTCGGACGACGAAGTCGATTACCTCGTCGAACTTTTCCTGAAAGCGCAGCGCAATCCGACTGACGTCGAGCTGATGATGTTTGCGCAGGCCAATTCGGAGCATTGCCGGCACAAGATCTTCAACGCTGCGTGGGTGATCGACGGGCAGGCGCGCAGCGAAACGCTGTTCGGGATGATTCGCGAGACACACCAGGCGCACCCGGCGGGAACCGTCGTCGCCTACTCGGACAATTCCTCGGTCATCGAAGGCGCCAGCGTGCCGCTGTTCCACCCTGGCGCCGATGCTCGCTACGTCTGGCACGAGGAGCTAACGCACATCCTGGCCAAGGTCGAGACGCACAACCACCCGACGGCGATTTCGCCTTTTCCGGGGGCGGCAACCGGTTCCGGCGGCGAGATTCGCGACGAAGGCGCCACCGGCCGCGGCTCGAAGCCGAAAGCCGGCCTGTGCGGCTTCTCGGTCTCCAACCTCAACATCCCGAAGGCCTTGCAACCCTGGGAAGCCGAATCCGCCGCCTATGGCCGCCCGGCGCGCATCGCTTCGCCGCTGGCCATCATGCTCGAAGGGCCGATCGGCGCCGCCGCCTTCAACAACGAGTTCGGCCGCCCGAACCTGGCCGGCTATTTCCGCACCTACGAGCAGTTCACCGGCAGTGCCGCCAGCCCGGACGGTCGCCTGCTGCGCGGCTACCACAAGCCGATCATGCTCGCCGGCGGCGTCGGCAGTATCGCCGCCAGCCAGTCCTTCAAGTCTGAAACTCTGCCTGCCGACAGCCTGCTGATCCAGATCGGTGGCCCCGGCATGCTCATCGGCCTCGGCGGTGGCGCGGCCAGCTCGATGACCACCGGCAGCAATAGCGCCGATCTCGACTTTGCCTCGGTGCAGCGCGGCAACCCGGAAATCCAGCGCCGCGCGCAGGAAGTCATCGACCGTTGCTGGCAGATGGGCGCCCCCACCGGCGACGCTTCGGCCGCCGGCGATGGCAATCCGATTCTCTCGGTACATGACGTCGGCGCCGGCGGCATTTCCAACGCCCTGCCGGAACTGGCGCACGGCGCCGGCTGCGGCGCGCGCTTCGAACTGCGCGCAGTGAACATCGAGGAACCGGGGATGTCACCGGCCGAGATCTGGTGCAACGAAGCGCAGGAACGTTACGTGATGGCCATCGCGCCCGAGCGCCTGGCCGAATTCAGCGCCCTCTGCGAGCGCGAGCGTTGCCCTTTTGCGGTCGTCGGCGTGACCACCCGCGAGAAGCGCCTGGTCGTTGCCGACAGCCATTTCGGCAACCAGCCGGTCGATATGGACATGGAGGCGCTGCTCGGCAAGCCGCCACGGATGACACGCACGGCCACGCATCTGCCGCCACTGAGCGTGCCTTTCGACGCCACCGCAGTGGATCTCAGGGAAGCGGCCGCTCGCGTGCTGCGCCTGCCGGCGGTGGCCGACAAAACTTTCCTGATCAGCATCGGCGACCGCAGCGTCGGCGGCCTGACCGCGCGCGACCAGATGGTCGGACCCTGGCAGATACCCTGCGCCGACGTGGCGGTGACGCTGATGGCATTTGAAGGCTATCTCGGCGAAGCGTTCGCGATCGGCGAACGTACGCCGCTGGCAGTGCTCGATGCGCCGGCTTCAGGGCGCATGGCGGTCGGCGAAGCGCTCACCAACATCGCCGCGGCGGACATCGCCGCGCTCGCTGGCGTCAAGCTGTCGGCCAACTGGATGGCCGCCGCCGGTTTTCCGGGCGAAGACGCGCGCCTGTTCGACACCGTGCGTGCGGTCTCCGACCTCTGCCAGCAGATCGGTGTCGCCATCCCGGTCGGCAAGGATTCGCTGTCGATGCGCAGCGCCTGGCAGGAAGCAGGAAACGAAAAAACCGACGAAGAAGCGGGCCAGCATTCCGGCGCGCAAAAACAGGTCGTCTCGCCCTTGTCGCTGATCGTCACCGGCTTCGCACGGGTGCAGGATGCGCGCCGCACGCTGACTCCGCAACTGGTGCTCGATGTCGGCGACACCGACCTGCTGCTGATCGACCTCGGGGCTGGCCGCAATCGCCTCGGCGGTTCGGCGCTGGCGCAGGTGTTCAACGCCACCGGCAGTGAAACACCGGATGTCGACGACCCGGCCCGCCTGGTGGCTTTCTTCGGCGCCATCCGCAAGCTGGCTAGCGAAAACCTGCTCCTCGCCTACCACGACCGCTCCGACGGCGGCCTCTTCGCCACCATCTGCGAAATGGCTTTCGCCGCGCACTGCGGCGTCTCGATCGATACCGACAGTCTCTGCTACGACCCGCTGATGAATGACGTCGATGGCAACGAGAAACGCCCCGACCTGCTCGGCGGCCGTTCCTTCGAGCGGCTGATGGGCGCCCTGTTCAACGAGGAATTGGGCGCCGTGGTACAGATTCGCCGCGCCGAACGCAGCCCGGTGATGGCTATCCTGCGTGCCGCCGGGCTCGGCGCCTGCAGCCAGTTCATCGGCGCGCCCAATCCCTGGGACCAGGTGCGCATCATCCGCAATGCCAAAGCAGTGCTCGCCGAACCGCGCGTCGAGTTGCAACGCGCCTGGTCGGAAACCAGTTTCCGCATGCAGCAGTTGCGCGATAACCCGGAATGCGCAGAGCAGGCTTACGACCGCATTCTCGACGCCGCCGACAGCGGCCTGTCAGTGAGCTTGAGCTTCGACCCCGGCGACGATGTCGCGGCGCCAATGATCAACAGCGGCGCCCGCCCGCGCGTGGCGATCCTGCGCGAACAGGGGGTCAACGGCCACGTCGAAATGGCCGCCGCTTTCGATCGCGCCGGCTTTGCCGCCATCGACGTGCACATGAGCGACGTCCTCTCCGGCCGCGTCACCCTCGCCGATTTCAAGGGCGCCGTCGCCTGCGGCGGTTTTTCCTATGGGGATGTCCTCGGTGCCGGCCAGGGCTGGGCAAAAACGATCCTTTTCAACGCGCGTGCGCGCGACAGCTTCGCGGCATTCTTCGCCCGCCCGGACAGCTTCGCCCTCGGCGTCTGCAACGGCTGCCAGATGATGAGCGCGCTCAAGGAAATGATTCCCGGCGCCGACGCCTGGCCGCGCTTCGAGCGCAACCGCGTCGAGCAGTTCGAAGCGCGCTTTTCGCTGGTCGAAGTGCCCGCGTCGCCATCCCTCTTCTTTGCCGGCATGGGCGGCAGCCGGCTGCCGGTGGTCGTCTCGCACGGCGAGGGACGCGCGCTTTTTGCCTCGGCCGAGGAGCAGGCGCGCGCGCTGGTGGCGATGCGTTACGTCGACCCGGCCGGGCAGCCGAGCGAGCGCTATCCGGACAACCCGAACGGCTCACCGGCCGGCATCACCGCTCTCACCACTGCGGACGGCCGTTTCACGATCATGATGCCGCACCCCGAACGCGTTTTCCGCAGCGTCCAGATGTCCTGGCGCCCCGCCGACTGGGACGCGCGCGGCTGGCACGATTCACCCTGGCTGCGCATGTTCCGCAACGCGCGGCGCTGGGTTGACTAAGCCAGGCGTGTGACGTATCCAGATATGCCGGGATGGCCAGCGCGGGCCAGTCCGCCATCGTTTTCAGATGGCTGCCACCATTGAAAAAGGCGCCGGCAAAGCCGGCGCCTTTTTCTCCTTGCCTACGACATACGACAAAGGCGACTTACTGAATCTTCGCCTTGGCGCGCAGATCGATGACCAGTTTCTGGATCTGTTCCTGCTGCAGACGCTGCGCCAGTTGCTGCTTGATCTGGTCGAAGGGCGGCGGGGTCAGCGGACGGCTGTCCTCGAGCAGGATCACGTGATAGCCAAAATCGGTTTTCACCGGCGTCTCGGTAAACTTGCCCTTGGCCAGGCCGGTAACCGCCTCGCCGAAAGGCTTGACGTAGTTGGCCGGGCTGCTCCAGCCGAGGTCGCCGCCTTTCTCGCGTGAGCCGGGATCCTTGGACTGCGTGGCCAGGGTTTCGAATTTGTCGCCCTTGTTGAGGTTGACGATGATCTGCTTGGCATCCGCTTCCTGCTCGACCAGAATATGGCGCACCTTGTATTCGGTACCGCCCATCTGGGTTTTGACGCGGTCATACGCGGCCTGGAGCTGCGCGTCGCTGATCGGGTGCTTCTTGATGTAGTCCTGGATGAAGGCGCGGATAAAAATTGCCTGCCGCGCCAGATCGGCCTGGGCAGCGACATCGGCCTGCTTGTCGAGGCCCATTTTCTTGGCTTCCTGAGCCAGCAATTCGCGGCGGATCAGTTCTTCCTTGATGGCGTTCTTCAGCTCGGGCGTCGCGGCGGTGCCCTGGGCTTCCTGTTCGGCCAGGAAGGCGTTGCCGACGCTGTCGGAAATGGCGACGCCGTTTACGGTCACCAGGGTGCCGCTCTTGGCCGCCACCGCCGGCAAGGAAATCATGGCGCCGAGCAGCAGTGCGCTAGCCAGCTTGGAGAGGTTGTGCATGTCTGTGTCCTTCTGTGGGTGTGAGTTTTGAATTCTTTGGGGGGGGTGAAACAAGCGCGATCAGGAATCGATCGCCGACGTCAAGGCCGCTTCCTCGGGAGTCATCGCCCTGATGCTCAGGGCGTGAATCGCACTGCGCAGCAGATCGCCAAGGGCCTCATGAACCATGCGGTGCCTGGCGACACGGCTGTGACCGAGAAAGGCCGGCGAAACAATCAACAAGCGATAGTGGGCGCCGCCGCCGCGGGCACCTTCGTGACCGGCGTGTCGAGCCGAGTCGTCGATCAGTTCGCAACGCTGCGGAAGCAGCACGGCCAGGCGCTGCTGGATGACCGCTTCCCGCTTGGCGGCCGCATACTGATCGCTCACGCCGGCAGCGCTTTCTTGAACGGCTTGACGCTGACCGCCTGGTAGACGCCGC